>JBBTRG010000001.1:0-27535 GCA_038065295.1 Patescibacteria group bacterium
TCACGATTATTTGTTTTCCCATCAGAGCGGAGAGAATCAGGGTAATTTTTCCGTGGGTAATCTCAAGAAATTTGCCGGTGAGTTGAAATTGAACGGTGATGAATTTTCAGCGTGTCTTGACGGTAAAAAATACGAAGACGCGGTCAAGCAAAATACCACTGAAGGAGTGTCTTTGGGGGTAACCGGCACGCCGACTATTTTTATAAACGGAGAGAAATTGGTCGGAGCACAGCCTTTTTCCGCGCTTAAGTCTTTAATAGACGCCAAACTTAAATAAGCAATATGTATGATTTAATCATAATTGGCGGGGGTCCTGCGGGAGCCGCGGCTGCGGTGTATGCGGGGCGCAAGAAATTAAAAACTCTGCTTTTGGCGGAGTCTTTCGGCGGACAATCCGTGGCATCGGAAGATATTCAAAATTGGATAGGTGATAAATCCATTTCCGGAGCGGTGCTGGCTAAAAAATTAGAAGATCACGCGCGCGCTTCCGAATGCGTGGAGATTATTTTAGGCAAACGCGCCGCCAAAGTGGAAAAAGATGGCGAGGAATTCGCGGTGACAACGGGGAGCGGGGAAGAGTGCCGTGCCACGGCTCTTATAGTGGTAACAGGCGCGCGCCGCAAAATATTGAATGTTCCTGGAGAAAAAGAATTTTCTGGAAAGGGCGTGGCGTATTGCGCTACCTGCGACGCGCCTGTTTTCAAAGGGAAAGTTGTGGCAGTAGTAGGTGGCGGCAATGCTGGTATGGAGGCTGTGGTGGACTTGCTTTCTTATGCCGCAAAAGCGTATTTGATGGTGCGCTCCGATGCCGTTAAGGGAGACCCCGTGACTTTTACGAAAATTAAAAATTCTCCCAGAGCGGAGCTGATTTACAATGTAGAAATTCGGGAAGTTTTAGGAAATAAATTCGTGACCGGATTGCTTTACGCCGATAAGAAAAGCGGCGAAGAAAAAAATCTCAAAGTAGACGGTATTTTTGTGGAAATAGGGTCTTTGCCTAATTCGGATCCCGTTAAAAATCTCGTGTCTTTGAATGAGCGTGGAGAAATCATAGTTGACCATAGAACCGGAGCTTCCAGCGTGCCCGGCATTTGGGCGGCCGGCGACGTGTCCGATTCAAAATACAAGCAGAATAATATTTCCGCGGGAGACGCGGTCAAAGCCGCATTATCGGCGTACGAATATATTGTTAATAAAAGAAAATTATTAAATTAATCTTGTTAAATATTTATGGCATCATTTTTTGATACTACGAAAAAATTTTTGGAAAACGCGGCTGCGTCCTTGGATGTAGACCGCGAATTATTGCAAATTCTTTATGCGCCGAAACGGACGGTTCACATAAATATTCCCGTAAAAATGTCTGACGGAAAGATAAGAATTTTTGAGGGGTGGCGCGTGCAATACAACGACGCGCTGGGTCCCTTTAAGGGGGGCATTCGTTTTCATCCGGAAACCACTGAAGATGAGGTCAAGGCACTGGGACTTTTGATGATGTTAAAAAACGCGGCCATAGGATTGCCTTACGGAGGAGCTAAGGGTGGAATCAGGGTGGATCCCAAGATGCTGGACGCCATTGAATTAGAAAGGCTGTCGCGGGGATATGTGGATGTTTTGTATCCGTTGATAGGGCCTTCCAAAGATGTTCCGGCTCCCGATGTAGGCACCACTCCGCAAATTATGGCGTGGATGACCGATGAATTTTCTTTGCTTTCCGGATTCGCGGAGAGCGCCGCGTTTACCGGCAAGCCGCAAATTGTTGGCGGCAGCGCGGCGAGAAACGCGGCTACGGGATATGGCGGATTCGTAGTGTTGCGCGAGGTTTTGAAAATGACCAAAAACGTAGGCAAAATAAAAACTGTCGCGGTGCAGGGGGTGGGCAACGTGGGGTCGCATATAATAAATTTCTTGGACGAAGCCGGATTCAAAGTCGTCGCTATATCGGATTCACGGGGTGGCATGTATGATAAAAAAGGGCTGAAAGTGAAAAAGATTTGTTCCGGCATCAATGGGGGAGTGCTGGGGCAATGTGAAATTGGATTACACAATATCACCAACGAAGACCTGCTCGCGTTAGATGTGGATTTGCTGGTGTTGGCTGCGATGGAAGGGCAATTAAGCGATACTAATGTCAAAAAAGTGCGCGCTAAAATGATTTTGGAGATGGCGAACGGCGGTATCACGCAGTCAGCCGACGCTTATTTGGAGAGCAATAAAATTACGGTTATACCGGATATTTTGGCGAGTTCCGGAGGCGTGGTCGGCAGTTATTTTGAGTGGAGCGCCAATTGGCAGAGATCGGCATTTTCCAAAGACGATGTTTTTATGAAAATAGATAATTTTATGTCGCGGGCATTGTCCGAGGATTATGAGTTTGCTAAAAAGCGTCATGTAAATTTACGTTCCGCGGCGTATTCTTTGGCTATTATGCGCATTTTGGAGGCAATCAAAACCAACGGGTGGTCGCATTCTTGATTCCTCTCCGTTGTTCAATTGCGAAGGATTTTCTGTTAAAATATATTGATATAAGATAATTTTTATATTATGAAAATTGCGATAAATGGTTTTGGCAGGATTGGCAGGATATTTTTTCGCCAGGCTTTCGGCCATAAAGATATTGATATTGTCGCCATCAATGATTTGGGGAGTCCGGATAATTTGGCGTATCTTTTGAGGTACGATTCGGTTTATGGGCGGTATAAAAAAAATGTCAGCGTTAAAGATGGAGTGTTGTGGGTTGATGGCAAAGAAATCAAAGTTTTGAATGAAAAAGATCCAGCTCAGCTTCCATGGGGAAAGCTTCGCGTGGATGTGGTGGTGGAATCAACCGGTGTTTTTGAATCATACGAAAAATCCAAGCCTCATTTGGATGCCGGAGCCAAGAGAGTGGTGATTACCGCTCCGGCGAAAGATGAAGGCGAGACCAAAACCGCG
Organism: Patescibacteria group bacterium; assembly: GCA_038065295.1. Taxonomy (GTDB): domain Bacteria; phylum Patescibacteriota; class Minisyncoccia; order JACROR01; family JACROR01; genus JACROR01. The sequence continues at coordinate 2,935 of JBBTRG010000001.1, forward strand.
ACGCCCAATGTGGGCATCGATCTTTTGTCCGAAGGACTTATAACTTCCAACGCGTCGTGCACCACGAACGCGACTACTCCGATCGCGGCGGTAATGTTAAAAAATCCCGGCATAAAAAAAGCGATATTAAGCACTGTGCACGGATATACGGCTACGCAGGCGGTGGTGGACGGCCCCGTTAAGGGCAAAGACTTACGGCGAGGGCGCGCGGCCGCCATGAATTTAGTACCGTCTTCAACCGGCGCGGCGCTGGCAACCGCCAAGGCCATTCCGGAACTTTTAAATAAATTTGACGGTGTTTCCGTCAGAGTGCCCGTGGTTTCGGGATCGCTGGTTGATTTTACTTTCATAGCGGAACGGAAAACTTCCGTGGAAGAGATAAACAATATTTTTAAAGAGGCCGCCCGCAAGCCCGAATGGCAGGGTATTTTGGCGGTAACGGAAGAGGATATAGTTTCCACGGATATTTTAGGAGAGCCTTACGGCGCTATCGTGGATTTGCAAATGACCCGCGTGGTAGACGGCGATTTGGTGAAGATTTTTTCCTGGTATGATAACGAATGGGGGTACTCTGCCATGCTAATCAAGCACCTAGAAGCATTGAAACCGCTTTTATGATAATACATCTGGGGGCCGATCACGCCGGTTTTGAGTTGAAAGAAAAACTTAAAATTTTTCTTGCCGATTTGGGTTATGAGACTAAAGATCACGGCGCTTTTGTTTTTGATAATAACGATGATTATCCTGATTTTATAAGACCGGCGGCGGAAGCGGTGGCGAAAAATTCGGATGTTGATCGCGGAATTGTGCTCGGAGGTTCGGGTCAGGGCGAGGCGATGGTCGCCAACAGGTTAAATGGCATACGCGCCGCGGTATTTTATTGTCCGCATTTCAGTGAAGAAGCGAAAGCTATTATTCGTCTTTCGCGGGAACACAATAATGCTAACATTCTTTCTCTTGGCGCGCGTTTTTTGGATGAAGAAACCGCGAAAAAAGCAGTGAAGTTGTGGCTGGACACCGCCTTTAAGGGGGAAGGGCGGCATGTTCGCCGCCTTAAAAAAATTGACGGATAAAAATATGGTGGAAATAATTCCTGCTATTAACGCGGAGAGTTTTGAGGAAATAGAACGAAAAATTAAATTGGTTGAGCCGTTGGTCAAATGGGCGCACTTGGATGCGGCTGACGGCACATTTACCAAAAATACGATCTGGCATAATCCGGCTGATTTGGTCGGATTGAAAACTTCGCTTTTGTTGGAGGCGCATCTTATGATAGACAGGATTGAGCGGCAGATTGGCCATTGGATGTCACCCAATATCCGGCGCATTATTTTCCATATTGAGGCGGCAGCAGATCCCAATTTCGTGATTGAAAAATTGCGCGATGCGGGCATTGAAGCGGGCATTGCTCTCAATCCGGAGACTCCGTGGACGCAGCTTTATCCTTATCTGGATAAAATAAATATGGTGCAGATTTTGGGCGTGCATCCTGGTTTGGCCGGCCAAAAATTTGATGAGGAAGTTTTACACAAAATAAAAGCAGTGCGAAAAGAATGTCCGGGGTGTATAATAGAAGCTGACGGAGGCATGAATGAGATTACTGCCCGGCAAGCAGTATTGGCCGGAGCGAATATAATAACGGCCGCCAGCGCGATATACGGTAAAAAAGATGTTGGGCAGGCCATAAAAGATTTGAAAAATGCACTTGCATGAAGAAAAAATAAAAGAACTGGAATTGGTTGCGAATAAAGTCCGCCAATCAATCATAGAAATGCTGGTGGAGGCGGGTTCCGGTCATTCCGCGGGACCGTTAGGGATGGCGGATATTTTCACCGCTTTTTATTTGCATATTTTAAAGCATGATCCTAAAAATCCCGGTTGGAAGGAGCGGGATCGTTTAATTCTTTCCAATGGTCATATTTGTCCGGTGCAATACGCTGCGATGGCGCATGCCGGTTATTTCCCCGTGGAAGAATTGAAAACTTTGCGCAAATTAGGAACGCGGTTGCAGGGACATCCGCACAGAATCACATTGCCGGGAATAGAAACTTCATCCGGTCCTTTGGGTTCGGGATTGTCGCAGGCCGTGGGCATGGCTTTAGCTTGTCGCATGGATGGCAAGAAAAATTGTATATATTGTCTCACCTCAGACGGTGAGCATGACGCGGGGCAGACTTGGGAGGCCGCGATGATGGCGGGACGGGAGCAGCTTTCCAATTTAATCCAGGTAATGGACAGGAACAATATTCAGATTGATGGGAACACGGAAGATGTCATGCCGTTAGAGCCCTTACGTGAAAAATATGAAGCCTTCGGCTGGCATGTTTTGGAGATTGACGGTCATAATTTTGAAGCGATAGTAGGGGCGGTGGAAGAAGGTAGGGCGATTTTTGAAAAACCGACATTGATAATTGCCCACACCATACCGGGCAAGGGCGTGAGTTTTATGGAGAGGCGTTTTGAGTGGCACGGCAATCCTCCAGGCAAGGGTCCGGAAGACGTGGTGCCTAAAGCTAAGCAGGGGATTGAGGCTTTGAATGAATTGAGAACTTTGGGCGGCAAAATTAAAAGCGAGCATCAATAATGCGAAGCCCCTTACTAAAATTTAGTGAGCGGGCGAGCATGAATAAATTATGCCTATTAATAAAAATATAAAATTAGCCGATGATGTGTTGGACCTAAACAAGGTTAAACAGGCGCCTATACGCGATGGTTTTGGCAATGGGTTGGCCAAGGAAGGGGAAATAAATCCAAATATCGTGGTTTTGTGCGCCGATCTTTCCGAATCCACTCGTTCATTATGGTTTCAGAAAAAATTTCCCGAGAGATTTTTGGAATGCGGCGTGGCGGAGCAGAACATGGCTTCAGTGGCTTCTGGCATGGCGGCGATGGGCAAGGTGCCGTTTATCTCTTCTTATGCCATGTTTAGCCCAGGCCGCAATTGGGAGCAGATAAGAACCACGATTTGTTACAACAGGCAAAATGTTAAAATCGGTGGCGCGCACGCGGGGGTTTCGGTGGGTCCGGACGGCGCGACGCATCAGGCGATTGAAGACATCGCCATTATGCGAGTGTTGCCCAATATGACGGTTTTGGTGCCAGCAGATTCGGTGGAGGCGGAAAAAGCGACTATTGCCGCGGCACGCATAGACGGGCCGGTTTATATAAGGTTTGCCCGTGAAAAAACTCCTATTTTGACCACCGTTGACACTCCTTTTGAAGTAGGCAAGGCTGAAGTTTTTTGGGATAATGAAAAGCCGGATGTGGCGTTAATTGTTTGCGGCACTATGGTTTATAACGCCATGCTGGCGGCTGAAATACTGGAAAAAGAAGGCATAAAACCAAGGGTTATAAATTTGCACACCATAAAGCCGATTGATGAAAAAGAAATACTGCGCGCCGCGGAAGAGGCTGGCGCCATTGTGACGGTGGAAGAGCATCAGATTATGGGCGGTTTGGGCTCCGTGGTAGCGGAAGTTCTGGCCAAAAGCCGTCCCACGCCCATGGAATTTATGGGCATGAAAGACAGGTTTGGCGAATCCGGCGAACCGAATGAATTGATAGAATATTTTGGACTCATGCCTAAAAATATTGTTGAGGCGGTGAGGAAAGTTATTAAAAGAAAAAAATAAACCATGTTTGATCCTACGGATCGGTAGTTTTTAAAACAATGTACGATGTAGTAACGGTCGGGTCCGCGACCCGGGATGTTTTGATAAAAAGCAAAGATTTTCGGGCGTTGAAAGACGCGCGTTTTAAAATCGGGCGCGCGCTTGCCATGAGTTTGGGAAGCAAAATTAAAATAGACGATATAAATTTTTTGACCGGAGGGGCGGGCACCAATACGGCCGTTACATTCAGACGTCAAGGATTTAAAACTGCTTGCGTGGTTCGCGTGGGAGAAGATGTGCGCGGAGACGCCGTGACATCGGAATTAAAAAGAGAAAAAATAAATACGGATTTTGTGGAGAAAGACAAAAAATTCCCGACTGCTTATTCCGTAATTTTGGAGCCGGAAGAAGGGGAGCGCACTATTTTGGCTTATCGCGGCGCCAATGCCAGGTTGTCGGCGCATGGATTAAGCCAAATCCGGGCACGCTGGATTTATTTGAGTTCTTTATCGGGCGATTTGGGCATTTTAAAAAACGCCATAAGCGCCAAAAAAAAATACGGCGTTCATTTAGCCTGGAATCCGGGAGGTGTGGATTTGGAGCTTGGGCTCGGGCGTTTGAGAAAATATTTGAAATACATTGATGTTTTTATAGTGAATAAAGAGGAGGCCGCGGCGCTTTTGGGCATTTCTTACGGTCAGGAAAAGCGGATTTTTCAAAAATTTGACGATATTATAGACGGACTTGCGGTTATGACTTTGGGGCCGGATGGCGTTTTGGTCTCCGATGGCCGTGTTATGTGGCGCGCTGGGACATTTCCCGAACATCGCGTGGTTGACAGGACCGGAGCAGGGGACGCTTTTGGTTCTGGTTTCGTGGCCGGACTTTTACGGAGCAAGATAACGCGCGGCCGCGCCATTACAGAAGAAGCCATAATTGAAGCGTTGCGAACAGGGAGCGCCAATGCCACTTCCAAGGTAGAGCATATAGGAGCCAAGGGAGGGTTGCTCGCGGCCAAAGAGCTAGGGGCAAACAGGTGGCAAAAATTAAAAATTAAAAAAATTATTTTATGACGCCGGCCTATGATAAAATTGCCGAAATTTTGCGGTCCGACAAGGACACCCTTTTGCATATTGAAGAGAAAATGCGCAAGCGTTTCCGGTTCGATGATGTTGTTGAAAAAATAGCCAAGCAAAACGAGGAGCGCGTGAAGGTTATAATGAAGCAATTCAAAGTCAAAGATCATGCGGCGAGAGATTTGTACAGCCTTTTGATTATGAAGGTTGAAGACGACGATTTAAGTCTTCAGCAGGCATTGGGCGGTCCTAAATGCGGAACGATGGAAGGATGTAATACTGTCGTAGAAGGAGCTCTGAAAACGGCCAATGTGGGAGAGGGATTTTTCTTAAAATGGGAAAAAGCGAAAGAATTTTTGTACGCCAATCCGCCGAAGAACATCATGTCTTTTTTGGGATATGAAAACGTAAAGCAGATGTTGGAAAAAGAAGACATTCGCAAGGTTTACGCGGCGCTTCGTTTTGCCGAGGATCGGGATTGGCTGAATAACGTATTTTTTAAGGGTTACGAAAATTTGAAGCCTGAAGATTTTGAGCGGCGTTACACGGAAGCTTTCGTGCTGGACGAAAAGTGGCTTCGCATGGCCGAAAAATTCATGAAAAAGAAATACCACAACGTGAGTCATTTGAAAGAACTTGGCTTGATTTTTGTTTTACCGGAACATTTGGGCGTGCCCGGAGAGGCGCTTCGCCTTTTTACTTTACTTTTGCATTATGTGCATGAAATTGAATTTTATTCCCAGCTTTTCAGATATTACGTGGATAAAGAGGGATCTCCCGAGGTGGATGGCAGGCATTTTGCCGAATTGTTTATATCCGCGCTCCGAGGCGATGTTTTGGATGTGCGGCTTCCTGACGATCGGGAGTTAAATTGGATGATTGTTCAAAGATATCTCGCCAAAGACGACAAAAACGACTGGCGTTTAATGGAGCCACACGTTAATCCCGAGGCGCTTCACTGGTCCAAGGCGGAGAGCGATATCGCGCACATGGGCAAAGATTACGCGGGTCTTGATTTGAGTTTTTGGCATGATTTGGATTGGGTCGGAGATTTTTATCAGACGGAAACCGGTATAGATGTACTGGTAAGTTTTAATTTGATAGATACGATAATGTCTTTGGTGCAAAAGAAAGAACTTATAAAATATCTTTATCATCATCAGGAGGCGTTGTGGAATAAGATATTTATGGCTTATGTCGGAGAAGAAGAAATGCGCGCCTTGATTTTAAAAAATTTCCACAAGGGTTATATAAGCCTGTAAATTATATGAAAAATGTAACTTTAAATGAAATTTTATTGAAAGCAAGCAAGGAGGGATGGGCCTTGGGACATTTTAATATTTCTAATATTGAACAATTGCGCGCCATTGTGATGGCGGCGCAAAGTCTCAAAACTCCCGTACACATAGGCACGTCCGGCGGTGAGCGTAATTTCATAGGATTTCGGCAGGCGGTGTATATGGTGCGCGCTTTCAGGGAGGAGTTTGATTTACCGATATTTTTGAACGCCGATCATTTCAAAAGCGTGGAAGAGGCGAGAGCCGTCGTGGACGCCGGATATGATTCCATACACATTGATCTGTCCGCCAAATCGCTCAAAGAAAATATAGCGGGCGTGCGAGAAATCGTGGAATACGCCAAATCAAGAAATGCGGACATATCGATTGAAGCGGAGTTGGGTTTTTTGCGGGGTGAGTCCAAAATTCAGAAAGAAAAGATTGACATAAAGCCGGAAGATTTGACCAAGCCGGATGAGGCGGCGTATTTCGTGCAAGAAACTCGGGTGGATAGATTAGCTCCAGTAGTGGGCAATATTCACGGCATTTCCGCCAATGAGCCGGAATTAGATATTGATCGCATACGGCAAATTCATGAAGCCGTTCCCGGAACCATTTTAGTTTTGCACGGAGGATCTGGCATTCCTGAACGCCAAATAAAAGAAGCCATCAGGGCGGGGATAAGCAATATACATGTAAATACGGAAATTCGCATTGCTTATACCGATGCCTTGCGCCAAGCATTGCGCGACAATCCCGATGAAACCACGCCTTACAAGCTTTTTCCGGGCGTTCTTGCGGCGGTAGAAGGCAAAGTTAAAGAAAAATTGGCCTTATTCGGCAGCATGAACAGAATATAATTTGAATATTGATTAGCGAAACGTTCTATGCTAATCTATTTTTATGTTACTTAAGGCCAGTAAAAGAGAAATAACAGGTAAAAAGGTGGCGTCTTTGAGAGGGCGCGGCTTTATTCCGGCTGTGCTTTATGGTAGCGGTGTTCCGAATATGGCTTTAAGTTTGGATGGCAAAGAATTTAAAAAAATATGGCAGAATTCCGGAGGATCAAAAGTTGTTGAATTGGAAATAGGCGATAATAAAAATAATGTGTTGATTCATGATGTGGCGATGGATCCGCGGAAAGGCGAGCCGATTCATGTGGATTTTTATGCGGTAAGAATGGACAAGATCATGGTGGTGCGCATTCCCGTGGTATTTTCCGGAGAGTCTCCGGCGGTCAAGAATTTGGGAGGAGTTTTAGTTAAAGTCATACACGAGTTGGAAGTTGAGGCGTTGCCTCAAGATTTGCCTTCGGATATTTCCGTGGATATTTCCGGTTTGCGGGAATTAAATGATCATTTTACGGTAGGAGACCTACATTTGAAAGACGGCGTTAAGGCGATGCTGCGTCCTGAAGAGGTCATCATTTTGGTTAAAGCGCCGACGGAAGAGATTGTAACGGAAGAACGCACTTTGGAAGATATCGCGGTGGAAAAGAAAGGCAAAGAAGAAGTGGCAGCAGAGGTTGGCACTGAAGAAAAGAAAGAGGCGGGCGCCGAAGGGAAGAAAAAGGCTTAAGGCGGGCACGTCTCGGATTTAAATGAATATTTTTGAGATATTTTCTAAACAGATTAAAATGCGAAATCGCATTTTGCTTGAGTTTGCAATCCCTATAATTTTAGGGATATTTTTATACTCACAAGGCACATTTTCGGATGCGGCAGTGACGGTGGATCCGGCTACAGTCGCGGCGGAACGGGCGAAATTGGAAGAAGAATTGAAGGGCTTGGAATCGCAAATTGACGGTTATCGTACCTTAATACAAGGAAAACAAAACGAGGCCGTAAGTTTGGAGCGGGATTTGTCTATCATACAAACGGAAATTAAAAAGGCTAAATTGGCCATTCAGGCGAGAACTCTTTCTATAAAACAGCTTACGGAAACCATCGGTGAAAAATCGGAATTTGTAGGAGAATTGTTGCGAAAAGTTAATCGTGAAAAAGAATCGTTGGCCGAGCTTTTGCGGCAATTAAATACTTTGGGGGACACCACTTTGGTTGAATTGATGCTGGGTTATGAAAATATGTCGGATTTTTTCGTGGATGTTGATTCCATGGATTCCGTACAAAAGCTAATTCACAATTCTTTGGATGAGATAGAGGTTACCAAGGCAAACACCCAGGAAGAAGTTGATACTTTGAGCCAAAGAAAGCAGGAGGAATCAGACTTGAAAGCGATCCAGGAATTGGAGAGGCGCCGCATTGAACAAAAAGAATCGGAGCAAAAAAATATTTTGAAAGTTACTCGCGGTCAGGAAAAGGCGTATCAGGACGTGTTGAAGTTAAGTGAACGCGATGCCGCTAAAATACGAAGCCAGCTGTTCTTACTCCGCGGTTCTGCCGCTATTCCTTTTGAAAAAGCCATAGAATATGCCAATTTGGCATTTCAAAAAACCGGAGTGCGACCCGCTTTTCTTTTGGGGGTATTGTCGGAAGAATCGGAACTTGGCGCTAATTTGGGTTCAGGAAATTGGAAGACGGATTTATACAATTGTTATATTAAGATTGGCTATAAAACCTCCGCGGAAAAGCAAAAAACGGCATTTTTAGCCATTACCGCGGCGTTGGGTTTGGATCCGGATTTGATGCCAGTTTCCAAGGCACCATATTACGGATGTGGGGGAGCGATGGGGCCGGCGCAATTTATGCCTACAACTTGGCAATTATACCAAGACGCGATTGCGGCAAAAACCGGACACAATCCGCCTAGTCCGTGGGATCCTAAAGACGCCTTCATGGCCTCGGCATTGCTTTTGAAGGATAATGGAGCGGCTGCGGGTGGAGCCGTGGCGGAAAGAAGAGCGGCACTTAAATATTTGGCGGGAGGAAATTGGCAGAAAAAGGCCTACGCTTTTTACGGAGATGATGTTATGGCTTTGGCGGCTAAATATCAGGAGCAGATAGATATTTTAAGCCAGTATTAAATTGAGTTTTATTCTGTAAGTGCTTCTATAATCGGCTCTAAATTCCCAGCCATTATTTTAGTTATATTATGCCAGGATTTTTGGATGCGGTGATCGGTGATGCGGTCCTGTAGGAAATTATAAGTTCTTATTTTTTCCGATCTTTCCTGGGTGCCGATTTGTTCTTTCCGCGCGGCGCGCGATGCCGCCTCCTCTTTGACGCGTTTTTCTTCCAGGAGTTTGGCTTGCAGTATGCTCATGGCGAGTTCGCGGTTTTTTTGCTGGGATCTTTCCTGCGTTGAGTGTATTACCGTTCCGGTCGGTTTGTGGAGAATGCGTACCGCGGTTTCCACTTTGTTTACATTTTGCCCGCCCGGTCCTCCGGCGCACGAAAAACTTATTTCTATGTCTTCCGGTCTTATTTCAAGGATTTTTTCCGGCCATAAAGGCAGAACCGCCACTGACGCGGTGGAAGTATGTATGCGACCGCTTTTTTCGGTAGCCGGCACGCGTTGGATTCTATGCACGCCGCTTTCATTTTTTAAATCATGGAAGGCTGTTTTGCCGGACATTTCGTACACCACTTCTTTGTAGCCGCCGAGTTCGCTTTTGGATTCGGAAACAAGCGTCACTTTATAGCCGCGTTTTTCCGCGTATTTGGTATACATATTTGCCAATTCAAAAGCGAAAAGCGCGGCTTCGTCGCCGCCCGCGCCGGCCCGGATTTCCAATATGATGGATTTTGGGTTGGCGGATGCCGTATTATTTTCGGCGGTATCTTTCTTTTCCGATATTAAACGGGAAAGCTCTTGCAAGCGCTTGGCTTTTTCAGGAGTCCAATTTTTAGAAATATCTTCAATCAACGCGTCGTATTCTTGTTTCGGATCGTTTTCGTTTTCGCTCATTTTGCTTTCTTGGCTTTGGCCTGGCGCGCCCTGAATTTTTCCACGCGGCCCGCCGTGTCAATCATTTTTTCTCTTCCGGTATAAAACGGATGGCATGATTGGCAGATTTCAACCTGTATAGTTTTCTTGGTTGATCCTGTGATAGTTTTAGCGCCGCAAGCGCATTCAAATACGGCGTCATTATGGTATTGCGGATGTATGTCTTTTTGCATGATTGATATTATAGCGCAATACGTATAAAATGCAAATTTCACTCCAAGGTGCCACCTTGGAATTTGAGACCGCCATATATCTGCGAACATTACATGGACTTGCCATTTTGTTTAAATTTGCTAAACTAAATTTTATGCTGCAAACAGAAGAAAAATCAAATAATGAGGTGGTGGATACGGAAGAGCCCATTATAACCCAAGAATTGGCGGAGATGTTCAAGGCTGGCGTGCATTTCGGTTATTCACGGAGCAGAAGGCACCCCAAGATGGAGCCTTATTTGTTCGGCATACGAAACAATATAGAAGTTTTTGATTTGGATAAGGTGAAGGCCAAATTGGACGAGGCTCTCGCGTTTTTGCGCAAAATGGGCGAAGAGAAAAAATTCGTGGTATTTGTGGGAACCAAGCCATCCGTTCGTGATATGGTGGAAAAAACGGCGCGGGAATTGGATATGCCCTATGTTAAAGAACGCTGGTTGGGCGGCTTGTTTACAAATTTTACGGTCCTTCGCAAGAGAATGGATTATTTTGAAGGACTTAAACAAGCAAAGAAAAGCGGCGAGTTGGAAAAATATACAAAAAAAGAACAGCTGGAGATAGAACGGGAGACCGCAAAATTAGATAGGAATTTGGGTGGTTTGGTAAAATTAAAAAAGCTTCCGGATGCCTTGGTTGTGGTTGATCCGAAAGACGAGAGAATAGCCGTGCGCGAAGCCCAGGCTCGCGGCGTGCCGGTTGTGGCGATTTTGAGCAGTGATAATAATCCAGAGGGCATAGACTTTCTTGTGCCGGCAAACGATTCGTCTTCCGCTAGCGTGGCTTATTTATTGTCGCGCATCGGCGAAGCCTACAAAGAAGGATTGAATCTCGGAGCGTTAAAAACCGACGATAAAGACAAAAAATAAATTTATGGATACGGGCGATGTTAAAAAACTGCGGGAAGAAACCGGCCTTTCTATTATGCTTTGCAAGAAGGCTTTGGAATTATCGGGCGGTGATTTTAACAAGGCATTCGCGTTTTTGAAGAAAGAGAGCGCGGGAGTGGCGGAGAAGAAGAAAGAGCGTGCCACTGGTTCCGGCATAATAGCGTCGTATGTGCATGGGGAGGGCCGCATAGGGGTGCTGGCGGAAGTCAGGTGCGAGACTGATTTCGTGGCGCGAAATGATGCTTTTAAGGAATTTGCTCATAATATAGCAATGCATATTGCCGCCCTTAATCCTCACTTTTTGTCTCCGGCAGATGCTTCGGAAGAGCTTCAAGCAGAGATGCTGGGCGTATTTAAATCCGAAACCGAAAGCTTAAATAAGCCGGCGGACATTAAAGAAAAAATTATTTCCGGTAAAATGGACGCGTTCTTGAAAGAGCGCAGCCTGCTTACTCAGCCCTACATTAAAAATCAGGATATTACCGTGGAAGATTATATTAAAGAAACCGTTCAAAAATTCGGGGAAAATATAACCATTGCTCGTTTCGTTCGTTTTTCATTATGATTTTTTTCTCAATTTTAGCCGTGATTTCCATTATTGGCGCCGCGGTCATAATATTGCGCAATTTGCCGATGGTCCGCTCTTTGACGGAAGAAGAACTGAATCGCGCGATGGCGGAGCGTTTTTCGGTGCGCGAAGAACTATTGTCCCGTTTGCTCGTGCCCGTATGCGATCGCGCGCATGATTATTGTGTTCCCAAGTTTTATGCTTTTTCGGAAAAGACATTGAGGCGCTTCAGGATTTTGATATTGAAAACGGAGAATAAATTGCAGAAAGTCGCTGATTATCTGAAAGGTAAAAGAAATTTAAACGGCGATAGTGGCAACGGTGGCGTCAAAAATTCGGACTACTGGCGGTCAATAAACGAGCATCAAAACAGTATCAAAAACGGCTCATCCGCGGATAATTCATAATTAAGTCGTAGAACGGCAGTCATTGTATTGCGTTATTTGCCGCCTTAGCTCAGTGGCAGAGCAACACTTTTGTAAAGTGAAGGTCCTCGGTTCAAATCCGAGAGGCGGCTTGGAAGGTGCCGGATTAAATTCATGATGAAAAATATTTTAATTTTAGGCGGAGGATTCGGAGGGGTGAGGGCAGCTTTGGATTTGGGCAAACATCTGCCGCGCGACGCCAAAATTACGTTAATCAATAACAAGCCATACCATTCTTATACGCCGGATTATCACAGGATCGCGTCCGCGTTTTTGCCCGAAGGTCGCAAACCCGACGCTAAAAAATTTATGTCACTTGCTTTAGCTGCCGCGATTCCGCTTAAAACGATATTTAAAAAATACGGGCACGTTGAAGTGGTGGAAGACGAGGTTGCGGGCATTTCCTTTAAAGAAAAGAAGGTGGAGGTGAAGTCCGGCAAAAGTTTTTCATACGATTGGCTGATCGTGGCGTTAGGCAGCGAAAGCGATTATTGCGGGATACAAGGCATTGAGGGGCGCGTTTACGCGGTTAAAAAAGTTGAAGAAGCGTTGAATATTCGTAATGCCTTTGACGAGTTGTTCGCGCGGAAAGCCAAGCACGAACATATAAGATTGGCGATTATCGGCGGGGGATTTTTAGGATGCGAAATGGCCGGAGGCATGGCTAATTTCGCGAAAAAATTATCCGCGCTTCACGCCCGCCCCCGGAGTTCTTTTGAAATATTAATACTTGAAGCGGGCGAGAATATTTTGGCGGGCGCAAGCCCGTGGACGGCAGCCAAGGCATCCGCACGGTTAAAAAAGATCGGCGTTAAAATAAAAACTCTAAGCGCGGTTACGGAAATTTCGGATAGCGAAATTATTTTGAAGAATGGAGAGAGCGCGTCTTATGATTTGGCGGTTTGGACAACCGGCGTTTGCGCGAATAGCATCGCGGCGCGGTTGTCGGGAGTCAAATTGGAAAATAAGGGCAGATTGGAGTTGGATGAATATTTGCGCCTTCCAGAATATAAAAATGTTTTTGTCGTGGGCGATATGGCTTATTTCCGGAGGAACGATATGGCACAGCCTCTTGCGATGACGGCGCAAGCCGCCATACACGAGGGGAGATACGCCGCCTATACTTTGCGAAGGCTTATGTTCGGACGGCGTCCGTTTCCTTATGTGCCGTATGTCAATAAGTTTTTGATTGATTTGGGTGGCAGATACGCCGTATTTGATTCAAAATATGTGAAAATTTCCGGAATTACTGCCTGGTTTATGAAACGCGCTGTTCCGCTTTTGTATATGTCGAATATTCTGCCTTTGCGCGCGGCATTCGCGTTGTGGCGGCGCGGAGTTAAAATTTTTTAACGCAATCAATAGTCAATTAACTAGTCGAACATTTAAATTATTGGGTTAAATAGATTAAATTTATGATTAAAGTAGGACAAGAAGCTCCTGATTTCAAATTGCAGGGGTACGCGGACGGCAAATTCAAGGATTATTCTTTGAAGGATTTTAAAAACAAGTGGTTGGTGATTTTTTTCTACCCGCTTGATTTTACTTTCGTCTGTCCCACGGAAATAAGGGAATTTTCCGAACATAGTTCCGATTTCAAAAAAGCCGGAGCGGCAGTTGTGGGCGTCTCGGTTGATTCCGTTTATTCGCACAAGGCATGGGTGGAAGGAGGTTTGGGTAAAATCAAATTTCCGCTTTTGTCGGATTTTCAGAAGAGGATGTCGGAGGACTACGAAGTGCTTTTGGAAGAAGAGGGGATAGCGCTCCGTGGGACTTTTATCGTGGATCCAAAAGGCAAGCTTCGTTACATGGTGATTTCCGACAATGATGTTGGAAGATCCGTCAAAGAGACTTTGCGCGTACTGAAGGCTTTGCAGACTGGCAAATTGTGTCCCGTAGAATGGGCTCCGGGTAAAAAGACACTGAATTAACAGTGGGCTGATATAATCAAAGATCCTCTGCTTGATGCGGAGGGTTTTTGATTGCGTTGACATTTTTTTGAAGCCGATATAGTATCAGACTAAAAGTATCTGATTATAAATAATATTTAATTGCAATTATATGCGATTTTCCCGAAAAACCGATTACGGCCTTATATTTTTGGAGATTTTAAGTCGAGCTTACAGGCGGGGCGTGATAGTTACGGTGCGCGACGCTTCGGAAAAGTATGGCATACCCTATTCTTTTTTGGAAAAAGTTGCGTTGAACTTGAAAATGGCCGGAATCATTGTCGCTAAAAAAGGCAAGGGGGGCGGATACGCGCTTTCGCGCAGTCCCGAACGCATTACTATGGGGGAAATGCTTGCCGCCTTTGAACAGCCCAAAATGATGCGTTGCCTGGAATCTGGCAAAGCAAGCGGCGTCTGTTTGCTTAAGGCCGTATGTCCCACGAGAAAACGCTGGCAGGTTTTGGACAAAAAAATATTGGAAGTTTTGCACACAACCACTTTGGCGGAAATTTAATTTAAAATTATGAGAAATGTTGCCGGTAAAAAAAATAAAAAAAGAATTTATATGGATCACGCGGCGACCACTTATTTGGATCCGCGCGTAGTTTTTGCCATGAAGCCGTATTGGGATGAGGATTTTGGAAATGCCGCATCGCTTTATCGCGAAGGCAGGCGTGCCAAAAAAGCGTTAGACGGCGCGCGTTCTTCTATTGCCGGATTGATAGGCGCGGCGCCCGAAGAGGTAATTTTTACCGGCGGAGGCACGGAGGGTGATAATATGGCGATTTTTGGCGCGGTGCGCATGTTTGGAAGCTTAGCCCCCAAACATGTAATAACGACCAAAATAGAACATTATGCGGTGCTTGAACCGTTGCATATTTTGGAAAAAGAGGGCGTGGAAGTTACATATTTGGATGTCTCTGCGAATGGAATTGTAGACCCGGAAGATGTGAAAAAGGCTTTGCGTCCGGATACTATTTTGATTTCCATAATGTATGCGAACAATGAAATAGGCACCATTCAGCCCATCGCGGAAATCGCGGAGATTGTTAAAAATTTTAAAGCTAAGAATCCCGCGTCGCCGTATCCGCTGTTCCACACGGACGCTTGCCAGGCCGCCGGATATTTGGATATGAATGTAAAGCATTTGGGCGTTGATTTGATGACAGTCAATGGTTCTAAAATGTACGGGCCCAAAGGCGCGGGATTTTTATATAAAAAAAGCGGAGTCAAGTTATTTCCTATTTTATACGGGGGAGGGCAGGAAAAGAGATTGCGTTCCGGCACGGAAAATATTCCTGGGATAATCGGTTTGGCAAAAGCTTTTGAGATCGCGCAGAAAGAACGCGAAAAAGAATCGGCGCGGCTTACGAAATTGCGCGATATGTTTATAGCGGGCATTTTGAAAAATATACCAAAAGTGGTGTTAAACGGCCATCCCCAAAAACGTCTGCCGAACAACATAAATGTTTCCATTTTGGATATTGAGGGCGAGGGCATAATTCTTTATTTGGATGAATACGGCATCGCGGCCTCTACCGGATCGGCGTGCACTTCGGCGGATCTAGAGCCTTCGCATGTGATTTTGGCGTTGGGGCGGCCATATGAGTTTGCCCACGCATCACTTCGGTTCACCCTGGGGCGCCGGAATAACGAAGCGGACATAAAATACGCGCTTAGCGTACTGCCGGAAATAGTGCGTATATTGCGCGGAATTTCACCGTTAAAAATAAAAGCCGACTCAAAAGGCGTGTCGCATCCGGAGGCTTTTGCCGGAACTATTACCAAAAATAGTTATCGTTAATATGAAAACCAAGAAGAAAAAGAGCATTAATAAAAAGGATGTTAATGTCGTAAATACCCATACCGGCGAAACTTGGTATTATTCTGATACGGTTAAAGATCATTTTTTCCATCCGCAAAATATTTTGCTGAAAGACCCCAAGGCAAATGAATATGATGCCGACGGCATGGTGGGCAGCCCCGCGTGCGGAGACATGATGCGGATGTGGATAAAAGTTAATCCAAAAACGGAGCGCGTGAAGCGCCTCAAATGGCGCACTTTTGGATGTGCCTCAGCCATAGCCGCGACCTCCATGTTTTCGGTGATGGTAACGGAAAAAGGCGGCATGCAGATCTCCGATGCCTTAAAAATAAAGCCCCAGGATATTATCAAGCGCTTGAGCGGGTTACCAGACCGTAAAATTCATTGTTCGGTTTTGGCCGATAAAGCCTTCCAAAAAACCGTCAATAATTACTTCAGAAAAACCCGCCAATATGATAGAATCATTACAGACGGGGCCAAAATAGTGGATGAAAGGTTAAATATCACGGATAAGGACATAGAAGAGGCGGTGTTGGAAGGGGCGCGCGACTTGGAAGCCGTGCAAAGAAAACTTAAAGTGGGTGTCGGTATGTCTTTGGAATCAAAGGCGGGCATCGAACAATTGATAAGATTTTATTCGGAAAAATATTACGGCTAATGGTAAAAATTGTCAAAATTTATGTGGATAGGAATGTTTGCATAGGCGCGGCGCCCTGCGTGGCCGTAGCGCCGGGAGTTTTTGCGCTGGACGAAGAAAACAAAGCTTTTGTGATAGACGAGCATGGAGCAGACGATGAAACCATATTGCTCGCGGCAAAATCTTGTCCGGTCAAGGCCATTAATCTGTTTGATGAAAATGGCCAGCAAATTTTTCCTTAATCAATTTTTCAAAAATTACCATTTTTTTTTAATTTAATATATTATGTTTGCGGCAAAAAATTACGAGCACTTGTTGGGGATGCAGTCTTTAAGCGATACACTGCTCAAAAATCATTTCAAGCTCTATGAGGGCTATGTAACTAACGCCAATAAATTGATAGAGCAGTTGAAAGCTGCTACCTCTGGTACGCCGCAATACGCGGAAATGCGCAGACGTTTCGGATGGGAATGGAATGGCATGCGCTTGCACGAAAAATATTTTGGTAATTTAAGCAAGTACGCGGGCGTCATAAATCCTGGCAGTAAAATTTATAAAAAAATCACGGAAGACCTCGGTTCATACGAAGAGTGGGAAAAAGATTTCAGAGCCGCGGGCGCGATGCGCGGCATTGGCTGGGTGGTTTTGGCTTATGACGAAGAGGCGGATAAATTGATGAATGTCTGGGTGAATGAGCATGATGCCGGGCATTTGGCGGGAAGCCGCGTGGTTTTGGTGATGGATGTGTTCGAGCACGCGTTTATCACGGATTTCGGGTTAAATCGCGGAGAATACATAGACGCTTTTTTCCGCCATATTGACTGGGCGGAAGTTGAAAATCGTTTTGTAAAATAATGGCTAAAATAACAATTAAAGACAAAATAAAAAAGATTTTGGAGAAAGAGATCGCGCCAATGCTTGCCATGCATGGGGGGCGCGTTAAATTCGTGGATTTTCGGGCGGGGGTGGTGGAGATTGTCTTGCAAGGATCATGTCATGGATGTGTGCTTTCCCAGCTGACTTTAAAAGAAGGGATAGAGCGAACGCTCAAAGCCAAAATTCCTGCTGTCAAAAAAGTTAATGACATCGGCCAATAAAAAAATTTATCTTGATTACGCTGCGGCCACGCCTGTTGAAGCAGAGGTGATTTCGGCCATGGAGCCTTATTGGGCGCGAGAGTTCGGCAATCCGGGAGCTCTTCATTTTATGGGCCAGGAGGCGCGCCGCGCAGTGGATGACGCGCGGGAGAAAATAAAAAAATTCGTAAACGCGGATTCTTTAAGAAATATTATTTTTACCGGTTCCGCAACCGAAGCTGATAATATGGCCGTATACGGAGCGGTACGCGGTTTCGCGCGTTCCCATAGATTGGTTCTGCCTCATATAATTACTACGGTCATAGAGCACGAAGCCGTGCTGGAACCTTGCCGTGATTTGGAAAAAAACGGTTTGGCGCGAGTTACTTATTTAAAAACCGGTAAAGACGGGATAGTGGATGTTTTGGATTTGGAAAAAGCATTATCAAGAGATACGGCGCTGGTGTCCGTCATGTACGCCAACAATGAGATAGGTACCATCCAGCCCATCGTGGAAATTTCCGAAGCGATCCGTCGATGGAAAAAATCTTCGGACTCGGTTTCGGATTGGCCGCTTTTTCATACCGACGCGGTGCAGGCGGCAAATTATTTGGATATGGATGTGCGTAAACTCGGGGTGGATTTACTGACCATTTCCGGGCATAAGATTTACGGGCCCAAGGGCATCGGGGCGCTTTATATCCGGGACGGAATAAATATATATCCGTGGCTACAAGGCGGAGGCCAGGAATACGGCATGAGGGCGGGTACGGAGCCGGTGCCGGTTATTGCGGGCTTTGGCAGGGCGGCGGAATTAGTGGAGCGGTGGAAATTGAGCGAGGAAAATATTAAAAATATGTCGGAATTGCGCGATTATTTGCTTGATAAATTATTGCAAATTCCGGGAGTTGATTTGAACGGTTCGCGAGAGCGCCGTTTGCCCAATAATGTTAATATAGTCTTGACTAATCGCGATTTTGATACTATTATGATAGGTCTGTCGCAGGCTGGGGTGTGTGTGTCTTCTGGAGCGGCATGCGCCGCCCGAGGGCAGAAACCGTCCCATGTTCTGTTGGCTTTGGGTTATGACGAAAAAAGAGCAAGGTCATCTCTTCGCATAACGCTTGGCAAGCATACGACGAAAGAGGAGCTGGACGCTTTTTATGAAATATTGCAAAATATGCTAAAATAATCATTAGCAATATGGAAGGCTTAACGAAAACACAACTGATTTTACTGGCGCTTTTGGTGAGTTTTGTAACTTCGCTGGTGACCGGTATTGTCACCGTGACTTTGATTAATCAGGCGCCTCCCGCCATGACACAGGCTATTTATAAAGTAATTGAAAAGGCGACGGTAAGCGGCGGCGCTCTGACCGAAGGCACGGAAAAAATAAGCGTCATAACGCAGGAGGATTTGATTATTAAATTGGCGCGCGAGTCTTCGGCGGCGGTAGTAAGCGTTATAGCGACCAAGGATTTGCCGGTGATTGAACAATATTTCATAAATCCGTTTCAAAATGACGAATTTTTTCGCCAGGTGATTCCGCCTGAAATGCTCCCACAATTCCAAGTTCCCCAATACAGGCAAAATGGCACGGTGCAAAAACAGATTTCCAGCGGAACTGGATTTTTTGTGTCGGCAGATGGCATGATCGTGACCAACAAGCATGTCGTAGAGGACACGGATGCCGCGTATTCCATTTTATTCAATGACGGCAGAAAATTGCCCGCCAAAGTTTTGGCGCGCGATCCTTTGCAAGATATCGCCATACTTAAAGTTGAGCAGACCGAAGGTTCTAGAAGGACGGGCGGAAGGGGGTATGTTTTTATTCCTCTCGGCACGTCGGATAATTTGAGCGTGGGACAAACCGTGGTGGCGATAGGCAACGCGTTAGGCGAGTTTCAGAATACGGTGTCAGCCGGTGTCATATCAGGGCTTAGGCGATCGCTGGTGGCGAACGGGTCCTCGGCCGGTCCGGAAGTTCTGCAAGAGCTTATTCAGACTGACGCGGCCATAAATCCAGGAAATTCCGGAGGTCCGTTGCTTGATTTGGCGGGACGCGTCATAGGAATAAATACGGCTATGGCGGAAGGCGCGCAAAGCGTGGGATTCGCCATGCCTATAAATATAGTTAAAAAAGACATTGACGACATAAAGGAATTTGGCCGTATTCGTTATGCGTTTTTTGGCGTGAGGTATTTGATAATCAATGAAAAAATAAAAGAAGATAAGAAGTTGTCTGTGGATTATGGAGTGCTGCTTATGAACGGCGATAAAGGGGATCCTGCGGTTATGGCGGATAGCCCCGCGGCTAAAGCCGGATTTAAAGCCGGAGATATTATTTTGGAATTCGGCGGCGTTAAAGTTGATCAGAATAATACTTTGGCCAAGCTAATTAGCCAGCGCAAAGTAGGCGATAAAGTAAAAGTAAAATTTATTAGCGGAGGCAAAGAATCTGTCGCGGAAGTGGAATTAATTGAGCGGCCTGATAAAATATAATTATATGTTGCCATTTTCTAATTTTACGAATAAAGCGCAGGAAGCAATTAGGCGGGCTCATGAACTAGCCATGGAGAGAGGTCAGAGCCAGATTGATGTGGAACATTTGCTTGCCGCGCTCATATTGCAGGAAGAGGGGATAGTCATGGCGCTTTTAGAAAAGTTGGGCGTGGATCCCGACTTGCTGTTGGATGATGTTTTGGCGGATATAGACGGTATGGCGAAAAGCGGTACGCCCACGGCCTCTCCGCAGGTTTATTTATCGCAAGATTTGGGGAAAGTAATTGAAGAGGCGTACAAAGTTGCCACATTCATGCACGATCAATTTATATCCACGGAACATTTATTCGCGGCTATTTCCGATGTGCCGTCCAAGGGCGCGAATATTTTAATAAAACACAAGATAGAAAAAGAAGAAGTTTTACGCGCTCTTTCCGAGGTGCGCGGTTCAAGCCGCGTAACCGATGTTGAGCCGGAAACCAAATACCGTTCGCTGGAACGTTACACCAGGAATTTAACGGATATGGCGAGGCAGGATAAATTGGATCCTGTGATTGGGAGAGACGAGCAGATCCGCCGGTTAATGCAGGTGTTGTCGCGCCGCACCAAGAATAATCCGGTTTTGATAGGAGAGGCGGGTGTAGGTAAGACCGCGATAGTGGAGGGTTTGGCGCAGCGCATAGCGACCAATAACGTTCCGGAATCGTTAAAGAATAAAGAGCTGGTAATGCTTGACTTGGGATCTTTGGTTGCCGGTACGAAATATCGCGGAGAATTTGAGGAGAGATTGAAAGCGGTAATGAAAGAAATAAAAAAAGCCGAGGGTAAGATAATAGTTTTTATTGACGAATTGCATACGCTAGTAGGGGCGGGCGCGGCCGAGGGCGCGATAGACGCTTCCAATATGTTGAAGCCCGCGCTGGCGCGGGGCGAATTCAGGGCTATTGGCGCGACCACGCTCAAGGAATATCAGCGGCATATTGATAAAGATGCCGCGCTGGCAAGGCGTTTTCAGCCGGTTTATGTGGACGAACCCGGCATTGAAGATACCATAGCTATTTTGCGGGGCATTAAAGAAAAATACGAATTGCATCACGGTGTGCATATTAAAGACGAGGCCTTAAAGGCGGCGGTACAACTTTCCAGCCGCTATATTACGGATCGTTTTTTGCCGGACAAGGCGATAGATTTGATTGATGAGGCTGCGTCCGCGTTGCGCCTTAAATTGGAAAGCATGCCCGAAGATTTGGAAACGGCAAATAATGAAATCAGGCGTTTGGAAATTGAACGGGAAGTTCTTAAAAACGAAAAAGGAGAGAATAATGCCGCGCGCCAGAAAAAACTTCAGAAGCAAATCAACGAGCTTAAAGAAAAAACCACAGGACTGGAATTAAAATGGAAAAATGAAAAAGAAGCCATTGGCGCCATCCGCCAGTATAAAAAAGATTTGGATATATTGCGCTTGGAAGCGGAGAGCGCGGAACGCAATGCCGATCTTTCGCGCGTGGCGGAAATCAGGTACGGGCGTATTCCCGAATTGTCCAAGAAATTAAAAGCGGAAGACAATAGATTAAAGAAATTACAATCTTCTAGAAGGATGTTGAAAGAGGATATTATTGAGGAGGACATTGCCGAGGTGGTGTCTCGCTGGACCGGCGTTCCCATACGCGGATTGCTGGAAGAAGAGTCCAAAAAATTGCTCCGCATGGAAGAAGATTTGAGGCAAAGAGTGGTTGGCCAGGAAGAGGCGTTGAAAAAGATTTCAGATGCCATCAGGCGTTCGCGCGCCGGTATTTCCGAAGAAGACCGCCCCATCGGGTCATTTATGTTTTTGGGTCCTACCGGAGTGGGCAAGACCGAATTGGCGCGCGCGCTGGCGGAATTTTTGTTTAACGACGAAAAGTCGTTGATTAGGGTGGATATGTCGGAATACATGGAGAAACACACGGTTTCCAAGTTTATCGGTTCTCCGCCGGGCTATGTGGGGCATGAGGAAGGAGGACAGCTGACGGAACTTATTCGCCACAGGCCATATTCCGTGCTGCTTTTTGATGAGATGGAAAAAGCGCATCCCGATGTGTTTAATATTATGCTTCAGATTTTGGATAACGGACGATTAACGGACGCGAAAGGGCGCCATGTTAATTTCAAGAATGCGGTTATCATTATGACTTCCAATGTGGGATCTGAATTCGTAAGTGAGTTGGAAACGCTGGGTTTTGCGACCGAAGAGAGGAATGCCGAGAAAAAACAAGCTGATTTGAAAGGAAAAATTAGGAAGTCTTTGGAGAAGCGGTTCAGGCCGGAATTTTTGAATCGCTTGGATGAGATTATAATCTTCAACACCTTAAGCGAACAGGAATTGGCCAGTATAGTGGATATTCAGCTGGAGCGGGTGAGTGAGCGCTTGGCGAAAAAAGGCGTCAAATTGCGTGTTTCCAAGGAGGCTTTGGCTTTGCTTGGTAAGTTGGGTTATGATCCGCACTACGGCGCGCGGCCGCTGAAGCGCGTTATCCAGAACAAAATTTTAAATCCTTTGTCCGAGCAGATTGTGGGAGCAAAAATAAAAGACGGCGACACGGTGAATATTGGAGTGCGCGGCGGAGAATTTTCCATTGAAGTCAAAAGCGGCGTGTCCGCGCGAATGCGGATTCGTCCTGGGGCTGCGGCAATTTAATATTTTGATTATATAAAAAGCGTCCCGCTGTAAGCGGGACGCTTTTTGGATTGCAAGGGAAGTTATTTTATAATATGATGGGTAAATATTAAGTTGGCGTAAGCGTATTCGTGTTCCGCCATATGCGCAGGTGGCAGAGCGGTCAATCGCACTTGGCTGTAAACCAAGCGGCCTTACGGCCTACGGGGGTTCGAATCCCTCCCTGCGCATATGGCGAAACAAGAGATTTATTCAAAAAAGATATGCCGTTGTAGCTCAGTCGGCAGAGCATCTCCATGGTAAGGAGAAGGTCATCGGTTCGATTCCGATCAACGGCTTGGTATAATGAAAAAGCATAAAGATTGATTTTTAGCGTTTTTATCCGTAATATTATATTGATATGAGCCAAGACTATTTGATTAAATTGCAATGCACCGCGTGTAAGCGCGTAAATTACTGGTCGCGCAAAAATAAGAAAACGGTTGAGCGCAAAATTGAGCTCAAGAAGTTTTGCAAATGGTGCAAGAAATCCACTCCGCACAAGGAAGGGAAGAAGTAACCTATTGGGCTATCCGATAGCCAAATAGGTTATGGGTCAAATTCCACTCATGAGCGGGATTGCCCGATTTCGCAGAGTGGCAGTAAGGGCCTGTCGGTTAATGGCAAACCAACGGTCTCCAAAACCGTGACTGCAGGTTCGAGTCCTGCCAGGCCCGCAGCGAACAAAGTGAGCGAGGGGCGTGAGCGAGCAAAATACTTTGCTCGCGTGTGGACTTGAAGGCCGGAGTCCGCCCAAGGCGGACGAGGCGGGCCTGCCTACCGGTAGGCGGGGTCGCGACCTTTTACGAAGCAAAAGAGTTGTGATCGAGTCCTGCCGCGCTCGTCAGATTACCAAGTTAGAACCGCAATAAAATAAGGATATTTAAACTAGAGCCATGCCCGAATTTACTTTTACAAAAGAAATACTCACATCATTTATTGGAACATTGTTTGCTCTTTTGTCGGCAGGGTTTGTTTGGCTTATAAAATCGGCTTATGAAAAGCATAGATCAGAAGTGCTTGCCTTGGCAAAATTTGAAAGAGTATTTGTAAACAATCTTACGATCTTAAAAGATAATTTTGATTTTCTTGATAAGTGGATTGCTTCTCTTAAAAACAATCGTCCATACAGCTTTCACTTTGAGAACTACTATATTAACGAAGAAGAAACCTATAAAATTAGCAATTTGGGATTGATAAATCGGTTACTCTTTGTAAATTACATGTTACGAAGAACTGGCCTTGATTTTGCCAATATTTATAAAAGTTATTGGGAAGTAATTTTTAAAATTGATTCTATACAGGATGATGCACGAAAGGAGCAAAATCTAAAAACTTTTCACGAGAATATTCTTGTAAATCTTGAACAGATGAAGCAAGGTTACGAAGTAATTAAAAATAGTGTAATCGATGTTGTTGCTTACATTCGGGCTGCCAACAAAGTAAGACGACATTCCCTTTTCGGATATATAAGTTTTTTGTTTATCGATGTTTTTCCAATAGTCACTAAACAATCTATAGAAAAAGAAGTGTCAATCTTAAAGGAGAATATTGAAAGAAATGAGAAAGCATCGGAATAATTATGGCAAACAGTAATCTCACAAATGCAAAAAGGGCAAAAAACGACGAGTTTTATACCCAGTACGGCGATATTCAAAAAGAGATTGGGGCGTATTTGGAATTCAATCCCGATGTATTCCGCGACAAAGTGGTTTATTGTAATTGTGATGATCCGTTTGAGAGCAACTTCTTTCGCTATTTCGTGCTCAATTTCAAGAAGCTTAGATTGAAACAGCTCATTGCCACGAGCTATAAACCTTCACCCGTCGCCAACTCTCAACTGGGATTGTATGGCGACGACAAGACTCTCACGAAATCAAAAGGCCGTCCGAAGGTAACCGCCAACAAATTTATTATCAACGAAGTGCGCGACATAGACGGCGACGGCGAGTTCA
>JBBTRG010000002.1:0-48697 GCA_038065295.1 Patescibacteria group bacterium
ATTTCAACAGTGTGATCGATTGGATCTCTAGTGTATTTACCGATGTAGAAAGCGAAATGTGCGGGCTTGAATGGGGACGATTATACGAGGAGTATCACAAGAAGGCATACAGTCCGGCGCAAGTATCGGCCGAGATGCGTAAGCTTTATGGCGATCCGTACATCAAGAATCGCAAAGGTGTTTTTGAGTATATTCTTGGTGGTTCGGTTGATGCGAAGTTGCTTGACGTCAGAGTTTTTGATGAAGCAACCAAAAAATCAGTATACAAAGAACAAACAACTAAAGCTGAAAAGAAACAAGAATCGAATTGTCCGCATTGTGCTATTGGGCATGATGCCAATAAAGAAAAAATTTGGAGTCTAAACGAAATGGACGCAGACCATGTAGCGGCTTGGAGTAAAGGTGGAGCAACCACAGCCAAAAACTGCCAAATGCTTTGCAAGACACACAATCGAGCAAAAGGAAATCGGTAGATGATTATTTAACTGAATAATCCACCGCATTTTTACCCTTATCTGACTTTGGCTTGGGCGTTTCAAACCACTCCGGACGAATTTTGTAATAAGCCCTTAATTGCTGCATGCTTTTATCAATAATTGCGAAGTTAAGCCGTTTTTGCCGCCTTTCGCCAAGGCTACGGCAGGCCACAGTCGGTTCAAAGTTCCGGACATCGTCCCCGCCCGTGCCTAAGAGCTTTTGGTATGCTAGATTAGAGGTGCCAATGATCATAGAGATCGCAGACACACATAAGGCACTTTAAAAATAAAATAAGGGGGCGTACGATGAATCTAAAACTTTTAGATCGGCCGCTTATTATAACCGATGTGGAGACGACCGGACTTTATGCGGGTCATCATGAAATTATTGAAATCGGCGCGCTGGTGGTTGACCCGAAAGATTTTCAGATAAAATCAAGCATTGATTTCAAAGTGAAGCCCGAACATCCGCGAAGAATTACCCGCATGGCAAAATCCGTTAATGGCTATAACGCCCGTGACTGGAAAGATGCCGTGGGCTTGAAAGAGGCGATGCAGAGCTACGCCGCATTAAGCAAAGACGGCCTATTCTTGGCTTACAATGTGGCTTTTGATTGGTCTTTTATTGCCGATGGTTTCAGAAAGACCGGCGTTAAAAATTTGATGGATTATCATCGCTTGGATATTCCGAGTCTTGCTTATGACAAATTGGCACTCAAAGGATTGGAAAAATTAAGCGCCGATGCCGTATCCGTATTTTTGGGGCTTCCGCCAGAAGTGAGACCGCATCGCGCTTTGAATGGCGCTATGCAGGCGTACAATATTTTCACCAAACTAATACTCTTAAACAGGCTTTAAACAAGGCCTGTTTTTTTATTGCAATTTTTGAGGAGGCTATGCTATGCTGGGTTTGATAACGAAAGTTTTTTAACAAATCAATTCTTAATTAACACAGCAAACAAAAGGAGGCTGTCATGCCAAAGAAAGTGGATTCTGCCATGGTGATTAAAAATCCCGAGAGCCATGTTTTGAAGCAGCGCGAATGGAATGAGCCGCAAAGTTTCCGCATAGAGAAGGCGGCCTGGAACCGTCTCGGAACGCGGGTCGGTTGCATTTCAGGCATAGCTTATTTCAGTCCCGGCTTTCGGGCAGGTTTGGTTGCGGGAGCTTTTGAGCTTTTCCATAAAAAGGCGACCCATTTTAATGTGTTGAACGGCCATATCGTGGACGAGAAAGCGTTAAAAGTGGTGTTGAAAGAAAAGACCGCAGGCCTGAAAGGCGAAGAGAAGCAGGCGATGATTGCTCATATTCTGGAAGAGGCGGCCAAGGCTTTAGCGGCTTTGATCCCCAAGATTGAAAAGCCTTGCGAGGGCGAAAAATCAAAGGGCAGCGCCGAGCTGGTGCGTCTTTACATTATGACGAGCCCAAAGCTGGATGGAAAATTGGGCGATGCCGTTATGCGCAGATTGCAAGATTTGCGTCCTGATGACATTCGTCTGTACAATTCCGGAGGCGATAAGCTGGAAGTCAAAGGCAAGGTGGAGCAGATTTTGTGGTTTCTGAACCCCAAGAAAAGCCGTTTGCCGAGCAAGATTTACAGTACCGCTTGCGAGAAAGAAATTGACGATAAGCGGCGGCAAACCACGCAGAAGATGCCAAATCTTTGGGTTGTCGGCGGTTTTGCTTCCGCGGTACATATTCCGTCTGGCATAAGGCGGGAACCGTATTGTTCATTGCCCGCGTTGCGGAGATTGGAAGAAGTGGAAGCGGCTGAAAACCAAGTCGGCGCTGCCATTATAAATATCAGTCCCGAAGGTAAATTATCGTTTGAGTCCTGGAGCTATAAAGATCTGGTGGCGAAAGAACGGGATTTTATTACCGGCATTTCTACCGGATCCGACGAGACTCACAAAAAGATAGTGGCGGCTATCAAGGATTATGGCCCGCTTACTTTGGGGATGTTGGTTGATAAGACCGGCATTAACCGCAAAACGATTGAAAAAGCGATGAAGCTTTTGGTGAGCGATGAGATGTCCAATCGGACCACTTGGCCGGGACTTCATTATAATCTGGCTTCGCAAAGGTACGATTTCCATCTTTCGTGGATTCAGGAAATGATCAAGTATCCGTGCATTGATTGCGCTCCGTTGGTGGAAGACAGGATTTTATTTTTCGGATGCTTGCATGCCGGATATACCACGACCGATTACGAGTATGTGATCAAAGAATTTCCGAGGATAATGTTGGAACACGATGTGAAAGTGCTTTGCGGTCTTGGTGATTTTATCGCCGGATTGCATCACGATTTCATGTGTTCCGGCGAAACCTTCGGCCAGTTGAACAATACCGAACAGGAACAGCTTGCGGCGGATATTTTAGCCACTATCTTATTCCGCGTCTTTGAAAAAAGATTTGCCGGAAAGATTGGCAAGAACGCCGCGAAAATTTCCCGTGAGGAATTGGAGCGCGTAGTCGGTGAGTGCCTTGTTTTGTTTATTTACATATGCGGCAATCATGACTTGTGGCAGGAGCGCGATGGCAGTACGCCGCTTGCGATCTTCCGCTACCGGCTCTTACAAAATCTTACGCATCATATAAGCAAACTGCTGATAGATATGCGCCTTCCTGCCATATCGCTGCACAAGATATTGGAGAGCCGGATAAATGGCTTCCCGGATTACAGGGCTTCTTATGTTTTGCCGTCAGGGTTGCGGCTGGGAATGATGCATCCGCATATGGGCAGAGGGCAGACCACTTCCAAGGCTCAGGTGGCTATGGGATCGGACGATTGCCATATTATGGGTATTGCTAATTTTCATGCCGCCGCTTTTGTGCCGGAATGGGCTTCCAAATTGGGACAGCAGGTGGTGGTGCAAGCCGGCACCGAGGTGCTGTATACCCGCTTTGAGCGGCGCAAAATGAAGCCGGGAGTTGATTTCGGCCCAATATTCTTGCGCGCGCTTTCGCATGAGCAGAGAATCGTGGCGACCGAAAGCGCCTACTTCAATGAGCCGATACTCAAAGAGGCTATCAAAAAATCCACCGATCCGGATGATCTTCGGAAAAGGTTGGGTATATTGGCTATTTAAGCCATTAAAAGCGACCGAGCGCGTTACGCGCTCGGTTTTTTCTTTGGCGAATGCAAATTAAACGCAGTATAATTAAATTTATGGAAGATTTGGCGGATGATATTCAAAACAAGGAAGATACCGCTGATTCGCGGATTTTTTACGCGTTTGTGTTCGCGATTTTTATTACGGGTATTTTTTATTATTTATTTTTTGCCGCGCCTGCCGATTTTCTGGTAGGTTCTATTTTGCACGTTGAGAGTGGACGGACTTTGGGCGAAATTTCAGAACAGCTGCAGAAGGCGCATTTTATCAAAAGCGCGCCGGCGTTTAAATTGTTTTTTTCGTTATTTGCCGGAGATGAGAGCGTCAAGGCCGGAGATTATTTTTTTGACAGGCCGTTATTGCTTTGGGATATAAAAAAGCGTTTGGCGGAAGGTTTTTACGGCATCGCTCCGGTGCGGGCAACTATTCCGGAAGGGTGGACGGTGAAGGACGTCGGTTTTTATTTTGAAAATTTGGGCGCGTTCCAGGCAGAAGAATTTTATTTGCCGTACGCAGAATCGGAGGGGCGGCTTTTTCCGGATACTTATTTTTTTGACGCGAATAATATAACGCCTAAAGCGGTGGCGGAGGCTATGCTTGATAATTTTGAATCCAAGATTACGCCGGAAATGAAAGCGGAAATCAAAAGCCAAGGCAAGATGCTTTCTCAAATAATCATTATGGCTTCACTTATTGAAAAAGAGGTTTCCGACCCGAATGACCGCAAAGTCGTATCGGGTATTTTATGGAAAAGACTGGAGATTGGTATGCCACTTCAGGTGGACGCGTCGCTTACTTACGCGATAGGGAAAAACACTTTTCAGCTTGCGGAAGCTGATTTGAAAACTGATTCACCGTACAATACCTATAAGTATCGGGGATTGCCGAAGGGTCCCATAGCCAATCCCGGATTAGATGCTATAATGGCAGCTATTTATCCGGTCAAAACATTCTATCTTTATTATCTTTCGGATAAAGACGGCCATACTCATTTTGCCGTCACTTTTGACGAGCATGTGCGGAATAAATTCAAATATTTGAAACGATAGGAGGTTTATTTTATGCGCCGCAGCTTCCGCCGCTTGGTTTGGCGGGCGCGGCAACTTGCGCCTTGATTTTACCGTATCCTGTGGCGCTTGAAAAATTGGCTCCGAGTATCTCTTGTGGGTCGGCGTTTTGCCACGCGACATTTTGGGATTGCAGGTATTGGGCAATGGTGAGGTAGGTGTCGGGGAACCAATAAGCGTTTACTTGCAGCGCCACTTTGTACATAGTTTCTTCGGACGCGCCTTGCGATGCCATAAGTTCCAGGAGTCCCAACATCGCCATGCCATGATTGCAGTCAGGGAAAAATACGGGGTTGTTGCAGCAGGGGCGGTAGATATTTTTGCTAATTTTTTCCACAAGTTGCTGTTGTTCCGGCGTGAGCATGACGAATGGATGGCGGCTGTAATGATTCATGGCGTTGCCTGTGGCCAATGTCCATCCGCCGGTGGAGGCGAAATTTCCCGCGCCGCCGTATTTGGGATCGGACATCGGCCCGTTGTCTAAAATGCTGTTTTTATTGCCAAGCCCTAATGCCCAAAATAAGTTTAAGAGGAATCCCGCGTTTTCAGGAGTAATTTTTATATTTTCTTCGCCATTGTTTTTTAGAAAATTCGCGTATTCTTCTTTAAATCCGCCACGTTCAGCATAAAGGGAGGTGATTTTTTCTTCGTCAATTACGCCAACGCTCACCATTTTGATGCCGATGTCGCCTAATCGCACGGGCAAAACGAATCCGTCCGTGGGCAGCACTTTTGATTCTAGATCGTTTAAAGCCGCGACAGTATTCGCCGTGGAGTTCTGGGGCGAAGTTTTAGACCATGATGCGTGAAGCCACGCTCCGGCAAGCATGGACGCGGCGATTAAAATCATCGCTGAGAATAGCAGATCTTTTTTGGCTGGTTCCGCGCCTACAGTTTGCGCGTTATCGGGCTGTGTTTCGTTAGTTTGGTTTTCCATATTTTTAATGTTAATTGGATTGGGGTAGGGGACATTCGCTTTCGCGAGAAAGCGCGACCAACCCTTGTTCGCCTTGAAGCCGTTTGCCGTCTGGAAAAATCCAGGTAGGGTATCCCGCTATTTTGAGATCAATGCATAATTTCGTGTTTTCCGGACATTCCACATACGGCACCAGGCGGAAAGAATCGCCGAACGCTTTCTTTTCGTTTTGGCAATGTGGGCACCAATCCGCGCCGTACATGGTTATGTTTTTTTGCGCCAAGCACGCGGCGAAAGTATCCAAACTTGCCTCCGCTTCATTCGGTGAATAGTAGATTAACGCCATGCTTGCGGAAAATAATACGGCGGCTATCGCGGGAATAAAAATAAGTTTATTCATCGCAGCAATTTACCAGTTTATTGACTATATCCTGGAGTGTCCACGGCTTTTCGCTCGCGGCTACGGTTTTAAACCCGGCTGTGTCTATTAATTTAAGCTGCAAGCCCCAAAAGAGCGTGTATGCTTGGTGCGCGCGGGAAAACATGTCTTTTGCCTCTTCTTTTTTGCCGTCCGAGTGCAGTTTGGTGCCCACCTCCATTAAGCGCATGGTGGTGGCGAGCAGATGTTTGCTTATGCACCAGGTTTCGCCTTCGTGTTTATCTATCATTTTGGCGAGCAGGTCTTTTCGCATGGATCGGACTTCGTTTAGCAGATCAAAATAATCCGCTTTGCCGGTTTTGGCGCCCGTAAAAAAGAAGTGCTCTTCCAGACTGATTAAATTCATCACGGCAATGCTTAGATCTTCTTTGGTGGAGAGATCCACGGTGCCGGATTTTTTCATTTCCTCCATTTTTTTTATAAGCGTTTCAAAATTTGGTTGTGCGTTGTCCATGGCATTAAATGATAAAAATAATTAATCCCAACAATATCATGGCAATGCCGCCCCACAAGCGCATTACGCCCGTGTTTGCTTGTTTCCATGTTTTTACTTTTTCCAAGAGCGCAGTATTGCCGGATATCAAGAGAATTATGACAAGCGGCAGAACAAAGATGGCGTTGTAGAAAAGAAGGTAGCCCAATCCTCTCAAGTAAGTTGCCTGATCGTGGAGCAACCCCAGCACCAAAAGATACGGGCCTCCGGTGCAGGGGAATTCGCAAAGTCCTACTAGTCCGCCCAGGATAAACGCGGCTGGCATGGATGCTTTTTCCATAAGTTCGGCGATTCTCGCGTGCGATGCGTGCGGAATTTTTAATTTGATGGGGAAGTTCGGGAAAAGATGGCCGATCACGCTTAAAAGTCCCATCGCTACAAGGAGTGTCGCGCCGACTTTTGCCATAAAATGCGGAGTGTTGAACAGGTGAAGGGTTTGGAGAATGCCCAGTCCGATCGCCAGATATATCAGAAAAATGCCGAGAATATATATGCCGCCGATTTTTAAAATGTCCGATCTTAATTTTCCGATACTGAAGAGAAAAGCGATGGTGAGTATAAGGATGGAAAATGCGCACGGATTGATGCTATCCATTAATGCGGCCACTCCAACTAAAGGGAGAAGCCAAGTGCCGCCGTTAGACCAACTCCAAAGCGTGGCGGCTCCCGTAGAGCTTCCTTTGAAGAAGAGTATCGCGGTGAGCAATAATATTCCGATGACTGCGAGTGTTATTAGTTTTTTGTTCATGCTTATGGAGTTACGGTCGCGCTGAAGTTAAGTTCCAGCGGCTCTCCCGCGTTATTTTCTAGATATACTGACCTTTGGATTTTGCCTACGCCGGCAGGACCATGCGCCGCCGGATCAAAAACCGCGCTAATAGTCGCTTCTTCATTGGGAGCGAGTTTTGCGTTTATTTTTGGGATAAATCCGTGTCCTGCCATGCCGTAAGGCCCGTATTCTTTGCCTTGGGCGTTCAATGTTGCGTCCGTGCACATGCAGGAAGTATAGATTTTTTCAATGGCGATAGCTTCCGTGCCGGTATTTTTTACGGTGAAATTGTGGCTGACTTTGCCTTGCGCCATGGAGATTTCTCCGAAATCAAATGAAGTTTCCGCAGCGGCAAGGATTCCATTGGAGACGGACTTTATGTTAGCCGTGTTGTTTGTGTTCGTGGGTCTAGCCACCCAAGCCAATGTGCTTATGGCAAGGACAAGGATGGCGGTCGTTAACATTATTTTTTTGTTCATATAACGAAAATAAAAATTCCGATAAATTCAAAAAGGCGTTTTATCGCTTTGCCGCTCGACTTGCCTTTGTTAAAGCTTTGGTGGACGAGACCGGAGATCGCGTTAAAACGCTTTAATTTAGAGAATTGTCGGACTA
The DNA here is from genome assembly GCA_038065295.1 of Patescibacteria group bacterium. Lineage (GTDB taxonomy): Bacteria > Patescibacteriota > Minisyncoccia > JACROR01 > JACROR01 > JACROR01. Next base: position 7,889 of record JBBTRG010000002.1, read on the forward strand.
TTTTCGTGAAGTGACAGCCAGTGTCTTATTTGATTTTCTGATGTTTGTTTTGGATTTTGCCGTAGCGCGGAGTGGCGGATGACGGCGTATGTTGCGGAATTCGCGGCGGAATTTTTTATCAGCATCAGAGTTAAAAACGCGGCGGATATGAGGAGTAGCGTAAACACGCCGGATTTAAAAACCGCGTTGGAGAAAATTTTAAAAGCATTAAAATGAAAACTTATGAAATTAAGCGTATTCGCTCCATCGGGGCACATGGCATCGCCGAATGTCGCGGCAATGCAGTTGTGGTGGCCGTCGGTGTAGACATGAGAAATAGTGGAAAGACTAAACAGCGCTATGCTGCCGAGAACAATTATTAACAAAACCGAAAAGAATTGTTTCATATTTTGCAATATTTAGTATATCATTACTGGCATTTTAGTCAAAAATAACGCTATACTGTCCGCATGGCGGAAAATAAGAAAAAAGTTTTTGTGGCGATGTCGGGTGGGGTGGATTCTTCCGTGGCGGCCGCCTTGTTGAAGCAAGATGATAATTATGATGTTGCGGGAGCGCATATGATTTGCTGGAAGGGGGATTCGGAAATTCCTGGTTTGGAGTGTTCGGCGGAGAAAGACGCCGAGGATGCGCGGCGCGTGGCGGACAAACTGGGCATTCCTTTTTACGCTCTGGATTTTACGGCAGAATACCGCAAGGCAATTTTTGATTATATGGTGGCGGAATATAAGGCGGGCAGAACCCCGAATCCCGATGTGTTGTGCAACAAGGAGATAAAATTTGGCTTGTTTCTGAAAAAGGCATTATCGCTCGGCGCGGATTATATAGCCACCGGCCACTATGTGAAGATAAAACAAAATCCGGTTTCTAGCTTATCTATTGCTAAAGATCAAAATAAAGACCAGTCTTATTTTTTGTGGATGCTGGGGCAGGAGGAATTGCGCCACGCGCTGTTCCCTTTGGGTGATTTGCAAAAAAGCGAGGTACGCGCATTGGCGCGTAAATTCGGGCTTCCTACGGCGGAGAAAAAAGATTCACAGGGGCTTTGTTTCGTGGGACAGGTGGATTTCGCAAAATTTTTGCGTACTTTGATTCCCGCGCATGAGGGGATTATAAAAACTTCGAACGGCAAGATTATCGGAAAACACGATGGCGCGGAATTTTATACTATAGGCCAGCGGCATGGATTGGGCATTGGTGGCGGCACGGTTTATTATGTGGCAAAAAAAGATTTGGAAAATAATGTTTTAATTGTGGCGGAAGGGGAGGCGGACGCGGCGCTTTATAGAAATGATGCGGAAATTGTCAATGCGAGCTGGATTTCCGGTGTGGCGCCGGAGTTGCCGCTTACTGCTTCTGTGCGTATACGATACAGACAGCCACTTTCCGATTGTGTGGTCGAGCCTGTGGCAGGCGATAATTTTAAATTAAAAATTTTATTTCAAAAACCGCAAAAAGGCGTGGCGCCGGGACAGTCCGCGGTATTTTATCGCGGAGAAGAAATGCTGGGGGGCGGGGTTATAGCGTGAATTGAAAATCATCGCATTTAATGATATTTTGAAGTTAGATAGCACGTGTTGTTTTAAAAAAGAAAAAGGAGTGAATGATGATAAAAAGAGGCTGGCTATTATTGCTGCTTTTGATTTCAGCAGCGGCCGTCTCTTTTGCGGCTGCGAGAAGTTCTGACAGAAACCAGGCGATGCGCGCCGAATTTGTTGGCGCGGTTTCGCGTGAATTGGCGTTTAACGTGGAATTGCGGCCGTATAATTATAGCCGCCAGGAATTGGAAGTTTTGTTTGCCGGAGTGAGGGCGGATATTAAACCTGCCGCCAAAAAGCACGTAACGCATAATGGTTCTGCGAAAAAAATAGAAATCTACCGTCGCATATTTTTAAATAAAGATGCCGTGCAAATGGGCCGCGCATACGGGCATTTGTACGCGGACAAATTGCGCGCGGCGGAACAGCGCTACGGAGTTCCTCAAGAAATCATCATTGCCATAATATGCCTTGAGTCTGGGTTTGGACGCAATCTGGGAAATGCCGACGCGATGACCGCGCTTTATACCACTTACGCGAATAGCGTGGTGTCGGAGAAGCTGGTGCGCGCCAGGGAATTCGTAAAACAAACCGCCTATTTTTTGGCATTATGCAAAAAAGAAAGGTGGGATCCTAAAAAGGTTTTGGGCTCAAGCGCGGGTGCTTTGGGAATTCCTCAATTTATGTCCGTGGCATGGTGGCATTACGCGGCAGATGGAGATGGCGATGGCAGAATTAATCTTTTTGCCAGCCATCCCGATGCTATTTTCAGCGCGGCTAATTATTTGTTTGTGCACGGCTGGAAGCAGGATCATCGCGGAAGTATTCTTAAATATAATTACGATTCAGCGTATGCGGAAACCATTCTCGCTTATGCGGAAGCGTTGAGAAAATAATCCCCCACTTATAATGTGGGGGATTTATTAGTACAAAAACGGCATGAATTTATAGCGCGTTTTTTCGGCGTAATATTGCCAAGCCGGAAGATGTCGCATAAAACTTTCTTCCTTGTTGGCTTGGTGTGCCAATACCGGTATTAAAAATATCACGGGCACTATAAGCGGGCTGTAGAGAGCCAGTTCAAATCCCAAACCCATCAGTATGGTGCCGGAATATACGGGATGCCTGATTATTTGATATGGCCCGTCCATAATGATGTGCTTCGGCGGAGTCATTTTGCATGCCGGCGCGTAGTCGCCGTCAAGCCATATTCGTCCTATGGTGGCTACAAAGATCCCAAAGCCGAATATGGCGCAACCCATGATTTGTGCCAAGATCGGCGGGGAATCCGGACGCATCCATCCCGCAAGCTGGGCGAGTGCCGTGATGATTACCGCTATTTCCAGCCACACCAGGTTTTGGTTTATTTTATTCCCAGGCGCGGGCGTAGCGGTTAAAATATGTAATTTCGCTTTCCAATAAATCAGTAGGCCTATAAATAAAAGCGCCGTTATCATTATGTGCCTCCTTGGCGTGTGAATATAAACTTGGAAAAGTGCTTACTATAGTAGATAGTATGTATTAATTTATAAAATTGTAAAGATTCGCTGGTGATGTGCGCGTACATGACCTTGTACTCTAGACAAAATAATATTTATATGCTATATTTATGCATGAATAATTTGTAAACGGTTTCTTTAACAACCAAAAATAGGAATTGGAGGCTAAGATGAAGATTTGTAAGGCAGTGCTTATTGGTTTGTTAGGCATAGGCATGTTTACGTTTTTGCTGGCACAGTTCGGTGTGGCAGAAGAGAAGGCGCCGACTGTTATGACCGTGGAAGCGAAGTTTGATGAGCAGTGGCGAGCGATCCAAAAGTATTTTGTGCGAGCGATTCCTTACACGCCGGACGCGAAGCGTGAATGTTTTGAAAATGTTTTGCGCGGCGGTATTCCCATGTGTCTTGATGATCGGAACTCCGTTTATTATTCGGCGGAAGATATGCGGCATGAAGATGAAAGGATGAACGGTAAGTTCTACGGTGTCGGCGCTACGCTCACACTTTATTATGGACAGACCGTGATCAATTATCTTATTGATGGTTCGCCGGCTGCGTTATCCGGTCAGATAGAGTCCGGTGACATCATCATGGCTGTTGATGGCGAGGATGTGCATGATAAAACCATGACATATATCGTCAGCAAGATACGCGGAACGGAAGGTACGAATGTGGCGATCACGCTCAAGAGGGGCGGCAAGTTGCTTCCTCCGATCGTATTGAAGCGCGCCAAGATAGAAATGCCGTCGGTTGAGTCCGCAAAGATAGATGAGCGCACAACTCTTATCAAGGTCAATGCTTTTGAGCAGAATACGCATCGTGATTTTGCCAAGACGGCATTTGATGCTGTCAGTGATGAGAATGGCAAGATCGATCCTTCCAAGCGTTTCGTGATCGATCTGCGCAATAATCCCGGCGGATTGCTTAGAACGGTTAAGCTGATGACGGCAATGTTCGCTTCTTCGCCTGAAGACATCGTTTTGGTAGAAAAGAAGCGTAATAGCGAGAGCATTGTCCGGGTTGGCGATGTTGATAATTCCGGGGATGTGTCATTTTTAAGTTTATCCGGCGGTGTTTTTGTGAAAATGCACACCGTTGTCCTGGTAAACGAACATTCCGCTTCGGCCTCGGAGATTTTTTCTGGAATTCTTCAGCAGTGGGGCAGAGCCAAGGTTGTTGGCGTAAAAACCTACGGCAAGGGCTCGGTACAAATTACCGTTCCACTTGAGGATGGCGGCGGCCTGCACATTACAATTGCCGAATACCTGGTGGGCGATAAGCGCGTCAAGGTGAATGGCATTGGTATTACGCCGGATGTTTTTGTGGAGAATGCTTTGCTTTGCGGCGAAGAAGCCAAGGCTTTGCGCGGCAAGAAGAAACCTCTTGTTGATCTTACGCATGACGCGCAACTGCGCGCGGCGCTCAAGGTTTTAGACGGGAAGTAAAAAAGTAAGTCCCGGTACTCGCAAGTACCGGGACTTTTTGTTATCATTTCTAAATGACGCATAAGGAGATTCGCGAAAAATTTTTAGCTTTTTTTAAGAAAAGAGGGCATGCGGTGGTGTCTTCTTCGTCGCTCATTCCCTCCGATCCTTCGGTGCTTTTGACGACTGCCGGAATGCAACAATTCAAGCCGTATTATACGGGCGAAGCCGATCCCGTAAAAGATTTTGGTTTAAAGAATACGGTTTCCATCCAGAAATGTTTTCGCACTTCGGATATTGACGAGGTGGGCGATGAAACGCATCTCACATTTTTTGAAATGATGGGAAATTTTTCTTTCGGAGGATACTGGAAAGAAGAGGCGATAAAATCGGCGCACGAATTTATCACGAAAGAGATGGGACTCGCGATTTCTTATGTTACGGTTTTTAAAGGTTCGGATGTTGTTCCCAAAGACAATGAATCGCGCGCCATTTGGCAGTCATTGGGAGTTAAAGACATTCGCGAAGAGGGAATGACGGATGTTTTTTGGGGGCCAACGGGAAGCTCCGGACCATGCGGACCGACTACGGAAATTTATTGTAAAAACGCCGCTGACCAAGATGTGGAAATTTGGAATATAGTTTTTAACGAATTTTTTTGCGATGGGTCGCGTGAAGAGCTTTTGGCGGGCAATGCGAAATTGCGGTCATTGGCAATGAAGGGCATAGATACCGGCATGGGCTTGGAGCGGTTGGCCATGATTTCACAGAACGCGAAAAATATTTTTGAGACGGATTTGTTTACGCCGATTTTTGATATATTATCCGATGTTGGCTTAGATGAGAGGAAAAAACGCATTGTTGTTGATCATTTGCGCGGATCTATTTTTCTTATTACCGATGGGGTGCGTCCTGCTAATAAAGGAGCGGGTTACATATTACGACGCTTAATGCGTCGCGTGATGGTTTATGAGAAGATGTATGAACTCCCGCCCGATGTTTTTAACAAGATGGCGATGGTAGTCGTGGAATATTATGGTGGATTTTATCCTAAGCTTGCGCGCGAGTTCGGGGCGGTCATTGATGAAGAACGTGAGAAGTTTATGAAGATGCTCGACAAAGGCTTAAGAGTGTTAAATACAGAATTGAAAGTATTTAGCTTTGATACATTCCAATTGCCGAAACAAGAAGACATTCCGGATATATCGGACGGCTATGTGCCCCCAGGGCTAACTGGTAAATGGTTTTTTGATTTTTATCAGACGTTTGGTTTTCCATTAGAGCTTTCTATTGAGGTGATAAAAAATCGAGGGAGAAGAATTAGTGATATTCAACTGAAAAGAATCACGGAAGAATTTAACAAAGAGATTGAAAAACATCAGGAGATTTCGCGGGCTGGCGCGGAGAAAAAGTTTGGCGGACATGGGCTCTTGCTTGATACCGGAGAGCTCAAGGCCGGAACGCCCGATGAGGTTCAAAAAGTGACGCGGCTTCATACCGCGACCCATTTGCTGCAATACGCTTTGCGGAAAGTGCTGGGAAGCGAAGTTCAACAGATGGGTTCGGACATTACTCCGGAGCGCACGCGTTTTGATTTCAGTTTTCCGAGGAAATTGTCGCCCGATGAGTTGCGCCGGGTGGAAAACGAGGTTAATTCCGTGATTGATGCGGACATTCCTGTTATAATGAAAGAGATGGATTACGATGAAGCGGTGAAGGGCGGCGCGTTGGCATTTTTTAAAGCCAAATATCCGAAGCGCGTCAAAGTCTATAGTATAGAGGGCGTATCTCGCGAGCTTTGCGGCGGACCGCACGTGGAACATACCGGCGAAATAGGGAGATTTAAAATTTTGAAAGAAGAGGCGATATCGAGCGGCGTGCGCCGCGTCAGGGGCACAATTGAGTGATGCAATTTTTTAAACCCAAAACCAAATTATTATTGGCGCTGGATATTAGCACTTCGGGAGTGCGCGCGGCCTTATTTTGGGCGCATAAAGGCGCTAAGCCCGAGGTGGTAAAGGTGTTCAAGAGTAACGCTAAATTTTTGGCAAAAGGCGGTTTTACGGAATTGCGTCACGGCATCTATGGCGCTTTGGATGATATATTGAAAAGAATCCATAAGGAATCTTCTCCGCACAACATTGAAGGCGCGTTGGTTTCTTTTTCTTCGCCGTGGTATTTCGCCGCGCCGCGAGCAGCTGAAATTAGCGAGCGGGAAGAGATATTTGAGATCACCGAAAAATTGGTTGAGGATAAGTTGCGCTCCGAAAAAGATCTTATGAAAAAAGAACTGGCTCAAAGATTCAAAGTGGTGGAGGACGAATTGCTGGTATTGGAGGCCTCACTTATGAAATCTTACATAAACGGCTACGGGGTGAGGAATATATACGGGAAAAAAGCGAAAAGCGTTTCCATGCATGTTTATGTTAGCGCGGTTTTCCGGGAAATGGCGGAAGATATAAAAAGAAAAATTGCCGGAGTGTTTGGGACGGAGGATGTGCATTTTCATACCGCGCCCCTCATTTTATTTAATAAAATACGGGAAAATTTCAAAGAAGAAGCTTTTATGATTGTGGAAGTGGGCGAGGAGGTAACGGATGTGAGTCTGGTTCGCGGCGACGTGATACAAGAAATCGCGTCTTTTGCGCGGGGCAGTAATTTTTTGACGCGTCACGCGGCTTCGTATTTTAAAATTTCGCCGGAAGAAGCAGTTTCTTATATCAATATGTACAGTGCCGGCCATTTGGATGCTGATGTCGCGTTAAAAATGCAGAATATAATGAGCGAGGGGCTGCAGGAATGGAAGAATTTTTTTGCGCAGGTTATGACGGGATTTTACGAGACATCTTTTGTGCCGGAGAAAGTTTTTATGTTCGGCCCTTCCGTTATGTTGAAATATTTTGCGGAAGCGGCGTCTTCGCGGGATTTCGCGAAGTTTGTTTATGTTGATTCCACCAAAGTTGAACAATTGAAGCCGGAGGCGGTCAAAGAAGAATTCTTTCGCGGCTATGGGCTTAAAACTCATGAGGAGACGATGATTTCATTTTTAGTGTTATTCTATAATGAGCATGTTTGGCAAACGCCCGAGTCAAATTTCGCATAAGGAATTATCGACTGCGTTGCCACGCCGCAGGGTAGTGCAAGACATCTTGCCTTCCAGTAGCGTGCCGAGGCAGGAGATTGGAAAAAAGTCCTTGGACAAGCGTCAATCCAATGGCGGTGTTTTGCCGCGGTTTTTTTATGGCGCGCGTGAAATTTTAAAATCGGCATTTCAGAAATCGGGTGAGTTCGTGGCGTGGGCATTCCAACGAATTGCGTTATTACGATTAAGTAAAAAGACCGGAGTAGCGGTTAAAAATAATTTTCCCAATGGGATGGATGGGGGCGTGAATCGCGATTTCGTAAAAAAATTCGCCGCGCGCAAGGCTATTTTATTGGGCGCATTTTTGATTATTGTCGCGGGAGGCTGGATATTTCTTAGGTTTTTTTCCTATGTCACCGTAAAGATAACTCCGCGCCAAAGAATAGCCGGTATTGACATGGTTTTCACAGGATCTAAAAATGGCGCGGCAAATTTTCCTTTGGAGGCGTTTAGTTTTAAGCGGGCTAAAGAAATATCCAGCGAGACCACGGGCTTGAGCGATGTTAAAGACAGGGCGCATGGCAAGATTATGATATATAACGCTTATAGTTCGGAACCGCAATTATTGTCTCGGCGTACCAGGTTTGAAATTCCGGATGGTAAAATTTTTAGAATAACGGAAGCGGTTACCGTGCCGGGAGCGTTAGTGAAAGACGGCAAGATTTCGCCGAGCTCCATTGAGGTTGAAGTAGCGGCGGACCAGCCGGGCGAAGAATATAATATTGGTTTGACAGATTTTACCATCCCTGGCTTCAAGGGAACCGCAAGATTTACTAAATTTTACGGAAGATCGGTGAAGCCCATGGAGGGCGGTTTTGTCGGAACGGCGCGAACGGTAGCCCAAGAAGACGCGGATAATTTGATCGCCGAACTTAAAAAACAACTAGATGAAGATATTCGTCAGGAATATGATAGGCAGATTCCCGACGGTTTTCTGATTTTAGACGGAGCCAAGGAAGTTTCTTACGGCGAGTATGTGATCAGTCCTGCGGTGGGCGCGGTGGGAGACTCCGTCTCGGTTAAATTGGCCGGGGCGTTTCAGGGGATTATTGTTAAAAAATCTGACATTGCTTTAACCGTTTCGCGCGCTTATTTGGGAAAGGATTCCGAAAATAATATAGAAATAATCAATTTTCAAGATTTAACCAAGGAAGTATTGAGTAAAGATTTTAATAAAGGGGAAATAGCCGTGCGTATAAAGGGGGAGGCTCATTTCGCGTGGCCTTTTGATGAGGTCGGAATAAGAAATGATTTTTTAGCCGGAGGGAAATCCATGCGTGAAATTTTTGATTCATACGGCGGCATAGAACGCGCAGAGCTTGCATTTTGGCCTTCCTGGTGGAAAGTTATGCCAAATAGAGCGGATAAAATAAAGATACTTAAAGTATTGACGCCCTGAAATTATTGCATTATGATGGGGAGTATATTTGTCCTGTATTTCGCGGGATTTATTAATGATTGCGGATAATAAAGAGAAAATCATCAAAATAGGAACGGTAATTGAGGCGCTGCCCAATGCCACTTTTAAGGTACAAATTGAGGATGAGCGCGTGATCTGGGCGCACCTATCCGGTAAAATGCGGAAGAATTACATACGGGTGCTGTTGGGTGATAAGGTAAAATTGGAAATGACGCCATATGATGAAACCAAAGCGCGCATTATTCAGAGATTATAGCGCGGTATTGTAATAAAATTGTTTTGCGGTTATATTTTCTAGTAAGCCAGCGGGCGAAAGCGGAGCTTTCATCTGAGGTGAGCGACGGAAATATATGAAATGCCGCAGTATTTCATATATTTATAAGTAAATTTTAAAAGTGAAAGTACGAGCTTCGGTTAAAAAAATTTGTAAAGATTGCAAAGTGATTCGGCGCAAAGGCCGAGTTTGCGTTATATGTAAAAATCCCAAGCATAAACAAAGGCAGGGATAAAGTAGATAAAGTATTTATTAATATTTATTTATGCGCATAGCAGGAACAGAAATTCCGGAAAAAAAGAAATTGGTCATAGCCCTTACTTATGTGTACGGCGTGGGGCGCGCTAAGGCTGTCAATATTTTGGAAAAAGCGGGCATTTCGCCTGAAAAAAAATCTGTTGATCTTTCCACGGCTGAAGTGGGCGCTTTGCGAAAATTGATTGAAGACGATCCGTTGGTTGACGGCAGTTTGAACCGCGTTATTTCCATGAATATAAAGCGGCTTCGTGATATCGGTTGTTATCGAGGGACCAGGCATATGAAGGGTTTGCCGGTTAGGGGTCAGAGAACAAAAACCAATTCACGTACCCGCCGTGGCAACGTTAGGCATACCATGGGCAGCGGTAAACGCAAGATGGAGAAAAAATAAATAAAATGGGAAAAAAACGCATTATCAAAAAATCAGGCGGAGCGGACGAGGGAGCAAAATCCCGCGGTGCCGTTAGTTTGGCCAAGAAAAGAGTGGACGAGGGCATACTTTATATCCAGGCGACCTACAACAATACTATCATTACTTTGGCTGATGCGGCTGGCAATGTTTTGGCCTGGTCTACGGCAGGAGCTCTAGGCTTTAAGGGAACGCGCAAGAGCACGCCTTACGCCGCTTCCAAGGTGGCGGAATTTATCGCGGAACAGGCGAAGATTGTGAAAATGCAGAAAGTCGGTATTATTGTGAAAGGCATAGGATCCGGGCGGGAGTCGGCCATAAGATCTTTTGCTGGAAAGGGATTTGATATTCCTTATATAAAAGATATGACTCCTTTGCCGCATAACGGCCCTAAGCCGTCAAAGCCCCGGAGAGTTTAATTTTTATGGATGCTAAATGTAAAATTTGCAGACGCGCGGGAGAAAAGCTCTTTTTGAAAGGGGAGCGCTGTTTTAGTCCGAAATGCGCCATCGCGCGAAAACCGTACGCTCCAGGCATGCACGGTAAAAAGCGCGGCAAGAGATTGTCGGAATTTGGCGCGCAATTGAAAGAAAAACAAAAGATGCGCGAGATGTACGGTTTGCGTGAGAAACAATTCAGGAATTACGCGGAAAGCGCCATCAGACAAAAGACCCACAGCGGCAAAAAATTAATTGAACTTTTGGAGTCGCGACTGGACAGCGTGTTTAGCAGAGCGTTTGCCATGCCGAGAAAAATATCCAGGCAGATTGTGAGCCATGGACATGTTTTGGTAAATGGACGCAAAGTTAATATTTCGTCATATAGCGTAAAAGCGGGGGATGTGGTAAAAATTCGTCCGCAAAGCGCTAATAAGGGAGTTTTTGCCAATTTAGACACCGTTCTTCAGAAATATAATCCTCCGGCATGGCTTTCTCTTGACAAATCCAAAAAAGAATGTAAAGTTTTAAATAGGCCGGTGAACGAGGCTGATTTGGGAATTAATGTTAATTCCATCATAGAATATTATTCGCGTTAAATTTAATAATTAATAATAAAACATGGAAATTGTTTTGCCATCCAAGCCGAGAATTATATCGGAAACCGAAGAAAAGGGTGTTTATGAAATAGACGGTTTGTACCCAGGCTATGGCCACACTTTGGGCAATAGCTTGAGAAGGATAATGCTTTCTTCTTTGCCGGGCGCCGCCATTACTACGGTTAAAATTGAGGGGGTAGACCATGAATTTTCCACTATTCACGGCGTTAAAGAAGACGTTATTAATATACTTTTGAATTTAAAAGGCATACGCTTGAAAATTCATGCCGATGGTCCCCAGATGCTTACTTTGAAAGCTAACGGCCAGAAAAAAGTTACAGCCAAGGATATCAAGACTCCGTCTCAGGTGGAAATTATAAATAAAGATTGGCCCATAGCCACGCTGGTAGCCAAAGACAGTAAATTCATCGTGGAATTGACGGCGGAACGGGGCATTGGTTATGTTCCTCGCGAAGTCAGCGTGAAAGACAAGGTGGAGGTAGGTACATTGGCCATTGATGCTATTTTTACTCCGATACGGCGCGTTAGTTACAATGTGGAGAATATGCGCGTCGGTGACCGCACCGATTTCAACAGATTGCGCATCAGCATTCAGACCGATGGGACGATTGCTCCCGGGGAGGCGCTGGAACGCTCTGTGAATATTATGATCAAGCAATTGCATGCCATTTCCGGTTTTGAAGAAGAGGTAGCATCCGAGGCAAAAAAAGAAAAAGCGGTACTTGAAGAGGTCGCGGAAAAAGCGGCTTCTCCAGAAAAAATAAAAATAGACGACATTAATTTGTCTTCCAGAATAATAAGCGCGCTCCGCGATGTAGGTATAAAAACCGTTGGCGGTTTGACGAAGAAGAAAGAAGTGGCCTTGCTTGAAATGCCGGGATTGGGCAATAAAGCCATTGAGGAGATAAAGGAAGCGCTTGGTAATTTGGGATTAAAGCTTAAAGAATAAAATGCGTCATAGGAAAAAGGGCAGAAAATTTGGAATGGTAAGGAAGGTTAGGCGCGCGCTCCTGAAAGGATTGGCGAGATCTTTGCTGTTGCACGGACATATAAAAACCACCGAAGCGAAAGCCAAAGAAACCAGGCCATTTGTGGAGAAACTGATCACCAGATCCAAGCATGATACGATTGCCAACCGCAGATTGATGGCTCGTTTGTTTGATAAAAAAACTGTAAATAAAATGTTTTCGGAGGTCGGGCCGAAATATGCCGAGCGGCGCGGCGGTTATGCGCGGATAACTCGCCTGAATAAACGAAGCGATAACGCTCAAATGGTAATGTTGGAATTGGTGTAGATTTTACGAAAGATAAAAGATTTTTATGGATTACGTTTTGGATTTAAAGGGAAAAAGTTTGGGAAGATCCGCGAGTGAGGCGGTGATGATTTTACGCGGCAAAAGAAACGCGGATTTTGCTCCCAATTTAGTGCCTGATATAAAATTAAAGGTGGTAAACGCGGCTAAATTGGATATTAAGGACAAGAAAAAAGAGGGTAGAGTTTACACCAGATATTCCGGTTATCCTGGCGGCTTGAAAAAGACCAAAATGAAAGATGTGATGGCGAAAGACGCGCGCGAGGTTTTCAGGAAAGCGGTATGGGGCATGTTGCCTAAGAATAAATTGAGATCGCGCCTTATCAAAAATCTTATTATAGAAAAATAAAATGCCACCTAAATCATCCAAAGAGGTAAAAAGCAAGACGGTGAAGAAAGAGGTTAAACCTCGCGCTGTTAGAAAGACCACGGTTAAAGAGAAAAAAGCCGAGGTGGTAGAGCGCGTTGAAGCTCCCAAGAAAAAATATATTGAAGGGATCGGTAGGCGGAAAACTTCCACGGCGCGCGTGCGTATTTCCGAGGGCGGAAGGGGTATCGCGGTAAACGGCAAGGATTACAGCGTGTATTTTCCCACTTTGGAAATGCAGAAAATCGTGGAAGGCGCGTTGCGTGAAATGAACATGGAAGGCAAGTTTGGCGTGGAAGTCAAAATCTCGGGTGGAGGTATACATTCGCAGGCGGAAGCTCTGCGGCATGGATTATCCCGCGCGTTGGTGATATTTAATGCCGAATTCAGGAAGCGTTTAAAAAAGGCGGGTTATTTGAAACGGGATCCGCGTATGAAGGAACGCCGCAAATTCGGTCTGAAGAAAGCAAGGAAGGCTCCGCAGTGGAGTAAACGCTAATAGTTTAGCGTTTACTCCGGTTCTCTCTGCCCTAGGCAGAGAGAAATCGCCGTTACGCGAATGCGCAGTAAACGCTAGACTTTTTACGAGATATATTTTGAAAACCGTCCCGCTTTAGGCGGGGCGGTTTTTAGCTTGACATAAATCAAATTTCATATTATTATTCATGCCATAATGTTCCTTAATTACTGCCATAACGGCAGACGCCAGCCGGAGCGACTCCGGCAAATCCAAAGAAAGAAGGAGGATGACGATGTTACAGACATTGATCACCAGCCGAGATCCGAAAGGTCTCCACGCAGTCGGTCTCTTTGAGGCCGTCTACAACAAGCTCCAGTTGGACGAGGCACGCGCACAGCGGTTGAACGAGCGCGGTGGTGAACTGCAGGACGGGATCGCGAAGCTCATCGCTGAGCTGTCCGTGAACCAGTACATGAGCGAGGAAGTTCGTTCCAACTACACGTACCCGAAGAAGTACAAGGGGCCGAAGCCGATCGCGGATCAGATCAAGGCGCTTGCCAAGATTTTCGATCTCGATCCGAGCCAGGCTCTCGCGAACGCCCGCAACTTGCCTGCACTCCCCGAGGGCGCCGAAGGGTGGTTCGCCATTCCGTCGGTCGACGCGCTGGGAAGCAAGCACTTCCCCGAAGTGACCGATCCGGCGGAGAAGTATTGCCAGGTGGTTAAGCTCGTTCACGCCAAGATCGTGGCCTCCCGGTCGTTCTACAACTACCGTGAGGGACAGATCACGCCGACGCAGTTGCGGGTTCACGCTCGCACGGCAGAGGCGCTGAAATCTCTCGCTCTGACGCAGAAGGGCGATCCCTCGATAGACTCGGGACAGGCTATCCTGATCGTCGCCGCCCAGCTCGGCATGCGCCATCGTGGCAAGTCCGTCCGTCGGGCTCGTGAGGTCTTCGTGGGGAACGAGTTCGGTCTCGGAAGTCTCGCGGTCGGTTCCATCGTTCTGATCCACCCCGAACGGCTCGTCCGTTGGGAGGAACTGGACATGGATTGCTCCGGTGACGAGTTCTCTCCGGAGGCCGATGGCGGCTTTTCCAGGTCTCCCTTCTTCCGCTTCGACGGCGGCAGGGTCGAGTTCGGCACGTACTTCGTTGGCGACCCGCGCGTCAGCTTCGGTTCGGTGTCCGGCTTCCTCTCGCAGCCTGCCTGCCGGTAGGTAGGTAGTTTACCCTTGAGGTTAAGAAGCTATCCTTGGATAGCTTCTTTTATTTTAAAATTGAATGTGCCTTCAAAGCATTTACATTTTATCAGGATTGTGCTATATTTGTGCAATAAAGTTCTTTAACTTATTTTTTTACAGGAGGAATGATGAAGGGAGTTAAGGTAGAAGAGAAGGAACAGTTGAAGGGCTTATCGGCTTTATTTGGAATGAAAATCGAAAAAGGAGATATGTTTATCGTCCACGAGAGATTTAAAGTGGACAGGATAAGAAATGTGGCTCCGATAAAAAACGATTTTGGAAAAGAGTTCACATTCGGAGACTGGGGATCGGTTGAGGAGATGGGATTTTTGAAAGTACTTGAAGTCAGGCGCTATAAAGGGGCGGCAACAGTGGAATATACCGCCACAAATCACAGAAACAAAAGATCCCTGCCAACCAAGGCAAGATTTGAAGTGCCGCTTAAACAGCTTTCCCAAATGCAGAAAAAATAAAAATTCGGTTATATTAGCAGTCTTGACACAAGACTGCTAATTTTTATATACTGATTATTATTATGATATTAGACGAGAGGAAGGCTGATATTTTGGATTTTATAGTGCGCGATTACATAAAGCGGGGCGAACCCGTGGCTTCAGGTCGCGTGTACGAGAACGCTATCATAGACGCCGCGCCGGCAACCATCCGCAATATTATGTGCGAGTTGGACGAGTCGGGTTTTTTGGAACAATTGCACATTTCAGGCGGTAGAATTCCGACCGATAAAGCATATCGTTATTTCGTGGACAGTTTGATGGATGTGAAAACTCCCAGGCGCCGAGATCAAGAGGCTTTTGAAGAAATGGCGCGTTCCACGCGGTCTTTGCATGACATAAATTATCAAATGGGCAAAGTCATTTCCGAAGCTACGAATTTGTTTACCATAATCGCTTCTTTTGGCGGCAAAAAACACCTGGATTATTACGGAGCCGAAGGATTGTTGGCCGAACCGGAATTTGATAATAGGCAGATCTTGCGGGATTTCGCGCGTTTGATTGACGGCGCTTATGAAGCGGCCGATGTTTACAGGCAAGAAATGAACGAGGCGGAGGAGGTTTTCATAGGCAAAGAAAATCCGGTGCGTGAGGTGGAGAATTTTAGCGTTTTGAGCGCGCGCTGGCAAGACGGAGATGGCGAGACGGTGATGCTTGCCGTGGGACCCAAGCGCATGGATTACGAATACGGTTATTCGGTCATTCGTTATTTTTTAGCAGATAATCAAAAACACCATGGATAATAACGATGGAGCTGATGAATTGGAAATAGTTTCGGAAAATGATGAGGGCGAAGAGGCGGTACGAAAACTCCGCGAGCGGATGAAGAAGTGTCAGATTGAACGGGACGAATATCTGGCGGGTTGGCAGAGGGCAAGAGCGGATTTCATAAATATGAAAAAAGACGAAGAGCGGGGCAGGGAAGAATTTTTAAAATTTTCGGAAAAGAATATGTTGCAGGAATTGATAGAAGTGGCGGATAGTTTCGATATGGCGTTCGCTCACAACGCGGTCTTGCCCGAAGGCGGTAAAAATTGGATGGAAGGCATAAAAGGCATCCGCATTCAGATGGCGAAGCTTTTGGAAGGCCATGGCGTGGAATTGTTGGAGGCTGATGTGGGGCAGAAATTTGATCCGGTGATGCATGACGCGATTGAAAAGACGGATGTCGCGGATGAAACCAAAGACGGGGTGATAATTGAGGTGGTGAAACGAGGATATAAATTGCACGATAAAATATTGCGTCCCGCGATGGTCAAAGTGGGAATTTATAAATTACAAAATTAAATTTTAAAATTACAAATTAATTTATTACAAAAACAATTATGTCAAAAATATTAGGAATTGATTTGGGCACGACTAATTCTGCCATGGCGATGGTTGAAGCGGGAGAGCCTAAAATTTTGGAAAACAGCGAGGGAGTGCGCACCACCCCCTCTATTATCGGTATGTCTAAATCCGGCGATCGTTTGGCTGGGCTTATCGCTAAACGGCAGGCGGTAACCAATCCGCAAAACACGATTTTTTCGGTAAAAAGGCTTATTGGCCGGAAATTTTCCGATCCCGAGGTGATAAAAGACAGGAAATTACTTCCGTACGAAATACGCGAGTCTGTGAATGGCGGGATTGAAGTCAAGATGGGCGAGAAGTGGTACCGCCCGGAAGAGATTTCCGCGATGATTTTACAAAAATTAAAAGCGGACGCGGAAAAGAAAACGGGAGAAAAAATAGAAGAAGCGATCATCACCGTACCAGCTTATTTTGACGATTCTCAAAGGCAAGCCACCAAAGACGCGGGCGAGATTGCCGGACTAAAAGTAAAAAGGATATTAAATGAGCCTACCGCGGCCGCGTTAGCTTATGGATTTAACAAGAAAAAGAACGAACAAATCGTGGTATACGATTTCGGCGGCGGCACTTTTGACGTTTCCGTTTTGGAAATAGGAGACGATACGATTGAGGTGAAATCTACAGACGGCGACACGCATTTGGGCGGGGATGATTTTGACCAGAAAATAATGGACTGGATAGTGGCGGAATACATGAAAGAATCGGGTATAGATATTTCAAAGGATAAATTGGCCATCCAGCGCCTGAAAGAGGCGGCGGAAAAAGCCAAGCACGAATTGTCCAGTACCGTTGATACGGAAATAAACATTCCGTTTATCACTTCCGACGCTTCGGGCCCCAAGCATTTATTGATGAAAATGTCCCGCGCGCAATTGGAAGGATTGGTGCGCGAATATATTGACAGGTCAGTGGAAATAACACGAAGGGCGGTGGAGGCGGCCGGATTTCAGTTGGGCGATATGGATGAGATTATTTTGGTGGGTGGCCAGACTCGTATGCCCGCGATGCAAGAAGCCGTAAAAAAACTTTTTGGGAAAGAACCGAATAAGTCCATTAATCCTGATGAGGTGGTAGCTATGGGAGCCGCCGTGCAAGCGGGCATTATGCAGGGAGATGTAAAAGATGTTTTGCTTTTGGATGTAATACCGTTGTCTTTGGGATTGGAAACTTTGGGAGGAGTTTTTACCAAATTAATTGAGAGAAATACGACCATTCCCGCTTCCAAGACGCAGGTGTTTTCAACGGCGGCGGATAATCAGCCTTCGGTGGAAATTCATATTCTTCAGGGCGAGAGGCCGATGGCGGGGGATAATAAAACGCTGGGACGATTTATGTTAGACGGAATTCCGCCCGCTCCCAGGGGGTTGCCGCAGGTTGAGGTGGTTTTTGACATTGACGCGAACGGTATTTTGAAAGTTTCCGCGAAAGATAAAGGAACGGGGAAGGAGCAGTCAATCAGGATTGAAGCGTCAAGCGGATTATCTTCGGAGGATATTGCAAAAATGAAAAAAGAAGCCGATTTGCATGCCGCGGATGATGAGAAAAAGAAACAATTAGCCGAGGTTAGGAATACAGCCGATACTTTGATTTATGCTTCGGAGAAGGCGCTTCGCGATGCCGGAGACAAGGTTTCTGCCGATATTAAACAAGAAATTGAAGGCAAACTCGCGGCGTTGAAGAAAGCGAAGGATGAAGCTAAGGACGCGGAAACTCTCAAATCAGTCCAAGAAGACCTTTCGCGTTCCGTTCAGAAAATAGGGGAGGCGCTATACAAAAAACAGGATTCCGGAGATAATAAAACAGAAGGCGGCGTCCCCAAAGAAGCGCGCGATGCCGAGTATAAAGAGGTAAAAGACGAAAACGAAACAAAATAATTGATGGAGCGGAGCGTCTCGTAAATTCTTATGAAGGATTATTATAAAATATTAGGCATTACTAAAAGTGCCAGCAAAGAAGAAATCAAAAAGGCGTACAGAAAACTCGCCCATGAACATCATCCTGACAAAACAGGCGGTGATGGACGGCATTTTAAGGAAGTGAACGAAGCTTATCAGATTTTAGGTAACGACAGAAAACGCAAGGAGTATGATATGTATGGCCAGGTTTTTGACGAAGGCGGCGGCGGAAATGGAGGTTGGGATTTTGGCAATTTCTCGCAGGGTTTTTCTTCCGGAGATACGGGAGTTAATTTTGACGAAATTTTTGAAGGCGTTTTTGGAGGTTTCGGCGGCAGGCATTACGGCCGGAGAGGACGCGACATATCCATTGATGTGGAATTGTCGTTTGAAGAAGGGGTTTTTGGCGCTGAACGGCGCGTTTTATTGAATAAATTAAATAAATGCGCGCGGTGCGGCGGCGAAGGCACGGATGAGGGTTCCAAAAAAACGCGTTGCGGGGCATGCCGCGGTTCAGGCACCATCAAAGAGACGCGGCGTTCGTTCATAGGAGTTTTTTCCAATTTAAAGGAATGTGATGGCTGTCATGGTCGCGGCGAGGTGCCGGAGAAGCCGTGCAAGGAGTGCGCGGGACTGGGAATTGTTAAATCCGATGAAGAAGCCG
The DNA here is from genome assembly GCA_038065295.1 of Patescibacteria group bacterium. GTDB lineage: Bacteria > Patescibacteriota > Minisyncoccia > JACROR01 > JACROR01 > JACROR01. The sequence continues at coordinate 26,714 of JBBTRG010000002.1, forward strand.
TAATTCGTATTCCTGCCGGAGTAAATAACGGCGAGATGATAAAAATGTCAGGCGGCGGCGAAGCCGTCTCCGGAGGTGTTTCCGGAGATTTGTACATAAAACTCCATGTAAGGCAACACGCGATATTTAAGCGCGAAGGGCGTAATTTATTGATGGATTTGGAAATTCCTTTTTCCGAAGCGGTATTGGGCGGCGAGAAAAACATAAATATTTTGGACGGTACGATAAAAGTAACCATTCCCAATGGCTTAGACAGCGGAGAGATATTGCGGGTGCGCGGTAAGGGCGTGCCTTCCGAGCGCGGACGCGGTGATTTGCTTATAAGCGTCAAGGTGAAGACTCCGAAACGTCTGTCGCGGCGCGCCAAGCAATTAATGGAAGAATTAAAGGAAGAGGGTTTTTAAAATGTTAGACATTTCTTACATATCGTCCATACTTTCCCACCCCACATGGGATCTTATTGTCATATTTTTGTTTATTGCGGCCGGTTTTTTTTACGGTTGGATGGCGGGCAAGGCGAGATTGCTTTCGGTATTGCTAGGTATTTATATCGCGCAGCTTTTGTTCGTAAATATGCATTTTTTGAATTTTTTTCTGGCCGGAAGAACGCTTTTGGAAACTTTTTTGATGAGAGTTACTGTTTTTTTGGCGTTGGTCACCGTATTATCTCATTTGTTTTTTAAAACTTTTTTGCGGAGCGTTTCTGAAGACGAAAAGGTGTGGTGGAAGATTTTTGCGTTAAGTTTCCTGGAGGTCGGCTTGCTTATGGCGTCTGTTTTCGCGTTATTGCCGGCAGCGGAGCTTTTTACGTTTTCTCCGGTAGTAAAATATGCGTTTGCGTCGCCTGACGCGTTTTTGTGGTGGCTGGTATTGCCGCTAGCGGCGTTATTTATTATAATGCGCAAATGAGGACTTTCCGCCCATAGCTCAGTTGGTAGAGCAACAGCCTTTTAAGCTGATGGTCGTAGGTTCGAGTCCTACTGGGCGGATTGCGTGAAATAGTTAGTTTTTTAAAAACAAAATATCCGATGAAGGGAGCTTTTTATGCTAAGAATTGCCATAGCCAAATTATTCCAAATGATTTGTTATTGGCCTATTTATTTACTGTTGAGGTGTTTGGTGGATTATCATGTTGAAGGGCAGGAGAATCTGCGCGGATTGGAAAATCAACCGATTATATTCGCTTCCAACCACGGATCGTATTTGGATAGTTTTTTATGCGCTGTTGCCATGCCCAAAGACGGATTGGTGCCTCGCAAATTTTATCCTCTTAGATTTTTGGTCACAGACAGGTTTATGCGATTTTGGGATATAAGGATGCCTTGTGCGATTTTCACGCATCTCAATGCCTCTATTAGGGTGCGTCGGGCGGGAGGGGATGTCGCCTTGGCTATGCGCGAAGCGGTTAAAGTTTTGCGATCTGGCGCCAAAATGTGGGTATTCCCTGAGGGAAAGTTTACGTGTGATGGCACAATTGGTAGAGGCAAGCGTGGAGCTCCGTATTTGCACCGGGAAACCGGCGTTCTGATGGTGCCTGTCGGTATCAGTGGTCATTTTGATGTTTTGTCGAATAAGCATATTTATAAATTAGGCGTTAAAATAAGGATAAATATAGGTAAACCGATGAGTCTGCCTGTCGGTATTTCCCTTGAAGAAGGTTCCGCCATTATTATGGATGAAATACGGCGTTTGGCAGAAAAATAAATTTTGGTTAAACCAATAAAACCTCCGGGTAACAATCCGGAGGTTTTACAATTTCACATTAAGCAGCGGTAGTGTTAAAATAGCAATTATGTTACCCAGGATATTAATCAAAGAAACCATAAACAAGGCGGGTGAAAAAGTCAGGCTTTCCGGCTGGGTGGATGTGAGGCGCGATCACGGTAAAATAATTTTTTTGGATTTGCGGGATATGTCCGGCAAGGTGCAAATGGTGGTTACGCCCAAGGACGCGGAAACTTATAAAATTGCCGCGACTCTCCGTCCGGAATGGGTGGTTGAAATTGAGGGGGAAGTAAGTGCGCGGCCGGAAAAAATGAAGAATCCGGAACTGGAGACCGGGGGTGTGGAAATACAGGTTGCGACAATAAAAGTTCTAGCCGAGGCGGAAACTCCGCCTATTGATGTGACGAGTGACGGTTATGACATCGGCGAAGATACCCGTTTGCAATACCGTTACGCGGACTTGAAGCGCCCGCGTTTGCAGAAAAATTTACGTAATCGTTGTAAAATTACGAAATTTACGCGCGATTTTTTAACGGAGAACGGATTTACAGAGATAGAAACTCCTATTTTAACAAAATCAACGCCCGAAGGCGCGCGTGATTATATCGTGCCATCGCGATTGCATAAAGGCGCTTTTTACGCTCTGCCGCAATCTCCGCAGCAATATAAACAGCTTTTGATGGCGGCAGGTTTTGAACGTTATTTTCAGGTTGCGCGTTGTTTCCGCGATGAAGATACGCGCGGCGACCGCCAGCCGGAATTTACCCAGCTTGATTTGGAGATGAGTTTTGTGGACATGGAAGCCGTGATGTCCTTGAATGAAGCAATGATTATAAAAATGGTGAAAGAGGCGTATCCGAAAAAAGAGATTCAGGAAATTCCGTTTCCACGCTTGAATTATAAAGAGGTGATGAATAAATACGGTACGGATCGTCCGGATTTGAGGAAGGATAAAAATAATACTGATTTGCTCGCTTTTTGCTGGGTAGTAGATTTTCCGTTTTTTGAAAAGACAGATGCTGGCGGTTGGACTTTTACTCATAATCCTTTCTCCGCGCCCAAGCCGGAATTTATGGATGATTTGATGGCGAAGCAAAATATTGGAAATATTATTACCACGCAATACGATGTGGTTTTGAATGGTTTGGAAATTGGCGGAGGCAGTATACGCAATCACAGACCGGAAGCCTTAGAAAAAGTTTTTGAGATTTTGGGTTATGGGAAAGACAGAATAGAAAAAAATTTTGGGCATATGCTCCAGGCGTTCAAATATGGCACTCCTCCGCACGGCGGCATTGCGTTTGGTTTGGATAGATTGATTATGATTTTGGAAGGTGAGGAAAGCATCAGGGAAGTGATAGCGTTTCCCAAGACCGGAGACGGTAGAGATTTCATGATGAACGCGCCGAGCGAAGTTGAAAAAGAACAATTGGTTGAACTGGGCATACAAATAGAAAAAAGCGAATAAAGGCGCGATTTTTGCTCTGTTGACAATACAATATAATTGTGGTAATATTTTTATATTAAGGCAGCAAGTGCGATTTCCAAAAGGAAATAAGTCTAATGCCGGATCCCAACAGGATTCGTATCCGCAAGGATAAGGTGAGTACTAACCTCTTGTTGCCTACAAAAATAATCAGCGGCTCGCAAAAAATGCGGCCGCTGTTTTTATTACGTTAAATGATTACTATTTCGCTTTTTCCAGCCGTTCGGTGTATTCTCCGGTTTCCGTATTTACGTTTATTGTGTCGCCCTGTTCAATGAAGAGCGGAGTATTGATTTCCAGTCCGTTTTCCAGCTTCACGGTTTTGCTGGCTCCTGTGGCGGTATCGCCGCGCACAGCCGGAGCAGCTTCCGTCACTTTGTAGTCTATTTTTATCGGCAGTTTAACGTTTATGATTTGATCGTCAAATTTGTAAGCCAGCACTACGAGATTGTTTTTTAGAAATTTCGTGGCGTCTCCGATAATATCGGCGTCCAGTTTGAAGCGCTTGCCCGGATCTTTGGGGTCGCGGAACCAGTATTCGTCGCGGTGGGCATAAATAAACATTATGTCTTCTTTGGCGATTTCCGCCTCCTTGAAAACATCGCTTTGGTGGAAAGTTTGCGCGGAAATTTTGCCGGTAATCAGGTTTTTAACCTTGGTTTGAGCGACCGGTTTTCTTTGCTGCATGCGCAAAAAATTATATTCCAGTACTTCATGCGGCTGGCCGTCCAGTATAAAAAGCACGCCTTTTTTCATGTCCGTCATTGATAGCATAAATCCAGTTTATATCGAAAAGTGTTGTTTTGCAACGCTGATTTTTGTGGTAAATTTAATAATATGGGCGATTATAAGCTGACTATAGGATTGGAAATACACTCCAGTACCACCAACGCTTCGCGTTTGGTTACGGGGCAGGCGCGGAATTAATCATGGAAAAATATCAGTTAACAATTGGATTGGAGATACATGCAGAGCTGGCTACCAAAACCAAGATGTTTTGTGATTCTTTGAACGATCCGAATGAGCACCATCCCAATATAAATATCTGTCCGGTGTGCATGGGACATCCAGGGACGCTGCCGGTTATCAATAGGCAGGCGGTGGAAAGCGTTCTTCGTGTTGGTATGGCTTTGGGCGGCAATATCCCCGAATATTCGCAATTTGACCGCAAGAATTATTTTTATCCGGATATGCCCAAGGGGTATCAGATTTCCCAATACAAACATCCGCTGGTGGCAGGCGGAGAGCTTTTGTTGCCCGGATTGGATAAAAAAATACGCATAACGCGCGTCCATCTGGAAGAGGATACCGGCAGGTTGGTGCACGAGGGTAATGATAGTTTGGTTGATTTTAACAGAGCGGGAGTGCCGCTCATGGAATTGGTGACGGAACCGGATATAAGTTCGGCGGAAGAGGCGCGGGCTTTTGCCGAAGAATTGCAATTATTGCTTCGTTATCTGGATGTTTCTGAGGCGGATATGGAAAAGGGGGAGATGCGCGTGGAAGCGAATATTTCCGTTGCTAGACCGGGGGAGGAGCGTGGCACTAAAGTTGAGGTTAAAAATTTAAACTCTTTTCGCGCCGTGGAGCGTGCTATCGCGTATGAATATAAAAGGCAGATTAAGGCACTGAGCGAAGGGCAAAAGATAGTTCAGGAAACCAGGGGCTGGGACGAGGGCAAACAGCATACATTTTCCCAGCGCAAAAAAGAATCAGCGCATGATTACAGGTATTTTCCGGAGCCTGATTTGCCGTCGCTTGATCTGACCGATAAAAAATATTTTGATTTGGCATCGCTTCGTGCTTCGCTTCCAGAGCTGCCGTGGCAGAAACGCGACCGTTTTGCGCGCGAGTACGGCGTTTCTGGGGACGCTGCCCAGATGATGGTGGGGGACAAAGCAATGGCCAATTTTTTTGAAAGCTCGGTGTCGGAAATAGCGGAGTGGGTGAAGGATAGCGGCAAAATAAGCCGCGAGGATTTGATCAAATCAGCCGTGAATTACATGACTTCGGATTTGCGCGCGTTGATAAAAGAAACGGAAGGTTCTTTTGGCGATACGCGTGTTACGCCGGAAAATTTCGCTGAGCTTATAAAAATGGTGGCTTTGGGCGAGGTTTCGTCGCGCGGAGCCAAGGAGATTTTGGCAGAAATGTTTTCAGGCGGGGGAGACCCCTCCGATATTTTAGAGAGTAAGGGATTGAAGCAGATGGGCGATGAAGCTGAATTGATAGACATGGCCCAAAAAATAATACTGGATAATCCGGGCGCTGTCGGCGATTTTAAAGCCGGAAAGTCGGCAGCTTTGCAATTTTTGGTGGGTCATATGATGAAAGAGACCAAGGGGGCGGCTAATCCGCAAGTGGCGGCGCAGGTGTTGAAAAATGCCATTGACAAAATGTAATTATCGTAATATAGTTTATTTATTAAAAGATAAAAAGGAAATAATTATGCCAAATCCATTTGAAAGACGTTTTAGTATGACTTCCGGAGAAGAGGAAGGGCTTAAAAAAGAAGGCAAGACGCCGCAACAAATTGCGGAGGCCAAAAAAAAGCTTGAAGAGGCCACCAGCAGGTCTCAAAGAGGGGGGGCGCCTGAAACCGAAGAGCTCGGCACGTCGGATGTAAGGCAGGCCTTGGAAGAAATAGAAAAATATTCCAAGTAACAGCGAAGTTAAATTAGCCGCCCTTCCCATTTCCAGGGAGATATATCGGTGATTTCTATTTTTACGAAATCACCGATTTTGATTTTTTGGTTTAAATTAACGTCTTTGATTTCCACGTTTTTGTTTTGCGGGCTTTTGCCGAAAAAGCGCCCGTTTTTGTATTCGTCCACCAAAAGTTCCATGGTCTGATGAAGTATCGGCCGACCTGATTGCATAGCAGATTTTTTAAGAATTTCGTTTAGGTATTTTCTGCGCCGTTCTTTTTCTTCGTGCGATACATCATCCGCGAAAGCAAGTGAAGCGGCCGTGCCCGAACGCGTTGAATATTCCGCTATGAAAGCCATATCAAAGCCGATTTGCTTGTAAAGGCTGGCCGTGTTCATGAATTCTTTTTTGGTTTCTCCGGGGAATCCCACTATGGTATCGGTGGAAATCGCGATGCCTGGCATGACGGCGCGGATTTTTCGGACCAGTTTTATAAAATCTTCGCGCGTGTAGTTGCGATTCATTTTTTTTAAAACTGCGTTGTCACCAGATTGCACCGGCAGATTTATGTATTTGGGAAATTTTTTACATTCCGTCATGGCAATAATAAGGTCGTCCGAGAAGTCTTTGGGGTGCGCGGAAGTGAAGCGGATCCAGAATTTTCCGGGGAGCGCGTTTATTTCGCGGATAAGTTTTGCGAAAGTGACGCAGCCTTTTTGTATTTTGGGAAGCGCGTTTTTTCGCGTTTTACCTTCCCATGCCGTTTTTTCAATTATGCCGTAAGAATTTACATTTTGTCCCAGGAGCCAGATTTCTTTGTGGCCGCTTCTGATGGCATCTTTCACTTCTTTTATTATTTCATTTTTGGGGCGGGAATATTCGCGCCCGCGCGCGAAAGGCACTATGCAAAAAGTGCAAAAATTGTTGCATCCGTAGGAAATTGGAATCCACGCGCGGAAAGGGAATTCATGCTTGGGCGGGATACTCAAGTACTCTTCCGGCCGTATTTTGGTTTTTGCCCCTATTTTAGCCGGCAAGCGCGCCAGGTCTGTTATGGGTAGAAATATGTCTATGTGGGGCAGCCGTTTTTTCAAGTGATTGGCGTCGTAGTGCATCATACAGCCAGTTAGTACGGTTTTGAGGCATGGGTTGTTTTCTTTCAGCCGTTTTAGAATTTTGTTGCGCCCGAAAATACGATCCTCGGCGGATTGGCGGACGGAACAGGTGTTGTAGATTATGAGATCGGCTGCGTCTTCTTTGAGCGTGGGGCGGTAACCGGAGGATTCCACGATCCAGCGTATGCGGTCGGAGTCAGCCATGTTACTCTGGCATCCGAAGGTTTTGAGGTAGTATTTTTTAAGTTTCGTCTTTAGCATATTTATCAATGCTAAACAAAATACGACCATGCTTCAAGGTCATATTCTCAAAGTCAGATTTTATTTTTTATCGGCGATTTGCCGTTTTAACGCGTTTATAAAATCGGCGAGTGGCATGGTCTCTTGCTGCTTGGTTTCTCTGTGGCGGGCGGCGACGAGTCCGGCGGATTCTTCCTTTTCGCCTACTACCAAAATATACGGTATTTTTTGCATTTCCGCGGCGCGGATTCTCTTGCCCAGCGTTTCGTTGGAATCGTCAATTTCCGTGCGCGCCCCGGCATTGATTAATTCCGATAAAACACCGTTTCCGTATTTGTTGAATTTTTCGCTGATGGGGATGACCACCGCTTGTACGGGCGCGAGCCATAAGGGGAACGCTCCGGCATAATGTTCTATCAAAACCGCCATAAATCTTTCGGGCGATCCGGCAATGGCGCTGTGGATCATAACCGGAGTGTGTTTTTGGCCGTCCGCTCCTATGTATTCCAGTTTGAAACGCGCCGGCATATTAAAATCAAGCTGGATAGTGGAGAGCTGCCATTCGCGTCCAAGCGAATCTTTGGCGATCAAATCCATTTTAGGCCCGTAAAACGCCGCTTCGCCGAGGCCCACGGCGTATTTTACGCCGGTTTTTTTGAGCAGATCTTCCAGTATTTTTTGGGATTTTTTCCAGACTTTGTCGTCGCCCAAGCACGCTTTTTTGTTTTTCTCGTCGCGAAGCGACAGTCTGACAGAATAATTCAGCCCGTAAGTTTTCATGGCTTTCTCAATGACGCCCAAGATTGCGGCGAACTCTTCTTCTATCTGGTCTTCGCGGCAAAAGCAATGGCCGTCATCTTGCGAAAAGGCGCGCAGCCGCGTGAGCCCCGACAATTCTCCGGGTTTTTCATCGCGGTATAAATTAGCGAAGTCGGCTATGCGGACCGGCATATTTTTGTAGCTTCGTATTTCGGAGGCAAAAATCTGGGTGTGCTGGGGGCAGTTCATGGGTTTCAGAAAATATTCTTCTTCGGAATAATTGGAGCGGACATGGAACATGTCGTTTTTATATTTGTCGTAATGTCCGGATATTTTGAAAAGTTCCGCTTTGTTGATTTGTGGAGAATGCACTTCACGATAGCCAATGGATTGCCGCAATTCTCGCGAATAATTTTGTATGGCGTTCCGTATCGCCGTGCCTTTGGGAGTGTATAGAGGCAATCCCGGCCCTACCAGATCGGAAAATATAAAAAGTCCCAATTGCTGGCCCAATCGTCTGTGATCGCGGCGTTCCGCTTCTTCAATCATTTTGAGATGCGCGTCAAGTTCCGCACGCGTGTCAAAAGCGAGGCCGTAAATTCTTTGCAGCTGCGCATTTTTTTCGTCGCCCTTCCAATAAGCGCCCGCGATTTTTGTAAGCTTAAAGGCGTCGGGAGAGAGTTCGTTTGCGGACGCCACATGCGGCCCTTTGCAAAGATCAGTAAATTCCCCGGTCTCATAAACGCTGGTTTTGGCGCCTTCTTTTCGCAGGTCTTTTATGAGTTCAATTTTGTAAGGCTGGCCTAATTTTTTGAATAATTTAATGGCATCGCTTGGCGTTGTTATCTTTTTTCTGAAAATGGCGCCGGAAGATATGATTTTTCGCATCTCCGCTTCTATTTTAGGAAGGTCATCGGGCGAGAGTTTATGTTTGGAATCAATATCGTAATAAAATCCATTTTCCACAACTGGCCCTATGCCGAATTTGGTGTCAAGCCAAAGATTTTTTATGGCATAAGCTATTATGTGGGCGTAAGAGTGCCTTTTGATTTCAATCGGTGATGTTTTCATTTGTTTGGATTTTGAGACGGACGGCATTTATGATTTATTGTTCAGTGGGGTTTTCCCAGCCGAGTTTTTCCAAGTCTTCAAAATACGTGTAGTCTTTTTTGGCTTGATCCAACCTTGTCTGCAAATCCGATGGGCTGATGGCTTCAAAATTTTCAAAGTTTATTATATCGCCTTCGGCGCTTCTTTCCACGTATTGTAATATTTTTTTACTCCTTCCACTGGTAACGATTTCTCTGATATGGTTGTTGATTTTGTTGCAAAAAAAATGAGTGGTCGTGTCGGTCTTAGGATTTTCGTATGTGGCGTATGGGCGCCAATTTTTCGGCGTTTCTTTTTTGGTCGCATCTTGTTCCGGCGATTGTTGGGCGGGAGTTTTGCGTCTGGGTTTTGTCGGCTGCGTGGCGGTTTTTTCGTAATTTTCGTACGCTTGCGCCATTTCTTCCCGTTCCAGATCGTAGAATTCCACCGTGTTGCCATCGGCGTCTTTTTTAGTCAAGCTCAAGATTTCTCCGGTTCGTGGATCAAACTTCCATTCTACCTGCTGTTTGCCCGGCAGATTGAAGATTTTTTTTATATTTTCAGATTCCGATATTTTGGGAGGCTTTTCCATGTTAATGATTATATTTATATCGTTCGTGATAGCGGTTCTACGGTATTGCAGACAATACTTGGCGTTCCCTGACGGAGCGACACTCTTCCTTTAATTTTAACCACATTTTCCGCTTGCAGCAAATGGCCATAGTCGGTGAGGGCATCCGGAAACACAACTACTTCTATATTGGTTGCCGTGTCGTTTAAGGTTAAAAACATCATAGGTTTTCCGGTTTTGGTTACAATGGTTTTTCCGTTTTCCACCATGCCTATCGCGGTAATTTGCGCGCCGTTTCGCATGGACTTGATTTGCGCTATTTTCATTTTATGTTGGTTGAGGGTGTCGCGGAATTCATCTAACGGATGGCCGGAAATATAAAGGCCTAGAAGTTCCCGTTCCCATTTTAGTTTTTCGTTTAACGACGCGGGCGGCACTTCTTCCAATTTAAGGGAGGGAATGGATGATCGGTCGTCCATCAGGGCGAAAAGGGAAGACTGATTTTTGGTTTTGGCGTCTTTGGTTTCTTTTTGGTAATCCAGCACGGTGGATAGATTTTTTAACATGGCATTACGTTCGCCCAAACTGTCCAACGCCCCTGATTTTATGAGCGCTTCCAGCGATCTTTTGTTCAAGTCTTTGGAAGAAATTCTTTCCAAGAAGTTTTCCAGAGAAGAAAATCCTCCGTTTTGTTCGCGTTCCGAAACTACGGCAGACACGATGTTGTGCCCGACATTTTTTACGGCTCCCAAGCCGAAGCGGATTTTGTCTCCAGCTACCGTGAAGCCGACCTCGGATTCGTTGATATCCGGAGGCATGACTTCAATGCCCGCGGTTTTGGCGTCTTGCACCAAAAAAGACATTCTCTCTATGTCTTTGGCGTCAGAGTTTAAAAGAGAAACTGTGTATTCTTTGGGGTAATGCGTTTTGAGGTAGGCGGTTTGATAGGCAACCAGCGCGTATCCGGCGGAATGGGAACGATTGAAGCCGTATCTGGCGAACGGTTCTATCCAGCTCCATAATTTTGCCCCCAGCTCTTTTGAACCTATGGTTTTGCTCACTCCCACTATGAATTTTTCCAGCTGTTCGTCCATCAGTTTTTTGATTTTTTTGCCCACGGCTTTGCGCAAAATATCAGCTTCGGACATGGAAAACCCCGCGAGATCGCGCGCGATTTGCATTAGTTGCTCTTGATAGATCATGATTCCGTAAGTATTTTGGAGCACAGGCTCCATTTTGGGATGAAGGTAGGTTATTTTTTCTTGTCCGTTCTTGCGCGCCAAATAGCTCGGCAGAAATTCCATTGGTCCAGGGCGATAGAGCGCGACCATGGCTATGATGTCTTCCAGGGAAGACGGCTTTAATTCTTTGATGTATCTTTGCATGCCCGCGCTTTCCAATTGGAAAACTCCGACGGTATTTCCGCGGGAAAGCAGATGATAGGTTGCCGCGTCATCCAGCGGTATTTCGTTTATCAGTATTTCTTTGCCGTGCAATTTTTTAATTCTTGCCAGGGTTTCTTCAATAATGCTCAAGTTGGCGAGTCCCAGAAAATCCATTTTTAACAGTCCCAAGTCTTCTACGGCGTGCATTTCGTATTGCGTAACTATGGATTGAGTTTTATTATCTCCGTTGCCGGTTGTGGCGTATTGAAGCGGGATAATGTCGGTTAATGGATCTTTGGTAATCACGACGCCGCAGGCGTGTGTTGACGCGTGGCGCGCCACGCCTTCCAGTTTTTTGGCAAAATCCACCAGTCGTTTGGTGTCAGGGTTTTTTTCATATGCTTCTTTGAATTCCGCGACCTCGTTTAGCGCCTCATTCAGAGAAGATCCGAAAGGTATCATTTTGGCGGTTTGATCGCAGAATCCGTAACTCAATCCCAGCGCGCGTCCGGTATCGCGTATGGCGGCGCGCGCCGCCATAGTCCCGAAAGTGATTATCTGCGCCACATGGTCATTGCCATATTTTGTCGCGACATATTTAAGAACTTCGTCTCGCCTGGTGTCGGCAAAATCCAAATCAATATCGGGCGGGCTGATGCGATCCGGATTCATAAACCTTTCAAACAGCAGATTATATTTGAGCGGGTCTATGTCGGTTATGTTAAGCACATAAGCGATAAGCGATCCTGCGGCGGATCCGCGGCCCGGTCCTACGATTATGCCTTGGTTTTTTGCCCAATTTACAAAATCCTGAACAATTAAGAAATACGAAGAGAAATTGGTTTTTCGTATGACGGATAATTCGTAGGCGAGGCGCTCCATGGCTTCTTGGTTCGGGTGGCCGCCGTATCTTTTCTGTATGCCTTGTCCGCAAAGCGTTTCCAAATAATCTTCTGGAGATTCGCCGTTCGGAGTGGGAAAGTGCGGCAGTTGCAATTTGCCGAGCTCCAATTTTACATCGCACATATCGGCTATTTTGAGCGTATTTTTTATCGCCTCTGGAATTTCTTTGAAATGCTCTTTCATTGTGTCCGGCGGAAGCATGGAGAAATCTTCGTCTCGCATGGTGAGACGGTCTTCATCGTCTAATTTGGCATTGGTTTGCACTGCGAGCAAAATATCCTGCGCTTTGGCATCATCGGATTTGAGATAGTGTATGTCTTGCGACGCTACCATGGGAGTGCCGGTTTCTTTCGCCAGTTGAATTATGGCGTCTTGAACGCGTTTATGATTGGGAATGTTCGGATGATGGGAAATTTCCAGGAAAAAATTTTCTTTGCCGAAGATTTCCTGGTATTCGCGGAGAAGTTCTTTCGCGCCGTCTTGGTTGTTGGTGAAAAGAGCGCGTGGAATTTCTCCGGACAAGCAGGCGGAGAGGGCTATGAGTCCTTTGGAATGTCGGCGGAGTGTTTCTTTGTCAATGCGCGGTTTGTAATAAAACCCGTCCAAATGCGCCAAGGTCACGAGTTTGATTAAATTTTTGTAGCCTTCGTTATTTTTCGCGAGGAGTATTAGATGGTAGCGTTTGTCGTCTATGCCCGGCGTTTTGTCCCGCATGGAACGGGGAGCCACATAAATTTCAACGCCCAAAATCGGTTTTATGCCGGCGGCTTTCGCTTTTTTATAAAATTCCACGGCTCCGTACATGTTGCCGTGGTCGGTGAGCGCCAAAGCTGGCATCCCAAGGCGCAGAGCTTCACTAACCAATTCGTCTATTTTTGCCAGTCCGTCCAAAAGGCTGTAGTGGCTATGCGTATGGAGATGCACAAAGCTCATTGTGGGTAAGAAAAATTAAAACGTATGTTAATATATTACCATGCGAAACGGAAAAGCCAAATGGATTATAGGCATTGATGAGGCGGGGAGAGGGCCGCTTGCGGGGCCGGTGTCCGTTGGGGCGGTTTTGGTGCCGAAAAATTTTAAATTTGCCGCGAAAATAGATAAAAAAGGATGGCCGATGACGGCGCGAGAGCGCGGAACGGCACTTAGAGATTCAAAAAAATTGTCGGCAGCACAACGCGAGGCTTGGGCGGCATATATGGCGCGACATTCGGACATTAATTTCGCGGTTTCCATGGTTTCGGCGGCGGTGATAGATAAAGTAGGCATTCAGAAGGCGGTCAAAATGGCGGTAGGCCGTGTTTTGCGTAAATTAAAATCTATTTGGCTATCGGATAGCCAAATAGAAGTTTTATTGGACGGGCTGCTTCATGCTCCAAAATATTATCGCCAACGGACTATTATAAATGGAGACAATTTGGTGCCCGTTATCTCGGCGGCGTCCGTTGTCGCAAAAGTGAGACGCGATCGCGCGATGCTTCGCATGCATGAAAAATTTCCGCAATACGGTTTTGATTTGCATAAAGGATACGGCACCGTCTTACATTATAAATGTTTGCGGCGACATGGCCTATCCGAGATACATCGGAAGTCATACCTGCGCAATCTCTGATGGGGCTTACCCCGTCCGCCCTGGGCGGACGGGGTTGACAATAAGCAAGTTTTAGATTATACTTGGGTAAAGTTAAGTTGTACTTTTATTCAACCCATAATTTAGTTAGGAGGTTCCGATGCATCATTCTGCCCCGCCCATTCTATTGTTGTTAGCGGCGATTTTGTACAATAATGACACGATCTATTTGTATAAGGAGAATCGCGGGAAACTGGGCGAAGCGCCTCGGTTTGACGCCCACAAAGGCGATAAGGTGCAGCTTTTGCCGGATTTGACGGTGGAAGTAGCGGAGAATTTTCCGCCGACGCCCATTGCCCATGTGGTGGTACTGCACGAGATCAAGATGTCGTTTGAGCAGTTCAACCAGCTTCGCAATAACGGTTGGCTTATAGCCGGTTACGAAGGATAACGAGAACAAGAGAGGAGTTTGGTATGTTTAATCTGATTATTTTTGTCGTGACCGTGGTGGTGGCGTATGTTGTTGGCGAATGGATAGTCTATGATGACAAGTCGTTTTTTAAAAGCGGGATGTGGAGGTTGCTGTTTCTGGCTTTACTTTATTGCCCATTCAATGTGGACGGCAATATTATAACGGTGTTCGGCAACGTCAAAAGCGAAGGCAACATCTACTCGGTCTTTTCGCCTTATCAGAGCGGCAAGAACACCTACGCTCTGTTCGGTGCTCTGTATCAGAGCGCGGAAGAGAAAGCCATAGTGTTGGTCGGTTTGTCTGGTTATCAGCAGGCCAAAAATACCTTGACGCTCTGTGGTCTGGCCGGCTACCAAAAGGCCGAACGGAATGCCGAAGTAGTCCTAGGCCTTTCCGGATACCAAAAGGCCGGAAATAATGCTGTAATGTTCATGGGTCTTTCCGGATACCAAAAGGCCGGAAAGCTTGCGGCAACGAAATTCGGTTTAGCCGGCTATCAGGAAGTCGGTGAGGAGTCCCGATATTTCGGACTTTTCTCTGAATTGGGTGAGCCGCTCATACAGGGACCGGCAAAGTAGTAAACATCCCCGTCTGCTCAAGGGCAGGCGGGGGATTTTTATTTTGCCATAAAGGCATGCTTGCCTTTCCTATTTATATGCGTTATATTATTTAAATATGACAGTCAGAATGCGACATACAAAATCTCAAAGAAACAGGACAAGATCTCATCACGCGCTAAAGGCTAAGGTTGTTGCCAAATGCCCCAAATGCGGAGAGGGCGTTTTGCCGCACCGCGCCTGTCTTAATTGCGGTACGTATAAAGGAAGGAAAGTAGTTGACGTTTTGGCTAAACTGGACAAAAAGACGCGCAAGAAAAAAGAGCGCGAATTAGCGGCGCAGGAAAAGAGCGAGGCAAAAGACAAACCGTTGGACGCGACGGAGCTTTCCAAATAATTATGGCAAACAGGCACCTTTCACGATCTGTAGCCCTTCAGACTTTGTTTGAGTGGGATTTTAACGGTAAGCTAGACTCGCGCATCGGCGAAATTTTAGAGCGCAATTTAAAGGAATTCGCGCCCGGCATGGAGTCTGACAATTTCGCGGCGGAACTTATCAACGGAATTCTTCAGAAAAAAAGCCAGATTGATTCCATTATTGAAAAGGCCGCTCCGGAGTGGCCCATGGAGCAGATAGCCGTAGTGGACCGCAATGCTTTGCGGATCGGCCTTTATGAACTTTTGTTCGGCAATCGCGACGAGGTTCCGCCGAAAGTCGCGATCAATGAAGCGATAGAGCTCGCCAAAACTTTTGGCGGTGATTCTTCCGGGAAATTCGTAAACGGCGTGCTTGGTACCGTGTACAGGGAAATAGGCGAGCCCGGCAAAGACGAGGTCAGTAAAAAGAAATCCGCGCCCGACATTACACAGTTGCCGCAAGAAACACTAGCCGGAGCCGTGGTATGTCGCAAAGAGGGCGATGATATTTTATACGCGTTGGTGCATGATGTTTTCGGGTTTTGGACGCTTTCCAAGGGCCGCCTCAAAGAGGGCGAAGACGCGCATGACGGAGCGTTGCGGGAAGTCCGCGAAGAATTGGGCATTTCTGATTTGCAAATTACCGTGGAGCTGGGGCAGAACGAATATGTGGCATCCGATCCGGAACGCGGGCAGTTGAGGAAAGCCGTTACTTATTTTTTGGCGTTTACTCCTGAAATCACGCTTAAATTATCTTCGGGCGGAGGATTAGATGACGTCAAATGGTTTAAATACGACGAATTGGAAGGGCTGAAAATTTATGATGACATCAGAGGTCTTTTGGTAAAGGCACAGGCGATTTTAAGCGAAGAGCCGTCAGATTCCCATGAAGGTTGATTTTATTAAATTTGAAGAAAAAATAGGATTTCGTTTTATAGATCAGGATTTGCTGAAACAGGCGTTTACGCACCGTTCTTACTTGAACGAAAATCCGGATTGGGGTTTGCCGCACAATGAACGACTGGAGTTTTTGGGTGACGCGGTGTTGGAACTGGTGGTTACGCAATATCTTTACGAGCGTTATCCGGAAGAAGCGGAAGGCGTGCTTACGAGTTACCGCGCCGCGCTGGTTAACGCCAACATGCTGTCCGCCGTGGCGAGCGATTTGAGTATGGAGAAATATTTATTGCTTTCGCGCGGAGAAAGCAAAGATGTTGGCAAGGCGCGCCATTATATTTTGGCGAATACTTTTGAGGCGCTGGTAGGCGCGCTTTATTTGGATCAGGGATACGAGGCGGCGCGACTTTTTATAAGCAGGGTGGTGATACCCAATTTGAATTCCGTTATAGAGCAGGGGCTTTATCGCGACCCGAAAAGTCTTTTTCAGGAAGAGGCGCAAGAGCGGGTCGGCGTTACCCCGGTTTACAAGGTTCTGAAAGAATGGGGTCCTGATCACGCCAAGCATTTTATCATAGGCGTATATTTGAATGAAGAAAAAATAGCCGAGGGCGAGGGTTCTTCCAAGCAAACGGCGCAGGAAGAGGCGGCTCATCACGCCCTTGAAGAAAAAGGATGGCAGAAATAATCAAATTTTTCTCTCATGTATCTAAAGAGACTGGAATTAAGCGGGTTTAAATCTTTCGCCAAACATATAGTGCTGGACTTTACTACGCCTATCACGGCCGTGGTGGGACCTAACGGTTCCGGCAAATCCAATGTGGCTGAAGCCTTGCAATGGGCGTTGGGCGAGCAGTCTATGAAAAGCCTGCGCGGTAAGCGCGGAGAGGATTTGATTTTCGCCGGATCTCCCACCAGTCCGCGCCTGGGACGGGCAACCGTGACCGTGGTTTTTGACAATAGTGGAAAGAAATTTGGCAACCTGGATTTTGACGAAGTGGTGATAGAACGCAAAGTTTATCGGGACGGCGTTAATGAATATTTTCTGAACGGTTCCAAGTCGCGTCTGAAGGATATAATCGAAGTGCTGTCCAATGTCGGTTTGGGGGCGTCCCAGCATCACATCATCAGCCAGGGAGAGGCGGACAGGATTTTGTACTCTTCTTCGGCGGAGAGGCGTGCCATGATAGAGGACGCGTTGGGCATAAAAATTTTCCAGTTGAAAAGAAAAGAATCGGAACGCAAATTGGAAGCTACGGAAGAAAATATGAGGCAAGTGGCTTCGTTGCGGCGGGAAATTGTTCCGCATCTGCGTTTTTTGCGCGCGCAAGCGGAGAAAGCGGAAAAAAGCACGGAAACGCGGGCGCGGCTGAAAGAAAAACTTTTGGAATATTTAGGGCGTGAAAAATCATATTTGGAAGCAGAAACGGACAAAACTGCCAGTTTTAAAGCCGAACCCAAGAAGACGGTTTTGGCAAAGGAGGTTGAGATAGCAATATTAAAGAATAAATTACTGGAAGAGGAGGGAGCAAGCGCAGTGTCCGTAACGGACAACGCTGTAATGGACACTAAGGCCAGGGTAGATGCGGCGCGCATTGCAATTTCCCAGCTGGAGCGGGATTTGGGGCGCCTGGAAGGTATGATAGAAGCGGAAAAAGGCAGGGCACACATGCGGGAGGCCGTATCGGTATCGCCCGCCGAACTCGAAGGCTTTTTGAAGAAAATAGAAGGTAAATTGGCCGGCGCAGTGGAATCGGAGGCTCTAGAAGAGGTGCGCCGGGCTGTACGGGAGGTGGCAAATTCCGTTAAAGAATTTCTTGGCAGAATAGCTTCTCCGGCTGAAAACATGGCGGCAAATACGGCTGTTTTGGACAAAAAAAAGGCGGATATGGAAAAGGAGCTGGGCTTGCGCAAAAAAGAAGAAGAAAACGCGCAAAAAATTTATGTGGAAATGTCTGCAAAAATCCAGAATTCTTTGCAAAATTTGCGCGGCATTGAACGAAAAATTTATGAATTGGAATCCGAGGCGTCTTTACTTCGCGATAAATTGCGTTCCGCCGAATTGGTTGAAGAAAAACTTCGTTTGCGGCGCGAAGAATACGAGCGTGAATTGGAAGAGTCGGTGCCTGTTTTGGAGGGGGCGGAACCGTCAACTTATGCCGGAGAATTTGACGAACACGCGCGTGAAATTTTGCGCCGTGAGATTGAACGGGCGAAAATAAAACTGGAAGAAGCCGGGGGAGTGGATGATTCGGTTTTAAAGGAATTCGCGGACGTAAAGGCGCGCGATGAATTTCTGGGGCGCGAGTTGGAGGACTTGGGTCAAGCGGCCGGAGATTTGAGAAAAATAATAAAAGAATTGGAAACGCAATTGGATCAGGATTTTAAAAACGGCATTGAAAAAATTAATAAAGAATTTCAAGGATATTTTGAAACTATGTTTGGAGGCGGCAAGGCGGAATTAAAATTGGTCCAGCCAAAGCAATTATTTAAAGAAAAAAGTGAAGCGGGAGAAGATTTCGCCGAATACGAAGAGGAAGAAGAAAAAGAAGCGGGTATTGATGTGTTGATAGATTTGCCGCGCA
Source organism: Patescibacteria group bacterium (assembly GCA_038065295.1). GTDB lineage: Bacteria > Patescibacteriota > Minisyncoccia > JACROR01 > JACROR01 > JACROR01. The sequence goes on from JBBTRG010000002.1 coordinate 45,131, forward strand.
AAAGAATTAAGTCGCTGGATATGCTTTCCGGTGGTGAGCGCGCGCTTACTTCCATCGCGCTTCTTTTCGCGATGTCCGCGGTAAATCCGCCGCCGTTTTTGGTTTTGGATGAGACGGACGCGGCGTTGGACGAAGCAAATTCACGGCGCTACAGTGAAATGCTCACTGGTTTATCGAAGCGCGCCCAACTTATTGTCATCACGCACAATCGCGAAACCATGCACAGCGCGGGCGCGCTTTATGGCGTAACTTTGGGTCATGACAGCATTTCCCGATTAATATCCATACAATTGGAAGAAGCCGAAAAAATCGCGAAACATTAAAAATATTTCGTTAAAGAATTTTGACAAAACCGCTCCGATGTTGCATCGGAGCGGTTTTATTTTCAGGGGCAAATATTTTGAAAATTTAAAAAATGTATTCAAAAACGGCAATAAATGTTTGATAAACATGTATAAACATTGATAAAAGTCGGATGAAATTCAAATAGATTTATATCCAGGTGTGATTTATAGATTTTAGGAACATAGAATTTATAAAATGTTTAAAGTGATTGATTTGCATAAAATTTTTTCAATTTTCTGAGTTTTTAGAAAAATATTTGTTGAAATTTTTTTGAGTAATTCAGATGTTATGCACAGAAATACAAAAAAGTCGTTTTAAATAGTCGTTTGTCCGACCTTATAATGTATTAATGGTGCCGAAAGACGAAGAAATTTTGATAAACGGAAAATTTTATGTCTCTGTTGGTCGGGCGTCCGACCTAAGCGGGTACCATAGGGATTATTTGGGACGTCTTTGCCGTGGCGGAAAATTGGACGGACGGAAGATAGGCAACAATTGGGTGGTGTCCCAGGATGAGGTAAAAAAACTAGTCGCGAAAAATTTCCAAAACAATTTTAAGAAAAATATCTATGATATTGCCGATGTTTCCAAAAGCAATACGAGTGGCTCGCGCGGAACGGATAAGCATATTGATTCGTGGGATGCTTCTTTGCTCGGCAACCGAAATAATGACTCCGCCGTTCTTGTCGTTGAGACCGTTAAAAAAACTCAAGCTCCAAAAATAAATTTTTGGAGCTCGGGGTTTGAGATTTTCAAAAAATCAGCCTTACTTGTTGGCGCGTCCGTTGTCGTGGTAATTGTTCTTTATCGTTTTCCGTTTTCTTTGGATGCCGGACTGGGAACGATTAAATATCGGGCGGAGCGCGCCGCGAATTATTTGAAGACGGGAATTTTTCCGGACAATACTCATCTTGTTTTGTCCGGTTTCAGTTTGTCCGCTATATCGTGGCCGTATATTAATTTGCCGGTGCCGGCTTTTCCAGGGCAAGAAATTTTTTATTTTTTTACGCAAGGCGTTTCGGATTTTGTGGATCGTACGCACGAGAGCGGCGCGGGAATGTTGATGTCCGCTAAAGATAGCGCGATTGCCGCTGGAAATAAAATAACATCAAGCATAATATCTTATTTTAATCGCGTGTTGGATAAAACGCGCGGCATCGCGGTATTTGCAAAAGACAGATTCAGGGGCATCACTCAAAAACCCGCCATCCATCCGCTCGCGGGAGAAACACCATCCGTCACGCCAGCCACAGTGCCGGGCGGCATATCTTCCGCGCCCGTTCAGCTCACTTCGGAAGAACTAACCCAGTTGAAAAACATAGTGGTAGCCGATCTCAAAGGCAAAGGCTTAATCGTGGAACGCACCATAGAAAAGCCTACTATCATAGAAAGAACATTGGAGAGAATCATTTCCGGAGTTTCCCCGCAAGACTTGGATGAAAAATTAAGCATCTTGAACAATAAAATCCTTTCGCAGATAGTTGATCTCAAAAATCAGCTGGCCTCTAGAACCCAGGAAAATTTCCAAGCTGTCGCTCTTACCAACAAAATTGACCAGCTGACCGGAACCAAACTATACAATGTGACCGTATCGGGAATGGCGGGACTTGCGGACTCGGATATTCCCAACGACATTACCGCTTCCAATTATTTGCCTCTCATCGGAGGAACTTTGACCGGAGCTCTCACGGGCACGAGCCTCACTTTGTCGGGAGATTTTAATGTCTCGGGAACGCAAACACTTTCCGGAGCTCTCTCTGTTCCGTACTTCTCTGCCACTTCCACCACTCACGCCTCTTTCATAAATTACAGCCTGGCCGTGGGCACCTCCACTCCTTACGCGACACTCTCCGTCTGGGGAGCGGGAACTACCACAAGCAGAGCTTTGGAAATAGCGAATAATGCCTCCACCACGCTACTCACCGTTTTGGATAACGGGAACGTGGGCATTGCCACTTCTTCTCCTTACGCCAAGCTATCCGTTTCCGGAGAAATAGTCGCCGCGTATTTTACGGCAACGACCTCTACAGCCTCGCAATTGCCTTACGCTTCAAGCACCGCGATCACCGTATCAGGAACCGCGAGCTCCACCGATCTTGTAGTTTCAAACATTTCAACATTCAAAGATTTCACCGCGACCAATTCCACAACCACAAACGCCACTACAACCAATTTGGCGGTTTTAGCGACCGCCTCTTCCACGGATTTGATAATTTCCGGAAATGCCACTCTTTCCAAAATGACGGCGGGCTCGGTCGTATTCGCGAGCACAGGAGGATTGCTCTCGCAAAACAACGCCAATTTCTCATGGAACGATTCAGCCACTCGTTTGAGTTTCCCGTACGCTTCATCCACCTCACTAACGACAAGCGGAGGAGCGTGGTTTGCTACAAATGGAGGAAATGTGGGAGTGGGGACGACTTCTCCTTTCGCAAAACTTTCCACTCACGCCAACAACGGAGAAACTAACACCAATCTTTTCACCGTGGCTTCTTCCACCCAATCTGCTACCACCACGCTTTTTACTATTTTGAATACTGGCAACATCGGTATTGGCACCGCGAATCCGACAGCCGTACTTCATCTCAAAGCCGGAGCGATTGGGGCAAGTTCAGCTCCTCTAAAATTCACATCAGGCTCTTTACAAACTATCGCGGAAGCCGGAACAATAGAATTTTTAACTGATGCTTATTATGGAACAATTACAACTCTTGCGGCCAGAAAAACATTTGCCTTTTTGGAAAGTCCAACATTTACAACTCCTATTTTAGGAGTGGCTTCTGCAACTTCACTGGCAACTTCCGCCGCAATTCCTTTACTTCTCACAAATGGACAACTTGTAAATATCGCATTGACCGCGCAAACCATAGGGGCAACAACTTTAACAATTCCTGACTTTGCTAATGTGAGCGATACTTTCGTTTTCAAGACAAAAGCAGAAACTTTAAGTAATAAGACATTTATTGCGCCCGCGCTTGGAACGCCAGCTTCGGGTGTTCTCACCAACGCAACCGGACTCCCCGCCGCTTCTGTATTAGCGGGAACATTTGGTACTGGATCGTATACGATGGATACCTCGCTTACTAATCCATTGCTTATCGGCGGAACGGCAGTCGGGTCATCACTTGCTTTGCAGTCTACTTCGGGAGTTGGCACTACCGATTTCATCAAGTTTACCGTAGGAAACAATGGGGGAACAGAAGCGATGAGAATTATAAATAA
>JBBTRG010000003.1:0-15463 GCA_038065295.1 Patescibacteria group bacterium
CAGTTTTTGGGCGGCGTTGCGCCATATAGTTTTTTGGACAGTGCCGGCCACCGTGCTTTTCATAGTACTGCGGGCGCACATTGTACGCGTAATTTTAGGGGCCGGAGCTTTTGGCTGGGTTGATACGAGGATGACCGCCGCCGCTCTTTTGCTTTTTAGTTTGTCCATACTCGCGCAAGGGCTGGTTATGCTTTTGATCCGCGCTTTTTACGCGGCGGGACGCACCGTGTTTCCGGTGCTGATAAATCTTATTTCTTCGGTTTTCATAGTTGTTGGCTCTTTCGCGGCGGTTGGATTTTTTGGGAAATCTTCCGAATTTCGCGAAATTTTTACTTCGCTTTTGCGCGTGGCGGATGTGCCTGGCTCGGCCATGCTCGTTTTACCAGCCATGTTTTCTTTGGGCAGCATATTAAATGTTGTTTTACTAGGCTGGGGATTTCGTCGTATGCTACAGCGTCCGCGCATACAAGCGGCTTCCGGTTTTTGTAAATCTTTGGCGGAGATATGTTTTGCAAGTTTGATGTTGGGCATAGTATCGTATTTAAGTTTGCAATGGTTGAATGGCGTTTTTGGTCTGACCACTTTTGTCGGCGTATTTTTGGAGGGACTTTTCGCGGGCGCGTTGGGCATGTTAACGGCTGCCATAGCGCTTTGGGCCATGGCCAATGAAGAATTTTTGGTTATAGTTAGGACGCTGCATCAGAAGTTTTGGAAGACGGGTGTAATTTCGCAGGAGCCGGAAAAGATTATTTAATATCGGCGTTGCCATGGCGGACAACATAAGAAATTTTTGCATCATCGCGCACATAGATCACGGCAAGTCCACGCTTGCCGACAGATTGCTTGAATTGACCAAAACCGTGGAACAGCGCAAAATGCGCGAGCAATATTTGGATCAGATGGAATTGGAGCGCGAGCGCGGCATCACCATAAAATTGCAACCAGTAACCATGCGTTACGCGTTGAATGCCGTGCCGTACACCTTGAATTTGATTGACACTCCGGGGCATATTGATTTTTCATACGAAGTTTCCCGTTCGTTGGCGGCGGTGGAAGGAGCGATTTTACTGGTGGATGCTTCACAGGGCGTGGAAGCGCAGACTATAACCAATGTTGAACTGGCGCGCTCGCTGGGGCTGGTCATCATACCGGTTTTGAATAAAATAGATTTGCCGCACGCGCGGACGGAAGAATCCGCCAAAGAACTGGTGGATTTGCTCCATATTAAAAAAGAAGACATATTGAAAATTTCCGCCAAGACGGGTGAGGGTGTGCCGGAGCTTTTAGAAGAAGTCGTAAGGCGACTGCCTTCCCCGCGGGTTTCCCAAATCCAGAGCCCGCCACGGGCGCTTATTTTTGATTTTGAATATTCTTCGCACCAGGGGATTATCGCTTATGTGAGGGTTTCCGACGGCGGCATAAAAAAAGGCGATGAATTGAAATTATATTTCGCGGACGAGAAATTTACGGTAGGGGAGGTCGGCATTTTCACTCCGGCGCTACGCCCCGCGCCCGAAATCTTGTCCGGACAAATAGGATATGTAGTGACCAATATAAAAAAGCCGGAAACCGTTAGGGTCGGAGATACGATCGTGTCTTCCAAAAATCCTCTACCGGCTTTTCCGGGATACAAAGAGCCCAAGCCCGTGGTTTTTTCCAGCATTTATCCAGAATCGCAGGATGATTTTGAGGAATTACGTTCCGCGTTTTTCCGCCTTCGCTTGACGGATAGCGCGTTTTCTTTTGAACAGGAGGCGGATGCGGTTTTGGGGCGGGGATTCCGTTCCGGTTTCTTGGGCATGCTTCATATGGAGATCGTAGTGGAACGTATACGTCGTGAATTCGGCATAAATTTGGTGGTGGCGACTCCCACGGTGGCTTATGAAATCACCTATCGGAACGGAGAAGTGAAATTAATTTATTCGCCTAGTGATTTTCCGGAAGAGCACGAAATAGCGAAAGTGAGAGAGCCATGGATTAAATTTGAGGTTCTGACTCCGCAGTCGGCGTTGAGCGGGGTGTTGCAGCTTTTGCAGGAACATCGGGCGGAAGTTTCCGTGACCAGCGTTTTCGGCGAGCGGCGCATGACGGTCGCGGGCGCGATGCCCATACGCGAATTGATGCGCGGATTTTTTGACCAGTTAAAAAGCGTGAGTCAGGGTTATGCCTCGTTTAATTACGAATGGTCGGATATGAAGGAGGCGGATGTGGCGCGGCTGAATATACTGGTCGCGGATGAGCCGGTGTCGGCTTTCACTAAAATAGTCGCCAAAGATCAGGTGGAATTTGAAGGCAGGCGCATGGTGGAAAAATTGCACGAAGTTTTGCCGCGCGCGCTTTTTGTGATAAAAATACAGGCAGTGGCGCGCGGCAGAATCATAGCTTCGCGCGCGCTTTCCGCTTTGAAAAAAGACGTTGCCGGATATTTGTACGGCGGAGACAGGACGCGGCGGATGAAGCTCTGGGCCAAGCAGAAGCGCGGCAAGAAAAAATTAAAAGAATTGGGGAAAGTGAATATTCCCCACGAGGTGTTCGTTAAGATGATAAAAGGATAGCCTGGATTAGTTAAAAAAAGGTATGGCCGTGAATGCAACCATGCCAACAACTGCTATAATGCTTATAGTGATCCAGATTATTTGATTTCTTTTTTTCTGTTTCGCCGTGTACATAATAAAATTCTTGTTGAATAGATTATAACAAATCATGCGCGAATTTCAAACTAGAAAACAGATTAGACATATTTTGGCCTGGCCGCTGGTTATTTGCCTGCTCGTAGCGGTTTTATGGGTTTCTTACGCCGCGATCAGGGAATATGCGGGCGTGAGAGACGCCCGGGCGGCACGCGCAAAAGTGGAGCGCGAACTTGCGGAAATAAATCAAAAAAGGGATACTTTGGAAAATAAGATGCAAGAGTTGAGTTCCGATACGGGCATGGAAAAGGTGCTGAAAGAGCGGCTGAATGTGGTGAAGCCCGGAGAGCATCTTTTGGTGGTGGTAAAAGACAGCGGGAGCGCGAACGCCAAAAATTCAGAGGGCGGCGGCGGATTTTTCTCTAGTTGGTGGACGGCGATCAAGCGCATATTTTGATTTTTAAAATTTCGCGGGATTAGTTTAGTGGCAGGACAGCTGCTTCCCAAGCAGCAGGCACGAGTTCGATTCTCGTATCCCGCATAAACTGTTAAATGCCGGAGTAGCTCAGTGGCAGAGCAATGCTTTCGTAAAGCAGAGGTCGCGAGTTCAACTCTCGCCTCCGGCTTCAAGATTTAATGCTTGTTTTCACGCCACGGGCGTGATATATAATATTGAATTGCTCTTTAACAATTCAAACAGGAGATATGCCGTGAAGTTTGACTTGAAATATATGCGTGCAGTTTTGGAAGTGGACGCCAAAATCTTGGGTCAGATTTTGGAAGTTCCTAATCTGGGATGCCGCAAGATTTTGGATCCGCAGAATCTAAAGTTGTCCGAAATCACCGTGGAGAAGCTTTTTGCTTTGCAGGAAACGCTGGAATACGCGGAAGATGTGTTTGATGACAAGAAAACAGCCGCCCTTTGGTTTCATGCAACCCTCATCGCTCTAGGAGGAAATTCGCCGCTTTATTTCATCAGCACGCCGGGCGTGGAAGGCCTCAAGCGTTTGACCGCCGTCCGCGAACTGTTGGGTCAGATCAGGTACAGCCTTTATTGTTAAAAGTTGAGTTTTTGTTTCCCCGCCATGAAGATGGCGGGGATTTTTGTTTGAATTTCCGTCATTTTTCTGTTATAATAGCGTTTATGGAAAAATTGCAGGAAAAAATTGAAGCATTACAAGATGAGATCCGCCGCATGGCGGACCGTCTTTGACTTTGCCGCTAAAAAACAGGAAATTTTACAATTTGAAAGAGAGATGCTTTTACCAGGTTTCTGGGATAAGCGGGAGCGGGCGAAAGAAATTAGCGAGCGGCTTTCCACGTTAAAAGACGAGGTGGCGATCTGGGATAAAATGTTAGAGGGGGTAGCTTCGCTCAAAGAGCTTATCGGTTCTCCCGAGGGCAAGGATTTGGAAAAAGAAATCGTTGAACAGTACGAAGCGGTCGTAAAAATTTTTGACAATGAAAAAAGGATGGCATTTTTGTCCGGAAAATACGATAAGGGAGACGCGGTGATGTCCGTTTACGCGGGAGCGGGAGGGGACGATGCGGAAGATTGGGCGAGAATTTTGCTTGAAATGTATGAACGGTACGCGGCGCGCCGCGGCTGGAGTGACCGCATAATCCACCGCCACGAAAACGAGCGTGGAGGGGTTAAAAATGTGACCTTTGAAGTGGACGGCAAATACGCTTACGGCTATTTGAAAGGCGAAGCCGGAGTGCATCGCCTAGTGCGGGTATCGCCTTTTTCCGCCAAACAGCTCCGCCATACTTCTTTTGCTTTGGTGGAGGTGATGCCGAAATTCGTGGAGAAAGAAGAGGTGGAAATGCGAGATGAAGACTTGGAAATAAGTTTCGCGCGCTCATCGGGTCCGGGCGGTCAAAACGTGAACAAGCGGGAAACCGCCGTTTACGCGCGGCATATTCCCACGGGACTTTATGTGCATGTTGACTCGGAGCGTTCGCAGGCGCAGAATAAAGAAAAAGCTTTGGAATTGCTTCGCGCGAAGCTCTATCAGAAACAAAAAGAGAAACAAACCAAAGAAAAGGAGGCGGTGCGAGGCGAGGGCGTGGAAGCGGAATGGGGACATCAGATACGTTCTTATGTTTTCCATCCTTATAAACTGGTAAAAGACCACCGTACGGAAGTTGAGACCCGCAACGTGGACAAAGTGTTGGGCGGAGATTTGGATGAATTCATCAGCGCGGAACTTCAATTGGTAAAGTAAATTCAACTTATTAAATAAATTTAAAAAGTAAGAGAGATGATTTATTTCGATCATGTTTCAAAAGTATATTCTCCGACCTCGGTCGCCTTGGAAGGCGTCAATTTGACGATTGAGCCCAAGGAATTCGTTTCCATCGTGGGGCAGTCCGGCGCGGGCAAGACCACTTTGATAAAATTGCTTTTGGGAGAAGACCGACCCACCGCGGGCAAGGTTTTTTTTGAGTCCATCAATGTGCATGATTTGTCGGCCAAGGAATTGCCGGCGTTCCGCCGCCGCGTGGGAGCGGTGTTCCAGGATTTCCGTTTGCTTCCCACCAAGACCGCCTTTGAAAACATATCTTTTGCCATGGAGTCCGCGGGCATGAGCGAAGAAGAAATAGAAGCGGATGTCACGCAGGTGCTGGATTTAGTCGGGCTTGTCGGCAAGGCCTGGCATTTTCCGCACGAATTGTCCGGAGGAGAAAAGCAGAGGGTTGCCATCGCGAGGGCGATTGTTATGCGCCCCGATGTAATTATTGCGGATGAGCCTACGGGCAATTTGGATCCTATGAATACTTTTGAGATAATCAAACTTTTGGAAAAAATAAACGAATTGGGTTCCACGGTAATTTTGACCACGCACAACAAAGATGTTATAAACGGCCTGAACCGGAGAGTCATAACCTTGGAAGGGGGCCGCGTGGTGCGCGATGATAAAAACGGAAGATACGTATTGTAATTTGAAGAGATAATTCACCCTGTTAAATAATTTTAAATTTTAAGATATAGTTATTTTATGGAACATTCCCATAATCATACGCCGACGATGTTAAGAAGGATGACCAAAAACGGAGTCGTTGCTTTTTGGCGGAACGGCTGGGTGACGCTCGCCACGGTTTTGATAATGGTGCTCACTTTGTTTATGGTGGGCTCGCTTCTTTTTTCCAATGTGCTTTTAACTTCCGCGCTGACTCATCTGGAGGGCAAAGTGGATGTGAGCGTTTATCTAAAAACCGAAGCGGATGACGGAGAAATATCCAATTTGGTGAAATCGGTTTCCGAATTGCCGGAAGTGAAAGGCGTGGAATATGTTTCGCGGGACGAAGCGCTGGAACAATTCAAAGCCAAACATCAGGACAATTCGCTGATAACGAGATCTTTGGATGAATTGGGCGACAATCCGCTGGGTGCCACGTTAAATATCAAAGCCAAAGATTTGAGCAAGTATGAAGCGATCTCTCGTTTTTTGGAGGCGGGAGTATTTTCTTCCGTGATAGACCGGGTTAACTATCATCAAAATCAGCTGGTAATAGACCGTTTGTCCGCCATGTTGCAGGCATCCAGGCGCGGAGGTTTAGGCATCAGTTTGGTGCTTGCGTTTATCGCGGCGTTGGTCGCTTTTAATACCATTCGCTTAGCTATTTATACCAATCGTGAAGAGATATCCATCATGCGCCTGGTGGGCGCGAAGAATAGTTATATCCAGGGACCCTATATAGTAGAGGGGATCTTGCACGGCATGTTGGCGGCGGTTATCGCCATGATGGTGTTTTATCCGTTGACACTTTGGCTGGGGCCCAAGACCGAGGCATTTTTCGGAGGGCCGAATTTGTTTGATTATTACACTTCCAATTTTTTCCAGATGTTCGGGATCTTGCTTGTGGTAGGCGTGGCGCTGGGAGCGACTTCCAGTTGGATCGCGATTAAAAGATATTTGAAAGTTTAAAGAGCGGGATTACATGCGCTGTGTTTGGCGCAAAGCTGTTTTTTAAAAATTGAAACAAAAGGAGGAATAGCGGTTATGGATATGGATCAAATGAGAAGGCGCGCTCAAGTATTAGCCATGCAGAATGATTTGGAAAAATCACAGAATGAATATAAACAAATGTTGCGAGAATTCCAGGGCGCTTGCCATCACGAATCTGTTGTGGAAATAGATGATAATGTCGTGGGAAAACGTAGGATCTGTGTTATTTGCGGCGTTGAAGAGGGTTACTGGGTTGAAGATAGGGGCGGTTATATTAAGTTGAGTTTCCCTCTCGTAGTGCAAAGACTTTCTGTGGATGATTTTTATCGGTACAGGAAGTTGCACAGACTGGTTTTGGCGCCCGTACCCGCGCCTGAACCGAAGGCGACAAAATAAATTTTCAAAGCCCCGTGTTAGCGGGGCTTTTCTGTTGCCTGCTTTTGAGGTATATTAAAAAACATTGCGGGCCTGCCCGCCTTGGGCGGGTCTGATTGAGAATATATATTTTGCGGGGTCGCCCGCCTCGCCCGACAAGCGGAGCGAGTCGAGGCGGGTCTAATGGTAGGCTCCCCGTTTGTCCAAGAGCAAAGCAATGGGATACAAACAGCAGTCCGGCGAGGGCGTAAGCCCGGGCAGGAACACTGCTCTCTGAAATATATTTATAGATTAAAGTAAAAATTTCTTTCCAAAGCTGCGGGGTCGTCTAATGGTAGGACATCGCCCTCTGGAGGCGAGTATTTTGGTTCGAGTCCAAACCCCGCAGCTTTGGAAAGAAGTGACGATGGCCATGTTTTTTACCTACATTTTAGAGTGCGCCGACAAATCGTTTTATGTCGGGTGCACGAATAATTTGGAAAAGCGCCTGAAAGAACATAACGAATCCAAGTGGGGCGCGCATTACACGAAAATCCGCCGACCCGTCATCTTGCGTTATTCTGAAAAATTTGAAACTCTGAAAGAAGCCCGCCGCCGCGAATCTGAACTCAAGGGCTGGCGAAGAGAGAAAAAGCTGGCCTTGATCAAAATATAATTATAAAAAATAAGGCCAATCCTGAGTAAAAAGCGAAGGGTTGGATTTAATTAATAAAACAGCTAGCCCGAGGAGGTGGAAGCCGACGAGAGGCGAAGCCGAGTCCCTACCTGCCGGCAGGCAGGCCTGCCCCACAGATACTTATAATAAGATATGACGAAAAAGCGATCTAATCATAAATATTTACTGCATCTGTATGCTCAAGTTGACGATTTCTTGAGTAATCAAAATGTTGAAAGGGGGGCATCGCCTGAATCCATAGTTTCTTTTTGTACAGTCGTTGAAAAAATCTTGAAACTGAAATTACACAATAAGAACCCAATACTAGTTTTTGATGCATTATCAGCGAAGGATGATCATGCTATTTCAATGATTGCTTTAAAAAAAGAACTGGATATAAAGACTGCGCGGATCGGCAACATTCTCACTAGATTTCAAATAATGTTTGGCGGTATATTTACAAGTGATGAATTGCAGGCATTAAGAGATATTTATGAGGTACGTAATTGTTTTATGCATGGATATAAATCTGACGATAAAATAAATTTTGACCCAGAAGATATTGTGAAGAAGATGGGCACCATTTGGGAAAGAGTTTCAAAAATTGCCGTTTCTTTGTTTGGTAAAACCAATATCCAAGAAAGCAGGCCAAAAAAGAAATACTCTAAACAAGAGCTGGAGAGAGCCTTAATTGACGAGGTCAAAATAAAAGTAGGCCAAAAACGATCTAGGTATAGGACTAATATTTTTGGCATATCGCCAGGGGTAGACATGGTGGGGGCAAATTACTGGTCTAATGACAGTAAGTGCCCTAGATGTGGCGCTTATGGTTTTGCATTCCAAAAACAACAAGAAGATTTTTTGTATAATTTTAATAGAATAGATGTATATGGAAATGATTCTTCAAATTCTGCTTTGGTGGGATTATACAAATGTCTACAATGTAATCTAGAATTGACAGCAAAAGAATATGAAATTGCCAGAAAAATTAGTGAGGAAAATTTAGATAAATTTTAAGTATAAGGTTAAATGCTAAAATAGAAACATGAATGAAATAATTTACATTCTTACAAACGAATCAATGCCTGGATATGTCAAAATTGGCAAAACGACTACGCATTTAGAACAAAGGGTCAGAGAGTTGAGCGCATCAACAAGCGTTCCTCTGCCTTTTACTTGTTTTTATGCCTGCACCGTAAAAGACGCTACATTTGTTGAACATCAACTACATGATGCTTTTGATGAGAGTCGCATAAATCCAAAAAGAGAATTTTTTCAAATAGCCCCCGAAAGAGTAGTAGCCGCTCTCAAATTGGCCGAAATAGAAAATATTACTCCAAAAAAAGATTTCATTGAAGTAAAAGAAGATCGGGAGGCATTACACGTAGCTCGTGAGAGAAGGGGTAGGTTTAATTTCAAGACGATCAATATTCCTATTGGTGCCGAACTTGTTTTTAGCCGAGATGAAAATATCAAAGCAGGCGTGATCAACCTTCAGGACAGCCGACATGCTATAGAGTTTAATGGCGATAAGACGAGCCTTTCAGATGCAGCGCAAAAAATTCTTGGTTATGACTACGGAGTTGCCGGTACTGATTATTGGATGTTTGAGGGCGAGACTCTAGATGAACGACGTCGGAGATTTGAAAATGAAGAATAAAAATCATCAAAAAAGATCATAAAATAAAGGGCAAATGGACTGATCAACTTTTTTATGAAATTTCTAACCAATGATTATTGTTAAACTAGCCGCCATGAACAACATCATAAAACACGCGGCCGTTAATGCTTTCGCGACAGCGCTCTATATTGTGGCTATCGCATCGTTTTTGTTTTATGTTCCCAAATTTTTTGGAGAAAATAAAGCCGATACGGTGCTTGTCCCTATCGTAATGCTCTCGCTTTTGGTGTTTTCAGCGGCGCTCGTAGGCGTCCTCATATTTGGCCGACCGATTCTTTGGTATCTGGACGGCAAAAAGTAAGAAGCCGTTTATTTGGTCGCTGGCACCTTAGCCATATTTTTATTTATCACGATCTCGGTATTTTTGTGGATGTTGTTGTTGGCGTAGCCGGCAGTTTTTCAACCTACCATTCCTCGGGACAGCATAATGATATATAATAATTTTAGAGAAGTTTTGTATACCGCCAAAAACAGCCAGCTGGTGGTAATGAGCCTGAAGCCCGACGAGTATATTACGGCATAATTGCGCTAATTTATTATTAGTTGATTATCATAAAATTATGAATACGAAATTGATGGAGTGGGTTTTGCGTATCGCGGTGGCCGGAGAATTCATAGGCCATGGCACTTTCGCGCTTCAGGGAAAAGCGCAGTGGGTGGGCTGGTTTTCTAATTTTGGCATAACGGATGCCGCTCTTGCGACGCAGTTATTGTTCATCATAGGCCTTACGGATATGGCGGTGGCGTTGTTCGTCTTGGTGAAGCCGATGCGTTTCGTTTTGCTGTGGGCGGCGTTGTGGGGATTTTGGACCGCCCTTGTTCGCCCGATAGTCGGCGAGCCGATTTGGGATTTTGTGGAGCGATGGGCCAATTGGGGAGCGCCGCTCGCGCTACTTTTTTTGAGGGGATGGCCGCAGAATTTTAAAGAGTGGTTTAAATAATAAATAAAAGAAAATAAATTTTATGATAAACACACAACATTTGTTGAAAGTAGTCGCGGCATGGATAAGCATTATTTATGTAATTTGTTTTGCGGGAGTGGGCTTTTTCCCCGGAATCCGCCCTGGATTTATGAGATACGGATTGCACATGGGTATTGATATGGGACAGAATATTCTTACTCTTGGAACTTTTATTTCCGGTTTGGTAATTTGGAATGTTATAACGCTTTTGGCGGTGGGACTTTTTGCGTTTCTTTTCAATAAAATAAAACAATAAACCACCAATATTGATGTTTGATCTCAAAGATAAAGTCGCGTTGGTAACCGGAGGCAGGCGCGGTATGGGGAGAACTCACGCGCTGGCGCTCGCTTCGCAAGGTGCCAAAGTGGTAGTCACCGACATAGACGTCAAAGAATGCGCGTCCGTGGTGGAAGAAATAAAAGCCCAAGGAGGAGAGGCGGCGTGTTTCAAGATGGACGTTTCCGACAAGGCGGAAGTGGATCGGGTGTTTGACGAAGTGGTAAAACAATTCGGACATTTGGATATTTTGGTTAATAACGCGGGAATTTATTTGCCGAAGCCGGTATTGGATATTACTGAAGAGGAGTGGGATAGAATGATGGCTATAAATTTGAAGGGTGAATTTTTGTGCGCGCAGCGCGCGGCGCGCGAGATGGCGAAAAACAAGTGGGGACGGATAATCAATATAGCCTCCGTCGCTTCCGGACAAGTGGGGGTGGGTATCGCGGGTGGAGCGCATTATGTGGCGTCCAAGGGAGGGATTATCGGCATGTCGGAAACCATGGCCATAGAATTTGCGCCTTTGGGAATCAATGTAAACGTGGTGGCGCCCGGCGCGATTGACACTCCCATGGTGCGGGCGGCAGAGCTGCCCAAGGCGGCAATGGACGCGATGCTCGCGCGTGTGCCATTGCGAAGGATAGGCAGACCCGAAGAAGTTTCCGCGGCAGTGGTATTTTTAGCCTCGGAAGAAGCAAGTTACATCACGGGTGCTACGCTCTATGTGGATGGAGGCTGGCTTGCCGCATAGTAAGCGTATAAATTTTTTCCAAATAAAAAAGAGGCCTCACAGCCTCTTTTAATTTTTATTTAACGTTTTTCATCGGCTTTTCTCGGGCCTTTGGCGCCCAAGTATCCGCAGTGGAGCCATTTCACTTCTGCTTTTCCCAGATCGGGCATGGGCAGAGCGACTAGATATTTATCTGCGTCGTAAGTTTTCAGGTTCTTGCCTTGGCTTATGCATTCATCCAGCATATTTTGCAATTCGCTTTTCATGGTTACGAAACCGCAGCCATAATCCACCAAAATAAGCAGTTTGTCTTTGAACGGCGACATAGCTTTAAATTCTTGGAATATCGGATGTTTGTTTGCCAAGAGCATTGATAAAAATTTCGTCCAGGCTTCTTTATCGTTGGCTCGCAATTGGGCTAATAATTTTTCTACGTATTTTCGCAGATTGGTTGTGCCGCCCCAATAGCCGCCGTGTACATTGTCCGTATTTTCCGCAGCCTCCAAAACTTTGACCAAATTTTCTGTCTTTGGATTTTCCAGATACTCTTTGACGCTTTTTAAATATGCGTCAAAATGCCTATCTCTTTCTGCGTCTCGGTACATATCCGTCATTGCGTCACTCATTTAGTCCTCCTTTTAAGGTGCTTTGTTTGCGGTATTTTTAGCATTTTACGGCTGGACAGTCAACTATGTTATAGGCGCGTTATTTTTAGTATAATGATTTTTAATGATGACTTTCGCTAAATTCAGGCAGTTTTTCTTGGGCAGGCCACTTCCCACCAAGCAGATGGGGGAGGAGAGGCTTTCCAATATACAGGGTCTTGCTATTTTCGCGTCAGACGCGCTTTCCTCCACGGCTTATGCCACCGAAGAAATTTTGTGGGTGCTTATTTTGGGCGGAGCGGTCGCTTTTTCTTTTTCTCTGCCCATCGCGCTTACCATAAGCGCACTAATTATTGTTGTGGTGATTTCTTATCGGCAGACCATTCACGCTTATCCGCAGGGTGGCGGAGCGTATACCGTGGTAAGGGCCAATCTTGGGGAATATTCTGGATTAGTGGCGGCATCTTCGCTTTTAATTGATTATATTTTGACTGCGGCGGTAAGCGTTGCCGCGGGCATTGCCGCCATAACTTCCGCTTTTCCCGCGCTTTATCCTTGGCGCGTCGCGTTTGCCGTATTGGTTGTGGCGTTCTTGGCGTGGGGCAATCTTCGCGGTGTGCGGGAGTCCGGTAAATTATTCGCCTTACCTACTTACTTTTTCATAGTTTCCATGTTCGGAGTAATTGTTTATGGGTTTTGGAGGTTTGTAGTGGGGACTTTGCCCGCATTGCCGGAGGTGGGGGGGCTTGCGGCGATGTCTTCCGTGGGCATGCTTTTAATTTTGCGCGCGTTTTCTTCCGGATGCACCGCGATGACCGGCATTGAGGCGACATCCAACGGCGTGCAAACCTTTAAGGAGCCGGTGGCCGTTAATGCTTCCAGAACGCTTGCCATAATGGCCAGTATCCTCGTTTTTATCTTTTTGGGAATTACGTTTCTGAGTTATCAGATGCACGCGGTGCCGAGGTTGGAAGAGACGGTAATCTCGCAAGTCGCGGAAGGGCTTTTTGGAAGAAATACTTTTTATTTTTTGATACAGCTTGCCACGGCGTTGATTTTGCTTTTGGCGGCCAATACGCCGTTTGCGGGATTTCCGCGCGTAACTTCCATTTTGGCGAAAGACGGATTTTTGCCCCGCCAATTTCAGCAATTGGGATCCCGCCTGATTTACGCCAATGGAATTTTCATACTTGCTTTGGCCGCGATTGTCATCTTGCTATTTTTTCAGGCGGATACCCATAGCATCATTCCGCTTTACGCGGTGGGGGTTTTTCTAGGTTTTTCTTTGTCGCAGTTGGGCATGGTCAGACATTGGATGCGGGATACTTCCGAAGTCAAACATTATTTTAGTATTTTTATAAACGCATTTGGCGGAGCACTGACTTCTATCGTATTTGTTGTAACTTTTATTTTTAAATTTGAACATGGCGCGTGGATTATGATGCCCGCGGTTTTGTTTTTGGTATTTTTCATGCGCGCGGTGCGGATGCATTATACTTCCGTGCAAAATCAGCTGGCCTTGGAAAATCCAATTCCGCCCATTCCCAAAGAGAAAACCATTATTATTTTGGTTGCCAATATCCATGTGGGGACGTTGAAAGCGGTGGAATTTGCCAGAACGCTCCATGCCGCGCACCTTAAAGCTGTGCATATAGCGGCGGAGGAAAATGCCGAGGAAACAGAAATGATGAAACAGCATTGGGCGCGACATGTGAATGATATTCGTTTGGATGTCATTCAGTCGCCTTTCAGAGAACTTACCGGACCGCTTATTAAATATATTCAGGGAGTGGAGAGGAAATGGGACAATGATACGGTGATCGTGGTGATTCCGGAATTCGTGCCCACTAAATTTTGGCATCATTGGCTGCATAATCAGACTGCGATGCAGATTCGCTGGGCGCTGGAACATTTGGAGGATGTGGAAATTGTGGATGTGCCTTACCGGCTTAAATAAATTATTAATTTAATGATAAATTTTATGAAAAAAAAATATATTTGGCCGGCTGTCATAGCCGTGGCCGCGATTATTTTATTGGCATTAGGAGGTTATTTTATGTTTATGAAAAATGACGGCTCTAAGCCGGAGGAGGAAGGGGTTGCTGAAGAAACTTTAAGAGCCATCGCCGTCATGGATACGAATTTAGGTGAAATTAAATTGGAACTTTTTTCGTCCGATGCTCCCAACACGGTTGAAAATTTTGTGAGTTTGGCAAAGATTGGTTTTTACGACGGCGTAAAATTCCATCGCGTGATAAAAGGATTTATGATTCAGAGCGGCGATCCTTTGAGCAAAGACGATTCCATGAAAGCGAGGTGGGGAACGGGCGGACCGGGTTATGTTTTTGTCGATGAAATTCACGCCAACAACAGAAATGCGGCGGGAACCATTGCCATGGCAAACGCGGGACCAAACACCAATGGCAGCCAGTTTTTCATCAATGTGGCCAATAATGATTATTTGGACGGCAAACATACCGTGTTCGGTAGGGTGGTGGAGGGGATGGATGTGGTGTCGTCTATTGAAAATACACCAACGGAAGGTTCTGACCGACCAGTGGATGACGTGATAATTAAGAGCGTGAAAATCATCGGCAGGTAAGTTTTTAGCGCGCAGTAATAGAATTGTGTTATAATATAAATTATTTATTAAGTAGCAAGAAATATTTATGCGTACTATAAAATATATTGCAGTTTCGTTGTTGTTGATGCCGCTGTTGGTATCGGCGCAAACTCCTCTGACTTTGCCTACTCCCGGGCTTACTCCGGACAGCGCGTTTTATTTTTTGGATCGTGTGGGCGAGGCCTTGCAGGAATTTTTTACTTTTAATTCGGAGGCCAAGGCGCGGCTTCAATTGGAATTTGTCGCGGAACGTATAGCGGAAATAAAATCATTGCTGGAAACTAAGGGCGTGGCGGCCAAGGGCTTGGGTGTGGCGGAAGAGCGCTTGAAAGGCGGTCTTTCCAAAGCCGCGGATATTTTGCAGGGCGAAAAAAACAAGGGTAAAGACGTAAGCTCGCTTGCCAAAGATTTAGGCGAGAGCGTTGATTCTGGGACGGCGGCGTTGCGGGAAACTTTTAAAGCTGAAAAGCGCACTTTAGACGTTAAAAAGAAAGATTTGAAGGCGCGAATAAGCGATGCCAAAAAAGTAGGCGACACGGCGCTGGTTGAATCTTTGATCGCGGAATTAAACGCCTTAAAAGCAGAGAAAGATTTATTGGATGAAAGAGAGGGCAAACAAGATGATGAATTGGGCGCGGAATCCGAAAAAATTGATCGCCAAATGGAGAAGAAAGACGATGCCGATAATGCCATGCGGGAAGCGGAATTTGCCAAGCAGGAATTTTTAGATGAAGCGGCTTATTTGGGCATTGTTGTGCCGGAAGAGATTTTAACCAAATTTGACAGATTATTGGCGCAAGCCAAAGAATTATTTACCAAGGAGAATTATGAGGGTGCCAAAGAACTGGCCAAAGCCGCCGATAAGAGTTTGGAAAAAGCCGGCGACGCGATTGATGGTTTGAGCGAGGCGAAAGAGCGTGAAGATGAATTGCGTGAAGAAAAAGAAAGTCAGGAAAATGAGGCGGTAAA
>JBBTRG010000004.1:0-5276 GCA_038065295.1 Patescibacteria group bacterium
AAGACAAGGTGTCAATGCACATTTGGAGGTCACAGATAGCACTGCTTTTGCAGCAGGAGTTGGTGGTGGCATTGCCTTTAGCGGATATTACAGAACTCCGGCCAATAATACAGACCAGGTGCCATATGGCTTAATTAAGGGATACAAACTTAATGCAACCTCATTAGACTACAGTGGCGGATTGCAGTTTTACACCGTCACGAGCGGAGGAAACCTGACGCAAAAAATGGTTATAGATAATTCCGGCAACGTCGGCATTGGGACGGCGAGTCCGGGAGCGAAGTTGGAGATAAATATTGGTAACGTTACCACAGCGGGAGCATTTAATAGTTCCGCTTTAAACATACTTGATTCAACTTATATCGGAGCATATAGTCAAATTACTTTTGGATATAATGCAGGACCAGGGACACGAACATATGCTGCCTCCTATATAGGACATGTATCAACTAATCAAGCAGAGAATGGTTATGGCGATTTAGTTTTTGGGACAAGAAATGTAACTACAGATACACAGCCGTCCGAAAGAATGCGAATCACCTTTTCCGGCAACGTCGGCATCGGGACGACGGGGCCGTTATCAACATTGAGTGTGGGAGGAGTGGGGAATAGTTTGTATGCCACTTATGTGACTTCATCCAATAGTACTGACGGCATGGCGGCTATTTATGGCATAGCTTCGGCATCTACTGGGATTACCGCTGGTCTTTATGGAGTTGCATCAAGTGCAAATGGTTGGGGCCTCTACTGTCAGGCCTCTAAATGCGGAGGTAGTGTGGTGTGGACAAATAATTCCGATGCTCGCCTTAAAAAAGACATAACCACTTTGGATAATTCTTTAAGCAAAGTGCTTCAATTACGCGGAGTAAATTTTGCTTGGAAGAGCGACGCCTCCTCCACTCCGCAGATTGGTTTTTTGGCTCAAGAAGTATTGCCTATAGTACCTCAGGTGGTAACTCAGGGCAGAGATGGCTATTATGCTATGTCCTATGCCAGTTTAACCGCCCTCCTCGTTAATGCCATACATGATATAAACGACATAGTGGATTTGTCCGACGCTGCCACCACAACTCCATCTATTTATATTGACGCTTCGGGCAACATTGGAATCGGAACAACTACCCCCGCGTATAAACTGCATGTTGAGGGAGATGTCGCCGCCACCGGGTTCATAAATGTTTCTACGCGGGAAGCCAAGCAAGATATCGTTTATCTGAATGATTCTGATGAAGAATCCGCCCTTGCCAAGATCCGCCAAACCAACATCGCCACCTATCACTACATAAGTGAGACTTATGTAGATGGGACAGATGCAACGGATGAGGCAAACAATGCGGGTATGCCTCGCCGTCTAGGCCTTATAGCCGAAGAAGCGCCTGTGGAAATATTGTCGCCTGATCACAAGGGGGTTGATCTCTACAAGATGACGGCGTTTCTCTGGAGTGGCGTGAAGGCACAGCAAAAGCAGATTGAAGAGTTGGCGAGCCGTTTGGATAAAGTGGAAGGAATTTTGGCGGCGGTTAATTTGTCGGCCGCAAGCATAAGCAGCAGCACGCCAATTTCCATAAGCAGTTTGAGTTTGGACGGCGTTTTGGCGGTTTTGAAATCCGCGGGCGTTTATATTTCTAACGGAGTGGCGGAAGTGCAGAAGTTGATGGCAACGCAAGTGTACGCTGACGAAGTTTATACCCGAGAGCTTTGCATTGATGATGTTTGCATAAATAAAACCCAGTTGCAGGCGCTTTTGAAAAACGCGGGACTTTTGGAAACCGCCACGCCCATGATAACCTCTATTTCACCCACGGATATTACTACTGCCACTTCATCAATAAATATTGTTAATCCTACGCTTGAGCCTGTTCCTATTTCCACTGCCATCGCTTCTACCACGGACACATCAATTATTCCCGCGACAGACGCATCAACGGCTTCCACCATAGATACATCCGCGTCAGTTAATTAATTTTAGCTTTTTGTCTCCAAGGTGCCACCTTGGATGGAATTCAATTGGTATTGCCAAGGTGGCACCTTGGAAGTTATAATAATATATTATGGAGCGCTACATAGAATTTTCCATCGACGAGTTTTATCATATATTTAATCGTGGCAATGATAAGAAAACTATTTTTTTAAATCATCACGATTACGAAAGATTTATGAAGCTTTTATTTCTTTGCAATAGCTCTAAATCAGTTATTTTTAAATCTATTCAAGGTGCCACCCTGGATAAGATAGACAGAGGTGAGACATTGGTTGATATTGGTGCATATTGCCTGATGCCGAATCATTTTCATTTGTTGATCCATGAAAAACAGGAAAATGGCGCCAGTCTTTTTATGAAAAAGTTGGCCACTGCTTATTCAATGTATTTTAATCGTCGCCATTCTCGCACAGGCAAACTTTTTGAAGGGGTGTTTCGCGCCGAACATGCAGATACAGATGAGTATTTAAAATATCTTTTTTCTTATATTCATTTGAATCCGGTAAAACTTCTTGATCCGAAATGGAAAGAAAGCGGTTTGCGCGATCAAGTCGCCACTTGGGCGTTTTTGAAAAAATATTTTTATTCCAGCTATAATGATTACGCTACGAATACAGATAGGGAAGAGACTAAGATATTGAATCGAGCGGCTTTTCCGGAATATTTCCAAGATACAAAAGAATTTAAAGATAATTTGAATGAGTGGCTAAATTATAATTCCGCATAAATTCCACTCCAAGGTGGCACCTTGGAATTTGAGACCGCCACATATTTGCGAACAGTACATAAATTGACTTTTTAAAACTTTTTTATTAAACTGGTAAAATGCTTAAAATAAGATTGCAAAGACAAGGTAGAAAAAATGATCCCAGCTTCAAGGTGGTCATCACCGAACGCCAGAATGCCACGAAAAGCGGTAAGTTTTTGGAGGTGGTGGGGGTTTACGACATTAAAAAGGGTGGCATAAAATTAGAAGAAGAAAGGATAAAGCATTGGCTGTCCAAGGGGGCGCAGCCGTCAGGAACTGTGCATAATTTGCTGGTGGACGCCAAATTGATTGTGGCGCCGAAAATGGATGTGGCGCCCAAGGTAAAAAAAGCCCCGGAAGAAGCAAAAGCGGCTGAAAAGGCTTAAAGTTCGCCTGTTTGGCTTGACATATAAAATTTAGTTGATATAATTAAACGCAATTAAGGTAAGAAAGGTCGATCTGATATTCTTAAGAATAGGTTTTCATAAAAGTATGGCTGAACAGTACAAAGATCAGGATTTTCTGGAATATGTAGTAAAGTCATTGGTTGGCTATCCGGACGATGTAAAAGTTGACCGCAAGGTTGACGAAATGGGCGTTCTTTTGACGCTTCATATTCATCCGGAAGATATGGGCAGAATAATCGGACGCAGCGGCAATACTGCCAAGGCGATCCGCACTTTGCTCAAGGTTGTCGGCCGAGCCAACAACGCGCTGGTGAATCTGAAAATTGAGGAACCGGAGGGTGGCAGGCGATCTGCTTCCACGCAGAGCGTTGACGATGTGGTTGATGATTTGAAACTGTAATTTTAGCTATTTTTAGCCAAAAAGCCGTGCTATCATAAAGTGGCGCGGTTTTTTGTTTAAGAAATTTTTAGCTAAAAATTTAAGTAAGAAAATTTTATTTTATGAAATTTCATATCGTAACTTTATTTCCGGAGGCGTTTGAATCTTATTTGAAATCTTCCATTTTGGGCAGAGCGGTGGAGAGGGGCTTGGTAAAAATTAAATTTTATCATCCGCGGGATTACGCGAAAGGGAAACATAAAATTGTTGATGACAAGCCTTATGCCGGAGGAGCGGGTATGGTGCTTATGGCGGAGCCCGTGACGCGCGCCGCGGAAGCCGCGCTGAAAAACATAAAAAAAGGCGGCCGCGCGAAAATTATTTTTCTTTCCGTTGGGGGGCGGCAGTTTACGAACGCGGCAGCGATTAGCTTTTCCAAGTTAAGCGATGTCGTTATTATTTCGGGGCGGTACGAGGGCGTGGACGACAGAGTGGTTAAAATTTTGAAAGATTTGGCGAAGAAAAAGAACCAGATTTCCGTGCTGGAAATGTCCGTGGGGCCTTTTATCGTGATGGGCGGAGAGTTGCCGGCTATGATGATTGTGGATTCCGTGTCGCGGCATATTGAAGGCGTTTTGGGGAAAAAAGCGTCATTGGAAGAAATTCGCTTCAAGGACATTGCCAAACAGCTCGGAAAGTCCATAGTGTCCGATAAAGGCAAAACTCCCAGTTTGCCGGTTTATACTAGACCTGAAGTGTTGAAATATAAGGGTAAAAAGTATATGGTTCCCAAAGTGCTGATAACGGGCAACCACCACAAAATAGCCGAATGGAAGGCCCAAAATATGAAGTTTGTGTGATAGCTGAATAGTACCCACGGCTGGACTTGCAATTAGTTTTTGGGTAATATAATATGATAATACTTTAAAGGCAGGTTTAACTACCGACAGGTAGGCACCTTGATAGTTTAATAATGTAGACAAAAGATTTTTTCTTTTGTCCCGTTTATAACTTTATTTTTTTAAGAGATTAAATTCTTAAATTTTTTAAGAGAGTTTGATCCTAGCTCAGGATGAACGCTGGCGGCGTGGATAAGGCATGCAAGTCGAACGATTCATTTATTTTAGCAATAAGATGAATGAGTAGTGGCAAACGGGGTAGTAACACGTAGGTACGTACCCGAAAGTCGGACACAACCCGGGGAAACTCGGGCTAATTTCCGATAGTCCTGGCGCGTAATTTATTGCGCGCTCGGTAAAGAAGCAATTCGCTTTCGGAGCGGCCTGCGGGCTATCAGCTAGTTGGTAGGGTAACGGCCTACCAAGGCGATGACGGCTAGGGGAGGTGAGAGCCTGACCCCCACCACTGGAACTGCGATACGGTCCAGACACCTACGGGTGGCTGCAGTCGAGAATCTTCCACAATGGACGAAAGTCTGATGGAGCGACGCCGCGTGCGGGATGAAGTTCTTCGGAACGTAAACCGCTTTTATATGGGAGGAAGTCTTCGGATTGACGTTACCATATGAATAAGCACTTGCTAACCTCGTGCCAGCAGCAGCGGTAATACGAGGAGTGCAAGCGTTATCCGGATTAACTGGGCGTAAAGGGTGTGTAGGGGACTTTGTTAGTCCCGCTTTAAAGCTTCCGGCTTAACCGGAAAAATGGGCGGGAAACGGCAAGGCTATGAGGGTGCGAGAGGTTGACGGAACTCTGGGTGTAGGGGTGAAATCCGTTGATATCCAGGGGAACACCAAAGGCG
>JBBTRG010000005.1:0-55545 GCA_038065295.1 Patescibacteria group bacterium
CGCCGCCACCTCCGCCGCTATCCATAACGCAAGCTGTGGATTTAGGAGATATAGTGGGGGTTACCTGTACGCCGTCTGACGGATTACTGATAGTAGTAACCGCATTTGAAGAAGTGCAAGTTGAAGTAATTTGCAAGGATCCCAACTGATCAACGGTCAACAACCTTCTATCCGAAGAGGTTATTTCAACGGTCTGCCCTCCAGACAAGGTAACGGTAAAATCGCTGGTATTGACCGTTATGGAATCAATGTTAGCCGTGGTTCCTGACACGCTCAAATTAATGCCTCCCACGTTGATTAAGACACCCGCCAACAAACTAAGCTCTGCGGCTAATACCGAAACAGGCAAAAGCAAGCTCAAGAAAATTGTTAAATAAATTTTCATCATATTGTTTGTTAAATTTTCAAAAGCTAAATTATCTTACTGCCCAGAAATTAAGGGTGCCGGCCGGAGTATTGTTGGCGCCAGTAAGATTTGATATTTCAACTCCAATTGTGTTAACGGCCGTTGAAGATGCCGCGGTAATCGTAAATCCTCCCCAACCACCTGTAAGATGAGTTGCGAGAGAACTGGTGGCACTAACAAAAACCTTTTCACTGCCTCTTATTCCGGTAGCTGATACACAAGAAGTGCCCGCGGTGCTGGAAGCATTAATAGATTTTTGAGTCAAATTACAAGTTCCAAAAATCATACCGGCAATTGTTCCATTGGTAGAATCCCCGCCGACAATCAATGCACCAGTGGTGCTGGCAATGCCAGTAACATAAAGATTATTACCCACAGTAAACGAATTCGTTGTAGATGCATTTCCAGTAAGCGTAATTGCATCCGCGGCCCCATCACCCAGGGTAACATTGCCAAAGGCCGTAAATACTCCGGTCACCTGCAAAGTACTGGAGGCTTGTAATCCGCTGGTAAACACGGCATTAAGTATAATAATGTCAGTTGCTGTGGCATTGCCAAGCGTCGTGTTGCCATTGATGGTCAACGTGCCATCGGTGCTAATATTCGTACTAATCGTAGTGGCCGCGTGCGTAAATAAAGCCACTAAAAGAAAAGACATCAAGCTCGCCATTACAATGCCCGACATTCTTTTCGTATCTAAAAATCTTTGCATAACTATTATATTTTACTAATTAATAATTTTTCTAAATAAATAATTAACATTATAAATCGACATTTATAATGCATTATCATAATTATAAAATACAATGTATCAATATGCCAAAAAGAGCTGTGGATAAGTAAGTGCGTGGAAATAAAAAGCATTGTCTTATTGGACAATGCTAAAGAATATCGCTAATTAAAACAATCTATTGAATTTTGCCTGACTTAATATCATTTATAAGCCGTTCGCCCTCCTGCTTAAATTGTGGATCTATATCAACGGCCCTGGCAAGCGCCTCAATTGCCTTGGCGTAATCCTTTAATTGGACATAAGTTGCCGCCAAACTGACACGGTATTGGACATTGGACGGCTCGCTCTCAATCAACATGAGCCATGTATCCCTAACCCTGTCATACCTGCCTGCCAACGCATAAGCGGTGACCATTTGGGCATTCGGCAAGAGAATGGAGCCAAAAGTCCGCATTAAAATGGCGTCCGCTTCATCTTGTTTGCCATTCACTATGTTAAACATTGCAAACACCATAGCCGCCTGCTCAAAATTAGTATCCAAATCATAGGCGGTTTTCGCTGCCTCAAGAGCTTTTTCCGCATCCCCGGAAGATCGATAGATATCCGCGAGCAAAAAATAAATTTGCTGTTTACGGGGAGCGACCTCAAGCGCCTTATTTAAAAACGCTATCGCTTCCGCGGTCTTACCTCCACTACCGTAAAGAGATGCTAAAACAATGTAGGCCCTGGCATCATACGGGTTATCATTCACCTGATCACTAACCTCCTCTATCGCCTTATTCAGAACACGCAATTTATTTTCGTTAGATAAACTGGACTTAACCACGTTGTTGGCATAACCGCTTAACTGCTCTCGAGCCTCACCATTGCCGAAAGTGCTATATGCAAAAACTTTATCAAAATCTTTCAAAATTAAATCCACATTGGATCCCTGCTGGTTTAAATCCCTCAAGGCATTCAAAAGCGCACGAGATGCCTGTATGGGCTTTGCATTGGCAAAATACATCACAACCGGCATACTAAATAAAACTAGGGTTGCCGCCATTACTTGCCAGAAAGCAATTTTGCCTGCCTGTAATCTGCCATCAGCTTCCTCATGGTCAGTTGTCGCGTTATAAAAATGAATGAACCCCAAAAAAGTAAAAAATAAATAATAAGAAACAAGATTGTCAAACACGAAAAGATTATGGAAAAAATAAGCAGCAAACATAGAAGTGAAAACCGCAGGAGCAAATACGCTGCCGACAACCGCTCTTTCTCGCGCATAACGCGCCCATAACATAGATAAGGCGGAGCCAAAAATGCTTAAATATGCAAGCAAGCCCAATACCCCTCCGGTAATCAGCCAGTCAAAAATTACATTGTGCGAGCGATCAAACCACGGCTCCTGCCGCCACAACTTCGGATCATAATATTTATTGAAAACAATATTGTAATTCTCCGGACCCCAGCCAAGCAACGGACGCTCCTTAAATCCCTCCCACGACATCCCCCAAATAGTAAATCGCGACTCTACCGTGCGCTCATGAAGCGAGAGCCCGCTAAAACGCGACAGCACATAATTACTTTTCACAAAATCGGTATCGCGCATGAGCCAAAAAGCTCCTCCCAAAAATGCTATGCCGGCAATAACGCCCATAGCCCCAAACTTCGCGCGCCTATTTTGCGAAAAAATGCTTAATAAAAAAACTAACAAAATAATTCCACCGGCAAATCCCAAAATTGCCCCGCGCGTTGCTGTCAAAAAAATTACCGGCGCCTCAATGGCAAAAAGCGCGGCCCATAAAATTTTCCAGTAACGATTTTCCGCGCGCAAAAAAAGATAAATGGCCAAAAATGCCTGGAACATCATAAAAATCGCCATATAAGTAGCGTTGCCAAATGTGCCATCAACCCTCGGACCGCTTTGCTGGGAAATGGCAATCAGTCCCGCAAACTGGGCATAACCATATACCGCCATAGCGGCACCAGTTGCCGCCAAGCTATAAAACATTTTTTTCCAATCATCGATGCTTTTAAAAACGCTGATTAATACCAAAAAATAGGCAAACAAATGCAGATGCCCCACCACGCCTTCCATCCTCTCGTAATTGGACCAAAAACTGCGATAAGGATTTTCACCGAACATGGCCGCCGCAGATAATATTAACACCGTAATGGCAACGGCATACAAAATGGGAGAAGTGGCAGGACGGTATTCGCGCTTAAAGATGGCTAAAATTATCCATAAGCCCAACAATATTTCCACAATGACTCGAAATGCAAAATTCTTTCCCGTAATATACGGAAAAAACATAGTAGCGGAAACTATAAAAGCGATGAGCGGCAAAAACAAAAGCCCAACCTTGACTACATAACTTAAAATTTTTAAATAGGGTGCTGGCATTTTAATCAATACTCTTAAAAATTGATAATTTCTCTTTCATCGTGCGATATTAATGTTCCGTAACCAAAATTTATTTAAAGTTTTTTCTAATTTTTGTTTCTTCAATAATTCGCTATTTATTTTATCCACCGCCTTAAACAACTCTGGTTTTATTTTTTTATATTGAAAAACTTTAATGAGGGTTTTTAAATCCTTTGGCAAACATTTACCGCCAAAGCCGCGATATTTTTTATGAATCACATGCAAATGATTACTACCTATCCAGGGCTCAGCCGCTAATGCTTCTTGAATGATTTTATAATCCACATTATAAGCTTGGCATAAATCATAAATTTGATTGGCAAAAATAACTTTAGTGGCAAAAAAAGCGTTGCGACTGTATTTAAAAATTTCAGCGGCAGTGGCCGACATAATTTTTGCATATTTCGCGGAAGGTAAAATTTTTAAAACATGACTTACTAACGGTCTGCTTTTTTGAGTGCAACCGATCAATTGTAAGGCAGGTTTAGAAAAATCTTGCCAAGCCGTGGTTTCCGTCAACAATTCCGGATTATGCATAAAATAATGACGCGGGAAAAGCGTCTGCAGTTTTTCTGTTGTCCCAACCGGCACAGTTGATTTCACCACAAAAAGCTTCGGCTGTTTAAAAAACCTTATCATCTCTTTAAAAACCGATAAATCCACGCCGCTTTTTTCTTTGTTAGAATAAGGCGTTGGCAAACACAAAAAAATAATCCGTGCCCTGTCTACATCTTCCCGAAAATCGCTTGCCTTAAATTTATCATAAGTAAAAATTTTATGGTTTTTTAATTTAAACCATCTTTGCACCTGCATGCCCACCATGCCAAGTCCGACTATGCCGATATTTTTATTATCATTAGCAACAAATTTTGGCATATAATCTATTATTATACCACCTTAACGTCTGGCACCGGAATAATAAATTTTCCTCCTCGCCCGCTAAACTCTTTTTCGTTGGCCATGATGGCATCGGCATAATTCCAAGCGAGCAATAAAAGATAATCCGGGCGCGTTTCTTTTAATTTGCAGGGTGGATATATTTTAATGCGCGATCCAGGAGTATAGAGTCCCTGCTTGAGAGGTGTGGTATCTATAATAAAGCTTGTTAAACTCGCATCTATTTTATAATAATTCAATAAAGTATTGCCCTTAGCTGGCGCGCCATAACCCACTACCATCTTGCCTTCACTCTTTAGAAGGACTAGCAAATCGTGCAGTTTTTTGCTGTTATTTTCTACTCTAGCAGCAAATTTCAAAAATGTATCTACATTTAATAATCCGAGTTTTTTCTCTTCTTCCAAGAATCTATCAACGGCTTCCAATTTATTTTTCTCTTTACCGACATAAACCCTCATAGATTGTCCGTGGATGGGGACAAGCTCCACATCAAATATCTCGAGACCGAACTGTTTAGTTAGATATGAAAGTGAGCTTAAGGAAAAATAACATAAATGTTCGTGATAGATCTGATCAAACCCTCCCTCGCCTATCAAATTGCCAACCCAGTGAGCTTCAAAAACAAAAGCTCCGTCATCTGCCAGTAAATTTTTTACGCCCGCAAAAACATTTTTTATATCATCAATATGCGCAATAACGTTATTGGCCACGACGAGACGCGCGCTACCATACTTTCGCACAATCTGACCGGCAAGATCATCGCTAAAAAAATCATTTATTGTTTCAATGCCTTTTTGTCTAGAAATATCCGCGATATTACGTGCCGGCTCTATATTCAATGCGCGACATTTGTCTTTGATGGCGGCAAGTAATACTCCGTCATTGCCGCCTATTTCAACAACTAGATCTCCTGGCGATTTAACAAATCTTGCGGCAAGTTGTTCTCCTGACTGCCTGAAATGATCGGCTAACGGTTTGCTCGCAGAAGTGCAATAATCATAGTGTCTGAAAAGAATTTCCGGATTAACCACATCCAAAAGCTGCAAAAGGGCGCAATTCTTGCAAAAATATACCACCAAGGGAAATTTCTCCTCTGTTTTAGATAAAGCCCCTTCCTCTAAAAAGGCATTGGCCAAAGGCATTTTGCCAAGATCCAAAACTTTGATTAAATCGGATCCAGCACAGATACGGCACTGTGTTTTGTGAATAATATTTTCTTTCATGGTTGTAAGAATGGTCTCCATTCGGTATCCAAATACTCATACAGGGCCTCTCGCCATGGCCTCATCAAATTAACTTTGGAAACCAACCCCTCATTAAAAGTGCGCGGAGCGTCAAGATTAAAAAAACTTGTTTTTACCGGAGTTAAAACAATATCCGGTTTTAAAATCCTTATAATTTCTTGAGCAAACTCATAACGAGAGCAAACGCCGCTATTGGCAAGATTGAAAATTCCCACGGCATCATCCTCAAGCAATTTCTTAATAGCCCCCATTAAATCCTTGCCGAAAGTGGGAGAACCGATCTGATCATCTACTGCTTTAAGTTCCGGCTTATCAAATTGCTTGATAATTTTTGCCACGAATTTATGATCCTTGTCAGGTCCGCCACCAAACATCCAACAAACTCTGGCAATAATATAATCATGCAACATTCCCTGAACAGCCAATTCACCCACATGTTTTGACCGTCCATAATAATTTTGCGGATTTGGCCTATCTTCTTCGCTATAAGGACCTTTCTTGGTGCCATCAAAAGCTCCGGCCGTAGAAATATAAATCATTTTAATCCCCAACTCTCTAGCCATCAAAGCCATATGATAAGTTCCAACGCCGTTTACCAAATAAGCGTACGCGGGATCACGCTCACATCTATCCACGTCGGTTTCCGCGGCAAGATGAATGATTGCTTGAGGTTGATGACTATGGCAAAAATTTGTTACTTCCTTTAAATCTGTTACATCCAAAGAACGCCGGTTAGTTTTAATGCCAAAATCAACATAGCTCCCGACCATTCCGCCAGTGCCGGTTATTAAAACTTTTGAAAAATCCAATTTCATATTTATTTATTCTGATCAGCCATCCATGCGGCAGTTTTGAACAAAGACTCAAAAGTGCCAGCATCAGACCAATAGCCATTAACCATGCCGTATGATAACTTATTTTCTGCAATATACATATTATGGATATCGGTGATCTCAAACTCGCCTCTCGCGGACGGTTTTAACGTTTTAATCTTTTCAAAAATGTCATTGTTGTAAAGATAAAAACCAACCGTGGCATAGTTAGATTTTGGATTGCGAGGCTTCTCTTCAATGCTGATGATTTTATCGTCCTGTATTTCCGCCACTCCAAATCTATGCGGGTCATCGACCTGCTTAAGAAACACCTTGGCTCCGTCACGATTGCTGAACGCGCCTACCTCCTTGGAAAAATTATCTTCAAATATATTGTCGCCCAAAATGACGGCTACAGAATCATCCTTCGCAAAATCTTCAGCCAAACTTAAGGCCGTGGCAATACCAGAAGCATTGTGTTCCAGTGAATAAGATAATTTTACACCATGATCCGCTCCGGATCCCAAGAAATTCATAAAATGACCCGCGTGTTCCTTGCCGCAGACTATCATGATTTCCTGCACACCAGCCGTTTTCAGAGTATTTATGGGATATAAAATCATCGGCTTATTGTAAACCGGCAATAAATGTTTATTAGTAATAGCCGTCAAGGGGTGCAGTCTAGTGCCTCTGCCGCCCGCTAAAATTACTCCTTTCATAATCTATTGATATATGCCATTGTTAAGCCTTTTTAAGCTTATGCGCCCTCCACAGATCTATGTGGGGATTAAAAACACCTGTTTTCTTGCGTATGTTATCTATCCACTTGGGATTTGTGATATACCAATCGGCGGTTTCTTGGAATGCTTTTTTGAAGTGATATTTTGGCCGCCAACCTAAATCTTTTGTAATTTTTGAAGCGTCAACGGCATATCTGCGATCATGACCCGGACGATCGGCCACAAACTCCATCCAGGAACGATCTCGTCCGAATATTTTTAATATCAAATCCGCAATTTCTAAATTATTCATTTCATTATCAGCGCCGATATTATACACCTCTCCCGGCACGCCCCTAAACAAGCATAGCCGCAGAGCCTCACAATGATCCAAAACATAAATCCAGTCTCGTACATTTTCGCCGTCGCCATAAATAGGTAATTTTTTCCCTTCCAGCATTCTCAAAATAAAAAAGGGTATTAATTTTTCAGGATATTGATAGGGTCCGTAATTATTAGAACAATGCGTTACCACAACTGGCACGCCGAAAGTTTTGAAATAAGCTCGGCAAAGCAAATCACCACCTGCCTTAGTGGCCGCATATGGCACATTAGGGGCAAACGGCGTGGACTCTCTAAAAAGCGCTTGGGACTTTAATGACAAACTGCCATAAACTTCATCAGTGGAAACCTGGACAAATTTTTTAATATTCGCGCATGTCTTTACTCCCTCCAAAATATTAAAGACGCCGTTGATATTAGTGTTGATAAATTCACGCGATCCAACGTGAATACTCCTGTCCACATGCGTCTCCGCGGCAAAGTTGATCACATAGTCCGGCTTAAAACTATTGAGAATGCTGGATATTTTCTTGGCATTGGCGATATCGCCGCGCACAAATCGATAGCGCTTATTACTTTTTATGTCCTTCAAATTATCTAAATTGCCGGAATAGGTCAGAAAGTCATAATTGAGAATGCGTAAATTTTTCTCCTTATTTAAGATAAATCTAATAAAGTTGGAGCCGATAAATCCGGCTCCTCCGCAAACCAATAGCTTTGTTGGTCTTGCTGCTGCCATACACGAAAGAATATAACGCTATTTCATTAGTGTCAATTTGCCTCATTGGCTGTAGCCAACCCCCAACTACCCGTTACGGCCGACGACAACTAAATGACGCCGGATTAACCGAGTCATCCAACTCAGCCAAAAAACAATAATAAAGAAAAGTATGTGAAGCCCCCACTTGGCCAAAGAATGCCATTTTGCAGTATGCCCCGATTCACCGACGCGCGCCCGAAAGGTAATAGGAATTTCAATAAATTTAATTCTCTCGCTGGCCGCCAATAATAAAAGCTCTGTGGCAAAAAGGGCGTTACCGGTGCGCCAAAGAGGTTTTAGACGCCTCACTACATCGCTTCGGATTAATTTATAAGTACAACCAACGTCTGTGACAGAGTTGGTCGCAAACAATACTTCTATGATTTTTGCCTCAAAGACATTGGCCAACTTCCTGAATAGGCCCATGGCCGCACCATCCAAAATACTGCTTTGATTTGTCCTAGTGCCAAAAACCATGGGAAATTCTTTGGCATAAACCAACAAACGCTCAATATCCGAGCCAACGAATGTGCCATCCGGCTCGGCTAAAACAATATAATCACCAGTGGCTTCCTCTATGCCTCTCCGAAAAGAATAGCCGTAACCTTGGCGGCCTTCATGAATCAACCGCGCGGACGTCTTTTTAACTTCCTCATCAGTGCCCAATTCCGCATTATTATTAACCACAATCACTTCATCCACATATCCAGTGGCTAAAAAATCCTCAATAGCAACGCGAATAGAGTTTTTCTCTTGATAGGTGCCGAAAACAACTGAAACTTTCTTATTATTCCACATAAAATATGGGTTTATAATTTAAGCTTTGCATCTTAAAAATAAAAATTTTAAAGGCAATAAATGAATACGAAGCATGTTGAATAGCGCAACGGCGCCAGAACTTGCCAAAAGTAACATCATAGGCATCACCGGAAGGCTATAGCGCCCTCCTTGGTTTAGGCCATTCGCAACCAATAAAAAATTATTCCAAACAACAAAAACCAACAAAAATAATGCCGCTAATCGATATTCCTTTTTGCATAGTCCTACGGCCGCCAACGCGTAAAGAATCCACCAAAATTTCTGACCAATTTGAACCATCCACAACCCCAGCTTCGCACCGACTAGAGGTATTTTCATTCGCGTTACATCATTAATCAGATAATCATAACCATGGTAATTAAATGTTTTTACGACATAACCAAGATGAAATTTTAAATATTCCCAAGGATGCTCGGAAATGATTTTTAAAATATTACTCTTATAAAATGGGGTATTGATAAAGTCGTAACTAAAAACAATTTGGTTCTGTCCCGGATAATCCATTGGCATCGTAGGCCGTGGCAATATTAATTGATGTTGTTCGGTAAATTGCGCAAAAGTAAAAATGTAAAGATTCAACCAACCGGCACTAGATAATTCCCAAGTATTAAAAAGAATTTTGTTTCTTAAAGCCCAGGGCGAAAGAATTAACAAAAACAGTAAACAAAAGAGCAGCAACTGCTTCCAAACCACGCCAAAACTGCGATAATGCTGAAAAATAAAAGCCAGTAGAAACAGCGGAAAAAAATAAAGGCCTATCGGTCGAGTAAGAACGGCCAGTCCTAAAATAACAGCGAAGGAATACAATTTTCCGGCAATAAACAAATAGATGGCAAACAGTAACAAAAAACTGAACAAATTATCAGACATCAATAAATTATTCCAATAAATTGAAACGGGCTCAAAAATAAATAAGAAAGCCGCAACAATCCCAACTGATCCGGATTTAAACAATATCTTGCCGATCCTATATATAAAGACGCCCGATAATCCGGCAAAAACATTCTGGACAATTACAATGCCCAATAAAGGAGTTTTCAGCCAAAGAAAAAAAGCAAGAAACAGAGGGTAAAGCGGAGTACGAAGACTGTCCGGCACAAATGGTCCCTCAACCATCTGACTCATTACGCCATGGGTAAGCATATTGCCGGCTACCGTTAAAAAGGTTTCGGCATCAGAATAGGCAGTAAATGCCTGCGTTCCCAATAAAAATTGAATGATGAGCGCGTAGATAAAACGCACGCCAAAACCCAAACAAAAAATCAATATTTCAATTTTATTCAACATATCGCTATATCATTTAAAGCCGTCATCATGCTTGATCGGCATTTCACAATCAAAAAATTATTTAATCAAATCCCAGGAAATAGGCGTGCCGCGTTCTATATCAGTGGCAGCCCTTTTACCCATAACTTCATCGTAGTGTTTTGGCGCCAAACCATGCCCAGGGCGGATGGAGCGCATATTTTTTTCGCTGAAAACTTCTCCTTTTTTAAGGTCTTGAACCACAAAAAGCGATTTTCTAAAAACAATATTTTCTAATTCGGCAAGCCCCGCGCCATACTGCGAACACCCCAAAGCTCTTTCCGCCGCTCTCACTGCCTGCACCGTCAATTGAAATCCATGGGGCTCCAGCGAAAAAGCAGCGTCTGGTCCTCCATCTTCAACTGACAAAATAATATGTTTTTCTATGATTTTCGCGCCCAAAGCCACGGCCATAACTGACGTGTTAGCGCCCAAAGAATGATCCGACAATCCCACCACGGCTTTAAACCTTTCCGCCATATCGGCAATAGTAGCCAAATTCATATCCTCCGCCTTGGCGGGATAAGCGCTCACACAGTGAAGCAGAGCCACATTCGGACATCCGTTGTCTTTCAAGGTTTTGACGGCAAACTCAATATCTTCCACCGATGCCATACCACGCGACACAATCACCGGCTTTTTAGTCTGCCCTATTTTTTTCAAAAGCGGATAATCCACTATCTCAAAAGAGGCGATTTTATATACTCCCACTCTCATTTTTTCCAAAAAATCCACTGCCGTATTATCAAATGGCGTAGAAAAAAACATCAAACCCTTGGATTCCGCGTATTTTTTCAATTTCGGTTGCCAATCCCATGGCGTACAAGCTTTTTTGTAAAGCTCATAGAGCGTCTGCCCCGCCCACGCGTCATTCACCTTCACCTGAAAATATTTTTTGTCGGAATCAATGGTTATGGTATCCGGCGTGTAAGTTTGAAGCTTTATCGCGTCAGCGCCGGCATCCGCCGCCGCATCAATGATTTGCAAAGCTTTTTCATAAGAATGATTATGATTGCCGGACATCTCCGCCACGATAAAAACACGATGTCCCTCCCCTATTTTTCTGCCGCCGATATCAATTTCCATAATAAAATAAATATAATTTATTGAAACATCAATGTCCACTGGGTATTTTGACATGATAAAAAATAAAAAAAACCCCATCGTTCGTAAACAATGGGGCAATGCTTTAACGCGACAACATCATGTCAGCGCAGGTCTGTCCTTTCTCCGTCTTATAACCAACAGACACATATCCCGCGTTCGCAAAACTGCAAAGCGAAGCCATATTATTCGGCTTTATGAGCGCCGTGACACGCAAAACGGCGGGATACTCACTAAATATTTTGGCCGAAGCCAATCTTATAATTTCCGTGCCGTATCCTTTGCCGCGGAAAAAAGAGGTCAAAGCGATATTTATTTCCACTTCCTTGCTCTCTGTTAAATCATGACCATCCATGGAATCAAATCTCACTTGCGCCATGGGCCGGCCATCAATCTCAACAATCAAAATCAGACTATCCAACGCCATCAGCTTTTTTTCAAACCATTTTTTATGCGTCGAGAAATCTATCGGCTTGGAATTAAATGACACCTTGCGCACCGCATCTTCATTACGAAGGTCAAATAGAAAACAAACATCAGGCCATTTGGCTTTTCTTATCAGCAAACTTATACCCGCCTTTCTTTATATCTGCTACGCCTTGTTTTTCAAGCTGCAATCGTTTTTTCATTACCCTGCTTTTATACGCTTTTTTGATGGCGATCGCCCATTTTTGTCTGTCATGAGACAAGCAGATTTTTTCCGCGGACATTAACTTAAGCCGCCCCGCGAAAAACATTAAAGCAAGATGCGGCATCTTGTTCGCATAATATTCTATCATAGTTTTTATTCTTGGCAAATGATATTCATTGGAAATTATAATCGCTCTCCGCCACCTTCGCTTGGCGCAAATTTTATCCGATTCCAATAAATTTTCAAAAGTATTGCGCGAATTCTTTTCCTTAATAATTTTAATTCGCGGAACATGCAATGCCATAAGCTCTTTTTTCATAATATCGGATACTGCCGGCGCGTCCGATATTTTACGCAGCGACCCACTGCCTCCTGAAACCAAAACTACCACACGCGGATTTTTTAAAGTAACCTCTTTATACGAATGCGCTCCTGCGACTATCCGCAGCCTGTCGCCCAATCCTTTAAAATTTTTACCCTCGTTAAAATTGGTGGTGCGCCAGCCAGTTTTGCCGTCTTTTTTTAAAAAACCGCTTAAAATAATAATGGCATCTGCCTGGCCTACCGCTTCTTTAGCAAGAGATTTTTTAAGGCCTTCATTGCGTTCCAGATGTTTATTCACGGCAAAAAGCCGCGGCAGTTTTTTCTTTAATTTCAAAATGTCTTTCAATGCAAATTGCCGATTTTTCTCATAAAGCGCCTTAAAAATTCCACTGATAACGATCAAATCCTCCTTATTATCTAAAGTCAGGCGCATATCGGAAAGATCCCTTTCATTTTTTATATTTCCTACGCGGAAAATTTCCGGATGGTCACCCATAAATAAAGTTACATGTTCGCGTTCAGACGAAAGTTTAGTATCGCGCCAAGCCGTTTCAAGCGTTTTGAATGAAAACACTTCAATATCCATACCATCAGGATAGGTCGGAGGCCGAACATTGCTCACATAATCAAACCTGCTTCTGTTCCTTTTATAAAAATTCACCACCCGGTCAACTATCGCGGGATCCATCAACGGACAATCGCCTGTTATCCGCACAATATCATCCGCCCCAAACTTTTTTGCCGCTTGATAATAACGATCCAGCACATCGTTCTCCGATCCGCGAAAATAATCCAACCCAAGTTTTTTCGCCATCATAACCAATGGCTCGTCTGCTTGTAGATTAGTAGTGGCAATAATTATTTTATCCAAAAACTTCGCGCGCCGCAGCCGTTCAATCAAATATTCAAGCATGGTTTTGCCCATCACTTTTTTCAAAATCTTTCCGGGCAAGCGCGTTGACCCCGTGCGAGCTTGTATAATAGCGGCAATCATTTAAGTGAGACGCTTGAAGCCGGCGTGTGCCACCGGACCGCGCAATAATTTGCGGAGCGATTTATCAACAATCGCTTTTTTTATCAAAGCAAAAACTTTGTCCACTGCGACAAGGTATTTTTCAACATCAGTTATTTTGTGTGCATAAGAAACATAAACGCTGGGCGATGCCAGATAGCCGCGCGCCAGCATCTCCTGCGTAAAAAGCGTGCGAATCGCCTGACTGTCTTTACCGTAATCAAAAGAAAAAGTAATCAGAGCTTCCGGACCAACCACGTTAATATTTAGACCATGCTTTTTCGCCAATTGCCGCCACCCTCTTCCAATTAATCCGCCTATTTTTTTCAAATGCGCCGGCAAATTTATTTTCTGCATTTTCTTGATAGTAGCAAGCGCCGCCACGGGACCGATGCGCTCCGTCCAATAAGTACTGCTGATAAAAGTATTTTGCGCCGTCTGCATTACGGATTTTTTACCGATAATTGCCGCCATGGGATAGCCGTTACTCATCGCTTTGCCCAGAACCGCGATATCGGGATAAACGCCGTAGCGCATATGCACGCCACCCACATTCAATCTCCACGCGATAGTTATCTCATCAAAAACCAAAACCGCCCCGATCCGTTTGGCGATTTTTTGAACCTTGCGCAGAAAATCATTTTCAGGCTCCTGATGTCGAAATGGTTCAACCACAATTACTCCGATGTCTTTGTATGCTATGGCTAATTTTTCCAACTCTTCAATTTTATTATAGGCAAAAGCAATGGCAGTGCCCCGCAAACTGCGAGGGACACCAGCCGGATCCAAACCTGGCAATAAATGTCCATCCAAACTTTTTTTATCGGCTAAATTTGCCGCCAAGTACCAATCCATCCAACCGTGATAACCGCAAAAAATTACTTTGTCCTTGCCGCTATAAGCTCGCGCAATACGCACCGCAATCGCCATGGCCTCTCCTCCAGTTCTCGCAAATCTCGCCATATCGGCCCAAGGATGAATACGAGTCAATAATTCCGCCAACTCCACCTCTTCCGGAGAATTTAAAGTAGACATAGAACCGTTATCAACCGCCGCTTTTACCGCCCTATTCACATCAGAATCAGCGTAACCCAAAGCGCAACTCCCCACCCCCATTATGGAAAAATCCTTATATTCCTTACCATCTAGATCCCACGCCTTGATTCCTCTTGCCTTTACATAATAAGAAGGCCATTGCTCGGGCAAAAACATTTCGGAGCGCTTGGATAACAACTGCGAACCGCCGGGAATGAATTGTTTGGCGCGCCTCCACAACATCACCCCTTTTGATACATTCATTTTTGTTTTCTTTTTCATATTCATACTCTTCGTGGCGCAGAAGCCTTAAGCAAAATTTCAATAATCCTCTTTCCGTCATTTAAATCCTGTAAGGGTTTTTGTCTTTGTTCAACGCATTCAAAAAAATGCTTAATCTCATCAACAAACATTTTATTGGAATCTCCATCGCCCCTATACAAAACTTTGCTTTTACTTTCATTTTCAAATTTTACCAAATCATCCATAAAATCAATCGTAAGCGTTCCCTTGTCTGTAACAGCATCAATGCTTTGTGCCCGTTTTCTGCTTACATAATCCAAGGCAACGGTACTTAACACACCACGCTTATGTTCAAACACCATGGCGGCAGATTCTTCGCTCTTAATCCCAAGCGACGATATTTTACTACGATATATAAAACCATTTTTAATATCTCCAAATAAGGCAACCAAACAATTCATTATATGCGAACCGGAATCCAGCACTAGCGTTTCGTTTCTATATTTTTTTTGCGCGGCATATATATATTTACGATGCACCGGAATGGAATATCCCATCACAAAACGGGACAAAAGCGGCTTGCCATATAAATCGCTTTTCAAAATACGCAATAATGCTATCAATCCTTTATGAAAAAGATAGTTACATGCGACCATAGCTACAAGCTTATTTTTCTTGCATAATTTTTGCAATTCATTAATGTGCGCCACACTACAAGAAAGAGGTTTTTCTATAAAAAGATGGCAGCCCGCTTTGGCGCATTGAAGTGCCGTTTTAATGTGCGCGCTGCTTGGGCTACAAATAAACGCAACGTCAAATTGCGCAAGATTTTTATGTTTTATATCCGGTACTGTTTTTATATCTTTGCCAACGATTCTTTTTTTATCAATGTCGTAAACATAGACATCTTTAAAACCAAGCTGGCATAAATTTTTATAATGCCGTCGGCCAATGGATCCAAAACCTATAATGATTATTTTGTGTTTTTTATTCATTTTCTACGCGCTCCAAATTATCACCGTACTTCTTTATTCTTGAATCATATGTGCCCAAAAAATAATCTTTATCATAATATTTTTCTCCCATAAATAACGGAATGGAGATTCCGCCAAAACCGCGTTTAAATTGAGAAATGTACTTTTCTTTGTCACTCGGAAAATTCTGTAGCGTGTCAGAATAATATTGCCAGCCTATCTCATAGAATTTAATGCCTTGCTTACACATCCATTGAATAGCCTCCCACTGGATAAAATGAGCAATAGGAAGATTCCCCGCCTTTGAATCATTACACGCGGAACCATAATACACATTATTCTTAAATATAAAAAAATAGGAAAATCCGATAAATTTATTTTCTTTTTGAGCCCCGATCAAAAAAGCGTCTCCATCTTTTATCCAGTCGTACATCATATCAAATGTGATGCTTTTCCTCTTGGCTCTTCCGGGATCTTTATGGTGTAAATCCGTATATTTATCAAAAACTTCTCTAGTGATATTGGAACAGTCAAATACTGCCGCTGTTAATATTTTTGATGCCTTATCAATGTCAGAATCATGACCGTGCCTTACGCCTCTCCGCAATTCATCCACAGAACGCCTTAGATCTAAAATCTGCGTATTTAAAGACGCGTCAATAAAGCCGAATTGCATCAAAAAATTAAATGGCTGTTCGCGCGCCTCCACAAGAGACGGATTTAAAACAGCGCCTCTTAGCATGACACGCTTTACATTATTCTGCTTTGCAAGACAATCTATATACTTAAATATTTCTTTGAGAACGGCCTTTCGCTCGTTGCGTGTTAAATGATTGGCTAATGCCGGAACAGGCCCGTAATAATGATTATACGAAAACTCCATAGCGCCATTGTTGTTTTCTAAAATTAACGGACAAATCGCCGCCATTTTACCGTCCTTAAGCAAGAAAAATGATCGTGATTCGGACTGATTATTCACTTGAAAATTAAGCGTGTATTCAAGCCATTTGGAAGTATGCCAAAACCACGCGTCATCACTTTCTAGACAAAATGCATCCCATTCTTTATACTTTTCTTGCGTGAGTTTAACGATTTCCATATTCAAAAAAAATCCACGATAAGACGCGCGATTTTCCTTATATCGGATTTTGCCAGCTTCGTATGGCACGGCAACGTGATACAAGAATTATGATATTCGTCCATATTTTTTAATTGAATATTTTTATAACCGTGCTTTCTATAATAAGGATGCGAATATACTGCGGGATAATGAAAATTAACTCCTATGCCATTTTTTAAAAGATATCTGTAAAGTGGCCATCTCATCTTGGGATCTTTCACTCGTATCACATAAATATGCCATCCGTGATAACACTGCGGTAATTCTTTAGGCAACATAATCTCATTCGTCTCGCGCAATAGATTGCCATACCAGGAAACCACCGCGCGCCTTTTTTCAATAAACCGGTCCAGCTTCTTCAACTGACTTTTGCCCAAAGCCGCCTGCATATCCGTCATTCTGTAATTATAACCGAGCTCGGTCATAACATTTTGTCCGTTATCATCCTTATGAATCCCGTGGCTTCGCAGAGATATTAACTTTTCGTAAAATCTTTTATCGTTGGTCACGATGGCTCCACCTTCTCCAGTTGTCATGGACTTTACCGGATGGAAGCTAAACACAGCCGCATTTGAATACCGGCAACTTCCAATCTTGAATTTTTTATAACTCGCGCCCAGCGCGTGGCACGCGTCTTCAATAACAAACAATTTGCGCTTTTGGGCAACTTTCCATACGACCTCCATTTCGCATGGATGCCCCGCAAAATGAACCGGAATAATTGCTCTAGTTTTGCGGGTAACCAATTTTTCTATTTCTGCTTCATCAATATTAAAAGTATCGCTTCTAATATCGCAAAAAACCGGGCGCGCGCCAACAGCTAACAACATATTGCTTGTCGCAACAAAGGTATTGGGAGTGGTAATCACATCATCTCCTCCCTTTAATCCCGCGGCGAGATAAGCAAGATGCAGTCCAGCCGTTCCATTGGAAACCGCCACGGCATATTTCACGCCACAGTAACTGGCAAGCGCTTTTTCAAAAGATGCTATCGCCGGCCCTTGAGTCAGCCAATCGGAGCGCAAGACATCGACAACCGCCCCAATATCATCTTTGTCGATAGACTGGCGCCCATAAGGAATCATACGAATTTGGATTCTGCAATAATCTTAAGCAATTCTTTCTTCGTGAGCCATTGATCGTTAGTATGGCTGGCGAAACAAAAACCATGCTTGGTTTTTTTGCCCATTTTCTCGTATTTTTTATACAAACCCTTTTTAAAATCCGTGAACTCACTTAATATGACATAGTGATTATCAAGCTCCATGGCGTGACGCGACTCGTCTTCCGTTAATAACATCTCATGCAACTTTTCTCCCGGCCTGATTCCTACAATTTCTTTTTCTATGCCTGGCGTTAAAGCATCAAGCAGATCCAGCACTTTCATGCTGCGTATTTTTGGCACGAAAATCTCTCCCCCGCTCATATGCGTCAATGCGAACATTACAAGCGCGAAACTTTGTTCCAGGCTGATCCAAAAACGCGTCATATCGGGATGAGTAACCTCTACTTTTTTAATCTTACTCGCGTCTTTGTTCTTTAACACATCAACCACGCTTCCACGGCTCCCAATCACGTTTCCATATCTTACGGCTGACAATACGGTTACCCGATCCTTTGTCCTGTCGGCAAAAAAATTGCCGTTTATAAATAATTTTTCAGCGCATAATTTAGTCGCTCCATAAAGATTCACCGGTTGTGCCGCCTTGTCTGTTGATATCAACACCACCCTCTCAACGCCCTGATCAATAGCCGCGTCAATAACATTTTGGCTACCTAAAATATTCGTCCGTATGGCTTCA
The DNA here is from genome assembly GCA_038065295.1 of Patescibacteria group bacterium. GTDB lineage: Bacteria > Patescibacteriota > Minisyncoccia > JACROR01 > JACROR01 > JACROR01. The sequence continues at coordinate 18,690 of JBBTRG010000005.1, forward strand.
AATGGATTATATTCTAAGGTCGGCACTTGTTTTAGCGCGGCGGCATGAATCACGATGTCAACAGTCCGAAACGCCCTTTGAAGCCGCGATAAATCGCGTATATCGCCAAGAAAAAAATTCAACCGCTCATCGTTAAACTCCGCCGACATTCGCGACTGCTTTAATTCATCTCTGCTGAAAACAATCACCTTGCGCGGTTCTGCATTGTGCAATAAGTATTTAACGAATCCACGGCCAAAAGAACCGGTTCCTCCAGTAATCAAAATCGTTTTATTTTTTAAAAATTTAGTAGATATAGCTGACATATTTTGATACGACATTAAGACTCTTGTATAGAGTACAATATTTACGCATACTTTTCAACCCCCGTCAAAAGTCGGCAATAATATGCGTGTACACATTACCCGCAAAGCTTGACCGCCCTAGAAGAAATATGGTAATCTCGCTTTAGATATTTTAATTCTTTGACAATTTGGAGGTCGCATGACAAAAGATTCTGATCCTAAGTTTTACCAACGATTTGACGCATCAAGTAAAATAAAAGATCCCTTGTTGCCACGCATCACGAACGATGAAACGATTGGGTTATTCCCCGCGCATGAAGACGGCTTGCGTATATTGCTTATTAACGCGCCTATTCGCGAGTGGTCATATCCCAACATTATGCCAATCGGGCAAGGATATGTCGGGGCTGTTGCCAAAATGGATGGACACAATCTGCATGTCCTTGATCTGAACGCAGAGAGAGGCGGCCCGATAAAAGACGCTCCTGAAATATTTATTAAGCGCGTGGAAGAGCGCATTGTTCAAAAGTTGAAAGAAATAAAGCCTGATGTTATAGGGTTGGGCGGCATTATCACTCAATATGCGTGGATTAAGCGCATCACGACTATCTGTAAACAAGTCTATCACGATGTTCCGATTGTGTTGGGCGGCGGAATTTCTTCTTGCGCGCCCGTATTTATGGTGAAATATTTGCCAATCGATGTTGCGATTAGAGAAGAAGGCGAAATTACTTTTTCCGAAGTGCTTCATCGTGTAGCGCTTGGTGCGTCGTTAGATGGCGTAAAAGGAATAGTTTGGCGCAAAAATAATTCCAGAGAATCCGATATAATTGACAATGGTCTTCGTCCATCCATTATGTCGCTCCGAGACGGTCTGGATTTTCTCCCGTGGCCATTGCGTTTCGCGTGGCCCGAAGAAGAAGTCTACAAAAAAAATCCTATTGGGCATTTGAATTGGAAAACAAAATGGATTGACGGCGCATCAACGGAGGCAAACCAATACTCGCTCACTATGATTGCCTCGCGCGGCTGTCCATACGCGGCTAAAGCTTGCGATTATTGCTATTCCGCGTACCTGGGGAAACATTACCGATTGCGAAGCCCCAAAGAAGTCGTCGATGAAATGCAATACTTAAAAGAACATTACCAAGCCGCCTATATTCACTTTTTGGATGATCTGTTGTTAACAAACTACCGATGGGCGCTTGAACTTTTCCAAGAGTTAAGAAACAGGAAAGACAAATCGGGTTTTGAAATTATTTGGGGTGGTACGTGCCGCACAAATATCGTCGCTGACGATGTTTTGCGGGCACAAAAAGAGGGACGCCCACACATGCTTGAGCAAGCTTACGAAGTTGGCATGCGGCAAGTAGGATACGGCGTTGAATCGGCCAGTCCCCTTATCCTCAAAAACATTGATAAAAGTGGCCAGACAATAGCTAAAATGGAAATAGCCATCGCGGAAACACGAAGAATTATGGGTTACGCCGATTGTTCTTTTATGATAGCTTCTCCGGGAGAAACTAAAGAAACCGTTCGAGAAACTGTGGATTTTTGCAAAAAAGTTGGCTTGAAGCCCGAAGTGTTTTTCTTCACTACCGCTTATCCAGGCACCACTTTTTGGAATCTTGCATTGGAGAAGGGTCTTATCACTAAAGCGGTTACTGGGAAAAAAGGTTCTGCGGATGAGGATATGATTGAACAGTATTTCCTACGCTTGGGCGAACAAGGAGATATGGTCAGGACAAATTTTAGCGATCTGCCGGATGAAGAGATAATTGAATTATCCTGGTGGGCCATCAACGAACTTGGCGCACAAAACATCATTCGTCATCCACATACTGGAGAAACGCAGACAAGACAAACTCCCGTAAAGGGAGCAGCAAAAGCCGATTTATAATTACACCGTCGCAAGTTAAACTTGCGACGGTTTTTTATAACACTGTTTCAAATATAACTGTTTTGTAACTCAACCTAACAACCTATGCAACAAACGCTCGTTATCTTTGGATTATTCAAGCTCTGGCAAAATGGCTTGAATAATATTATTCATACCCTCTCGCCCACTTTTTTTCAGCCTCCTCCCCATCGGTTCACTTATGCCCGCAAACCCATGAATGGAGGCATCGTCAAAGGCCTTTAAATAATTAATTATTTTTTGCTGATCCACGCGAAAACCGTTCGCGATCTTTTGCAAAACCTCTTGGCACGACTCAACGCCCGTTATCCGGAAAACTGCGTGGCAATATTGATACCACGGATAACCGAAAATCATCACTGGCTTTGACCGCAACACCGCTTCAAAACCGGCACTGCCAATAATCGTAGCAACCGCCTGAGCATTGCCAATCAAATCGTAATTATTGGTATCAACCGGCACTAATTTGACGTTGGATAATTTTGACATTCTTTTATAATAACCCCGATATCGGGCGCTGAAAAAATTTAAACCACGAAAAAGCCATTGCACCGGATGCTCTTTTACATAAATAATCCACTCATCAGGCACAGAGGCGGATAAAATCTCAATCATTAAAATTTGGTCAACAAACACCCCTCCCTGAGGGCTGGTGGAGCATTCCGGCTGGTAGTGAAGCGGCACATAAATAAATTTTTTTGTAAAATCGGGCATTGATTGAACACTCTCGTATTCTTCTTTAATATTTTGCCGAAAAAGTTTTTGTATATACCCCAACACTCTTGGGAAAAAAGTGGCATCCTTGATGCTCCACAATATCATTTTGATTTTTAATGCCGCTAATCTAAAACCGGAGTATAAATTTTTGTCTTCCTGGATGCATAATGGAGTCGGATCGCCGCGCGCGGCAGTATGCATCTCATAATACTCCCGCAGATCTTTACTCAAGTCCTTCAAAGAAAAATTCTTTCCTTCGTTTCTCTCAAGCGCGTCAAGAAGCGGCTGGCTTGATTTCCATGAATCTATGCTCATCAGCATCCTATCACTGTCCGGTATCCCCACCCTGGAAATGGTATCAAATAAAATAATTTTAATATTCAACAACTGCGCCAATCCATAAATAATGTAACTAAACGGCGCGTGTGGAACTACAGAAAATATCACAACGTCCGGACGATATTTATTCAGCACACCATTCCAATATTGGAGCGTGTTGTAATAAACATGCCTTCTCTCATCAACGCACATCCAGTCAAAACGCTTGTTCATCATGGATAAAACCAAAGATTCGGTTTCATGCAATTGCTCAATAAGGGTCGCTCCAGGAGGATAAAACTTTGTCACATCAATGCCTGAAGCCGAAATGCCGTTTCGAGCGGCGCTATGAGTATGAACCACCGTCCCGAGAATTTCTATTTTTCTATCACTTCCCGCCCCAACCCAATAGACTACTTCGTGTCCGGCATCCTTTAATGAGGAGATTAAATATTCTGTTTCCGGGCTCTGACTGAACCAGGCTAATAAGATTTTCATAGTATGTAGCAACTATCAAACTAACACAAAACTTACACAAAAACAATAATAAATTCAATAAAAAATATTGCTAACGAAAAACCAGGACAATCTCACTTTTTAATATTCTGAGTCTTAAAAAAATATGACTCTTTGTCCTGCATAAGTTCACCGGGTGCGCCCTCCTCAATAATCTTACCGCCATCCAATACATACAACTTGTCGGATGCCATTATCGTAGAAAGGCGATGGGCAATGACTATCACGGTCGTCTTACTTTTAAGCTCTTTGATGGATTTTTGTATCAAAACTTCGGATTCATTATCTAAAGCCGAAGTGGCTTCGTCAAGAATAAGAATTTGCGGCTTTCTTGCCAGCGCCCTTGCCAAAACAATACGCTGTCGCTGTCCGCCGGAAAGCCGCACGCCGCGCTCTCCGACTACCGTATTAAAGCCATTTGGCTGTTTTGCAATAAAATCATAAATATTGGCTAATCTAGCGGCCGCCTCAATGTCTTCATCGCTTAACGAGTCATCATAAAACCTGATATTGCTAGAAATAGTGTCATTAATCAAAAATATATCCTGCGACACATAACCGACATTACGCCTCCACTCACCCAAGCTAAAATCCGTGACATTGGTTCCGTCTACTAATATGGAGCCGGCCTGCGGCCGTAACAAACGCAAAATAAGATCAACTATCGTGGTTTTGCCAGCACCAGAAGGCCCAATCAATCCTATCATCGCGCCCTTCTTTATAGAAAAGGACACGTCCGACAACACCCGAGCGTCATCTTGGTAAGCAAAACTTATATTCTTTAACTCAAGAATATGATTGAAATTAAATTTTTTAATACCGGAATCTTTTTCCTGGTGCCTGATGATTTCTTTTTCATAATCCAGCACGCTTATCAGGTGCGGGACCTGCGTAATCATTTTATGTACCTGCGTTTGTGATAATTGTATATTTACAAATACCCGATTAATCATGTACACAATCACCGCAAACGAAGCGAAACTAAACGCGTTTGTTTTATAAAAAAAGGCGAATATACCGATTATAAAAAAAAGTCCGACAGGCTGCAGAACCGCGTTGGTAAAATTCTCCAACATGGCCACCTTAATGTTTAGATTTCTCATATTATCAAAATACAAAAGACCCTTTTGCAGAGCTTGATGCTCAACAAACATGGATTTAATGGTTTTTATTCCGATAATATTTTCATTGACATAGTGCGCCAAAAGCTTATATTTCTGTACAAATTCCCTTGAAATAATTCTGTTTTTATAAAACAAAGGCTTAAAAAGCAAAAGGAGGAGTCCGCCCAAGACAAGCGCCAGCACGGCAATGATAAATGATATATTAATGGCTATTAAGCTATAAACAATGAGATTCACCACTATCAAAATAGCGCCTCCAATATAAAAAAGAAGGGCGGAACTATTATTGACATGCGTGGTCAAGATTTGATCAAGGTGGCCGATTTTTTGTCTAGATAAATACGGCCAATCTGCCGCGAATGTTGATTGCAACAATCTTCTCCTGGTGTTTCTTTCATAATCGGCCTTGATTCTGACGGAAAGATATTGAGTAATAAATAATGCGATGGCCTTAAAAATGAACAGCAAGACCATAAAAATAAGCAAGAACTTGACTGTGTAACTCAAATGAAAATAAGAAAAAAAATGCTGTATGGTCTTAGAAATCGCATCGTCGGCGTCACTGCCGGCAATAAGGGAAAACATCGGAATAACGGCATTAATGCCAATGCCCTCTAAAACGCCGCTCACAAAACTTAAAACGGCCATTCCAATAATCTGCCCTTTATATTGTCCGAAGGCTTGCCGGAATAATTTTAAAACGGTCAATATTTTATTGTCCTTGAGGTTGAAAATCACATATTAAATCTGCAAATCCAATCTGTCTTCATAGGACGGCTGTTTCGTTTGCCTAACGACGGCGCCCTTCAAATCATCAAGTGATTTTTTACTTTGCTTGAATTGCGCTATTTTTTCCTTAAACCACCCGCTGGATGGAAATATAGGACATTGCCGCGTGAATGCGACCACCTTCATATTAAAATATTTAGCCAGCATTCTATTTAGCGGATTTTTGGGATAGGGCAAAGGAAATGCTTTTGCTTGAGGATCTTGACCGCTCTTTTCCGCTTCTATGATCAGAAACTCATGCTTACGAATCTCTGCCTTCAAAAGTTGCGGGCCAGCAACGGTCACTTTTGTTTCTCCGGGTTCGCATTCTCTAATCCCCACAAAACCGGTTTTCCGCAAAGCCCTGCTTAACGTATCCAAATTGTGCAGATAAAAATGATCGTGGTATAAAACATTAGCTACAAATGTATCAACATAATTTTCATTGGGCAGATCGGGATTAGGCTCTCTGTCGGAACGATAAATTTTATCCTCAAACTCTTTGATCCACATCTCAAAATTCGGGACTACCATTCTTATATGGCCGCCTGTTTTCAAAATACGCTGACTTTCCAACAAGTGATTGATAAATTCCCGATACTTTAAATGCTCCATGGTGTTGCGGGAATAAACCAAATCAACGGAATTGTCCGTCAAAGGAATCTTCACGGAAATATCGGCCAAAATATCCGGTAAACCGGCCTTGCCCTTATAAATATTTTTTTCCACGTGCAAAAATCCGTCCATGCGATGATGGCCGCATCCTACATAAACCAATTTTGGCTCCATTGAATTAGACATAGTTTTATATTTCTGCCAACATGGTGCTCGCCAAATTGTAGTCTCCATCAAGAGTTAAAGATTTTTGAAAACATTCTCTGGCTTCCGCCTTCTTACCTACGTCCAGCAAAATTAATCCTAAATTGTAATGATAATGCGAAAATGAGCCGTCCAAAGCTATCGCGCGCCTCAATGATTTTTCCGCCGCGGCAAAATCGCCAAAATGATACTGAATCAAGCCGCTTAAATGTGGTGCCATAGAACAGCGCGGATTATTTACATAAATTTTACGATAAATTATCTCTGCCGATTGAAAATTACCTGCCTTATGATATTCCAAAGCCCGCGACAATGCCTCGCTCTCGCTCAACAATTCTTGTCCGATTTTAATATGATTATCCGTCATGTCTTCTTAAATTTCTGCAAATAAAACTCAACTAATTCTAAATCGGCCGGCTCGTTGATGTCAACGGATCTCTCCGTGGGCATCATATACGGTCTGGAAATCTGACCAAATAAATCACCCCGCGTAATTAAATCTGTCTTTGTGATAAATACGGCGCCATTCCGTCTGTATGCTTTGTCCAAAAATTGCCTCGGGGTTGATTGTCTACCCTCTCTATCGCCATCGTCAAACGGCACAATCACGTCATTTTCTATTCTTTTTATTTTCTCCAACGCAAAATTCTCCAACAAAACCATGCTCATAACCGAATCGGCATCGGTATCAATAATTTTTTGTATACACGCGTCAATATCTTGTGCCGTTCGCAATGGTGATGTCGGCTGTAAAATCATTAAATAATCGTACTCTTCTCCTTGATTTTCCTTCAGCCAATTAAGCGCGTGCTGAACAACAGCCATAGACGCGCTTCTGTCTTGAGCCAGCTCCGCTGGCCTTAAAAACGGCACGTCCGCGCCATATTTTTTGGAAATCTCTACGATCTCTTGATCATCGGTTGAAACAATACATCTAGTCAAAAAACGGCTGGCCAATGCCGCCTCTATCGTATAGGCAATCAAGGGCTTGCCTTCCAAAAGTTTTATATTCTTGCCCGGAATGCCTTTTGATCCGCCTCGTGCCGTAATAACCCCCAAGATTTTCTTATTTATATACATAATAATCTATGCGCTATTTCATTTATCTCCCCAAGCAAAAACGCAATTGTGCTGCGTTAATTTTGCCAAGCGGCTCCTCGATTAACTCAAAAGTATGAATATCCTCCTTCGCAAAGTAGTGGTACCGCCACGTTCTTTGCAGGTTATTTTTTAAGAAACGCGCGTTGGCTGCGCGGCCATCCACTACTATCAAAGTTCCGGGTAGTAAAAACGGCTCAAAAAGTAAAATATCCGCGGACATTGGCAAACGATCCGGCGATCTGGTGGAAATGCCACGCACATCATTCTTAACGGCAAATTGATCCGGACCGTCTAAATATATTAAATCGGGGCAAATGTTTGGCAATTTTTTATACATAGTGCACGCTCTTCCGTTAAATGTTGTCATCTCTACTTCCGACTGATGAAAATAAACGAAATCCAATAATGCGGGCGGGAACCCCTGTTTGCACCTGTCAATCCATTTTTTACCGCTATCAATGGAATGCACTTCAAAAGGATTAGCCCTCCTTAAGTTATTTGCGATACCCCCCCCAAACTCTTCTTTATTTTTCTTCAAGGCGTCAGCAAAAACTACGGTGCTTTTCCCCACACCAAATTCCAAAATAGTAGTAACCCTTCTAGTTCTTGCCAAAAAATGCAACCTAATTAAGTCATCCAGCTCTGCCGGAAAAGAAACGCTATTCTCCGGATTAACGCTTCCATAGAGACTCTTTTTTATCTTTTTCTCAACATTGCCATAAATCCCCATATCTATGCCAAATAGATCATTGATCTTGTTGTCCGTGCACCATTCGCGGTAATTTAGATTCTTTTTAGTGTGCCGATCCTTAAACATTATTATATTTAATGCCACGATAATCCTGAAACCTTTTCTGCGTATAAAGTTTAGTTTTTGCCAAAACTTGCGCTATTTTTCTGCCCGTGCCCGGCTGAAAATACATATTGCTTAGCTGGTATTTCCCATGCTTCAGCTGGCGCTCTATCGCCCGCTTGATGCTATTTTTAGCATAATTCGTATCCACTACATTTTCCGCGTGCATCCGGCCATTTTGCCGTGATCCGATATTAACCACGGGGACACCAAAATAGGAACACTCCTTGATGCCAGCCGATGAATTGCCAATAAGGCAAAGGGATTTTTTTAATAATCCTAAAAACTCTTCCGGCGGTAAATGCTTAATAAAATATATATTTTTGGGATTATTTTTCTCTCTGAAAATCCTTATTCCTTTGGAAATCTCGTCCGTTCCAGCATCAATATTCGGCCACAACCAAATAGTCGGAATCTGCAGTTCGTGAACCGCTTGCAAAGTTTTTGTTACATTCTCGCGGTTTTTGTCTATCTCGGAAGTAACGGGATGCTGCATTGCCATCAAATACGGCTTATTGATATCTATTACGCTGCCAACGCCTCTGATGGATGCTCCGGAAACTCCGTATCTTCCTTTGGCGATAAGTTCAAGCCCGGGACATCCGAAATTAAAAACATAGTTCGGCTTCTCCCCCATTCTTATTATTCTATCCTTGGATTGTTTATTGGTTGCAAAGTGGATATGCGCCAGTTTGGTAACGGCATGGCGCACGCTCTCGTCAATATTGCCGGTTACATCACCGCCCTCCAAATGCGCTATGGGAATATTTAAATAAGCGGCGGCAACGGCGGCAGATAAAATTTCATAGCGATCGCCTCGCACCACCACAACATCCGGCTCCAAGTTGGAAAAAGCGGTGGCAAATTCCGTCACTCCTATTCCGGTCGTCTTGGCCATGGCCAAAGGATCGCCCCCCTCAAAAGCCGTTGCAATCTTAAAGTTATAATTAAAGCCGTCATTTTTTAATGACGACACCACATCGCCATATTTTGGCAACAATGCGGAAGCGCCGATTATGATCTGCAACTCGACGTCTTTGCGTCGCTTAAGCTCACCCAGTATAAGTTTACTGCGCGCGTAGTGATTTCTAGATGTGATTATAAAACAAATTTTTCTCTTGTTCATTCCGCCCTAAATATCACGATAATATGCTGCCAACAATAGGATCATACCTATCCAAATCCTTAATAACTCTCTTGCCGATCACATTTTCGTACTCTTCAGACGACAATCCGCCGGCATAGGCCTGCGGCCTCACGGCATATATCATGTCTTTTTGCAAAACTGTGCCGGCCTTTATTTTTCGTCCGGCCACTAATGATTTTCTAAAGATCGGCCTAAAAACCGCCTCGTCATCGGATAACAACTTAATTCCCACCGCTGCGCCTTGTTCTGTATAACGGTCTGTATTAATATTACCCATCTTCCGGATATTATCAACCATATCCTTAAACTCTTCCGGCATCATAGAAACCTTGTGATCGGAACCCCACAAATCACGCGAAAAAGAAAAGTGTTTTTCAATCATTCCGGCGCCCATCTTAACGGCATCCGAAGCAGCGTCGCCGCCGATGGAATGGTCGGAAAAACCAATCGTCACGCCATATCTATCTTTGAAAAAACCTATATTCTCAAGATGAAATGCCTCTGGCGGGCACGGATATTGGGAAACGCAGTATAATAAAATTATTGCCTGATTCCGTTTTTTTAGAAAACTCATTGACCTGTCAATCTCCTCCAGCGTGCTCATTCCGGAAGAAATGATAATCGGCTTGCCGGTCGCGGCTATATAGTCTAGCATTACAAAGTCCAAAATATCACCCGAGCCAACTTTCCATACCGGCGTCCCAATGCCCTCCAAAACTTGAGCCGCTCCTCTACTCATCGGCGTAGAGAAAAACATTATGCCAAGCTCATCACAATAGTCCTTCAATGCCCGCCAGAATGCCGCATCGGCTATTTCTGTATTTCTCTTAACCCAGTCGTATCTCTCGCCGCCCACAAAATGCGGAGAAACCACGCTGACTTTAAGCTGCTCATCATCCACATTGTGAGTTTGGAACTTAACGGCATCCGCCCCGGCAATCTTGGCTGCATATATCAATGCCTTGGCATTGTCCAAGTATTCTGTCGTCGGTCTCTCCTCTTTGGTCTGAATAAAATTCTTGACAATTTCCGCTATAAAAAAAACGGGTGTATTCAATTTTTTCCATATTGCCTTATTGTCCATTTTTGATTGACGTCAAGCGCTTATGTGCTAATTTTATTGCTGCATACAGCTTAAAATGTTTTTGCCATTTAATCAATAATGCGGTAATCTAATTAAAATGGATACTGCATCATCAGTCCAAAAGACCACTACCTCCGACCAAAAGATCTGCTTTTTTTTGCAAAGAAGATTTGCCTATGTTGGCCATACAATGGCCATAACATTCAAGAAAAAATATGGCCTAAATCAATTTTGCGGCTATGTTCAGCTCCGCGATAGCTTTGAATTTTTAAAATCCCAAAAAGATATCGCCTACACCAAGTTATTACTGGAGGAAGACATCCAAAAACAATACGAAAGTGAGCCGTTGGACTTGAATTACATAAAATATCTAGAACGGGAATATGGCATCCCTAATCTTTGGCCGTTCATAGACACAGATCGCATCATCAGATACAACTTACTGGTTCGCGAATACCCCTACGACACTCCAACCTATACGCACGAGGAGATGATGAGAATCCTGCAAGTGCAGGCCAAGGCAATAATCAAATTTCTCAAAGAAGAGCGGCCGAATCTCATAATTTTCTCGGTCGTTGGCGCTTTGAGCAGTTTGCTCCTCTATTACATAGCAAAAAAAGAAGGCATACGCACTTTAGTCATACAAAGATCCCGCATTGGCAATAAATTTTCACTAACCGAAAATTATGATGACGCGGGTTATCTGGGAAAATCTTTTGATGAAATTCAAAAAGACAATGCGCCCGATCAAACATATATTAAACAAGCGGAAGAATTTCTAAACAACTTCCGCGACAAACCCTCTCCCTACTCTATCGCGGTTACCCCCAAAGGCAGGCCGACGAGTAGAAAAAAACAATTCGCTTTCTTAGCGCCAGGCCACTTATTAAAATCCATTGGCTGGTTTCTGGAAGTATTACGCCATTATCTGTCTGATAAAAACCGTGATGATTACTCCACCATAAAGCCGTGGTACTTTTTGTGGGATAGAATAAAAAGAAAAACGAGAGTCCTTAGAGGTTTTGACGATCTTTATGACGCGATTAATTTGGACGAAGATTTTGCTTTTTTTCCTTTGCAGGCCGTGCCGGAAATATCCACCATGCTTCATTCGCCGTTTTATATGGACCAATTGTGGCTCATCAAACAAATTGCCCGCTCACTGCCATTACACTATAAACTTTACGTTAAAGAAGCCCCCGCCATGTTCGGCTACCGCCCTAGACGCTACTACAAAGAGCTCAAAAAAATACCCAATGTTAAATTGATTAATCCTACAATCATAAGTTTTGACCTAATCAAAAACAGCAAAATAGTGCTGACCAATACGGCAACTTCGGGGCTGGAGGCGTTATTTTTCAAAAAACCGGTGATAACTTTTGGCCACGCGTTTTATAATATTCTGCCCATGGTCAAAAGGTGCAGAGCCATTGAAGATCTGCCCGTGATGATAAGGGAACAGCTTGAAAATTTCCAACACGATGAAAAAGCTTTGATTTATTTTATAGCCGCCCTTTACAAGGAAAGCGTTGATGTAGATCTGATACAACTTTGGAATGTTGAAGGAAACGCGGAGATGGAGAAAAAAGAACGAGAGCTTATTCCTTTAGTGGACTTAATCGCCGAAAAAATAAAACTTAAGCCAGTCACTTAATAGATCCCGCTACACTTCGAGAGTTATTTCACAAAAACCATTACGTGGATTAACGACAGAAAATCAAAAATCGGCAGAGGAATATTAACTTTGCTTTTCAATGGAAGTCTGACAATCCGTCTCATCTTTTTTGGAGTAAACCAATTTACGTGATCTTCTATCTTAAGCGCTCTTTTTAATTCTTTAACGTCATCCAAACTCTGGACAAAAATATAAATACATGCTATAGTGGAACAAAATATCATGCTCAAAACACTTATGGCATGATGCGTTATAGAGATATTATAACGAACTGTATCTTGACAATGGAGGTGTGCTTTGCCAAAAAAGATAGTTTTAGTTACGAGAGATGCCGCTCCTTCACGCTGTTTTAAGCGGCTGGAGCCAGTTTTAAGAGAGCGCGGATTTGATGTGGTGCTTTTCATAGGCGACGGCAAACCGCTTGCGGAGACTATGGATGAGATAGGGTTTGCCGCATCTCATGCGAGCGTAGTTGTATTGGGCATGTCTTCCTCTGCGGAGCTTGCGCGACCGGAGATTGCGGCTGGGGAAGCGGCCAAGCGTGCCGGTGTGCCATATGGATTTTACGGAGATGTTAGTCGTTGTTGGGGACGGGCCAGAAGCGGTGCGTGGTTTGAGGGGCTTGCTTCCGGTGCCGCTTTTTATTTTGGAGTGACACAGGAAGATACCGATACGGCTCGTGAAGTTTTTCCCAGCGCGAAACTTATCGGTACCGGTAATCCACTTCGCGAGGAGATGGCTTTTCCGCATTTTACGCGGGAAGAAGTTCGTGCCAAGCTCAACATAGCACCCGAAGAGAAGCTGGTTCTAGTGCCCGGCGGAAAATTTGCCGCTGGTAATCTATCCATGTGGGCAATGATAATGGACTCGCTTGCGTCTCTTACGAATTATGATTTGCGTTTCCAGCTTGTGCTGGCAATTCACCCAGGCGACAGAACTCCGTATGCATTGGACGCGGCATCTAAAAAAGAGATGGTGCTCTATGACGAACTACTTTCGTGCAGTCCAATTCCTGCAAGAATAATAAATAAAGATATTCTTACCGCTTCCGATATAGTCTCTGGCGCTGATATTGTCGTTGAGTGGGGAAGCTCTATCGGCATTGAAGGCGCATACCAAAATGTTCCTGTGATAAGTTTGGGTTTAGAGATACTGCGCCGTCGTTTAGAGCGTGCCAGCGATGTAAGAATACCTGAAGCTGTGAACGCAGGACTATCAGAATTAGTATCCGCCGACACCAATAAACTGGCCGATACTATTCAACGCCTTCTCACGCCAGATGGTTTTGCTCCAATGCGTGAACGACAGCAGAAGCTTTGCCCGAAACCAGCAGAGCGCGGTGCCGCGCTTCGTAAGATCGCGGACGCCATAGAAGACTTAACTAAAGAAGCTTGATCGCTCAAGCTTCTTTTTATTTTTATGACTATCGGCGGATAGAAATTTTTCTTAAAATACGTATATTGCGAATAACAATAAAAAGATCTAAATACCCGATTATCAATATCGCTATGTAATTGGTAATATGTTCAATCACTTCCGTGCAGATAACAACTTCACAACCCTGCCACGAATAAACGCATTATAATTTTTTTATCCATAAATTTTTTGGTTAAATTGATAACAAAAACATCATTCTTAATAACAAATGCCGTATTTTAAAATATACCCGACCTTGTTTATTATAAAAAGCAATCCTATATATCACAATATAACAGCTATTTGCTTACAAAAATAGTGTGCGGCTTGGTTAGCGGCACATTTAGAGCCCACATGCAATATTCTTAAGCAGATATACGTTCTGATGTGTCGGAGGCTGGACTATATCAAAATGTTTTTTCTTGAGAAAAGTCAGTAGTGCATCAGCGGAATGCTTACCGTGTTCGTGAATTTCAAAAGCGATATACTGGATATTGTTATAAATTTTTTCTGGTAGTTGATATAAAACTTCGAATTCCGAGCCTTCAATGTCCAATTTTAGAAGATCAATAAATTTGATATTATTTTTTTGCATAATATCCTCGATGGTAGTGCAAAGCACTTCTTGGTCGCCAGAAATACACCGAACGCGTCCTTGCTCGAGGCTATGCGCATATTCGGAAGTTGATAAAAAAAATGTGCGCTTGCCGCTTTCTGCGCCCACAGCAAGCTGGTAGGGAAAGGCCTTATCTGTCGCCTTATTGAGTTTTATATTATCAACCAAAACACGATAATTGGATTCTTCCGGCTCATAGGCAAAAATTTTGGCATTTTTGAATAAATTTATAGCAAATATAGAAAAAGTGCCTATGTTTGCGCCTATATCCAAGATTACTGGGTTGGCGCTATTAAATGATACGGATGCCAGTCCATAATCATCTCTGGAAAACATTTCGTGCGCGACAACAAAATCCGGGCCAAAAATGTTTCTAACATAGATTCGCCCCCCCCCCTCCCTTATTTTCAGCACCCTATCTTTTTTCAATATGCGCGTCATTGGCCACACAATAGTATACCAATTTTTATATGCCCTCATTCTTGTAAAAATATGCCTGATTTTGTCTAAATACTTGTTCATTTTATAATTTATGATTAGTTAACAATACTTTAATGCTGATTTAAATTACCTAAAAATATCCTAAAAATCATCCCGTGCGTCAAGAGAGCCATTAAAAACCGGACATTATACGGATAGCAGTTATAATGCTTCCTGATGGCGTCAATGATATATTTATTTACATTAACTTTATTTTTCTTTGCCGACAAGATGGTGGCAAGGACAAAAGCGGCAAAGAGTTTTTGATACTCTCTATGCTCTTGGGGCATATAATCCTTAATTATATCCAATATTTCACTGCTATCGTATAAATTAACTCCAAGTATTTTGTGGGGAGATCCGGTCCAATGATTTTCGTTTTTCCGGTGAAGAATTAAGGGTTCGGCGATAATATTGAATCCTCCTAACTTCGCAATCCCCATAATAATAGGCGCCTGATAAAGATATACATTGTCCGCGCGCGCATATTTCCTGGCCTCATCCATCCAATCTAAAAACAATTTCTTCTTACAGGCGACCGTGCTGATGAGGCCTGTCAAGTAGAGCCAGTTTTTAATTTTTGACAGTTTCTTTGCTTCTGTTTCAAAATTTCCAATCAGTACATCCTCCTCAATATCCAGGCGCTTGTCTCCGATTATTTCATAGTCTAAATTTCTATCATCATGAGATAAAATATTTTGGGTATTCAAAAGCATATAATTCGGACTGTGGGCATGAATAGATTGCAAAACTTTATTGATGGCTCCTTCGGTAATCAAGTCATCTTCCCCAAACATCCATATATATTCTCCACGAGCCGCGGCAACCACGCTTAGAACATTTCCGGAAACTCCAAGATTTTTGGAGTGGTTTATGGCTTTTACAAACTGATATTTGGATTGCAGTTGGTTAAGATATTTATCCGTGCCGTCAGACGACGCATCGTTACCAATGATAATTTCAACTTTATCGGACAACCCGTCATTTATAATCTGTGAGATAAAAAGAGAGGCGGTTGTCTCCAAAAATTTAACTCTGTTATAAGTGACAATTAAAACGCTGAGAATTGGTTTGTGATTCATGGCAATACCATAGCTAACTCTTGACCGCCACCATAAAAAGTATATCGGACAAACTTTGCTCATCAACCGTCTTTTGCATATCATCCGCCAAAGCAATCATCCGCTCAATCAAATCACTTTCTTTTAATCCCGCATTATTGGCGGCGGCAAGAATCAAATCCACGGCATCCTGCCCGAATTCCCAAACACCTACCGCCTTTAACCCCGCGCCGTTCAACATGAGCTCAACGGATTTTTCCGTAAAAATATGCAGATGATCCGGCGGACAAATGTGACGATACGGCAAGTGAGGAAAAGCCAAATTAACGAACGAAGACAACGAAGGATGGCGCGGAACTTCAAATACGACAAAAGCTCCTTTTTGTAAACCGCCCGCAATCGCGCCTAAAAACTCGGCCGGATTATTGATGTGCTCCAAAACATTGATGAGAGAAACGGCTTTCGCGTCTTTAAGCTGCGGAGCATTTGCCGCCGTAATATATTCTTGGACAACCTCTATGCCGCGCCGTCTGGCAAAATCCGCTTCCACCGCGTCGGCCTCAAACCCTTTTATCTCCCAGCCGGTTTTCCGCGCCGCGACCAAAAACTCGCCCGCCCCACAACCAATATCTATCCAGAGTCCCTTTTCTCCAATGACGCTGTTGCAATATTCTATTTTTGGCAAAGCAATCTGTTCCATCCTCTTTGAAAAAATCTCTTCGTCAAGGTAGACCAATTTTTGCATTGAGCCGCCTTCACCGCCACTATAAAGTTTTTTGACAACATTCAAGTCAAGCGGCGGCTGCATAAAGAGATGGCCGCAAGATTCACATTCGGAATATTTGCATGCGTAAACTTCTATAAAGTCATGGAACTTCCCGCTTTTGCAAATGGGGCACACGGAAAGCTTCGCTTGGAAAACAGCAATATTTGCCACATTATTCTTATTCGCGCCGGCCATATTTTTTCTCCATGCCGCGCCGCGTTTTAATTTTTTCCAATCTATCAATTTGCCTTTTCGCCGGGGAACATCGGGAAATGATGAATATTTTTCTTTATTTGTTTCCATTTTTAGATAGACTATTTACTAAAAGTATATAAAAACAAGTTATTTGAATCAAAAATTAATTGAACGCCGTCCAACTGGCCAACAATATTTTTAGGCAACGAGCCTACCGATAAAATATAATCCAAGCGATACTTGTTCAATTCCGCCTTAAAATCTCGCGCCATAAATTGGCGATAGTTTTCTGGAAATTCTTTTAATCTTTGTTCTAATACGCGGTCTGAAAAGTCCGGAAAATCATTTGCCGGATGGCCATAAACTCCCAGCCAATTGGAATAAAGATGGCCTCTCGCCTCTCTCTTATTTGCTTGCAAATATTCGTCTATCGCGTCCGCTTCAACGCCATTAAACCGAAGAGCAACGAGATAGCCATGAGAAGATCTTTCATTGGGCATGAGCGATGGCGCTTCAGTGGAAGAATAACGATTACAATGAGTAAAAGCGGGGATCATAACATTCAACATCTTGCTCTCCGGCCCGTCTTCTCGAACCAACACCACACAATCTTTTTCTTTTTTATTCAGCTCATCAAACAATGGAGCGTATGATTGCAAATTGCGATAATACCCATAAGACCCGCTGTTATAAACGCTCGCCTGCGTATAAATACCAAACGACAAAGACGCCAATATCACTGCAAAGACTCCCGCGCGCCACAACCACGCAGACTCTTTTCTGACAATATTGTAAAGCAAAACCATAAAAACTATCATCGCCAAAGGAATAGAATACTGCACAAAATGATACGGCCAAACGGTTCTGCCGGTAATAATCTGCTGGCTATATGTCCACAACGACCCCAAAATGAGAGCCAAACAAAACCAGTGCCAATCTTTGAATGAACCAAAAATCCTGTCCTTCATAGCCGCGGCCTTATCCGAATGTTTTAATACGGAAAATAAAACTACAACGATATACAGGGCTAAAATCGCAAGCGTCAACTTATTCAAAAGCGGATAATGCGTATAAAACAAGCCGCTTCGCAAAAGCGAATCTTCATACCATGGACTTTGGCTTACTTGCCATGAGATATACCAATAAGGCGAAGCTAAAAGCAGTCCAAACCACACAACGGCAATTAAATTTTTTATTATTCGGTAATCTTTTTTTAAGAGATAAATTAAAACAAGCATAGCAACAACGGAAACGGCCATGCCCCAGCTGAAAAAATAACTGCCAATCATTAAAGCTAAAAATGTGGCCGCGCCGACTATGGTTTTTTTATCGCTTTTCCCCCGAATGATAAACCAGATAAAAATCAAAAATGACATTAAAAACATCGCTCCCAAAATGGGATTAACCGGACGCGCCCAAATTAAAAAATTACCCGCCAAGTTTTGCTCTCCCGATAAAAAAGATAAAATGCTGCGGTAATCAACCAAATCGTAACCGAGCGTCACCAGTAACGCGCCCGCGACAGCGTTGATTTTTTTAGAAAATAATTGATTGTCGCCAGAATCAGAAAGGTGGTAAATCAGAAAATAAACCAGCAAGAATAAAATAAACGGGAAGAAAAATCTGCTCGCAATAATGACATTGATCGGCGAGACATTTAACACCATGCTCGGAACGGCATAAAACATCTCTCCTATCGGAGGCGCAATCGGCCACTCGTCTTTATATTCAAACATAAACGGCGAACCAAGCATCGGATGGCCATCTAAAATCTCGCGAATTCTCGCCAAATAACTTATCTCATTGGCCGTCTGCATCATCGGTATGCCCTTATAGTGATCCCCGAGTGACCATAAAAAAAATATGCCCGGAATGATATAAATCAAACCCACGAACACCGCGAAAAAAACCGCCAAATAGTGTTTCTTGAAAAAATCCGTCATTTTTTTATTCCAATAAAATAAAAAATGTGGGCTATTTTTTTCGCGGATTCATAGCGAACGAAAATAAAATCCAAAAGATTTAACGGAGCAAAAATAACCATAAAAAACAGAGTTAAAATTTGCTGGAGAAGATCCGAATTAAACGATAACGCCATGGCCAGCCACTCTCTTAAAATATAAGTCATGGCATTGGTGGGTCCCACCGCGATGCCCAACTCTTCTTCTTTGAAATCTTTCAATAACTCCCTCAAACCAGAGGTTGTCCATCTCTGATAGTCTCCCGGAGAAGAATGAAAACCGACTATAAACGGAGTGGAGATATAAACCATGCCATCAGGCTTCAAAACTCTATACATCTCTCTTACTGCCGCTATTGGATCTTTCACGTGCTCCAACAGGCATTCGGCGATTACGGCATCCGCGTAATTATCTTCGAAAGGAAGTTGGCATACATCGGCCACAACATCCACTCCCGCATAAGGAGAGATATCCACATTGACAACGTCTTCCCTCACCTTTTTAACGCCAGCGCCCAAATTAATAATTACAGAACCAACGGGAAGATGCGCGATGCTTTTTTTGGCGGACTTGCCGACAAATATCCCCATTGTATAGTAAAGAAAAAGGAAAAAACTGGGATACTTTTTTAGAAAATTTTTCAACTTTAATATGAAACCGTCCGGCGTTTTGTCTTCCATTCTATGGTTATTTTTTTCCATAAAGAATAGTATATGTTATATTATTCTGATAATCAATTATGAAAACGGACGATAATTTAGATAAAAAAATAAACAATTGGTGGGACGCCCACCCTTTTACATGGGGCATTTCTCAAGAAAGCTCCGATTTGGTCGGCCGAATAGACCGGTCAAAAATGGACCTGAATTATTTTGAAGAAATAGAAAGAAAATTCAGAAAACACTGCAAAGATGGGGCACAAAAAGACGGCGCCCCCCTGCTTTCCAATTTAATTGATTACGGCTGGCTTCGGGGAAAAAAAGTTCTGGATATAGCGACCGGTTCCGGATTTGCCATGATAGCGTTTATCAAGGGCGGAGCCGATGTAACAGGAATAGACCTGACTGATTTTGCCGTAGAACAAGCGAAAAAAAATCTGGCTTGTAGAAATCTTCAAGGTGAGGTCATAAAAATGGACGCCCAGCAAATGAATTTTAGCGACAAATCATTTGATTTCGTAAATGCCTGGGGATGCCTTATGCATATGCCCGACACCCAAAAAGCAATCAATGAAATATATCGCGTGCTTAAGCCAAATGGCAAAGCGCTTGCTTATATGTACAACAAAAATTCCTGGCCATTTTGGTTTAACCTGATCTTTTTACGAGGCGTTCTCTTGGGTCAATTAATTCGTTACAGATTTGACATTGATCGCCTGACAAGCAGATTCAGCGATGGTTTTTCCGTGGGTGGCAACCCGCTTGCCAAATTTTATACTCCGAAACAGGCCGCCGCGTTTTTTAAAAATGCCGGATTTGAAAAAATAGAAGCAGTCCCATGGCAACTTCCGCATGAACCAGATGGTTGGCCTATGAAAAAATTTCCGATATTTCGTTATCTCCCCGCGCAAATAAAACAATTCTTGTCTAAAAGATGGGGCTACGGATTAATTGTGAGGGCTGAAAAATAATATTTCTTAATTAAAAAAATCCGCGGTTCGTAAACCGCGGATTTAAAATTAACTTACTCAAGCCATTTCTCAAAATCTTTCAAAAATTGACCGACAACTTCATCGGTTTTAAAGTGCGAGATCATGTTGGGGAAAAACTTCGGAGGAACGGTAACAATGTGCGCGCCAGCCATGCCAGCTTCTATCACATCAGTACCATGTCGGATACTGCCGACAATAATCTGCGCGTCAGGATATGAATCATCAAGCATGGAACGAACGGTACGCACCACATGCGGAGGATCAAAGTCCCCCTCTTTCATGGCGCCCTTTTTGATAAGAGCCGACTTTGCTTCGGTCCAGTTCGGATGCATTCCGCCATCGCCTATGCGTCCCCAAAAAAGACTCACATAACTCGCGCCTGCCGCCGCGGCCATCAATGCCTGCGACACGCTCATATTGCAGGTACAATTAACCGAGAAACCATTCTGGCTCAATTCTCGTATCACCTCCAGCTCGTCCCAGCCGACAGGTATTTTGATGCTCAATTGAGGATGTTTGAAAGTTTCTTTAAAATTCCGCGCTTGTTTCAAAATCTCTTGAGGATCCTTGGAAAATACCTCCACGCTCAAATGAGCACTTGGCTGATATTTATTAATAAGATCCAGGATTTTGCCCACATGCGCATTAAAGTTGCCTTTTGGCTCTTTAGCTAAAAGCGAAGGATTGGTGGTAACGCCCCTAACAAATCCGCGCTTAAGCGCCGCCTCAATATCCGGTAAGCGTGCCGTATCCACAAACAATTTCATCGTACACCTCCTTTTTCCATACTTAAAATCATCTTCGCTGCGGACAATAGATCATTAGAAGCATAATCACGAACAATACCGATATTATAATTTGTCCTTACTAATACGGTTTTGCATCCTGCCGCCTGTCCCGCCAGCATATCGTTTTGAGTATCGCCGACCATATACGACCGGCTAAGATCAATGTTCCACATTTCTGCCGCCAAAAACAGCATGCCGGGCTTCGGTTTTTTGCAGGGACAATTAACCTCCCTGGTGTGGCGGCACATAAATATGTCGTCAAAAGCTAAAGTGCGGACTTGTCTGTGAATTTTTTGCCATTCTTCCTCCAGTATATGGCCGTAAGCCACATCCGGCTGATTGGTAATCAAAATACAGAGAAATCCATTTTTCTTTAAACGAGACAACGCTTCAAGCGTGCCGCTTAAATCCAAAAAGGCAAATTCTTGAAAATGGAAAGGTGCGGTGGGGAGGGTAAATCCTTCATGATAAACCGGCTTCACCACCACACCATCGCGATCAATAAAAACCGCGCGCTTTTTACTCATACTGATTAATCAGCTCTTTCAAGCGAAAAGTAATCAGGTGCGCAAGCAACACGTGCATGGATTCAACCAACGGAGTTGATTCCGCCGGAACCACCACGCAATGATGGCACATGGTTTTCATGACTCCGCCGTCAAACCCGGAGAAACCGATAGTAATGCCGCCATTGTCTTTAACATACTGAATCGCTTGCAATAAGTTCTGCGACCAAGCGCCATCTTTGTCTGATCCTGAACCGCCATGAACGCTGAAGGCAATTAAAATATCACCGGGCGCATAAAAGGTGCGCAATTGCTCAACAAAAAGACTTCCCTTGCCCCAGTCGTTCACCAAAGCGCTAGCAAGAGGGATATTGTCCGCCAGAGAAATGGCTGCAATCCCCGGGCACCCCATATTGGAAACAACCGTCTTGACCAAATCCGCCGCAAAATGAGTAGCAGTGGAAGCAGAACCGCCGTTGCCAATTAAAAACACCTGCTGGCGGCCGATCCAGGCATTAAATAACGCCTTTGTGATGGCTTCCAACTGCGACTGGGCCGATTTGAGACATTCTGTAGTCCGTGCAGTATCGGCAAAAAACTTTTGGTAATAAGCGTCTGTGGTTTCATCAAAAGTCATATCCATCCTCCTTTATGTATTTAGTTGTAAAATAGCTTTCTTAACTTATCACCATAAAAGCACAAAAGCTAAATTTTATCAATACAAAAAGCGGGCAGTAACTGCCCGCTTGAATGCTTAAAGATTTATCACCGTGGTTCGCGCGCCTTGGTCGTCAATACGCAGGTTCATCTCGCGCATTCCAAAGTCCGCCAACGCGCGCCGCACGGATTGCTTATCGTCCTCCGAACGACAATAAAACATAAAATATCCGCCTCCGCCGGCGCCCATTATCTTGCCGCCAAGTGCTCCGGCTGTTTTGGCTGCCGCATATACCACATCCAGCCATTCATTGGTCATATTGACAGATATTTCTTTTTTAATGTTCCAATGCTCATCCAAAAGCCGTCCGAAATCGTCTAGAGCTCCGCGCTCAAATGCCATAAGAATATCCTGACCAATGTGCTTCGTGCGATGTTTCAATTCAAGCACCCGCTTGTGGCTTTGCGCATCCAAGAGCGATTTGCTGTTACGCCGTATGCCAGTGTAATAAAACAGAGTGTTTTGCCAAAATGCTTCTGCGGTTTCCGGCTTGATAGCCGGTCTGCGCACAGTCACTTGACCATCCTGCCCTATATCCAGCACCATAAATCCGCCCAAAGCGCATGCGTACGGATCTTGCTTGCCATCCGGCAGTCCAAGATTTTGTGTAAGCACAAACGACTGCTCCGCCGCCACTAAATTACTAATCTCTCTGCCTTTATATAAAGACAGGCCTTTTAGCAATCCGACAGAACACGCGCCGGACGAGCCAAGTCCAGTTCCGGCAGGAGTGTCCGCCGTAAAAGAAACAAGCACTTTATTTTCTATACCCATCATCCTTAGGGCCTCTCTGCCAATAGTATGCTTGATCCTGTCAGCAGACGGCTCATACTCATACTGCATATACTGCATATGGACATGATCATCACTTAGAGGTTTCTTAATCACAATATCCATATACATATTGATAGCTGCCGCGAATATAAATCCGCCGTACTTTTCATAATACGAAGGCAGATCGGTAGAACCGCCGCCGAGCGGCAACCTAAAAGGCGTTCTGCTTAATATAATAGATGGTGGCATTTTATTGCTCCCTTATTAAAGTTTAAAAGTGCCGCTTTTTATACTGTAACTTATTTTGACATTAGCCCGTTTTCATTCTTTACGCAAGCGTTAATCCGGCGAGCTCTTTATGCCTTAGCGGTATTTTTCTTGGCGTATCTGTCAACTTGATTAGCAATATTTACAATACGCGCGCCTATATTTCCATCGGCATACCGGACATTTTTTTTCTTGACGGCTTTTAGAAATGTTTCTAATTCCATTTCGAGCGGTGTTGTTTTCAATTCATAAAATTGCTTACCGCCGCCTCTTATTTCAATAAAATTTCTCCCAAAGTCGCAATGGATTATTTTATCGCGAAGATAGAAATCAAGTATTCTCTCTTTCTCTTCTCCTCGCCATCCAAGCTCAAACACAGCATACATTCCATTCGGGTAATATAATTCGGCCGCAGTCACGCGACTCCTGACTCTGCCCGAAATAATAATCGGCATCTTTTCAAAAATGTCATCTAAGATATCAAAAAGATGCAAATTATCCAGCGCAGCGGTTTTACCTTTTTTCCAAGTGTTAAACGGACTGATAAATTCTCCCCTTATATAATAAGGTTGGTTGCTTTTTGAGCTAAACATTAATTTGAGAGCTTTTATAATTGGATGAAACCTAAAAATATGCCCCACCATCAGCACTCTTCCGTAGACATCGGATAGTCGTTTGAGCTCGCGCGCCTGCCGAACAGTTTCAGCCAATGGCTTTTCCACGAAAACATTGGCATAACGCAAACATTTTTTTGCCAGCTCAAAATGGGTATTGGTAGTGGTCACGATATCAACCGCATCAACATGTTTAAGCGTATTCACGTCAATATTGTCAAAAACGGGAATTCTGTATTCTTTTTTTATTTTTTCTCTTAATGCTTTGCTTTTTTCCACCACGCCAACCAAATTGATCTTTTTCAGCTTTTCCAATGCGAGCCAAACGCGCAAATGATTTTTCCCAAACCAGCCAGCGCCAATAAGCAATATATTTATAGGATGCATATCATTTGTTATCAACAATATCGCGAATTATATATGGCGAACTGCCAATGGAGGCGTAATGCATACGCAATAACATTTCGGCAAGCAATCCCATCATAAAAAGCATGATGCCAAGAGTGATAAAAAGCGCGCCAAGCTCCGGAAGAGGCGATTCCGTAAAATTTACTATGCCCATGACACGCAAAATAATTGAGGTGCCCACGGATATTGCCGATAATATCATGAAGAAAACTCCCCATCCGCCAAAAAATCTAAGTGGTTTTGAAAAATACTTAATCAAAAAAGCGAAGCTTACCAAATCAAAACCTGCTTTTAACATATTAGTAATTTTAATTTTTGCCTGACCGGACTTCCTAAAATAATTGGAAACCGGAACCTCGCATACCCTCGCGCCTCGCTCTTTGGCCACAACCGGAAGAAAAACCTGAACATTCCCCCACAATCTAAAATCTTTAATAAATTTGCTACGATACGCTTTTAAGCCGCATCCGTAATCATGAAGTTTCAACCCCAACAACAATCTGACCACCATATTGGCAAATTGCGAAAACACAATGCGAGTCCAATGATCATTTCGTTTTTGCCGCCAGCCCACTGAGACATCGTATCCTTCTTCTATTTTTTGAAGCAATAATGGAATTTCCGCCGGATCGTCCTGCAAATCCGCATCTATGAAAATAATGATATTGCCACTTGCGCGTTCAATGCCCGTATCAAACGCGGGGGTTTCTCCATAATTTCTTTGGTGAGTAATAAGCGTTAACGGCTTGAGTTGCCTGGCAATTTCATAGGTATCATCGCTTGATCCGTCATTAACAAAAATAATTTCATAAGGAGATTTTTGTTTTTCCAGAACCGCTACAAGACGCTCATGAAGCTCTCGCACTGTTCCTGCTTCATTAAAAATTGGCACTACAACTGAAATTGTGTTTTTTTCGCTCATTGATGCAAATCTTGTTATTGCAAACTAAATTCCTACATAGCTAAATATACAAAAAAAGCGGGGTCTATTCAACCCCGCATCAATAAAATTAATCCTCGTTGCCGCGCCATCGATTACCGATACTCGCCTTGAGCCGCATGGCAACATGTTCTTCGGTATTTACGGATCGCCACGCCCAGTCACGCAACTCCAAAATTCGCTCCGGTGCCACCACGGTATTTTGCATAACAGCATTCTTCCAATTCATAGCGTCCGGATCAAAATCTCTATCTAGATGTCCGCCCTGAATTGCCATTTCAAATAGCTTACTGCCGGGAAAAGGGATAGGAATAAAGAATGTGCAATAAGCGGCACCGGCTTCCACCAAGCGCCTACCCAGTTCCACGCTTTGCATCATCTCCGCTTCGGTCTCATCCGGAAAACCGATCATCATATTAACCGGACAGGTTATGCCAATACTAGAAGCGGTGCGCATAAGATCAACCACATCAAAAGTCTGCAAATTAAGCTTCGCGGTAGCGTATTTGTCCAAGATCCTCTGCGATCCCGATTCCACCGGAAAAACTATCTGATTAAATCCTGATGACTTGAGTAACTCTAGATATTCTATGTCCGGCTCCATCTTGCCGTCCGCTCCTCGCTTTTGGAAATGGGCCAAATTGACACCGTTCACATCGGCGATCTCAAGACCCATGCCGGTCAACTGGCCGAATATGGTTTTTACTCTCGCCTTTTTCGCCAATAAGCTGTCATCTTCAAAATATAGCTTTTTCACCCCCAGAGAACGCAAAATTGCGATCTCCTCCATCACTCTTCCCACCGACTTAAGTCTAAGCGCTCCCGTGCCATTTTCGTCGTCATCTTTTTCCATGGAAATATGACAATAAGTACAACGGAAAGGACAACCGCGCGAAGTCATTATAGGAGCATAACGCGTTCCAATTGAAGGTATAACGCTATGCGGAGAAGCGATGCGATCATAATGAACAAAGGGTAATTTGTGCCACGCCGGCATGGGCAGTCCATCCAACTTGGAATAATAGTCGTCTTGTCCGTACGCATTTTTGACATACTGGCCATCTTTTTTGTGCGTAATACCAGGTACCCCGCTAAAATCATGGCCAAGCGCTAGATTTGACAATAGACGCACGATGATCTTTTCACTCTCCGTCATACAAATTACGTCTACATTGCCGCTGTCTAGAAAACGCCTCGGCATATTACGGGCGTTCACTCCTCCGGCTATCACCAAAATGGAAGGATTAATCTGCTTAACGGCAGAAGCAACCTCCAAAGCCATTCTTGTCTGAGGAGTAAAGTTGGAACTTATGCCAACAACATCATAGTCGCCATTTGCGACCACTTCCTTGATACGCCCTATAGACATGCCTATGCGCACCAAACCGTTTGGCTGCATAATACTTTTATAAAAAGTGTCTTCCAGCCTGTCTTCCATCGTACCGACGGAAGCATCTAGAATATCGGTTTCAAAACCGGCCAGCTCCAGGGCTCCAGCTAAATAAAGCGGACCCAAAGAACCATCTGGCCTTGGCGTTTCAATCGACATCAGTTGATTGGGCGGATAAACAAGCAAAACTTTGAGATGCTTGATCACGATAGACCTCCTTGTTAAAGAACCTGACTATGTATAAGTATCTTTAAAAAAAGATTACTTACTTTTATTGAATTTGTCAACCTCTGCTTTGGTAGAAAAAGACAGATTATCTCTACCTTGCACTGCCACCACCTTATGATTTTTTATAAATTTTTTCATCATGGAAGACACAGGATACTCTCCGCTACGATGCCGAACCGGCTTGTATCGGAAAATATCCGCATTGATCACCATCAGACCGCCCACCACAAAATTGGACGCTGGATGTTTTGGTTTTTCCACAACATCAATCAGTCTTCCGCGCCTAAGAGTGGCCACCCCCGACTCTTCCGGCTTATCATAATATCTGGAAAGCCAGCTAAATTCATGTGCCAAACAATCGCGAATTTCTTTTTTAGTCACCAGCTCATCCGCGTAAATAAGCAAAAAACGCTCCTTATTTTTAAAATACGGCCTGGCAAGCAAAGTGGCCGGACCGGTTCCATTATTTTTTTTCTGAACTACATAATAAACTTTTTTGCCCGCATACTTGTTTCCCAAAAACTCTTTAATTTGAGCCCTCTTATGCCCAATCACAACAAGAACCTCATCTACTTCGCTCGGTAGGGCGTGAAAAATATGTTCTAAGAAAGTTTTACCGCCAACTTTTAACAAAGATTTCGGTTTGGTTAAAGTGAGCGGGCGCATTCTTTTTCCCTTACCCGCCGCTAAAACAACCGCCTTCATGTGTTTTTATTTTTATATTCCTGAATACTGCTCACCACATACTCGATCTCTTTTTCTTCCAGCTCTGGAAAAACCGGGAGCGACAAAATTTCTTCAGCCGCGGTTTCAGTAACTGGAAAATCTCCTTTTTTGTAGCCAAGTTCTTTATAGGCCGGCTGGAGATGGATTGGAATGGGATAGTGCGCAAGAACGAAAATCTGTTTATTCCGGAGATGCTCCATCAACCCATCCCTCTTTTTGTCCCTAATAACATACAAATGAAAGACCGGCTCAACATAATCCAGAGTTGTCGGCGTTACAACATCCGACCCCCTCAGTAGTTTATTGTACAGTTTGGCGTTCTTACTGCGCGCGGCATTCCACCCGTCAAGATACTTCAATTTTACCCGCAGTATCGCTGCCTGTATGGCATCCAGCCGCGAATTAACCCCACCCTTAATCAGATAGTGGTCTCTTTCTTTTCCTCCGTACATCCTATACATTAACGCCAGATCAGCGAGCCCTTGGTCGTTCGTAACTATGGCGCCGCCATCTCCGTATGCTCCCAAATTTTTCCCAGGAAAAAAACTAAACGCGGCAATATCCCCCAACCCGCCCACTTTCTTTCCCCTGTATTTAGCTCCATGCGCCTGACACGCGTCTTCTAAAATTCTAAGATTGTGCTTCGCGGCAATTTTTTTTATCGGATCCATATCCGCCGGCTGACCATACAGATGAACCGGAATAATTGCTTTGGTCCTGGGAGTAATTTTTTCTTCTATTTTCAAAACGTCAATATTATACGTTTCGGAATCTATATCCACAAAAACGGGCTTCGCGCCTAATGTAGAAATGCATAATGCCGTAGCCACAAAAGAGTTAGGAACGGTAATAACTTCGTCTCCGGGCTGAATGCCGAGCGCCTTTAAAGATAAAATTAAGGCATCTGTTCCTGACGCCACGCCCACGCAATATTTCACATCACAAAATTCCGCAAACTCTCGTTCAAAACTCTTAAGCTCTTCGCCCAAGATATAATCTCCATTATCGAGCATCTTCTGAATAGCGGCATCAAGCTCTTTTTTATAGCATCGATACTGCCTTCGCAGATCAACAAAATCAATCTTCATATAATCTTAATTACGTTTTAAAAACAAAAATTTTATAACCGAAAAAATTGCCAAAAAATGCTACCGGTATCAACATGACAAAAGCCATGTTTGCCCATATTTTTGAATCAATTCCCTGTGGCGCCCCTATGGTGTTAATTATTATATGCAATAAAAAGATGTTTAGTAAAGAAGTTGCGGTTGTTACGGTAAAAAACTTAACATATTCTATCTTTGTCTGATTAATATGATGGGCCCCGAAAGTCCAAAATTTCTGCCAAAAAAAACTTTGAGTTATCGTAATGGCAAAGGCAATGGCAAAAAAAATATCCGCAAGCCATCCTTCGGCAATACCAGTAATTAAAATAAGAACATTAAAAATCCCCGCACTCAAAAAAGTATTCAACCAACCAATAATGCCATACTTACCTATCTTAAAAAGAATGGGCCACTTATAAACAGCAAGGCGATAACTTAAATAAAGGCTCGCAACGGAAATAGCTGGCATAAAAATCATCCATAATGCCAAAACTAAATAGGCCGGCCATTGATCTCGCAAAACAGCCAGCTCAAAAAAGCCTAAATTTTTCCATACTGGCAGACTTAAAAGCGCTATAAGTTCTCCGGCGATAATGGCGCTCCAAAAATCTGTTTTTGAAAATTTTATCCCCTTAGAAATTTCGTTTGTAACGAAATTGGCCTCATCAAAACTTTGCATAAGCGCTTTTTTAATCTAATCTGTAAATAGCCACCACCGGCCCCGCATGATTCATTTTCCTCAAATTGTAAAAAGGATGCCTCCAGATTTCTAAATCCATACTAAATGTACTTGGACCAGCGTTAGCAGGAAAAATCTTAATTAAATTTTCTTCTTTTACATGAAACTGGCGGGCTTCTTCTATTGCTTTCATGTACTTTGCCTGATCGCCCCAACTGATTACGGCATAATCAAAATGCTTGTTTAAAACCTCGGCGGAGACGCCTTCTCTGTAATTAGACATCATTAAAACATAGTAATTCGGCTTAGGATATTTATCATCGCCGACTGACAATAAATAATCCTGCCCTCTTAAGAAAAAACCTGGCGTATAAATCTTGACATCCTGTATTGACTCTCTGTTTTCATTTATGGGCACCGGGCTGAAATTAACTATTCTGACTCCCTGCGGAAGATTATTGTGGATCCATTCTTTAGCCAAAACTATGGAGCCTGGTTGTATTAACCAATAATCCCATAAAGCCACTAAGTATACTGGATATAAAAAAACAATGGTTAGTAAAAAAATTTTTATCCCATAAAAAATAACGCTTACGGTAAAATTTATTTTTTTACTAATAAAATTATTCTTATAAAAATAATAAATGCCGTAAGCAGATATTATAGCCATAAAAGGTATAATCGGTACAATATAATGTTCTTTTATGCTGTTGCTCCCAACCACCGGACCTATGACAAAATAATAACCCAATATAAAAGAACTGAATATATAAAATAAATTTCTTTTATATAAGAAAAAGGGGATTAAACTTAAAATAAATATTATCGTGAGTGTCGGTCCGGTTTCGAATAATACTTTTCCGTAATCGGTCATGCTTGTCCAAAAATCAATGCTGCCTGTCATGCCCGACACGTCGCCGACTACCGCCGTCCCCGCTTTTATTGATTGACCAACATAATTTATAAACCCGTAAGGATTGAGATAATAAACGAATAAAATCATCATGATAACGACTAAATTGAAAAGCCAGAAATTTTTGTTTTTTATAAAAATATCCCCGAATGGTTTTTCTTTATTTTTCAAATAATGAGCCGTTAAAAATGGCAAATAAATTAATATGCCGATAAAATGTGTACCAAAAGAAATGCCGGTTAAAAGCGCTATTTTGAGATAATCTCTGAATCTAGTGTATTCTTTTTCGTAAAAATCCAAAATAAAATGGAAGGTGACTAAAATCACAAATATCTGAGGAAGCCACACTCGACCGAAATGAGACAATTCTACAAATATAAGATTGGTGGCAAGCAAAAACGAAGCAGCCAAAGAAATGAACCTGTTGTTAAACAGCCTTTCACAAATTCTGTAAACCAAATACACCGAAACCGCCCCCAAGCATACCGAAATAAATCTCGCCATTGGCAACAATTTTCCATAATGCAGTATGCCAAACTCCTTCAACGCTTCTAAGCTGGTAAACAGGCCGGAAAACCTCAAAAAGGCGAGTAAAGCAATAAAAAACGGCAAATAGATATAGGCACCTAAAGGCATGTGATACATGGTCGGGTAATCCGGCCTCAAGGAGGGTTCGGCTATCATTTTCAAAGTAGCCGCCATAAGCACCGTTTCATCGGCGACCGTATTCGGCAATGGGTAATTATAAAAAATGCCCACGACATTCAACACGACAAATAATACTAAAATAAAAACTATGCCATATTTTTCTAATACAGCGGAGCCGAATATGCTGATTATTCTTGATAGATTCATAAACATTAAACGACTCCGGGCTTATCCAAAGTATTTTTTTTATGATTTCTGCGAATTAAAACTAAATTTCTGATGTAAATCGTTAAAGCAAGGCCCTGCCCCAAAATAAACACCGGATCTTTGATGTGCAGGGCGTAAATCAAAATTATCAAACCGCCCACAATACTAAAATACCAAAATGTTATCGGCACTACGCTGTTGCCAGCCCTCTCCGAGGCGATCCATTGCACGATAAACCGCATAAAAAATGCGAATTGTCCAACTAATCCCAAAATGAGCCAAAAATTTATATCAAAACCAAACAACATAAATTAGTTATTTTGAATTCTATCCTGAATATCATAGACCTTGTCTTTGGTTACAGCAAAATAGTTTTTAGCAAGCATGTCAGCCAAAAGTCCAAACACTAAAAACTGCGTGCCAATTAAAAATGCGAACAAGGTGAGTTGCGTTAAAACTGTATCGGATAAATCTAAACCGTAAAATAGTTTTTGATATGTGACCCAAATGCCTGCAAAAATGGAAATTATGATTAAAAATAGACCAAAGCCTCCAAATAAATGTAGCGGCCTACTGGCATATTTTTTCCAAAACCACACAGACAACATATCCAATATCCCTCTTATGCCTCTACGCCAATTATATTTAGTTTGGCCGGTCTTTCTTGGTCGATGATTAACGACAATTTCCCCTATTTTAAATCCTTTAATATTGAGGATGGCGGGAATAAAACGATGCATTTCGCCAACCAAATCCACGCTCTTAAAGCACTCGCTTTTATAAATTTTAAGCGTGCAACCGCTATCATGTATGCCATCATTGAGAAGAATCCTCCTAATAATCGCTGCGCACCTTGAGGCGAAACGCTTTGAAAATGTATCTTTACGATTTTTTCTCCATCCAGACACTATATCCAATTTTTCTCCCTCCAACGCCTCAATTAACTTTGGTATATCAGATGGATCATTTTGTCCATCCCCATCCATAGTAACAATATATTCTCCGATAGATGCTTTAATGCCGGCGTCTATCGCGGCAGTCTGCCCAAAATTTCTACGAAAACGAATAATTTTTATAGGTGATAATTTTCTAAGATTCTCAAATGTTTTATCCGTTGAACCGTCGTCAATGAAAATAATCTCGTAGCCACATCCAAGCCCTTGCAAAACCTGTATAACTTCTTTATGTAATTCGGTTACCGAATTCTGCTCATTATAAACCGGAATTACTAAGGATATTTTCATTTGGAGCGGCGGTACCATTTGACTTAATATTTACATTATAAATCTGACTAATGTAACTAGAGTAAATCTCCTTTTGTTTTTCATCAGAATCAATCGCCAACTTATAAAGTTTATCACGATTATCAGATCATGCCAATAATTTTATGCCTCTGGCATATCACCGTAATCACGAATTTTCAACACCGAAAGGTAAAGCAGGCTGAAAACGGCCGCTACTAGAAAAGTTGCCCGGAAAGGGTGGTAATCCGCCACAAAAATCAGCATTAAAAACGGCGTCATCGCAACACGACTCAAATTATACACAACTTCCCTCTGCACGATGAATTTGAAATAATCGCGCCGAGACGCCAAATCGTAAGAGTACGCCGCCAAGGGAATCTGCAAAGCCCTGCCGGTTAATCGTTTATAGGTGTCAATAAAGGCAACGGAAATAAAATCCTGCACGAACATCTTGCCGATCCAGCCCCAAAAATACAGTATGGTACTCCATTTCAAGAACGGACGCCAATGCTGACGATCCGTAGCGTGTCCGACAAAATAAAAAATCAAAAGAGTGGCGGCAGTAGACAGCGTAGTCACTGCCCCCACCCCTTCTGTGCCCGCCAAAAGCAAAAATATAAAAACCGGCCAAATAACAGAACCGATCCATGATTCAATGGCATAACCGGCAAAACTGGAAAATAACGAAAAATTCTCATAGTGAAAAATTTCTCCGAATAAACTTTTAGAATCAAACGAAAGCGGCTCGTGGCGATCGGGACTCAAAAAAAGCGGCACCGTTGATGCGACAAGCAACGCCGTCCCAATACCGAACAAAATCTGAAAATCAAAAAATTTGATAATCAGACCGCCGAACAGTGGCGCCAAAGCGCCGGTTAACAACGCAGAACTCTGCAAGAGAGAAATCTGTTTGCCACGATTGCCGACATCGGAATGTTCAACAAAATTCAAATGAAAGCTGAAATTGTAAAGCACGGTTTTCATCGCAATAATCGTTGGGAGAATATAGAATAAAATTGGATACGACGGTAAAAATTGCAGACCGATGAAATAACCTATTAAAATTGGCATAGAAGCCAATTCCGTATGCTTGACCCCCAGGTGAGACACTATCTGCGCCCCCAAAAAAGAAAACAAAACAAATGCCAGGGAAAACAGAAAAAAATACAGTAAAATATGGGGCATGGAATATCCGAGCTGGTACAGATAAATAGGAACGAAAACCGAAATCAGCCCCAAAGCAAAATTCAAAATGCCGTAAGAAATGTAGATCTCGTTCATTTCCTTGTTGCGGAAAAAATTGTGAAGATAATGGGGCGACAGCAAAGACATAATGATCTACGCGGAAAAACTGAAAAATAATCCCAAAGCGAATTTTTCACGAGACATATGTGGCTTCAGCATAAAAATAATTTTATCTAGAAAGAACACGCAGGGCAACATCATAATTTTAACAATTCTTGGCAGCATAAATTCTATCTGAGCATAGGCCGCGCACATCGGCCCGCGCCCCAAAACTTTTATTTCAATATCGTGAAATCCCTGCTCGTCAAACATCTTACTCAACGCCTCGCTGGTATAACGCCGGTAATCGCGGGGGTCGGGGTGATATCCCACCAAAAACGGTACCGCGCCAAACACGCGTCCGTTAGTTTTAAGCGTCTTTCGAATTTCTGACAATAAAAAAGTATGGTTATAAATATGCTCCAAAACATTGAAAATCAATACCATATCCGCGGAATGATCGGCATGCGGCAAGGAATCACGCTCTAAGTCTATCGGAGAGCCGCCGTGAGCGGAGCCGAAACCCAAATCCAGCGCCACCACCTCCGCATCATCGGCTTTTCTGAAAAAACGGTGATAACTTGCCTTATTCAGTCCGCTGCCGACATCAAGCACACGGCCTTTTAGCGTACGGCTCCTACACTCTAGATTCATGAAAATCCTGTACAAATCCTTGCCGCGCCATATTTCTTTTATAAAAATAACCGCATCCGTCATAGTTGAATCTTATATTGCTTGGCCCATATTTGAAAGGTTAAAATCGCCCATAAAATATTAACATTGTATGCTTTGGAATTTTTATGATCTTCCAGAATGCGCGCAATTTCATCCCATTTAAAAATAGAGCGCGTGGCCTCGCAATAATCCGGTGAAAGCGCGAAGCGCGCCATTTCATAAATGCGCGGACGCCGCAGCCATTTGGCGCCCGGAGAAAACCATCCGCGCTTGGGCTCATGAAAAAGAAAATCCGGAATCCTGCCGCGGAATGCTTCTTTCAAAATAATCTTAGTTCCGAACAGGCTAACTTTGTATTTTAACGGCAATCGCGCGGCAAACTCCACCAAATCCTTGTCCAAGATCGGCACTCTCGCTTCCAGTCCCGCGGACATGGACGCCTTATCAGTCATCATCAAAGAAAAATCGGGAAGCCAACTTCTCCTATCCGTATCCATAAACAACTCCTCAAAATTTCCCAAACGCTTGCCCGCAAAATATTTATTTTCAAAAAAATTCGCTGAAATATTCGTGTTTAAAAACTCATCCCTTACAACTCTTTTCAAAATCCCGTCTTTTTGGAACATGAAAAGCGCGAATCTTTCAACGCCTGCGGGAGTGTCCAATTTTCTCAATTTATCGCTGGAATCCAGTAGTTTTCTCAAAAATTTAGGCAACTTTTGATAATAATCCGCCGCAAGCGACATACGATACCTGTCATAACCGCCAAAAAGCTCGTCTCCTCCATCCCCTCCCAAAACCACCGTGGCGGTTCTTTTGGAGAACGCGGCTAATTTCATCATTGCCAGAATAGTTGGATTGGAGATCGGCTCATCCAAATGCCACACGGCGTTCTCCAAATTGTCTAGAACATCCTGTTCCGACAACGTAACCTCATGATGGTTGGTGCGGTAATGCGCAGCGGTTTTGCGCGCCAAATAAAAATCCTGGTTGAATTTCTCCCGCCCCTCCGCCTCCTCCAACTCAAAGCCAGCGGAAAAAGTATCTATATTGCCACGATCTTCCGCCACGCAATCCAAAACGACGCTTGAGTCTATGCCCCCGGAAAGATAAATGCCCAAAGGCCGGTCCGAAACCAACTGATTTTTTACGGAACGCGTCACTCTGCCACGAAGCTCTTCAGCAAGCTCACTTTTGCTTTCGGCGAGCATCGTGCCGGCATCCAGCTCCCAATATTTATGTATGCTTAAATTACCGTTTTTCAAAACAGCAGAATGCGCTGGCGGTAATTTATAAATCCCCTCAAACATGGTCAGCGGCTCCGGCACATAAAGTACCCGCAAATAATGGTTGAACGCTTCTTTGTTTAAAACACGCGGCACGCCATGCTCCAAAATGGCCTTAATTTCGGAAGAAAAAATAAACTTTTTGCCGTCCCAAAAATAATAAAACGGCTTAACGCCAATCTGATCGCGCGCCATAAAAAGCTCCCGCCGCTTTGTATCCCAGATCGCAAACGCGAATATGCCGCTTAATTTTTTTACGCAATCATGACCCCACTTTAAGTAAGCCGCAAGAATTACCTCCGTATCACTGGAAGTGTTGAAGC
Organism: Patescibacteria group bacterium; assembly: GCA_038065295.1. Taxonomy (GTDB): domain Bacteria; phylum Patescibacteriota; class Minisyncoccia; order JACROR01; family JACROR01; genus JACROR01. The sequence continues at coordinate 54,884 of JBBTRG010000005.1, forward strand.
AATAAAAATCGCCGAGCTCTTTTTTAATATCCTGAAAATTATAAATCTCCCCGTTAAAAACCACGATTAAATTGCCGTCCGCACTTTGCATGGGTTGGCCAGCGGACATGCTCAAATCAATGATACTCAAGCGGTTGTGCCCCAACGAAACACCCTCTTTGCAAAACACGCCAGTGCCGTCAGGTCCGCGATGACGCGTAGCGGTATTCATTCTGGATATTAAATTTTCATCCCGGAAATTAAATCCGTTGATCGCGCACATATAAATTTGCTGTGGATTCTAAAATTACCGCGTCCAAAACCTCACGCGCAAATAATTCATATATTGCTCCACAAAATTTTTATGAAAATAAATTAAACCTCACAATATGCCAGATGGCAGCTAAGCCATCCTTCCAATTTATTTTTTTGCCCTCATTGTAGGTGCGGCCGTAATATGAAATGCCGACTTCGTACACTCGCCATTTGCCTTTAGCGACGCGTGCCGTCAATTCCGGCTCTATGCCGAATTTTTTGGATTGTAATTTGTCCTTGAAACTGTCCGTCACTTCACGGCTAAAAACCTTATAGCAAGTCTCCATATCGGTTAAGTTTAGACCTGTGAACAAGTTGGACAACAACGTCAAAAAACGATTCGCTAAATAATGTACGGCATAAAGCAC
>JBBTRG010000006.1:0-55479 GCA_038065295.1 Patescibacteria group bacterium
CCGGAGTTTCCCCGCAAGACTTGGATGAAAAATTAAGCATCTTGAACAATAAAATACTTTCGCAGATAGTTGATCTCAAAAATCAGCTCGCCTCCAAAACGCAAGAAAATTTCCAGGCTATAGCGCTTACTAATAAGATTGACAATTTGCATAAGCCAACTATTTCCGAACCATCTATTTCCGGTGTATCCACTTTTTCCGGAGCCATCTCCGGCACCACCGCGACTTTCTCCGGCAATCTAACGAGCGGAGGACTGCTTTCTGTTACGGGCAGCGGTACTTCCACCATTTCCGGAAATTTAGCGATATCCGGCTCTATAGATATAGGAGGGGTGTGCATCAATTGCGGAAGCGGAGGTGGATTTTCTGGCGGATCGCTTTCCGCAACTAGTATTATCAACACCGGCAATACCACGTTGGGCGATGCCACCACTACGGATATTATATACGTAAACAGCAGATTTGCCGGATCGCTCGTGCCGACCGTGGATAACTCATTAGATGTGGGAGATGGCACAAATTGGTTGCGCTTCCGAACAGGCTATTTTGGCACTTCTCTTGGCATTGGCGGCACTGCGACTTCCACAGGCACCAATCTTTTGGCAAGCGGAGCTTATGCCATAGACAGCGGAGGAACCCTTTCCTTGAATACCACTAATAATCAAAATATTATCACCGGAACAGGTAAGTTCGGCATTGGCACCTCCACCCCTTATGCCACCTTCACGGTTTGGGGAGCAGGCACTACCACAAGCAGAGCTTTGGAAATAGCGGATAATGCCTCCACCACGCTACTCACCGTTTTGGATAACGGGAATGTGGGAATTGCCACTTCTTCTCCTTATGCCAAGCTATCCGTTTCCGGAGAAATAGTCGCCGCGTATTTTACGGCAACGACTTCTGCCGCCTCGCAATTGCCTTACGCTTCAAGCACCGCAATCACCGTATCAGGAACAGCCTCCACCACTGATCTTGTAGTTTCAAATATTTCAACATTCAAAGATTTCACCGCGACCAATTCCACAACCACAAACGCCACTACAACCAATTTGGCGGTTTTGGCTACCGCTTCTTCCACGGATTTGATAATTTCAGGAAATGCCACTCTTTCCAAAATGACTCCCGGTTCTGTCATATTCAGTTCAACTGGCGGCTTGCTCTCGCAGAACAACGCCAACTTTTCTTGGAACGATTCAGCTACTCGTTTGAGTTTTCCGTACGCTTCTTCAACTTCCTTAACCACAAGCGGGGGAGCGTGGTTTGCAACAAATGGAGGGAATGTGGGGGTGGGGACGACTTCTCCTTTCGCCAAACTTTCGGTGGCAGGTTCGGGATTTTTCAATGATGCTTTGACCGCTTCCAACATCACGGCAACAGGAACTTTGAATGCTTTGGGACTTTCCACTTTGACGGGAGGCTTCATTTCCAACGCTTCATCTTCAATCGGAGGACCTTTGACGGTTTCAGGAACGCTTAACGCTTCTTCAACTATTGTCGTGGGCAATTCCGCTTTCACGAGAATCAGCGGAGATAACTTGGCTTCTACTATTCCGTACGCTTCTTCAACTTCGCTGACGACCAGTGGGGGAGCGTGGTTTGGCACCAACGGCGGTAGTGTGGGAATTGGCACGACGAGTCCATGGGGAATACTTTCTATTCAAGGCACTGCGGGACAAACCGCGCCATTATTCATTATTGCGACATCAAGCGCGGCAACAAATCCTATTTTCGCGATTGATTCATCTGGCAACGTGAACATGCGGGGAATATTGAACGCTTCTTCCACATCATTCTTCAGCGGCGATTCTCTCTTCAACGGAAATATCCTCATTGGATCAACCGGAACAACAACACACCTGGCTACCACAATACAAAATCACGCCCTGCAAATACAAGGAGGTTTCAGCGCGGACGGAGATCTAGAAGCTCTCAATACATTTTATGTAAAACCGAGAACAGCCAGTTACGCCGGAGCTTCATTTGATACCGCCGCGAGTGGCAATACGGATCCTCGCGGTATAACCCAATACGGAGGGTTCTTTTGGATGGTGGATCGCGCGGGGGCACAAGTATATAAATACACAACAACAGGAACTTATACGGGGGTATCTTTTGATACCGCCGCGAGTGGAAATACGAGTCCTCGCGGTATAGCCCAATACGGAGGGTTCTTTTGGATAACGGATGACTTGAGCGACGGAGTGTATAAATACACCGGCGATGGAACTTATACCGGCATATCTTTTGATACTGCCGGTAGCTGGGGAAATACGAACCCTTCCGGAATTATTCAATACGGAGGGTTCTTTTGGGTAACGGATGAGTCAGACGATGAGGTGTATAAATACACCACCGATGGAACGTACACCGGCATATCTTTTGATACTGCTGGAAGCGGAAACGTAAATACTCGTCAAATTACCCAATACGGGGGGTTCTTTTGGGTAATCGGTTATGTAACCAATAGAGCGTACAAATACACCACCGATGGAACGTACACAGGAGTGTTTTTTGATACCTCCGGAAGCGGGAATGGAAATCCTGTTGGTATAACCCAGTACGGAGGGTTCTTTTGGATAACGGATGATTCAGACGATGAGGTATATAAATACGGAATCTCCACTGATACCTACACCACCGGGCTTACCGCCGCGACTTCTACCGCGCAGTTTGGGGTAGGCACCACTACCCCTTGGGGTCTTCTTTCCATAAATCCCAACGCACTGGGAGCGGGCGTGCCGTCTTTTGTCATTGGTTCTTCCACGGCTACGAGCTTGATTGTTACGAATGGCGGCAACGTCGGCATCGGGACGACGAATCCTCTTTCAACATTACAAATAGGAGCAGGCACTGGAACATATTTGCCAACCGCGACCCCTAAAACAATTATCTGGGATACCAGCAATACAACTGCCAATGGAGGGAATGTCGCAATAGTAGCCAGCAATCTTACTGCGACTGGAATAGATCTTGGCGGTTCACTTTCTTTTGGCGGTGTAAATAATTCGAATGGAAATTTTACTGATTTCGCGTCTATCGCTGGCAGAAGAGAGGACAGTGTAGACGGCAATGCTCCTGGCTATCTATCTCTTTCTACTCGCGTGAGCGCGGGAGCAATGACAGAGAGAATGCGTATTTCTTCTACCGGCAACGTCGGCATCGGGATGGCGAATCCAACAGACAATCTTCAGCTTGAAGATACTAATGCCTACACTGCAGGATTAAAAATTTCTTACAGCTCATCATACTATTCGAGAATAGGATACAACGAAGCCTCGAATAAATTAAAATTTAGCGGTAAGGATGGAACATCCGAATCTGATCGAATGACAATCGACATGACAAACGGCAACGTCGGCATTGGGACTATAGCGCCACAGACAACGCTTGGGATTCAAAGTACAGGAGCGGTAAGACAAGGTATAAACGCTCATCTAGAGGTCACAGATAACACTGCTTTTGCAGCAGGAGTTGGTGGTGGCATTGCCTTTAGCGGACAATACAGAACTCCGACCAGCAATACAGACTATGTGCCATATGGCTTAATTAAGGGATACAAACTTAATGCAACCTCAGCAGACTATAGTGGCGGATTGCAGTTTTACACCGTCACGAGCGGAGGAAACCTGACGCAAAAAATGGCTATAGATAATTCCGGCAACGTCGGCATAGGGACGACGACGCCGGTAACAAAATTACACATATCGGGGGAAGCTGAGACACTTAGATTAAGTGGAGTTAGCACTGGAGCTAATAATATAGCATATTTAACATTTCATGATGTTAATAACGTGCGGAAGGGTTTTATCGGAGATGGTGCGGCTTCTAATTCAGATATTTATCTTATTTCTGATGCCGGAAATATTATAATCGCGGGTACAGGAGGCAATTGTACGTTCACTGGCGCGGCAAGCGGAGGCACTTGTTTTTCCGACGCACGGCTCAAAAATATAACCGGTGATGTTACGGATGTATTAGATAAGTTTGCCCAACTCCAACTCAAGAATTTCTATTGGAATGATACGGCTCATGCTCTCTATAACACCTCTACCACCATTGAAAATACCGGTTTTGTCGCGCAGAGCGTAGAACAAATTTTCCCGGAACTTATTGAAACGAACAGCGATGGGTATAAATCTCTCAACTATGCGCGCCTCGGACTTTATAGCATGGAAGCCATCAAAGAACTCAACGCTAAAGTAGATGTGATTAAAGCAGTAATTGACACATCTTCCGCCAGCACTACCGTTCCAAGCATGTTTATTGACGCTAACGGCAATGTCGGCATCGGGACGACTACCCCCGTATATAAATTGCATATCGCGGGAGATGTTGCCGCCACGGGATTCGTCAATGTTTCTACCCGGGAAGCCAAAAAAGACATTACTTATTTGAATGATTCTGATGAAGAATCCGCCCTCGCGAAGATCACGAGCACGAACATCGCCACCTACATCTACATAAGTGAGACTTATGTAGACGGGACAGATGCAACGGGTGAGGTAAACAGCGCGGGCATTCCTCGCCGTTTAGGCCTTATAGCTGAAGAAGCTCCCGTGGAGATATTGTCGCCCGATCACAAAGGAGTTGACCTCTACAAGATGACGGCGTTTCTCTGGAGCGGAGTAAAAGCGCAACAGAAGCAGATTGAGGTGCTCGCATTGAAGGTGGCGGATATTGAAGCTAAAGTCGCGGCCATGTCCAATGAGGGAAGAACGACGGACGCAGGAGGCGCGTCTGTTTCATCGGCTTTATCAATTTCGGATATCGCGACATTTTTTAATTCCATGGGTGCGTCAATTTCTAGCGGCATGATCCAAGCTACGGAATTTATCGCCAACAAAATAACCGCGAAGAAAGTTACGACTGATGCGCTGGAAATGAAAGACTCCGTAACGGGAGAAGTTTATTGCGTGCGAATTTCGGGCGGTGAATGGAACAAGTTTAAAGGAACTTGCGGAGAATTTATAGCTGAACCGGCTCCGGCAACTGTCGTAGAGCCTGTTTTGGAACCGGCACCCACTGACACTGCGACATCCACGACAACGGCAGACACCTCTACAACCCAAACTTCTGCAACTGAAACGGCAACAACTACACCGGTTACGGATGTTGCCACCACTACCAGCACCCCATAAGTCTCACTTATGTATACATAAGTGAGACTTATGGGGTAGAATAATTACAATATTGGACAAATAGCTTAATTATTATTATGAATCGCAAAATTGAATTCTCCATCGGAGAATTTTATCACCTGTATAATAGAGGTAATAATAAAGGAAAGATATTTCTGAACTACGGAGATAATGACCGATTTTTAAAATTATTATTTCTTTGCAATAATACCAAGCCGGTTGTTTTTAGAGACATTCCTAATCATGCAATCTACGACAACGAGCGCCGCGCAAATACTCTAGTGGATATTGGCGGCTACTGTCTGATGCCAAATCATTTTCATATCTTGGTGTTTGAGAGGGAAGAGGGCGGCATCAGTTTATTTATGCAAAAATTATCAACTGCGTACTCTTTGTATTTTAATAAAAAACATTATCGTACCGGTAAATTATTTGAAGGAGTTTTTCAGGCGACTCATGCCCAAGATGACGGATATCTCCAGTATCTTTTTGCCTATATTCATCTGAATCCAGTGAAATTACTGGAACCGCAATGGAAAGAAAAAGGCATTGTAGATGTGGCCAAGGCGGAAGGATTTTTGCACAATTATCAATATTCAAGCTACCAAGATTATGTTGGTGGCTCGCGTTCTGAAGCGGCAATTTTGAATAAAGACGCTTTCCCAAAATATTTTGAGAGCAAAAAAGAATTCCAAGATTATTTAAAAGATTGGCTGACTTATCAACCGTAAACCAATACCCATAAGTCTCACTTATGTACATAAGTGAGACTTATGGGTAACAAAAAATGCGGCTAAAAAAGAAATTTTTTGAACAAAATACGCTGAGAGTCGCGCGTGAACTGCTCGGAAAAACGCTGGTGCGTAAATGGCGCGGCAAGGAACTTCGCGGCGTCATAACCGAGACCGAAGCGTATAGAGGTTTTAGCGACAAAGCCTCGCATGCCTGCCTGTCCGGTAGGCAGGCCTACCTGTCCGGTAGGCAGGTTTCGCGCGGAATAACGCCACGCACCGCTCTCATGTTCGGAGAAGCGGGGAGAGCGTATGTTTATCTGATTTACGGAATACACCACTGCCTTAATATAGTAACGGAGAAAAACGGTTATCCTGCGGCAGTGCTCATCCGTTCCATTTGGCTATCCGATAGCCAAATGACAATTAATGGACCGGGAAGAATATGCAAATTTTTGCATATTGATAAAACGCTAAACGGCGAAGATATTATAAAAAGCCGGAAACTTTGGATTGAATCCAATCTTGCCGCGCAAAGGCCGAATAAAATTTTACGGGGACCAAGAATCGGCATTGATTATGCCGGTGAATGGAAAGATAAGCCCTGGCGATTCTATTTGGCTATCGGACAGCCAAATAGAATAAAACGAAAAAATAAAATGCTATCTTAAAATTATGGAAGAAAATATGATTTGGCACGCAAGACACCCAAAGGAAATAGCGGAACAATTACATTCCAATTTAAAAAACGGGCTGTCTTTTGAACAATACAAAAGTTCTCTGAAATTATACGGTCCCAACGCGATTGAAAAGAAAAAACGATTTTGGCTGGCCAATTTATTGTGGCATCAAATAAAAAGCCCGCTAGTTTTTATTTTAATTTTTGCGGGCATCGTGGCAGCGGCGCTTCATGAGTGGTCGGATGCCGCGGTTATAAGCATAACCTTGATTATAAACACCGCGGTAGGCGCGCTCCAGGAAGGCAAAGCAGACAAAGCATTTGATAAGTTAAAAGATTTGGTTAAGAAACGCTCAATCGTGATTCGCGATGGAAAAGAAATGGAAGTGGATTCCGAAACTTTGGTGCCGGGTGACATTATAATAGTAAGAGCGGGAGATCGCGCGGGCGCGGACGCGAGAATTATTGAATCCAAAACCCTTTTTGCCAATGAATCAGAACTAACTGGAGAATGGATGCCAACGGAAAAACACGCGAATCTAGTGACAGAATCCGCGCGCATTACCGAAAGAACAAATATGGTATGGATGGGCACCACCATGACGGAAGGGTGGGGCATGGCGATTGTGACAGGGACGGCAAAATATACGGAATTTGGCAAAATAGCGGCTTCTCTAGAAGAGACCGAGGCACTGCCCGCGCCTTTCCAAAAAGGCATTAAACGGCTGGCGCATTACATTGCTGCCATTATCGTTGTGGCATCTATAATAATTTTTGCCGTTGGCACGCTGAAGGGGGAGGATTTGTCACAAATGTTTTTGGTAGCCGTAGCCATTTCGGTTGCCGCCATACCGGAGGGGCTTCCCATAGCCACCACGGTAATATTGGCGATAGGAATGGGACGCGTACTGAAAAGGGGCGGCTTAATACGAAGCCTGGCCGCTACCGAAACTTTGGGGTCAACCAGCATAATATTGACGGATAAAACCGGAACGCTCACTCGCGCGGAAATGGAAGTGTTAGATATAATAACGCCCGAAGAAATTCTACGGCACATACGCGCGGAGGATAGCGAACTTTTGCCTTCCAAATTGTACGCTCTGGAAATTGGAGTACTGTCAGCTGACGCATTTATAGAAAATCCGGAAGCGGAATTAAAAAATTTGATAATCCGCGGCAAACCGACGGAAACAGCCCTACTACGCGCGGGCATTCATGCCGGTCTTCATCCGATAGAAATAATAAAACGCAATCCACGTCTGGATTTTCTGCCGTTTGACGCGGAGCGGAGACTTGCCGCGTCGCTCAATAAAATGGAAAAGGGTTCGCAACTCTCCGCCGCAGGCGCTCCGGAAAAAATTTTAAATATTTGTAGCCGCGTTAAAATAGGAGATAAAATTTTCAAAATAAGCGATAAAGCGCGCGCGCAATTAATTGACGCCTACCAAAAAGCCACGAGTAAGGGATCGCGGGTATTGGGATTGGCGTATAAAACAAACCGCTGGAAAGAAATATTCGGTAAAACCGATGAAGAAGATGCCGGGGACGAAATTTTGGGAAGCGATTTTATTTTTGCCGGATTCGTATTGCTGCACGACCCGCTGCGAAAAGACGCCAAATACGCGATCCATGAGGCGAGAAAGGCCGGATTACGTCCCATCATGATGACCGGAGATCATCCAGCCACCGCTTTTGCCGTGGCAGAACAGGTGGGATTGATTGATACCATAAACAGTCATGACGCGAAAAATGAAAGAATTATGGATGGAGAAAGGCTGGAAAAGATGAGCCCGGACGATTTGGAAAAAATAATAGACAAAATAGATGTTTACGCGCGAGTCCTGCCGCACCAAAAAATGAAAATAGTGGAAGCGTGGCAAAAAAGAGGAGAAGTGGTGGCAATGACCGGAGACGGAGTGAACGACGCGCCAGCGTTAAAACGCGCGGATATTGGCATAGCGCTGGGGTCGGGAACGGATGTGGCGAAAGAAGCGTCTGATTTGGTACTCCTCAATAACAGCTTCAGCGTAATCATCGCGGCCATAGAAGGCGGCAGAGTTATCGTGGACAATTTGAGAAAAGTGGTTACTTTTCTTTTAAGCACCGGTTTTACAGAAATCGTTTTGATAGGCGGCGCCCTCATGGTAGGGTTGCCTCTGCCAGTGCTTCCCGCGCAAATTTTATGGGCGAATTTAATTGAAGAAGGTTTTATGAATTTTGCTTTCGCTTTTGAACCGAAAGAATCTGACATTATGGGACGCGATCCGCGCGCCCATTCATCGCGGCAAATTCTTACGCGAGAAATGCTGTGGATTATTTTCGGAGTAGGCATGATTACCAATTTATTTTTATTCATATTATTTGCCTCGTTAATTTATTTGGAATATCCCATACAAGAAATCCGCACCATGATGTTCGCGGGTCTTGCTATAGACGCCATTTTCTTCGTCTACCCGTTAAAAAGCCTGCGCGAACCTTTGTGGAAAATAAACTTATTTTCCAATCCCTATCTTCTTATAGCTAATGTTGTAAGCATGATTTTGCTGGCAATGGCGCTTACTTTTTCGCCGTTGCAACGCCTGCTTTCTCTGGCGCCCATAAGCATCTGGGAATTTTTGACGATTTTAGGATTGGGCATTATGGATTTAATCGCGCTTGAAGCGGCCAAACTTTACTTCATAAAAAAGACGGCAAATCCTCCCCAAATGGTATAATGTAAAAACATGAATACTTACTATAAAATTTTTGAAGGACTGCAAGACATCGCTCAGGGAATCGCCGCGATTTTGGGAAGGCTTATTGCTTTTGCGCTGGGATTTAAGATACTTATAATTTTGATGATTGCGACAGCCAGCATGTCTTTTTTGCTGATCATGCATTATTTGCGGGTAAAAACTAAAACCGGGCATTAATTGGTTAATTTTTAGACAAATTATATAATTAGAAGCAATGAATTATATTTTTTTAGCGATTATTATAGTAGGGGCGGGAATTGTCGCGATGGCGGTCTTGTTTACTTATTTTTTCCGCCACAAAGACGGCAAAGAAAACCAGGCCCTCTTGATGCTACAAAACCAGCTAACTGAAATCACGCGGACGCTGGATACCAAGTTGGGGGAATCCACCAAAGCGATGCAGGGGCAATTCGGAGAATCCGCTAAAATCATACGCGATGTTACCGAACGGCTTGCCAAGTTTGAGGAAACCAACCGGCAGGTGGTTAATTTTGCGGAACAACTGCAATCGCTTCAAGATATTTTGCAAAATCCCAAACAGCGCGGCGTCTTGGGAGAATACTATTTGGAAACGGTTTTAAAAAATGTTTTGCCTCCCGGAAGATTTCAAATGCAATACAAATTCGCGGACGGCGAAATAGTGGACGCGGTAATTTTTCTGGATCAAGGCAAGGTTTTGCCGATTGATTCCAAATTTTCTCTAGAAAATTACAACCGCATATTGGGAGAACATGATAAAATTGAACGCGAACGACTGGAAAAAGTTTTTAAACAAGATTTGAAAAACCGCATTGACGAAACTTCAAAATATATACGGCCAAAAGAGGGAACTATGGATTTTGCCTTTATGTTTATACCGTCCGAGGCGATATATTACGACTTGCTGATAAACCAGGTGGGCGCGGTCAAGAGCAACACTCGTGACCTTATAGAATACGCTTTCGGGCAAAAACACGTGATTATAGTGTCTCCGACATCATTTATGGCTTATTTACAGACGGTATTGCAGGGACTGCGCGCTTTGAAAATTGAAGAATCCGCAAAAGAAATACGAAAAAGCGTGGAGGAGCTGGAAAGGCACTTGGGCAATTATGGACAATTTGTTATGCGATTGGGTAATAATCTAGGTACAACCGTGAATACATTTAACGCCGCCCGTAGCGAATTCGCCAAAATAAATAAGGACTTTCTGCATATCACCGGAAAAGGCATGGATAGTGAAATAAAACAACTGGACAAGCCGGAAGAATTAAGTTAATATATATTTCATTAACGCGATTGATTATGGAAAAGAAAACCGGCAATAAAAAAACGCCAACCGCGACAAAACCGGAAAAAACCGATAATTTTTTCGCTATTGTGGAAACCGGCGGCAAACAGTATCTAGTCCAGCCGGGAATGACGCTTAGAGTGGAAAAACTACCTCCGCCAATGAAAGGAGGGGAAATCAAATTTGATAAGGTATTGCTTATAAAAAATGAAAAGGGGGTACAGCTCGGCCATCCCTATATAAACAACGCCGCCGTTATGGTTACATGGCAAGGAAACGGTAGAAATAAAAAAGTTATGGTATTCAGATACCATTCCAAAACGAGATACAGAAAAAATAAAGGCCATAGGCAGACATTCACCAAAGTTTCCGTAAGAGGGCTAGAATAAATTACTTGCGATTTTTCAAAGCATTCTCCAAAGTAGATCGGTCGGAGAATTCCAAATATGATCCCGTAGATAACCCGCGCCCCAGGCGGGTTATCTTTATTTTCCCAGATTCGGTAAAATTTTCCAAAATTTTTTCTATGTAAGCCGCCACTGCGTCCCCTTCATTAGTTGCCGAAGTGGCGAGTATTACTTCTTTAATCGTCTTGGAATTTTTGATACGATTATGGAGCTCTTTGAGGCGCATTTTATCCGTATCAGACTGGAAAGGAAGCGCGATTTCTCCCACAATGTGGAACAAGCCGCTGTAAACTCCCAATTTTTCTATATTTTCCAAATCCACATCGCGCTCCGCGATTAAAAGGGCGGAGGATTCGGCGTGAGTCGCGCACGAAGCGCAAACAACACCCGCCTGTTCGGCAGGCAGGCCTACCTGTTCGGCAGGCAGGTCTGTCTGCCTGTTCGGCAGACGGGCTTTTTCTCCTTCAAACACACGAAAACATTCCGGACATCGTTTTGCCAACACCTTCATTTCTAAAAAAGCTCCGGCAAATTCTTCCAAAATTTCCGGCTTTTCATCCGCCAAAGCGTATACGAAACGGCGCGCCTGCCGCGGACCTATGCCGGGTAGCCGTTCAAACAGCAAAGACAGCTTCTGCAATACGCTATTCATAATTTCCGTTATTCTCCATATTGCTAAAACTCGCGATATCTTCATTAAAATACAAAGTGGTTTCGCCAGTCGGCCCGTTTCTATGTTTAGCTATCTCAATATCCACCTGATTTTTCCTGTCAGTATTTTCCCGGTATTTATCTTCACGATACATGAGCATTACCACGTCGGCATCCTGCTCAATGGATCCGGAATCTCGCAAATCGGAAAGCCTCGGCTTGGGAGGACTTCTTTGATCAACGGCGCGCGACAGCTGCGCCAGAGCCAAAATCGGTACATTTAATTCTTTCGCCATAGCTTTAAGCGATCGGGATACCTCGGTTATGTGCGTCACCATATTGTCAATATAACCCCTCTGCGGCTGTATTAACTGCAAATAGTCAACCACCACCAGTCCGAGATCGTGCTCCGCCTTGAGGCGTCTCGCCATAGCCCTCATCTGCAAAATAGTATTGGATCCTTCATCGTCAATAAAAATAGGAGCTTCGGAAAGCCGGCTTAAGGAGGCCTGAATCCGCGCGAGATCTTCTTCGTTAGCCGCCAACTTGCCACTTCTTAAATTGTGCATGTTAACGCGCGCTTCCGCCGATATCAACCTATCCACCAACTGTTCAATGGACATTTCCAAACTAAAAATTCCCACCGGTCGTTTTTCATTTATCGCGACATGGCGAGCGATGTCCAGTCCCAAAGAGGTTTTTCCAAAAGAAGGACGGGCCGCGATTATTAGCAAATCGGATTTTTGTAATCCGGAAAGCACATTATCCAGTCCGTGAAATCCGCTTTTAACCCCGCGCAATTCACCTTTGTGCGCGTACGCCTGTTCAATGCGATTCCACGCATCGCCCAAGGTTGATTTCACCGCCATAAAATTTTGGCGAAGTGACCGCTCTGAAATTTTGAATATTTTTTTCTCCGCGGTTTCCAAAAGGGCGCCCACATCCTCATCTTCTTTATAACCTAATTCCGAAATTTGTCCGGAAACATCTATTAAATTGCGCAGCACCGCCTTTTTTCTGACTATTTCGGCGTAATGCGCAACATTGGAAGCGGTAGGCACGGCATTCACCAAAGAAGCAAGATATGTCGTGCCGCCGATCGCGTCCATTAAATTTCTTTCTTTGAGACGGGTGGAAACGGAAAGAAGATCAATCGGTTCGCGCTTGCTGAAAAGCTCGGTCATGCTTTCGTAAATTTGGCGGTGAGTCGTATTATAAAAATCTTCGGCATCCAAAATATCCACCACCCTGATAATAGCTCTGCCGTCCAACATCAAAGATCCCAAAACCGACATTTCCGCCTCAAGATTTTGAGGCAATATGCGAAGAGAAATATTGGAAATACCGGAACGAGCTTCTTTGAAAGAGTTTTTCTTTAATGCCATGCTAACAATATAGCAAAGTTCGGGTAAGCCCTCAAGACGCTAATTCGCGCAAAGTCTTAATAAGATGTGAACTCGTTAAAATCTGAAAAAATCCTTATTTTAAGCCCTTTTAAGGCGCGGCCCCTCCATGGTATCCTCAACTATCCACCCTCTTTCAGCTAAATCACGTCTTAAAATATCAGTTTCTTCCCATTTTTTATCCCGCCTTAGTTCTTCTCTCCGCTCTGCCAATCGTTTTATGTCTTCCGGAATTTCTTCTTCCTTAACTTTGTCCAAATCCAATCCCATCAATTTGTCCGCCCACAACAAATCTTCCAAGCTGACTGAACCTATATTGTCCCACAAAAGCGCCAAAGCTTTCGGAGTATTTAAATCGTCATTAATAGCTTCCAAAAATTGTTTCGTGAACCCGCTTTCATGTGATGAAACCGCCTCTAGATCTTTTCGCGCTTTCTCTCGCAATTTTAGTACGACATTATTCAAACGTTCACGAGCGGATTTAGCCGCATTTAACGCGTCCAAACTGAATAAAAGGGGAGAGCGATAATGCGCGGTCATCACCAAATACCTGTAATCCAGCGGCTGAAAATTCTTGAATTCAAGCTCGCTTAAAGCAAGTAAATTGCCTTCAGATTTTCCCATTCGCTTGCCGCCGGCAATCAATAAATTCCCGTGTATCCAAAAATTCACAAATTTTTTCCCGGTAGCGGCTTCGGCTTGCGCTATTTCATTGGTGTGATGCACGGGGATGTGATCTATGCCGCCGCAATGAATATCAAAATGTTCGCCCAAGTGCTTCATGCTCATCGCGGAACATTCTATGTGCCATCCTGGGAATCCTTTGCCCCAAGGAGACTCCCAGCCGATTGCGTTAAATTTCCACAAAGCGAAATCGCGCGGATTTTTCTTTTCCAAATTTTGCACTCTGCTTTGAATTTCGGCAGATTCCATCCGAGCCAACTTGCCGTAATCCGCAAAAAGCGCGGTATTAAAATAAACGCCGTCGCTTATCGTATAAACAAACCCCTTTTCTTCCAGCCGCTTAATCAACGCGACCTCCTCTTTTATGTATTCGGAGGCGGCGCACCAAACATCCGGCATTATAATATTTAATTTTGCCAGGTCTTTTTTAAAAACGGCGGCATAAAACTCCGCCACCTCTTTCATCGCCTCTAAAGTAAGCGGCTTGCCTTCGCGGCGGATCGCCTTGGCCATTTTATCCTCCCCCTCATCGGAATCCGAAGTAAGATGCCCGATATCGGTAATGTTCATGACATGCTTAACCTTGTAGCCGTTCAATAAAAGGGCGCGCTTTAAAATATCTTCAAAAATATAAGTCCGTAAATTGCCCACATGCGCGTAATCGTACACCGTGGGACCGCAAGTATATAAACCGGCCTCTTGATCATGAATAGGCTCAAAAATCTCCTTTTCCCGACTTAATGAATTATATAATGTAAGCCGCATATTAACTTAAATTATAATATGGCTTCGCTTTCTGGACAAACCAAGGCGCTTTTGAGATAATAGGATAATCCATTCTTATGAATAAGCCACTTTGGGATAGAATAAAATTCGCATTAAAAAAAGCTGGCATTGCGACGGCGGCTTTTATGGCGGTAGTCGGCATATTTTTGAGCGGCGCTTATTTCGGCTATTACAAACGTCCGGCCATAGACAAGGTACTCACCATTACCAACAAAGAACCGTCCTTGTACGCATCCGGATCCAACCTGGATTTTGATCCGTTTTGGAAAGCGTGGAATTTGCTGGAAAATAAATATGTTGCCAATGACGGCATAGACAAACAAGCGATGATCTGGGGCGCCATTGAAGGAATGACGAAATCATTAAACGATCCTTATACGGTGTTTTTCCCGCCCGCGGAAAAGGAAATCTTTGACAGCCAGATAAAGGGCGACTTTGAAGGCGTGGGCATGGAAATTGGAATAAGAAAAAATATTTTAACCGTGATCGCCCCGCTCAAAAATACTCCGGCTGACCGCGCCGGAATAAAAACCGGCGATAAAATAATAAAAATTGACGACAAAAGCACGGCTGACCTTGCCGTGGACGAAGCCGTGAAGCTTATCCGCGGACAAAAAGGAACAACCGTGGTTTTGACCATACTAAGAGATGACGAAGAAAAAACGCGCGAAATCAGCGTCACGCGAGACCGCATAGAAATTCCGGTTATGGACACGCAAAAAATAGAAGTAAAACAAGACGACAATAACCTTGCCGCCAAACCAAAAGGAATTTTTGTCATGCGCCTATACAGTTTCGGAGAAAATTCGGGAACCGCCTTTAGATCCGCCTTGCGCGAAATGGCCTTAAGCGGCGACCAAAAACTTATTCTGGACTTGCGCTCCAACCCGGGAGGATACCTGGAAATGGCGGTAGACATAGCAAGCTGGTTTTTACCGATGGGCAAAGTAGTTGCCAGAGAAAAATTCGGGAACGGCACGGAAACCTTGTACAGAAGCAGGGGATATGGCGCGTTAAATGAAATTCCCACGGTTATTCTCGTAAACGAGGGATCGGCTTCGGCATCGGAAATTCTGGCAGGCGCGCTTCAAGAATACGGCAAAGCAACCCTGGTAGGCGCTAAAACATTCGGTAAAGGATCGGTACAGGAATTAATGCCCGTAACCGACAACACCGCGCTTAAAGTCACTATAGCGCGCTGGCTGACGCCTAACGGCAAATCCATATCTGAAAAGGGACTAGAACCCGATGTTCCCGTGCAAATCAGCGAAGAAGATGGCGTGAATCATAAAGACCCGCAAATGGATAAAGCCGTAGAAATATTAAAAAATCTTTAAATAAATTTGTATGAAAATTATTTTATCTAAGGATATTCCGGGCATAGGGCACAAGGGTGAAATTAAAAATGTGCATGACGGCTATGCCCGCAATTTTTTACTGATCAAAAAATGGGCGGAACCCGCGACTCCCGAACTCATCAAGGCATCCGAGCTGGAACGTAAAGCCTCCGAAGCCGCAACAAAAAAAGAGCGGGAGAAAATAAAAGCGATACTGTCAAAGTTGGAAAACCTGGAAATCACGATAGAAGAAAAAGCGAGCGACAAAGGGCACTTGTTCGCAGGGATTGACGCAAAGCGCGTTGCCGAAGCGCTATCAGAGCATCACATCAGCGGATTTTCAGCCAAAGATATCACGCTTGCCGCGCCTATCAAGGAAACGGGGGAGTACGATGTAAAAATCAAAAAAGACGGACAAGAAGCTGCCGTAAAATTAAACATTAAAACGAAAGAATAACTACGCCGCTATAACATCGACAACCTTGGCTTTTCGTTTAGATCCGTCAAAGCAAAATTTTGTGGTATTGCGGAATTTAACAATCCCCTCGGCAACGGAATAAAGAGTATGATCTTTGCCACAGCGGACATTTTTACCGGCAAGTATAACGGTGCCGCGCTGGCGGACTATAATGGATCCAGCACGCGCGTGCCGTCCGTCAGATAATTTGATTCCCAGATATTTTGGCTGTGAATCGGTAAGATTGCTTGTTGATCCGCCTGATTTTGTATGCGCCATACTATGCTTAAATATTTATGTCTATAATATACGATAAATTATATGTTAGCAGAAAGAATTAATAAGTTCAAGTCCGTATTGGCAGAGCATAAAAACGACCTGTTCACGGCCGCGGCCATTATTTTAATAGCGATCATAGGTTTCGGCCTGGGGCGATTGTCTGCCATTTATGAGCGAAAAACGCCTATTACCGTGGAATATCTGGATAAAACCGATGTAACGAACGCCGCGACCGCACAAAACGGAAACGACAAAACAAATCATGCCACAGACAGCGCGGGTATAGTAGCGAGCAAAAACGGCAGCAAATATTATATGACGGATTGTCCGGCCGCTTCCCGCATAAAAGCGGAAAACCGAATACAATTTAATTCAACCAAAGAAGCGGAAGAAGCCGGTTATACCGCCTCCGTAATGTGCGAGTAAGACGGGCAACTATTCTGACTCCATTTTTATATTTTTGCGGGAAACAGTTAGCGTTTTAGTTTCTTTTTCGCCGTTTAACGCCTCTTCTTGAATTTTTTGACGTAATGCGGAGGATAGAGAGGCAACAACCTCTTCTAATTTTCTATCATCCACTTTCAGCGCGTCAGCCCATTTTCCAGCCGCCTCCAATAACGGGCGAACTTTTTCCACGTCATACATGACGTGTTTTTTAACCGTCCTGGTGATATAGCCATTATTCCCGAATACGCGCTCCACGCCATTTTGATTCAAATACGCGTGTATCGCGCCTTGAAGCGCTTTTATCCGCGCGTTATTCTCTTCGGACGCCTTTTTTAATTCCAAATATTCGTTAGCAACACTCTTTATTTCTTCTTCACCTAGCGCATCTTTTTTGTACAAATGCCGCCACATCGGGCACATTTCTTTGTAGCCGCACCAATCGCAAAGCGGCCCGGGCATGGCGGGGAAATCACCACTTTTTATCCGCTCTTCAATTTCATTTATAGTGGAAATTACGGATGCCCTGGTTTTCTCCAAAGAATCCGTATCGCGTTCGGTTGAAATTTTCTCATTGTGCTTTAAAAAATACAAACTTAATTTTATATTCTTCGCTTCTAGATGAGGCCAACGGCGAATAAGCCCCAAGTGATATATAGACATCTGCAAATTATGATCCAAAATATTCTGCGATGGCATTTTGCGCGCCGTTTTATAATCTATAATTTCATAAGTATGATCGTCCGTCTGGTCTATGCGGTCTATGATGCCCGCCAACACATGCTTTTCTCCGTTCTCCAAATCGGTTAATTCAACATCAAAACGGGACTCTAGATCCACTACATGAAAATTCCACGGCTGATTTTTAGCGTAAAATTTTTTAAGCAATTCCAGGCCATCTTTATAGTACGCCTCTTCTTCGCCGGTCTGCCACGCGATCTTGGTCTTTTTTTCTTGCCAGCGATTCACAAAAAATTCACCACCTCGTCTAAAGTTGGGTAAAGGGGGGTCTTTTCAAACATAAATTTGAGCGCCTCGTGCACAACAGTTCCAAAAACCGCCTCCTTATTTTTAGGAGCCTTAATTTTATCTATATTTTGATATTTATATTTAAGCGGACAGGTTTTATATGTATCTAACGCCGAATAGGAGGTGCGCATATGCGTTTATTATAGGGAATAGGGGCTGGTTTGTATATAAACAACGTCGCACAATATACATTTTACGACGTTAAGCTATCTATAGAGCACAAACTCAATTTATCCGATTTTATTCGGCGCCCGGAATGGCGCTTTGACCGGACTTTATCTTATCCATGGCGCCCAAAAAAGGTTTCCACAACAGATCTACCCACAACTGCCACGCGATTTTAACCGGATTATGAAGATAATTATCCCACATCCAATTTGAAAAATTCCACGCAAAAGAGAAATTGTCTTTCACTATCTTGTTATTAACTACGTCAAACAACCGCACTCCCATAAGGCTTACTATCACCAACAATAACACTAAAATTATCACAAATTGTATAAAGCCTTGATTCATATTTATATTATACCACGAAGCTTTATAAATAGTCCAAAGGATTCAAATAACCTCCGTAGGGCAACAACTTGCATCGTCCGGATGAGGACGGCCCAAAACGTATTTCGCCCGCTTTGCCTGCGGCATACACCGTAAAATGCAAATGCGGGCCTGTGGTATAACCAGTATTACCGCCATAGGCAATGAGTTGGCCACGGTTGACATGTTCCCCATCCGAAATTTTAATTAAAGACAGGTGGGCATAAAGCGTAGCTAGATTATTTGGATGCTCTATGACTATCCATTTGCCGTACGATCCTCCCGGACACGATAAATCCGAATTTCCAGTACGCAAAATTATACCTTCATCTGCCGCGTAAATCGGCGTTCCCACAGATGCCCGCAAATCAATGCCATTGTGCCCGCCGCCCTTATAGACATCCGAATTATATTGCGCGAACGCCGTGAGCCCAAAACCCTGTGTTATGTAAGGACTCGCCACCGGCCAAGCCAAAACTCCTTTACGCGCCACGGGCAATGCCGAAGGATCAATTAACTCACGCAATTCGTTTTCTATCGCGGATATTTCGTTTAAAATATCCACACGTTCTTTTTCCCGCGCGGTAAGAATTTTCTGATATTCCGCTTCTTTATTTTTAGTTTCTTTAAGCAAGGCATTCTTGTCATTGTACGCATTTTTCTGAATAACTTTACGGTCGGTCAACTCGCCTTGTAGATCCAAAAGATTTGCCTTTTCATTTTGCCGCTTTATTTCAGCGCTTTGCAGATCCTCTTTAACCTGATGAAGCGTGGCTAAATTATTTCCCACGCTATCCTGCAAATCTTCCATATATTTCAATTCATTAAAAAAATCCGATAATTGATCGCGCGCCAAAAGTATTTCCACCAACGACTGCGATTCCGTTTCATAAACATTGCGAATGGCCTGTGCCAGCGCGCCACGATTGCTATTTATTTTTTCCTCTTTATCGGCAATCTCCAAAAGCAATTTTTCTATCTCCAATTCCGCCTTGCCTATTTTACTTTGCGTATATTTGATATCGGCGTTTAATTTGGAAACGGTCGCGTTTATGGTAGAAATCTGATTTTTCAAGGTCTTGGTCTGGCTTTCCGTCGCATCAATCTTGGATCTATATTGTGCGATCTCTTCTTCCAGCGCTTTTATTTCCTGATTGCGCTGTTCTATTCTGCCTCTAAGATCATCCACCTGCGAAGCTCTCGCGTATCCGCCCATAAATAAAACTGCAATAAAAAAAGCGGATATTATATAAACGATTACAAATTTACCGTATTTTCGCGACATAATACATCAATCGCTCAAAAGCGCCATGGCGCTCTTTACGCGCGTTAGAACCTCTGATTTACCCAATACGGCGGCTATTTCAAACGGCCCGGGAGAATACTGTTTGCCGCACAAAGACACCCTAAAAGGCCACAAAACATCGCCTCTGCCCTCTTTTTCCGCATATGGCATAAGCTCTTTTTCAAGATTTTCTTTAGTAAAATCATTCTCCGCAATAGTATCAGCCAATTCGTTGATTTTGTTCAAATGTCGCAAAATATCAGAATGGCTTTGTTTCCCCTTCCAAGCAAGCATCTCTTTGGGATAAAATGGCATCTGAAAAAAATAATCCACATACTCCGGCACATCCCCGAACTTAACAATTCGCTCTTTTACCAAATCAATGATCCGCATCCATAATTTTTCATTATTTTTAATAATTTCCCTCCACTCTTCCGGTAAAAAATCCGATGCTTCTCTCGCGATGTTTTGCTGATCCATTAATTTTACGTACTCCTTGTTCATCCAATTTAATTTATCAATGTCAAAAACCGCGCCTCCTTTTTGAACGCGTTCAAAAGAAAATTCCATCACCAGTTCTTCGCGCGTAAAAATTTCGCGGTCTTCCCGCCCATGCCATCCCAAAAGAGCGATAAAATTGATAAGCGCATCCGCCACATATCCGTCTTTCTTGTATTCATTAATAGAGGTGGCGCCGTCACGCTTGGACATCTTTGAACGGTCTTTGCCCAAGATAAGCGGCAGATGCGCATACCGCGGCGCCGGAATATTTAACGCCCGCTGTATCAATATTTGCTTGGGAGTATTGGGAATATGGTCTTCGCCGCGTATCACATGTGAAATCTGCATTTCATAATCGTCTATTACCACCGCAAAATTATACAAGGGCGCTTTTAAATTTTTTGCCAAAGAAAAATCTCCTAAAAGTGTCGCCGCGAAATTAATCTCGCCGCGAATCATGTCATTAAATGTTATATCGCCGTTAAAATCATTTTTAAAACGAATAATGCCGGTTTCCACTCCGCCTTCGCGGAACTCGCAAACATGGCGCGGAGCCTCTTTGCGCCCCATCTGCTCTTCCCGTTCGCGAGCTAGATCCTCTTCGCTATGCGGACAATAAAAAACTTTCTTTTCATCAAGAAGTTTTTTTAAATAACCTTCGTAAAGCTGTAAGCGCTCCGACTGCCTATACGGCGTTTTATTGTCCCAGTCAATGCCCAGCCAACGCAAACCGTCTATGATATCTTTTTCAAACCTCGGATCCGAACGCTCCAAATCCGTGTCTTCAATGCGCAAAACAAATTCTCCCTTGTTTTGCCTAGCAAAAAGCCAACTAAAAAGCGCGGTACGCGCCGTGCCGATATGAAGCGTACCCGTAGGCGAAGGAGCAATGCGTGTCCTAATCTGCATGTTCCAATGCCAAATCTATTAATGCGCGGGCAATTTTTTGTGCCGCGTCAATTTTGGCAAAACGCTCAGCCGCGGATTTCATTTCCCGCAATTTGTCTTTATCACGAAGCATTTTTTCAATTTCCGAAAGCAAAATATGAGGTTTTAAATTTTTTTCTTCCAAAATGCTCGCCGCGCCGGCTTTTACGAAAATATACGCGTTTTGTCTTTGATGGTCATTCGCGGATTCTTCCAATGGAATCAAAATGCTCGGAATCCCCCACGCCGCTATCTCAAAAATCGCTCCGGCTCCAGAACGCGACAGAATCAGATTAGTGGTCTGCGAGAGATTGCGCAAATCTCCTTCAGATAAAAATGGCGCGACATGATACCGCTTCGCGTAAGTTGATTTTTCCAAAATAATTCCAGCGCGCTGTTTAACCGACTGGAAATTTACCGCGCCGCACTGGTGCACGATATTGGCATGTTCTAAAAGCGATGGCAAAATTTCCAACACCACATCATTGATGCGCTGCGACCCCTGCGAACCTCCCAAAATAAGAATGGTTGGGATGTCTTTTTCTAATTCAAAAACCCGGAAAGCCTCTTCCCTATTTCCCCCAATCAAATTTCGCCGGATGGGATTACCAACCAAAGCTACTTTTTCTTTTGGAAAATATTCAGCGGCGCTTTCAAAAGAAATCGCGGAACGTCTTGCGAAACGTCCCGCCCAACGATTAACTAATCCGGGAACCGCGTCTGATTCGTGTACAAGGATGGGAATGCGGAAAAACACTCCGCCCACCAGCGCCGGAAAAGCCGCGTATCCTCCTTTTATAAAAATTGCGTCGGGCATCTCCCAAAACAAATTCCACAAGGCGCGAAACACGCCTAAACCGGTTTTAAGAATATCCACGAGATTCATCAAAGAAAAATACCTCCGCAATTTTCCAGCCGGCGATTTTTTAAAAATTATCCCCTCTTCACGAAGCATTTGCGCGTCATAAGGCGCATCTGACATCAAAATTAAATCCATGCGAGCTATACGCTCGCGCTCCGCCAACTCGCGAAGCGATCTGGCAACGGCTATTATCGGGTAAAAATGTCCGCCGGTTCCTCCTCCGGCAAGCAATATTTTCATCTTTTTTCTTTTAAATAATTATGCCTGGCAATATTTGGAGATATTAAGCACAATCCCCGCCGCCAAAAGAGACAACGCGAGAGACGACCCTCCTTGGCTTATAAAAACCAGTGGCAAGCCGGTCAAAGGCAGAAGCCCAATCAGTGCTCCCATATGAATCAATGCCTGTACTACTATAAGTATAACAATCCCAGATGCCAAAAGTCTACCGAAATTATCCGGCGCGTGCCTTGCTATATGCAGCCCTCGCCACAAAAAAAACATAAAAGCGCCGACAATGGCCAAAACTCCGAAAAATCCAAATTCTTCGGCTATTACCGCAAAAATGGAATCTCCAGTGGACTCTGGCAAATAATCAAATTTCTGCAAACTTTTACCGAATCCGCGTCCAAAAAATCCTCCCGAACCGATAGCTATTAAAGATTGATGCAACTGATACCCCGCACCGCTCAAATCATATTCCGGATTGATAAAAACCAAAAACCGCGTCAATCTATACGGCTCAAGCGCCACCAAAACGGATAAAAGTATAAGTCCCGCGGCTATAAGAATCATAATGTGGGATTTTTTTGCTCCGCCTATAAAAAATAAAAACATTGAAGTAATAGCTATCACCCCGAAAGTTCCCACATCCGGCTCTAAAACAAGCAAGACGCCGACTAAACCGGCCATCACAATAAACGGCAATAAGCCAAACTTCATGGATTTTATTTGTTCCTTGCGCGCGGACATCCATGAAGCGAGATACGCGATAAACACTAACTTCATAAATTCCGAAGGCTGAAAAAAGAAAAATCCAAAATTAAGCCAACGCTTCGCTCCACCATGGGCAAAACCTAACTGCGGCACATAGACAAGCAGAAGCAAAACAATACCCGCCAAAAAAAGTGGAAAAGAAATTTTCTGCCAAAACTTATAGTGGGTGCGAATGCCAATCCAAAACAAAATGCCGCCCACTCCGAAACCGAAGATAATCTGACGGTATAGATAACTGTAAAAACTTTCGCCCTCGCGCACAGCGGCGCCAAGCGATGCCGAAGCTAGCGCTAAAAATCCGAACAAAACCAAAAAGAAAACCACTCCCAAAAATATTCTGTCCGCGCCCTTGTCTATTCTCATCCTTTTTTAATAATTTGCCCGTTTAAATTATTCTGATTGAAAACCGCATTCTCTATCACGGGGCGGCCATTAACGAATACCCATTCTATGCCCTCGGCAAACAAAAACGGATTGGAATAAGTGGCTACATCCCGCACACGCTCCGGATCAAACACGACCACATCCGCCATGTATTCTTTTTCAAGCGCTCCCCTATTCTTTAATCCTAAAATTGACGCGGGCAATCCACTCATTTTATAAATCGCATCTTCCCAACTTAAAAGTTTTTTCTCTTTCACAAATTCTTCAAAAACACGCGGGAAAGTTCCGAAAGACCTCGGATGCGGCAAGTCGCGTTCAAAGCCATCGCCTCGCCCATATCCCACTCCATCGGAAGCCACGGCGGAATATTCCCAAGACAGGAATTGCGCCATATTATCCGGATTGATTACTTCATTAAAAATACCTACCCGTAAATCATTAATATCCAAAAGATCCAGCATAATATCCTCGGGACGCTTACCCGCGTTATCCGCCAACTGCGAAACGTTTTTACCTACCACATCCGCTTCGCCGCCGCCAACGGACGCTATAATTATGCGCTCGTAATGCAGTGTCATATCAATGAGCGATGCCGCTAAAAGTTTACGTTTTTCAGGAGTCCTTATAAGATCCAGAATTTCCTTCTGCCCGCCCGCAAGAGCCCAGGTCGGCAAAAGCATGAATAAATTTGATCCGGTGCTGGTATAAGGGAAAACGTCCGCGCTTACCGCCAAACCCTCATTTTTAGCTTCACTAAGAAGAGAGACAACCTCATCCGCGTGTTCCCACGCCCTGCGACCCACAGCTTTTAGATGTGAAATATGGCATGAAACGCCGGCTTTTCGCGTAAAACCGATTAATTGCGACAAAGACGGCAAAATATTTATGCCCTCATCTTTTAAATGATGTTTGGCGAGCGCGCTATTTTCCGCCACGATTTGCAAAAGCGCGGCTATTTCATCATCGCTTGCCATCTCGCCATAAGCGGCTCCTAAACTTGTGGACATTCCGAACGCTCCGGCTTTCAGCGAGCGCGAAAGTAAAAGCCGCATCTGATCTATTTCCACTTGGTTGGGAACGCGGCTCTCCAATCCCAAAACACCCTTACGAAGCGTGCCGTGGCCAACTAAAGTCCCGAAATTAACGCCTAATTTCTGCGCCCCCAATTCTTTTAAAAACTCATTCATCCCTTGCCAGTTAATATTTATCTGTGAAATATCAACCCAGCGTTCAATTCCCTGAATGTCTCCGCCAGAAACCAAAGGCGCAAGTGACGCCCCGCAGTTCCCTCCCAATATAGTAGTAACGCCTTGGCGGAGTAAGCTTTCCTGGTTAGGATCCAAAAAAAGCCGCCAATGTGTATCGGAATGGCTGGTTAAATCTATAAAACCCGGAGCAACATATTTGCCGGATGCGTCTATTTCCATAAGACCAGAGGCATTTCCAGCCTCCCCCACAAATTTAATTTTATTGCCACCAATGCCAACATCAGCGCGACGAATAACCCCGCGCTTGCCGTCCAGCACCATGCCACCTTTAATTAAAATATCGTAACGAGCCATAGATCAAATTAGAGCTAAAATAATATAACCTATATTAATTATACAACATTACTGCTACGCACAAAATGGAAAACTGCCGACAAAAATAAACAATCCGCTCGGAGCGGATTGTTTACGGATTTAGTTATTTATTGGCTCTGATTTTGACTTTCGCGCATACGCTCCAATGCCCGTTCATTTTCTCTGCGATTCAAATCATCCATCGCGTCCATGCCTTTTTCCTCGTCGCTTTTTTCTTCAGACTCTTCCGAGGCGGGAAACTCCAAACCAGCGCCCATTTGATCCTCCCTGGATCCGTCTGGCATGGAAACTGGCTCGGAACTGAATTTAAGGTGCTTTTTTAACCAGTCCCAAGCACTTTTTAACGCATCAATAATACTTTGCATAATAAATAATCCACTCTAACCAATAATGATAATTATAACATGTCTTACAGCAGTTTGCTTATTACGGAACCTGCGTTCGCCTTGCTCATTTCGGTCCCGCTTTCGACTCCCCAACGCGACACAAATAATTGTGTCGCTTGGGACCAAAAAACCTCGTTTCACTCGTTTTTTCGGTCCCATGGGGAGTCGAACCCCAGTTTTATGGATGAGAACCATATGTCCTAGGCCACTAGACGATGGGACCAAAATCTATATGTATTGATTATTATAGCAAAATGATATATAGTAATCCCAGGCATATTAGCATTTTGACAATCGCCATTCAACCCGTGAAGGAGACGCTATGGAAATTTGGCAACTGGAAAAGAAAAAAGAAGGAAATGTTTGGGACAAAAAACCTTTCGGAAATTTTCCGGACAGAAACGAAAGCCTTTTTGAAATGGTTTTGAACCATATGAATACTAGAAAAAACAGCAAATATTCAAGTACTTATTGGATAGTTTTTACAAAAAAAGAAGAAGAAGCTCTGATGGAATTTAGCAGACCATTTTTATCCGACAAAGGCTTGGGACACGGACTGGGATCTGATTTCTTAGACGGCGCCTTACTTTATTATATTCAAAGATTTCGAACTGACGCCCCGACTTCCTTTTATATTTCGGAAGATCCAAATGAATTCACGACTCCTCCGTTCCGTTTGGCGCTCATGTTCCGAGTTAAATAATAAAAATCCCGTTGCTTGCGAGCGGCGGGATTATTTTATTTTTTCCAAAAAGCGTCCTGCCGCACCAGCAATTTTTCGGCATTTTCCGGATGCAGCATTACCTCTTCCACCACCCGCTCCATCCGCATGCTCTGCGAACCTTTTACCAAAATCAAATCGCCATCTTCCATAATTTTTTGCAATTTCAACCCCGCCTCCGCGGAATCCGTGAATTCAAAAATATGTCCCGCCTCAAATCCCGCCTCTCTCGCTTCTTCAGCAATAAATTTGGAGCGCGGACCAACCACAAGCAAAATATCAATTATATTTTTTAATCGTTTGCCGATTTCCTTGTGCGCTTCAATCGTAAATTTGCCAAGTTCCAGCATATCGCCCAACACAGCTATTTTTCTTTTAGCGGGAATATCGCGCAATGTATCTATCGCGGCGTGCAACGCTTGCGGAGAAGAATTATAAGTGTCATCCAAAAGAAGCGCGCCTTTTATCCCCTCAATCAACTTGAGCCGTCCAGGCGGAGAATCGTAAAGCGACAATGCTTCGGATATTTCAATTAAATTCATGCCTTCCGCCAAACCCACGGCAATCGCGGCTAACGCCGCGTAAACCTGCTGTCTGCCGAAAACTCCATGAATGCGTACCGGCACAGTTGCTTTCTGATAATCTACTTTGAAAGATACGCCCAAAGGAATCGCTTTACCATCCTCTTCCTGGTATAAAACCTGATAATTGGACGCCCTTACATCGGCATGTTCTCCAAACCCAAAAGTCAAAACTTGGCTCCGCGTCTTTTCTTTCATATCGTAAACCGTCGCGTCGTCAAAATTAAGAATCGCCCAATCATGCACTCCAAGGAAACGCAAAATCTTTGACTTCTCCCGCGCCACCGCCTCGGATCCGGCAAAAAATTCAATATGCACAGGCACTTCTCCGATCGCCGTAACCACTGCGATATCCGGTTTAACCAGATTTTCCATACGTGAAATATCGCCGGGCCTGTCTACGCCCATTTCCAATACCAACATCTTGGGATATCCGTTTTTGCGCGCAAACACCTGTTTTAAACCATTCCATAAAACCTTAGTCCATCCTATGGGCGAAGACCACGCGGTTTCCTGGCCCAAAATAGCCAAAGGCACGCCCAGTTCGCTATTATAACTTTTCTCGCTTGCCCGCACGGACGAAGCTCTGCCCAAAACAGCGGCAATAGCGCCCTTGGTGGAAGTTTTGCCGACGCTTCCGGTAATGGCAATAACCCGCGGCTTGTATTTATTCATCACCAGCCTCGCTTCAATTTGCAGAATTTTCGTTATTGCGGATTTTATTATTGATCTGAACATTTGCGTTGATTCGCGTAACCACTATTATTGCTACTCTTAGTTTACAACAATTTTCACATTAATTTCACCTATCTGGAGGAACCTGATAATAATTCAATAAGAAGTGAATGGTATCCATAAATGTCGCAGTCAATGATTGAGAAGCATACCTGACCCCTTGTGGTTTTTCAAGGTAAAGAAAAATCAAAAATTTAGGATCAAATCCAGGGGCATAACCAAAAAATGTGTGTACCATTTCGTCAGAATACCCTCCGCCGCCGGATTTGGGAATAAATGCCGTACCGGTTTTGGCGGCCATGGTATAGTGAGCATCACGCGCCGTACCTCCGGCCAATGCTTCATCCACCACACGAACCAACATGCGGCTTATGACTTCGGAAGTCTCCGGTTTCAAAACACGACGCACCTCCTCCGGTTTCGTAATGTCATCCGACTCTCCGGATTTTATGATTCTATCCACTATATACGGCTTCATAATTACTCCTCCATTGGCCAGCGCGGAAAAAGCGCGCGCCGCGCCTAGAGCGGTTACCGAAATTCCCTGACCGTACGCAGCGGTCGCGTATTCAATATCCCTTTCCGTATCCAAATTAGACATATTTCCAACCACCTCATCAGGCAATTCAATCCCCGTCTTTTCATCAATTCCGTAATTAACCATATAATCATAAAAATTTTTCTTACCCAGCTGCTGCATGGCAAAAACCGCGCCGGTATTTAAAGACTCGTCCAAAACTTTCTGCATATCTACATCGCCCCTTCCCTTGCCGTCGTAATTGGCTATGCGCCTGCCATTCAACACCAAAAATCCGTCGTCATGGTATTTAGTTTCCGGAGTAATGGCGCCACGGTCTATTGCCGCGGCCAGCGTCAACGGCTTAAACACCGATCCTATTTCATAAACTTTCTCCGTAAGCGAATTCATGAAAGCGTTGATATTTTTAGTGTCTTGATAATTATTCGGATCAAAATCAGGCAAAGCGGCCATAGCAAGAATCTTTCCGGTAACCGGGTCCATAACCAAGCCGCCCGCGCTCTCCGCGCGCCACTTCTCCTTGGCGTCACTCAATGCTTTCTCCAAAAATAATTGCGCGTCTATATTCAAAGTGAGCACTATGTCATTGCCTTCTTCGGGCGCTTCAAATATTCTCTTTCCCAAATCAATCAAAAATCCCTGTGCCGAACGCGCGCCCTGCGTATACCCGCCCTTACCCGACAATTGATTGTCAAAGTAACGTTCTATACCATACCGCCCCTCCAATTTGTCACCGTTATAACCAACAAATCCCACCACTTGAGATGCCGCTCTTCCCGCCGGATAATAACGCCACTCCGCCGGCACTATACCAACCCCCTCAATATTCAAATTTTTAATTCTCTCCGCCGACTCACGATCTACGTGAGAAACTATGATTTCATACGGATCATTCTTTTTAACCAAACGCCCCATGAAATAATCACGGTCAACCTCCACAATTTCGGCAATCCGACCGTATAAAACATCCGGGTCGGTTTTTTTGTCGTTCAGCATCTTTGGATTTACAAAAATGTCATAACCCTCCTTTATTCCTGCGACCGCCATGCGTTCGCCTTCCTTGTTTTGTATGTAAATACTGCCACGGCGAGGGGCAAGCTCTGTTGAATAATTATGCTGACGCGCGGCAAGTACCTGGTAATAATCTCCCGACACAATTTGTAAAAAAAACAGGCGAGCCACTACAAGGCCGGCCGCAAACATTAAAATTATAAATATCCATTTAATCCTTCCTACGCTCGTTTTATGCATCACCTCATAGAAACATTAATGCTAGCCAGCTTGCCTTCTTCCGCCATAACAAACCGAGGATTACCGGCCTGAATAAGACCGTATTTTTCCGCCATTCCATTATTCAAAGAAGCGAGCTTTTGTATATAAATTGATTCCGCGTTCTGATAAGCATTTCGCACCAAACCAAACTCGGAAGAAAGGCGTTCTGCCGCGTACCCTGCGGAAAGCCGCACATTAACAAAATATATGTAAAGCATGGAAAGAAGCACCAAAGACGCGAGCAACAACCACACCGCGGACATCAATTGCGTTTCATTTTTATTCTTTATATTATTTATGATTTTTTGATCTATGGTCATTTATATTTTATTCGTAATCCTGTCCTTAATTAAATTTTGGCGACTGCCCGCAACTTTGCGGAACGGGATCGCGGGTTTCGCGATATCTCCTCCCTCATGGCTACTATCGGTTTTTTGGCCAACAGTTCAGCCCCACCCTCCTGCTTTTTGTCCCGAAAAAAATTTTTTACGATCCGATCTTCCAATGAATGAAAAGATATAACCGCCATTCTGCCGTCCGGAGCAAGCAATTTCCACCCCTCCGCCAAGCCTTCTTTCAAAGCATTCAATTCATCGTTTACCGTTATGCGCAAAGCCTGAAAGGTGCGTGTGGCAGGATGAATTCTCCCCCGCTCATAATTTTTAGGAACAGCCTGTTGGATAATCTCCGCCAATTCCGTAGTGCGGCGAATTCTTTTTTTTCTCCTCGCCTCCACAATGCGCCGCGCGATTCTTCCAGCAAAACGCTCTTCGCCGTAAACACGGATAATTTCTTTCAAACGATCTTCCGGCCAATCATTCACTATTTTTTCAGCAGTAAGATCTCTCGGCTCAAGATTCTTTTTCAATGTCATAACCAATGGCTCGTCTTCCTTGAAAGCAAATCCTCTACCCGATTCTTCCAATTGCAAAGAACTAAATCCCAAGTCATACAAAATGCCGTCCACCATGCCCGCATACTCCGCAAGTAAATTTCCGATATCGCGAAAATTTCCGTTTATAAAGATGACCCGTTTGTCTCCCCCGAATTCACGTCCCAATTTTTCTATCATGCCCGCGTCGTAATCAATGCCGATGATTTTCCCTCCGTCAGATAATCGCTTCAACATCGCCCTCAAATGCCCGCCGCCGTCTGCCGTCGCGTCCACAAATATTTTGCCTCGCGGCACATCAAGCAGCCGTATAACCTCTTCTAAAAGAACAGGCTCGTGCGCCATAATCAGTACGCGCCCAGCTCTCCCAAACGCTCAGCCAAAACATCAGCTTCTTTTTCAACCTCATCCCGATATTT
The DNA here is from genome assembly GCA_038065295.1 of Patescibacteria group bacterium. Taxonomy (GTDB): domain Bacteria; phylum Patescibacteriota; class Minisyncoccia; order JACROR01; family JACROR01; genus JACROR01. The sequence continues at coordinate 30,647 of JBBTRG010000006.1, forward strand.
ATTCCATCTTTCCTCATCCCAAATTTCCAATCGTTTATACACTCCGCAGATTATCACTTTTTCTTTAAGTTCCGCGTATTTTTTCAAATAGTCCGGAATTAAAATCCGTCCCAACTGATCCATGTCCGCCTCGGACGCGCCTGCTAAAAAAAATCTTGCATTATCTCGCTTGTCTTTCTGATTCATGGGCAAGGCGCTTAATTTTTCAGCAAACTTGCTCCACTCATAAAGCGGATAAACAAAAAGGCACTTGTCCAAGCCCCTTGTAATAATTGCCTGCTTGCCTAATTCCTTCCTGAATTTGGCAGGCAAAGAAACTCTTTTCTTGGCGTCTAGCGTATGAGTAAATTCACCTATTAGCATAGTTATCCACTTTATCCACAGATTTATCCACAATTTCCCACTACACTTATATCATATCCCACCTTATAGAACCAGTCAAAACACTTATCCACACCGCCCTTACAGGGGTATTCCAATAAATCCTTATATAAAGCCATAAATTAAAATTTGTCGGAAATGGAGTTTCCGACAACACAAACAAAAAATCGGGCAGTTATAAAATTGCCCGATTTATAAAAACGCCCGCTATACTTTATTCTTTCGGACGCAAAGTCGGGAAAAGTATTACTTCACGGATATTATGCGTATTGGTCAAAAGCATGATTAAGCGATCAATTCCCAAACCAACTCCTCCTGCTGGCGGCATTCCATACTCCATGGCTTCCAAATAATCTTCATCGGACGGCGACACTTCCGCTTCGCCCGCCCTACGTCTTCTATCCTGTTCCAAAAATCTCTCGCGCTGATCTATGGGGTCGTTTAATTCCGAAAAAGCGTTCACCAATTCCAAACCACCCACTACCAACTGAAAGCGGTCTATAAAGCGCGAATTATCTGAATGCCGCTTGGCAAACGGCGACGCCCCCACCGGATAGTCCACGATGAATGTCGGCTGTATAAGTTTCGGACGGCAAATTTTTTTATAAATATTATCCATTATCTTTTCAGCGCTATCTGACGAATCCACCGCAACCCCCAGCCTTTGCGCAGTCAACGACAAATCCTCCCTTGAACCAATCTCAGGATTTATAATCAACGCGTATTTTTTCAACAATTCAAAATAAGAAATCACCGCGAACTTTTTGGAAAAATCTATCTTCATGTCCTGATATTCCACCGCGGATTTTTTTATCGCATTTTTCACCAAAAATTTAAGCATTTTCTCCACGAACGCGCGCTGACGTGCCGCGTTGGAATAAGCTTCGTAAAATTCAAGCATGGTAAATTCAGGATTGTGCGTCACGTCTATGCCTTCATTCCGGAAATTCCTGCCGATCTCATAAACCTTGATTAATCCGCCTACCAGCAATTTTTTCAAATATAATTCCGGTGCTATTCTCAAAAATAAATCAGCGTTGAGCGCGTTGTGATGCGTTTTAAAAGGAATAGCCGTGGCGCCTCCAGCCAAAGGTTGAAGCATTGGAGTTTCCACTTCCATATACCCGTTTTCGTCCAAAAATGCCCGTAGCGCGGAAATAATTTTAGACCGCGTCAAAAATCTCATCCTGACTTCATCGTTCATCAAAACATCCAGATATCTACGGCGATAACGCTCTTCCACATCCTGCAAGCCGTGCCATTTTTCTGGCAGAGGCCGCAAGCTCTTGGAAAGCATCGTCCAAGAATGAGCCTTCACAGTTTTTTCATTTTTCTTGGTAAGAAATAAACGTCCTGTTACGGATATAAAATCGCCGATGTCCGTCTGGTCTTTGAATAAGAAAAATAGCTCATCTCCCAAATCATCCTTTTTAAAATAAACCTGCAATTTTGCCGTGCCGTCATGCAAATCGCAAAAAATAGATCCGCCATGCTCGCGCCTCGCTAAAACACGCCCCGCCACACTAAAAGGCCGAGCGCGCTTTTTTAATTTATTAAAATCCGCAACCACTTCTTTTAACGGAATAAAAGCGGGCGTTTCTACCGGGTAAGCCTCCATTCCGGCTTCTTTAATTTTATTTAATTTATCCGCGCGCCCCTGACGAATTTCATCCAAGGAAGACATAAATCACGACTTATTAACACTAATAACGCAATATCATTGTAACAAAAAACACGGCAATTAAAAACTCCCACAGCCTGTAAAGACTAGCGGGAGTTTTTAATCAAGGATCCTTTGTTTATAGAATGTCTAAAATTTGATAGCATACCGCGCCTTTAGGCGTGAACACTTTTGCCTCTTCTCCCCGCTTCTTCCCCAAAAGAGCCTTGCCTATCGGTGATTCATGGGAAATCTTGTTTATTTCAGGTTTGGCTTCTTCAGGACCGACTATAAAAAATTCGTGCGTGCTTCCGGCATCTATCTTTTTAGCCACGACTTTAACCCCTATATTCACTTTATCTGTCGCGTGATTTTTTGATATAATCACGGCGCGCTGGATCAAGTCCTTCACTTCAGCTATCCGAATCTCGTTGGCGGTCTGAGCTTCTTTGGCTTCCGCGTATTCTGAATTCTCCGACAAATCTCCCAAAGATTTAGCATATTCAAGACGCGCAGCTATTTCTTTGCGCGATGTATCGCTCAATACTTTTAATTCTTCTTCCAGCTTCTTTAATCCTTCTTGGCTAATATATTCCGAATCATCACGAATCATAAATATTTAAAAATTTAGCTATTTATCCTTAATACAATCACTATAATCCTAGAATACTATACTATAAATGCCATCTCGTCAAGCATAATTATGAATATCACCCAATGGCCATTAACGGCAAAATTTAATTTTTATTCTTCAGATACTCCGGACGGTGCACCATCATCCATTCATATAACTGCCGCGCCGCAAATGGAGCGCCCACAAGATTGTGCACGCTACCGCGCTCCAAAACAATACTCATGACCAAGGCCGGCTTATCGTATGGAGCGAAAGAAATAATCCACGAATTTACGAATTCCTTGCCAATTTCCGCCGTACCGGTTTTGCCGGCCAAATTTATCCCCAATCCAGAAAGCGCTGCCGCTGTTCCACCAGGTGAAGCCGCCATACGCATTCCCTCTTTAACCGCGGTAAAATACTTTCTATCTATGTCTATCGACGCTCCATATTGCGTTTCCGCTTCGTCAACCGTTCCGCCATCAGAATTTTTTATTGCCTTGACTAGAAACGGACGAACTCTCACCCCATCCTGGCTTATAGCGGACACAACGGATGCCATCTGCAAAGGCGTTACCTGAAGCCACCCCTGCCCTATGCTTAAATTATAAGTATCTCCCACTCGCCAAATCTTGTCTGAAAGTGTTTGTGTTTTCCACTCTGGATTAGGAACAAAACCTTGTGCTTCCGGCACAAGATCGATTCCAGTGCCGCTGCCCAGCCCAAAAAGTTTCAAATATTTTCCTATGCGGGAAACGCCCAAACCTCCTATATCGTCAAACCCTCCGCCAACCGTATAAAAATAAACATTGGATGAAACGGCCAGCGCGTGCCTCAAATCAACCCACCCCTGCGGACGCCAATCGTAAAATATGGATGGTTCTTTGGGGTTATACGGATTTGGAACCGATATGCTGCCGGAACTGAAAATCTGCCTGTTTTCATCAATCACGCCCTCGGAAAGCGCCGCCAACGCCATCACCGGCTTTATAATAGACCCTGGAGCGTACAATCCGCTTATGGCACGAAAGAAAAAAGGATTTTTCGAATCAGACATAAAAGAACGAACTTTAGCGGGATCACCTTGAGATAGCACATTGGGATCGTACTCCGGCCAGCTGGTCATTGCTAAGACCTCACCGGTTCGCGGATCCATCACCACTCCTGCCCCCGCGTTAAACCCCCTATCCTGGATAACGCTCCCTAAAATACGAAAAAGTTCCGATTGTAATTCCGCGTCTATGGTCAAAACAATGCTTTGTCCGTCTTTAGACGGCTTCTGCAAACTAGCCGAAATTACCCGTTCTTTGGAATCAACCTCCACTAACCTACTGCCCGTTTCGCCCGCCAACACATCGTCGTATTGTCTTTCCACTCCGGCCTTACCCGCCAATTCTGAAGAATAATCCGAAACATGCCCCAAATATCCCAGCACGTGAGCCAATCCCGGCATGGAGGCATAAACCCGAACCGGCTCCACAACCAACCCATCGCCCAAAGCTGCCACATTACTTTCAGGCGGCGCGGAAGATGATACGACGCTATTCCAGCTTAACTCTCTGCCATTGCGGTCATAAATTACACCTCGCGCAGGTTTTAACGCGACAGCGCGCAATCTGTTCACATAAGCCTTATCCGCGAAATCTGACCCGCGCACCACATCCAAATAACCCACCCTACTCAAAAGAGTCAAAGAAAGCAGTCCAAAAAATACCGCCATCAAAAGCGGAGTCTTGAAAGTAATGGCTTTCTCCATAACTCCCTCAAAACTTTCCCGTTCCCATCCAGGCATATTTTTGGCGTCCATAAAGATTTCATCAGGCGTTATGTCCAAATCAGCCAATTTTTTCTTTTTGAAAAACATGCTTCAAATTAAGAATAGCGCGTCAAACGATGATAAATAAAATATATCATAAAATGGACGCTAAAAATGATAGCCAAATAAAACGCGCTGTGGAATAAAATATAAAAATTTTCCTGCCAAAATTGCCACACCCCAAAAACACCCGCGCGCCAATTTAAAATAATAAAACCGGCCGCATTTAAAATAAAAAAGGCCGTTAAAAACGCCGCGGATTTTCCTATAATACTAAATACGTTATCCTCCTGAAAAAATTTACCGATAATCTCGGCAAACAAGATAAGCGCCGCGAATAAAACCGTAAAAAACCCGAACGGCATGCCACTGACCGCATCTAGAGCCAAACCGAGCAGAAGCGCTTCGGCAAACCAATGAAAACGGGCAATAGCATAAACCATCAACCCGAACACGAAAGACCACGGCAAAACAAATACCCCGAACATTATCAGCAATAAAAAAAATATTCGCTGAACTATATATGTCATTCTCCTAAAAATTACAAACGATTATTTTATTATCAAAACCGATCGCAGATGCCAAATATTCAAAGGAGTGCGAGAAATCAACGTTTGGAAAAAATCCGAACTCTTTTGCTCTACCTTCTCCACAAAACCGACTAAATGCGGCGTACGGCTAATGGTAAAAATGCGCTCCCCCACGGTTACGGGCGCATCTTTCGGCAAAGAAATAGACATCATTTCCGCGCCGCGCCCGGACAATATCACGGGCATGCCTGAGCCTTCCAAATACACATTGGTCTCTTGCCCAAAATTGGAGATTAATCCAAGCCTGCTTTCGTGTTCAAACACCTCAGTAACATGACCTAAAAATATATAACCAGGAGTTATGACATTCATGCCGACCTCCACGCCCTCCGACCATCCGACATCCACCAAAAAAGTATCGTACATTGTTTCCGGTGGAGCTAAAATTATATTCGCTAAAATTTTCCGGTCTGGTTGGCGTCCTAAAATTATTTTAAAGTCTTCATTTTCTTTGCGTAACATTTCCAAATTTTCTATATTCCCTTTCAGATTATCAACCACCTCCCTCAAATCATCATTTTCTTTTTGCAAACGCCCCTTATCCGCCAAAGCAAAACCCACGTTCTCTGTGGCGTTTTTTACCGAAGAAGCTACGCCAAACATTGGTTTTAAAAAACCAAAAACAGAATTGGAAATTGCCCGCTCCAACACATCGCCATAAGCGATAAACAATAAAACAAGCGCCACAAAAGCGCCTACAACAATTTTAAAACCAATATGAGGATATGTTTTATTGCGGAGGTAATTCGTCTTCATGATCAATCAAAGCATCCCTTAAAGAGTCAATGTCTTCCAAAATAATACCCGTACCGCGAACAACCGCGGTTATGGGATCTTCAGCGACCTTAACCGGTATTTTAGTTTCATTTTCTATAATCTTATCCAGCCCGCGCAAAAAAGACCCTCCGCCGACAAGCATTATGCCTCGGTGCATAATGTCCGCCACAAGCTCCGGAGGCGTTTCTTCGATCAGTTCTTTTACGGCATTCACCAAAAGACGGGTAGATTTTGAAAGCGCCTCCCTGATATCGGCATCAGTTACTATAACCTCGCGCGGTAGACCGGTAACCAAATCGCGCCCGCGTACCGTGGATTCCATAGGCACTCCGCCCTTCCATACCGAACCTATGGCAATTTTAATATCTTCGGCCGTTCTCTCACCCAAGAGAAGCTTAAATTCGTCTCTCGCGTAATTGATTATGTCCTGATTAAACCTATCTCCGGCCACGCGCAAATTAGTCGCCTTTACTATTCCGCCTAAAGATATAACAGCTATGTCCGTCGTGCCCCCCCCAATGTCTATTATCATATTGCCAATCGGTTCTTGTATAGGCATGCGTATACCAATAGCCGCAGCCATTGGTTCTTCAACCAAAAATACCTCTCTCGCTCCGGCGTTTCTCGCGGCATCACGCACCGCCCGCCTCTCAACCTCCGTAATGCAAGACGGAACTCCTATCACCACCCTGGGACGCGCGAATAAGGCGGAATTCTTGGAATGTACCTGACGTATAAAATAAGCGATCATTTCCTCGGTAACTTCAAAATCCGAAATGACGCCTTCCACCAGCGGACGAACCGCGGTGATATGAGCCGGCGTACGCCCCACCATTCTTTTGGCTTCGGCGCCTATAGCTACGATTTGACCGGTCTTTTGATTCACAGCCACCACGGACGGCTCATTAATAACAATGCCGCGGCCCTTTACGTAAACCAGGGTGGTCGCGGTTCCCAAATCAATCCCTATATCGTGCGAAAATAATGAAAATAATTTATTAAGCATTGGTGTTTTGCCTCAATATATTTAAAAGCTCATTTTTATCCGCCAATTTAACATCTTGCTCGGCGCGCTTCTTAATTTCGTATTTGCTTGCCGCTATGGTTTTCTCGCTAACCACCACCCTGTATGGCATTCCCAAAAGATCGGAATCGGCGAATTTTTCTCCCGGACTCTTGCCTTCCCTGTCGTCATAAAGAACTTCAACCCCCGCCGCCTTCAATTCATCATAGAGATTATCCGCTACACTCCTTGAATTGGCAATATTGATTAAATGCGTTAAATATGGCGCAACTTGTTCCGGCCAAATCATGCCTTTTTCGTCATGATGAACCTCAATTATCGCGCCAAGCAGCCTTCCCAGCCCTATGCCATAGCAACCCATCAAAACCGGACACACTCTTCCTTCTGCGTCCTTATAGGATAATCCAAACGCGTCTGAAAATCTGGTTTTTAAATTAAAAATATTCCCCACTTCAATGGAACGTTTTTCCACCAAATTTTTATTGCCGCATACTGGGCAATAATTCTGTTCGTTAATAATTTCTTTGTTCACCGCGACACGGCAAGATTCGCAAAGATATATGGTGTCTTCTCCGGCCGCAGTCACGGTCTGAAATTCATGGGAATATTTTGAAAAGCTGCCGCCCGAAGCGAATGTAATGTAAGTAATGTCTCCAATTCCCGCTTTTTCAAATATATTGCGGTAAACAGTCTTCATCTTCTCGTAATATGCGTCCAAATCCGCCTCATCCTTATGAAAAGAATAAAAATCTTTCATAAAAAATTCTTTTCCGCGCAAAAGCCCGGATTTAGCGCGCAGTTCCATTCTGAATTTGTTCTGAATCTGGAACAAATAAAGCGGCAGATCTTTGTAAGAAGAAATAAACTTCTTTGCCAAAGGTACTACAATCTCCTCGTGCGTAGGACCCAACGCGAATTCTTTGCCACTCTTGTCCGCAACTTTGTACAAATCATCCATCGTGTCCCACCTGCCCGTAACGGCCCAATTTTCTTTGGGCTGAAGCGAAGGCATCAGAATTTCCTGACCGCCCGCGCCCTCCATTTCTTCCCTTATTATATTTTCTATTTTTTTTAGCGCGCGAAATCCCAGCGGCAAATAGGTGTAAACCCCCGCCATAAGCTTGTCCGTAAAGCCGCCGCGCGAAAGCATTTGCGCGTTTATGGAAACTTCATCTTTAGGAGCGTCTTTTTGGGTTCTGGTAAAAAGTTGTGATTGTCTCATAATTTCGCGATATCGTGATAAGTTATAATAAACATGAAAATTAAAAGCAAAATAAGTCCGATGGTGTGCGCCCAAGCGCTGGTTTTGGCGTCAACCGGTTTTCCTCTCACCGCCTCCACGCCCAAGAAAAGCAATCTACCGCCGTCCAATCCGGGAAATGGAATAATATTTATAACCGCCAAATTAATGGAAAGTATGGCAATCAGCTGAATCAAATACGCCCATCCGAAATTAACCGCTCCGCTTACGATATTCACTATACCCACCGGCCCTGTCACGCCATCCAATCCGGCCGCTCCGAAAATCAAACTATATAAAAAAGATGCGATGCCCGCGGCTGTAGCCCCGGTCAATAAAACAGTATTTTTTAATCCCTCCCACAACGCAGAATACCACGGTACGCTCCGTACTCCAATTCTCATCATAGCTATGCCAAGTCTGCCTTCTCCTTCATTAATAACGACACGCGGCTTAGCCTGCGCGGTCAGCGACTTATCTCCGCGAAGATAAGTAATTTCTATGTCTTGTCCTTCATACCGCGCCATGAAATCCTGTACTTCTTTTACCCGCGAAACATTCAAACTCTCGCCATTGTAAGCCAACCGTGAAATAGTATCGCCCGCGGAAAGTCCTGCCAGGGCCGCAGGAGAATTAGTTTGTACCTCCGCCACTACCACATGCGCTCCAGGCAACGGATCGTTATCATCCAACGCGGTTGGCACACCATACCAACCCACGGCGAAAAACAGCACCCAGGCGAGCAAGAGATTAAAAAACACTCCCGCCCCTATAATAAGACACCGGACAAAAATAGATTTTGAAGCAAAACTTTTCGGACTCAAAGAAATGCCATCTTTCGCTTCCTCCCCCTCTATGCGGACAAATCCTCCGATAGGCAATAAATTCAAGGAATATAATGTCTCGCCTCTTTTTATTCCAAAAAGTCGTGGCGGTAAACCAAAACCGAATTCTTCCACTTTAACGCCATTCCATTTTGCCAGCAGAAAATGCCCCAATTCATGCGACAAAATCAAAAGCACCAATATAATCAAAAATATCCAAACAGTGGCAAACATATTTACGCAACAACGAAATTAACCTATCTCAATTTCTTTTTTGGCGGAAATTTCTTCCAACTTTTTGTAAGCCTCGTCAATTTTATTCTGCAGCGCGTCTTTCAGCCTGAATTTATCGTCTTCGCTTATCCCTCCCTCCCGCTCTTTCTCCTGGATGTCGTTCCACGCGTCATCACGCGCGCGCCGCGCCGAAACTTTGGCTTGTTCCAATTTTTCTTTGAGCATTTTTTTGAGAGTCGTCCGTCTTTCCGCGGTCAATTCAGGCAAAATTATCCGAACAATGTCTTTATCCACGATTGGCTGGATCCCCAAATTGGAAGATCGCACCGCCGATTCAATCGGTTGGATATTGCTTTTATCCCACGGCTTTATAGACAAGGTGCGGGCATCTTCCACGCTAATTGCCGCCATATGTTTAAGCGGCATTTTTGATCCATAGGACTCTATTTCCAAATCCTCCACCAAAGCCGGGTTGGCGCGTCCGGTGCGAAGCGACATTATTTCATGCGTAAACCATTCCACGGCCTTTTTAATTTCCTGCTCAAAATTTAAAAAATCGTAAGCCATAACAATTTATTTCTTAAGTCCCACATAGATATTATTGCTGTTTACCGGATCTATTACAATAGCCGAAACCGCGCGCTTTGTCGGCAATATAATCCCCATCCAATCTACTCCGCCGTCTTCCGACATAAAAATCTCATTCTGCACTGACACTGCTATTTTATTTGAATTACGCGAATCAGTCGCGATCGCCGTAACCGGCAACGCCTCGGGAGGTAAGGCGATAGGAACATTTTGCCAAGATTCTCCGCGATCATAAGACCTGGACAAGCCGTAATTTGAACCTAAATACAAAACACCGCTCTGATTATCAAAAATCAAAGATTCAATTTTGCTCGCGTTATAAAGTTTATTCAATCCGCCGGATAAATCACGCCAAGACCTTCCCGAATCATAAGTAATGTATAAATTGCCTTTGGATGTCACTACCCACAAATTTCCGGGCATCACCGGATTGCTAACCAAACGAAGCAACCCCTCCTTAAAACGATAAACCGTCCGCCAAGAACTGCCCCCGTCAGAACTCTCATAAAACCCTCCGTCTGAAGACACAATCCATAATATATTTGAATGAATAGGATGTGCCGCCACGCCAAAAACCGCATAGTTGGCAAGAGGCGTGAAATAAAGTTCGGCTTCCGAAGAACCGCTCAATCTCTCCACTCGTCCGCGCTGATCATTAAATACCGCGGCAAGCAAAGAATTGGTGGACCCGCCCACCGCGTTGGCAGACTTGTCTGCCGCGTTGGCAGGCCTGCCTACCGTATTGGCAGGCAACCAAGCCGCGTCTAAAACCTGAGCAATGCTTAATTTTTCAGAACCGAGCCGTTCCCACGCTCCAGCATCCGGCTTATTTATCCAAAGCCCGTTATGCTTCGTGCCCACCAAAAGGCGTGTTCCGTTATTGTCCATTTTCAAAACCGACACTTCAAACTTAAATGAGTCTTTCAAAAAATCCCAAGTCGCCCCATTATCGCGCGTAACCAAAATGCCCGCGTTCGCTCCGCCGGCCAAAGACTGCCCGCCCAATATAATGCCAAAAATTCCTATGATAACGGCAAATACGACGGTAGCTATTAGTACTATAAAAGCATACTTCATCTGGTATCAATCAAAGATTATTGATTATTAAATATTCCAAAGCCGGCTTGGCATAAGCAGCCGGACTCGCGAGCAATTCTCTCGTGTATGACACGCCGTCTAATTTACGCGCGATTGCGTCCCAATTTTTTCCTGTTTCTGAATTATGAAACAATTTTTCATAATAAACCTCGCAGGCATTCAACAATAAATCGGCACTTTTATGATCTTTATCTTCGGCGACCTTCTGCACATAACACATCTGATCCGTAAAAGATTTTTTGGAAAACTCGCTGAAATGCTCCGTTAAAAAAACATCGTCATCCTTTGCCAGCCAAATAGTCGTAAGCCGAGATCGCAAAGTAGGGAGGATTCTGTCAGGCGAAGATGCGCGAATAAAGAAATGATTATCGGGCGATGTTTCTTCCAGGAGCTTTAAAAGCGCGTTAGCCGCCTCTCTCGTGAGATCGTCAGCATCCAAAAAAAATACTTTATTCCCCCCATGAAGAGATTTTAAATTCGCTTTTTTTATTATATCCTTGGCGGCATCAATTCCAAACAATATATCACTTAATTCGTAAAAATCTGCATGTGCCATGGTGGCGTCAAAATCAGCAATAACGCTTTTCGCCGCCTCCAATACAACGGCTCTCGCTTTATCCCATGATCCTGTCAACAAATAGCCATGCGTCAGCCTGCCGGATTTTATATGAGAAGCAAGCAACGAAGGTAACGACATTAACGTTTAGAGATAATGCTTTTTTTATAAACATCCAGATGTTCCAGCGCGATTCCAGTGCCACGGGCAACGCACAAAAGCGCGTCTTCCGCCACATTAGCCCTAATTCCAGTAGCGCGATATACCAATTCATCCAAATTCCGCAATAAAGAAGTCCCTCCGCTCATCATAATGCCTTTATCTATAATGTCCGAAGCCAGCTCCGGAGGAGTATCTTGTAAAACCGTTTTTATAGCCTTGATGATTTCCTGCAATTGCGGCTCAATCGCCTTGACCACCTCAAAAGTGGTCAACTCCATAGCTCTAGGCAAACCCGTCAAAAAATCCCTTCCCTTGATTTCATACTTCATATCGTCTCCCATCGCCAAAGCGGAACCTACGTTGATTTTTATATCTTCTGCCGTGCGATCACCGATGGCCAAGTTAAAATTTCTTTTAACATAATCAATTATCGCCTGGTCTATTTTATTGCCAGCTACTTTCACGGAAGTTGAAACCACTATGCCGCCCAAAGAAATTACCGCGACATCGGTCGTTCCGCCTCCTATATCCACGATCATATGTCCCGTGGGCTCATGAATAGGAATGCCCGCGCCAATAGCCGCGAGTATCGGCTCTTTTATGACATAAGCGGCACGCGCGCCCGCCTTAACCGCCGCCTCCACCACTGAACGCCTTTCATTGGATGTAACTCCGGCTGGCACCGAAATCATAACTTCCGGTTTAAAAAGATTCCATCGGGGAAGCGCCTTATTAATATAGTAACGTAGCATCGCTTCCGTAACCCGATAATCCGCAATAGCACCATCTTTCATCGGACGATACGCGACAATATTATCGGGAGTTTTACCGATCATAACGCGCGCCTCGCTCCCTACGGCAATAATCTTATTTTCCGGAACAGACACGGCTACCACCGAAGGTTCATTCAAAATCACGCCACGTGAGGGCATAAAAACCAAGGTATTCGCCGTACCAAGGTCTATGCCTAATTTTTTCGTAAAAATAGACGCCATATTTATAAATTAAACGCGTTTTATATTGACACCAATGGCAGAAAGCCTGTCTTCTATCTTTTCATATCCTCTATCAATATTATAAGCATTATGAATGATAGATTCGCCTTTGGCAACAAGTGAAGCGAAAATAAAAGCCAGTCCGGCCCTCAAATCTGGAGCATCAACCTCTCTCCCGCGCAAAGAACGCGGACCGTGAAAAACCGCCCGATGAGCATCGCATGGAACTATATCAGCCCCCATCCTGTTCAAGTCGCTCAAATAAGTCAAACGGCCGTCAAACACCGTTTCAAAAAGCATGCTCGTGCCTGATGCCTGCGTCAAAAGCACGGCAAAAGGCGCCTGTAAATCAGTCGGAAATCCGGGATACTCGTGAGTTTTTAAATTAACGGATTGCAGTTTTTTCGCCCGCGTCACTTCAAGCCAAGTCTCACCTTTTTTAATATTTGCTCCCATAGATTCCAAATATTCAATCACGCTAAGAATATGAGCGGGATCGCAATTGGTAATTTTTAATTTGTCGCCCAAGAGCGCGCCCATAATAGCAAAACTGCCAGCCTCCAATCTGTCAGGCGGCGTTTCAAAAATACCTCCGTGAAGACTTTTTACCCCGTCAATTATTATGGTATTAGTTCCAGCGCCATTTATGCGCGCGCCGCATTGATTCAAAAAATCGGCGAGCGCGACAATCTCCGGTTCCTGTGCCGCGTTATGTAAAATAGTGCGTCCCAAGGCCAAAGTCGCCGCCATCATCAAAGTTTCCGTACCACCGACACTCATCAGACGAAAACATATGTTAGCTCCGCGCAAACGCTTGGCTTTTACCTTAAATCTATTGCCCTGTTTGTCGCTTATCACGCTGGCGCCCAATTTTTTAAAACCGTCAAGAAATAAATCAATCGGCCGCTTGCCTATTACGCATCCTCCGGGATAAGAAAATTCAACTTCACCGAAACGCGCGAGCATAGGACCGGCAAGAACAATAGACGCACGCAAAGATTTCGCTATGCCGTCTTCTAACGCGCGCGCTTTTATGTTCTTGGCGACAACACGAAAAACACGTCCGTTATTTACAACCTCCGCTCCGAGCGAAGTTAAAAGTTCGCGCATGCGGAATACGTCTTCAATAAGCGGCGCATTTTTGATAACCACTGGATCGGAAGTCAAAATCGCCGCGGCAAAAGCTTTAAGACACGCGTTTTTTGAACCAAAAACCGGTATCGTTCCATGCAAACGTTTTCCCGCCAAACCTTTCACTACAAAATTCATAATAGCTTAAAATTACCTCTTATCATCAGCTTAATGAGTTTTATTTGGCTTTACAAGCCGAAGCATAAAACGGTAATATAATATGTAAACTGTCTATGAATAAACGACAAAGAAAAATATGGTTTATCTTGTCCGTCCTCGCGTTCCTCATGCTTACGCCGCTCATTTTGTTATACACGGGAGGTTATCGCTTGTCGGATGGCTGGAATATTACCAAAACCGGAGGCATATATATTTATTCTCCGGCTTCCGGTTCAGAAATATTTTTAAATAATGATTTTCAAAAACAAACCAATATTCTGCAAAGCGGCGTATTCATCCAAAATTTAAAACCGACAAAATACTCCGCTCTCGTCGCCAAAGAAGGATATTGGCCATGGCAAAAACAACTGACCGTAGAACAGCAATTAGTCACCGAAGTACGCGCCTTTTTGATACCGCAATCACCCCAAGGCAAAACCTTGCTGCGCGGACCGCTGGACTCCATTTACGCCCCCATAAATAATGTTCTCATTTTTGAAGAAATTAAGAACCGCACAAGAAAGATAGTTTTTTATCTGCCACATTCCGGAGAATTCTTGACTAATTTTTCCTCGGATACCGCGCAAATATTATCTTCCACGCAAAAAATCAGCTCCGTGTATTCCACTGATAATGTCGTTTATGTCCGGCGCGGACAAAAAACCATCAAAGCGGAAGTTGATTCAAGCGCCAATACAGTTAAGGCCTCCTATGATGCAATACCTGAAAATCTGATGGCTGATGAAAAAGCCCTTAACATGCCGGCGCAATTCATAAAATACGATCCGCGGCATAATCTCAAACTATGGAAAACCGATACTAATGAAATCTTGGCGGAATGGATTAATACAAGCTCGCCTCTTCCATATTATATGCAAAGCGGAAAAGAGATAATTTTGCAGGCGCAAAATAAAATAAAAAATCTGGACTTTTTTCCATCCAGGCGCGATGTCATAATTTTCGCGGCGGGCAACGGAATTTTTGCCATTGAACTGGATGGCCGGGGCGGACGCAACATGCAACCAATCTACAAAGGCAAAGACCCTAATTTCACAATTTTCCCATCCCAAAAAATCATCTACATCCTTGATGACGGAGCGCTTTCTCAAATAGAATTATAATCTATGCCCTGCCTATTAGCGCAATCATCATTCCCACCGCAGCAAAAACAAAACCGATTACCCAAAAACGCATGGTCACCTTATGCGCAGGCCATCCCTTTGCCTCAAAATGATGATGAATAGGCGCGATTAAAAATACTTTTCGCCCAAAAAATCTCTTGGAAAAAAGCTGGATAATTACCGAGCCTGATGCCAAGACCAATGGCAACGCTATAATTGGCAAGACCAAAACCGCGTCGGTTAAAAACGCCACCACCGTAAGCGTGGTAGTAAGCGCCATAATGCCGGTCTCCCCCATATAAAATCGGGCCGGTGGAATATTAAACCAAAGAAAAGCAAGGGTGGCACCTATAACCACTCCGCAAAACGCCGCCAAATCTATCTGATTTTGCGCGAAAGCGATCCCTGCGTATGCCCCGTAAATCGCGGCAAAAACTCCGCCCGACAACCCATCCAATCCGTCTATCACGCCGCCGCTCCAGGTTGCCAGCATTATCAAAATAAAAAACGGGATAAAAAGCCAACCAATGTACAAACTCCCCACAAAGGGCACAAACACGCTATCCGTTCCCAATTTAAAATAAAACCAATATGCACCAACCAACCCAATTAGTGTTATTAACGCGACACGCCTAGAAAACCTCATGCCCCCCGCGACATATTTGCCGCGTCCTATAATCTGCATAACATCATCCGCCAGCCCAACTAGAGCTCCTGCCAACAAAGTAAAAAGTGGCAACCAAGTCTGGGAACGACTCAAAAAATTGAGCTTTTGCGTCAAATCCCCGGAAAACGCATACGCCAGCAGCCAAAAAATACTAATCACTATTAAAGCAACTCCCCACACCAAAATTCCGCCCAAACGCGGAACGCCAACTTCTTTGGCTTCATGCAATTTGGAAAAAATGGGCGTGAGCGTTCCGTCAGGCGCGTGAGTCCTCACTGACTTGCGCCACATTTTATATTTATAAAGATAATGGGTTAAAATGGGCGTCAAAAAAATGCCCGTAAAAAAGGCAAATGCCGCAAGCCCGAAAATTTTTAAAACATTTAAAATCATTTTTGTTGGAACCAGAGCATGGTCGCCTGATATAATTTTAACACATCGGAAAATCTGCCTTCCTCCGAAGAACCGAATACTGCCATGCCAATGGGATGATGCACTCCGACATCCGCTACAATCGCCAAATTTCCTCCGGCAATATCGGTAAATCCGGTTTTGCCTCCGATGAGCTCCGGCACATAATTTACAACGCGATCCGTGTTCGTAAATTTATGCGTACGCCCATCCTCCGACACGACACTTAATTCCGGTAAACGCGTAACATCCAAAATTGCCGAATATTTCTCCAAAATGTATTTCATTAAAACCATAAAATCGCTGGCTGACGCGTAAGCGCCCGCCCCTTGCCCCAAAATATCCAAACCGTTTGGATTCGCGAAACTGGTATTTTTAAGCCCCAAATCTGCGGCTTTTTGGTTCATAAGCGCCACAAAACGGTCTACGCCCAAATGCTCCGCCAACGCGTACGCCGCATCATTGGAAGATTGAAGCATCATAATATCGCGAAGAGCGTCTTTTTTAAACCGCTCGCCCGCGAAAAAACCGTCGTCTCCCATTTCTAAAATTGCCTTTCTAGACACGATAACCATATTGTCCGATGGAATATTCTCCTCAACTACCACGGCCGTCATAAGTTTAGCCAAGCTTGCCAACGGCCACTTTAATTCAGCATTACGGGAAACTATCACCAAATTATCGGCAAAATCAAAAACCAAATACGCGCGAGCCTCCAGATCCATATTTTGAAAAGGATCAACTGCCGCAGGCTTATCATCAGCCGGAACGCTCACTCCCGCCAGCTGTGACGCGCTTCGCTCCGGCAAAAGCATATTCCAAATCAACAAAAACAATATAAAACTGTACAAAACTGGACGCGACTTCATTGTTCTTCCTGATTATTCTGTTTTAAAAATTCCGACAAAGTGTTCCTGAATTCATTATATTCCGGCAAGCTATCAAGGCGCGGAATGCCCAAATATTGCAAGAATTTCATAGATAAATTATATATGAAAGTCCTCTTATCTTTGGGATTAATCTCCCGCTCCACTAGACCACTCACCAATAAATTCCTCAAAGTAAAAGACGAATTTACTCCCCTGATAAAATCAATATCCGGCCGTGACATCGGCCCGTGATAAGCCACAATAGCAAGCGTTTCCAAGGTTGCCCGCGTCAGCTTACCGCTGAATTCTTCCTTCACCAAATCTTCCACAAAAGGCGATGTTTCAGGCGCGGTGGACAACATAACTTCATCTTCTTTTCTGACCAACCGCAATCCCCTCCCATCCAGCCGCGAGCTCAACTCTTCCAACGCTTCCGAAACTTCGCTTTCATTTTTGTTAGCCAGTTTTGCCAAACGCGAAATTTTCATGGATTCGCCATGGACAAAAAGCATCGCCTCTATGATATTTGATAAATCGGCATTCATTTTAATTTAAGATTTTAACACTTCTATATCCGAAAAACTGCCCTCCTGTTTGGCATCCACGACACCCCTTTTCACCAATTCAAGCAAAGCCAAAAAACTTACTATCAAAGTCATTTTATCACCGCCGCGGGACAGCTCACGAAAAGAAGTTTTAACCGCGACCGCCACCCGCTCGCAAAGTTCATTTATTTTGTCTTCCAATTTTATGACGCTAGCGACCGTTTTTTCAGGAATATCCTTCGCTAACGGCAAAATTTTTATCAAACCGCCGAGCGCCGCATAAAGCGTCTTCACATCAACCTCTTTCGGCTCAACAAAACCCACGCTAACTCCGGAAAACGCCTCTCTACCGTATAGGATATTTTTACCATACAACGACTGCACATGGACAGACAATTCCTTAAAACGCCGATAAAGTTTGAGTCTCCGCTCCAAATCGCCAATGGATTGTTCTTCTTCTCCCGTTAATGCCAAAGACGGCAAAAGCGATTTTGACTTGATAAGCAAAAGCGTTGACGCCACGATCAAAAAAGAAGCGGCTTCGGCCCGCGGCAACTCCGGCAGGGCTTTTACATAATCCAAATACTGGTTGGCAACTGCGGCCAAAGAAATTTCATTGATAGAAAATTTGTGCTCTTCTATTAAATTGAGCAAAAGATCAACAGGACCCTTGAATTGTTCGGTTGTAATGCTATAAGACGGCATAAGTTAAGCTAATCTTATCCCAAAACCTGCCAAAAATAAATCCCATCAACTCAATTTTCCTCCGCTAGATGTTGCATCGCGAAATTGAGGTCGCCGCCCACTTTCTTGCGCGGATTGAAAACATTGTTGAAATCAAAAATCCGCTTGGTCTCCGCGAACAATCCGCAGATTTCTTTGCCATACATATCTTCTAAAAAAGGCGTGCGAATGAGGCCATCGTTGTGTTCCGCGGTAATGGATCCACCGTATTCCAACACCAATTTGTAAACTTTTTTTGACAATTCAGGAATAATGTCGCGGTTTTCTTTTTTGCTCAAATCCATAAGCGGAATAATATGAAAATTCCCGTCTCCGACATGCCCGGCAATGGTATAAATCAGACCGGGATATTCTTTCAAAACTAGATCCAGCTTGGGAAAAAATTCCGGCAAATACTCCGGCCGTACTATGAAATCGTCAATAAAGGGCGCGGTACGCTTGCCTTTTATATGATGACGAAGCAAATTAAAGCTCTCGTGTCTGATTGTGAAATATTTGGCTATTTCTTGAGGCCGTTTGGCAATGCTCATTTTTATGCCCAAATCGCGTAACTCCTTTTCCGCCGCTTCTGCGCGCGACACCACCTCCTCCCCGGAGTCACCCGTAAACTCAACCAAAACAATGAGTTTCGGCAATCCACCGAAAATAAGCATTTTAAATTCCGGCCAAAACTGCAAACCCAATGACACGATATTCAATCCCATCAATTTTACGAATCCCCAGAAATATCGTAATGCTATGGCCAAAGTGTGATCGTCAAAAGATTCCAGGCTTTCCGGATTGTGCTTCAATACGCGCCCGACCATCTCCGTCAAAGGCTTCAAATCTTTCAAAAAAACCACCAAAAGCGCCGAATGTTCTTTAGGCTTAACCAGGCGAAATTTAATTTCCGTGATAATACCGAGCGTCCCTTGCGATCCCGTAAAAAGTCGCGTCAAATCAAATAATTTTTTGTCCCAGACATTCCAAAGATAATAGCCGGCGGAATTCTTAGAAACTTTGGGGCGGGCATTCTCTAATTTTTCGTAATTGTCATTTATAAGTTTAAATATGCGCCGATACGCCTCACCCTCGTAATCTCCCTGGCGCATTTTAGCTTCCAGCCCATCTTTGGAAAGCGGCTTCAAAATATACTCTTTGCCGTCAGCCAAAACCGCCTTCAATTCCATCACATATTTTTCCGTCTTGCCATAAACTAGACTTTTTTCTCCGCCCGCATTATTGCCCACCATGCCACCTACGGCGCATAAATCCTTGGAAGCCGGATACGAAGGCATCAACCGCCCTCTTTTCAAAGTTTCCTTTTCAAAATCGCGATAAAAAACTCCGGGCTCCACTACGGCAAAGTCATCATTTATTTCTTTGATGCGATTCATGTGCCGTGTAAAATCCAAAACTATGGATTCGGACAAAGCGCCGCCGTCCATGCCGCTTCCGCCCGCGCGGCAAGTGAGAGATAATTTTTCTGCCGGATGATTGTTTATAAATTTAACGAGATTACCGATATCCTCGGAATCTTTGGGAAAAATCACCAAACACGGCTTCACTTCAAACAAGCTCGCATCGCGGCTATACGGCTTTAATATAGAAGCGTCCTCTTCCACCTCACCCCGGACAATTTGTTTTAAACTTTCCGTTAAATCAGACATTTTTTTATAAAATAATGCTTATTACTAAATATAATACGCTAAACAGCTAAAAACCAGCCATATTTATGCTTATTTCCCCCGCCTATTGACTTTTTATTAAATAAATAATATAATATAAGAGAATTTAACAGTAGGCCATTAACAACCATATTAGGAGAATGATCATGACAACCACGGCCATCGCCCTTATAGCGTTCGCGCTGGGACTCTTTGTGGCGAAAATCATTTACGGAGTGCAATTGCACCGCCGCGAATCTGAAAGAGTGTCCGAGCCGCACGCGCCCATCAGAACACTGGACGACCTGGACACTCGCCGATAACTCGCCAATAAATAACGGCAAAAAGGCGGACTTACAAATAGTCCGCTTTTTTATTTTTGCTTAAATAAATAACCGAAACCGGCTGCCATTGCCGAAATTTATTTTGTATATTAAAATGGCATCAAAAGTATCTTTGACAATGCCAAAATAATGCGCTGAAAAGGAGGTGCTTCATGAAAATGAACAAAGTAAAAAATGTTATCTATATCGTATTGGGACTGCACGCGTATCAGCCGCCCACGCAACGGCCAAACATCACAAAACAAATCAATGAAGAATCTTATGCCCAAGTGGCTCAAGCACTCATGCGGGCTCCGGAAGGCGCAGTTATCTGCGCGGACATAGCGTTGAGCCTATTGGAACAATTGGAAAAACTGGGATGCCAGGAAACTATTTCATTGTTCAAACAATGCGTGGCATCTGGCAAACTCCATCTGGTGAACACAGCGGCATACCATCCGCTTTTACCGCTGGTACCGGACTATTATATCCAAAGACAGCTTTCCAAAAATGTCGCGGGATATGAAAAATTTTTAGGCGTAGACGCCAAAAAAATAACAGGATTATTCCCTCCGGAAATGGCATTCTCCGAACGGATTATAGAACCGGTAAAGTCGGTCGGAACATCTTGGATGGTAGTGGATGACACCGCTTTCTGCACATACCACCGCCAAAGCCCGCCGTACAACAAGATCATCAAAAAATCCGGCGTGCATGTATTCTTGATGAGCCACAACTGGCACAAGATTGCCGCTTACAGCGACATTCAAGACGGAAGAAATTTTCTGAACGCCCTGCATTACGGATACCGAATGTGGACGGGAAGTTCGCAGCCGGCGTATATCGTGCTCTGGATGGACTGGGAGACTTTCGGACATCACGACCGGAAGCCCAACCCACCGCAAGACAGAATACGGAATTTCCTTACGCCATTTTTGCAAACAGCCGTGTATGACGAACGCTTTCAGTTGGCTACTCCGGAAGAGCTCATATCATCTTTTCCGGCCATTGAGAATGTTTTCATTCCGGACGGCAGCTGGTCAACTTCAAGCGCAGATTACTCAAACGGCATAGCATGGCCGCTATGGCTCAACCCGCAACACAAATTCCATACCATCTGGTGGAATTTGGCCAACTATACCTTGAGCGTATTGGGAACTACTGATAATAAAGAGCTGGAAAACCTTATAGACCAAGCTCTTTATTCCTGCCAGCCATGGCAATGGGTGAATGGCAACGGTGAAATTGCCAAAGAAGGCTTACAAATTTTTGAAGCTATATTTAAACACTATTCCATATCGGTAGGCATCAAAGAACGAGGCATGGAACTTATCAATAAAATAAGGATCGCGTGAAATATGGAACAAGTTACTTTTTGGATGATTGTGATAAGCGGATTACTGCCCGTGGCATATATGGCAACCTTGAATAAATTTCCTATATTATGCCAAATGGTGATATTGTATGCCGCTATTTATACAGCCATACCCATCATGCTAACGCACGCAAAACTGCCTCATGCGGCAATGATAGCCCCGCCAATTGGAGGAATAACCGCGCTTGTGCTGTATTTTTTAATACCACCGCGCGTATAAACATAAAACTCCGGACTAAATGTCCGGAGTTTTTTTATTGACTGACTCGTCTTTAATTTCTTTTAAAACAAATCTTTTATCCTATCAATTCCCGCCTTTAAATACCCTTCCATTTTTTTCGTATTTTCCTGCAATTTATCAAGCATAAATTTTATATTGGCCGGATTGTCCGTCTGATAAAACTTTGCCAATTTATCTACATCATCGCTAATCATCTTAAAAACTTTGGCCAAATCATTCTCGGCGGCAAGAGTACGCAAAGCAATTTTTTTCTGCCTGTTTTTATAAAACCAAACTCCGCCGCCAAAACCCGCGAATATTATAATCACAAGCAAAATAAGCGCTCCTCCCCTGCCCAACTGAAATATTCCAATCTGAATTATGGGTTTTGATTTTACTTGTATCTCGGATGATGCGATCTCCAAACTTAAAGCGCCGCGCGCGTCCTGACTATGCACCAAAACTACATAATTTCCATTTCTCAACGGCTCGTCAAAAGTAAATTCCCAATTGCCCTTGTCGTCTGCCTGCGCGGCTCCTTTCGCGGCGACTTCACCCTTACCGTCTAATGTCTGCCGCACCTGCAACAAAATGTTTATGTTTGGCAAAGCGGTACCCTTGACGGTCAATCCGCGCGCTTCTTCCAAAAAAAGTTCTGTCGTAACAAAAGTAATGACAGGCGATGAGATAGGAAGAATGTCCAACACAATATCGTCCCCAATGCCATTATCCGCCAGGTCAATCGCCTTGACTGCCACATTGCGAACGCCGGGCGTCTGCAACGGCAATGTGAATATTCCGGAAAAATCTTTTGCCGGAATTACAATCAAATCGCCATCGCCTATGCGCACCTGGTATTCTTTCAAATCGGAAAGTGTGTCATGCGTATGGAATTCAAGTATCGGAGCAGGATTATCAGTGGTTTCTCCTTCCAATGCTTTTATTTCAAAAGGAAGCGGCGGCTCCGTATCAATGGCAATGCGATAATTGGCGACCGGACCCCAGCCAATATTATTTTTAAACTGCGCGTGCACATACCAGACGCCGTCCTGCGTGATAGCCGGAAAAATCTTACTGTCAAAAAGTCCTTCGGATTTAACCGCTGAATAAGAAATATTGCGGTTTAGCGCCGTGCTGACATCCGACACATCGGCAGATAAGTCCCAGCTTACCAAAAAATTAGAAACATTATTATACCATTGCGCAGGATCGGGGTAAGACGGGATCGCAATAATCGCTTTGGCCGGCAATCTCGCCGACGGAACAGCCGAACGCACAATCTGCGGAGTCGTCGGCACCAATTCCTGTCGGGAAACGCTCTCAACCTCAAGTCCTCTCATAACCGAGAGCACATTGGTGCCGCTGCCATCGCTTGCCGTAATCGCGCCATCCGTAAATACAAAAGTTGCCCTGCCAGCACCTTTGACGCGAAAACTCACATCCACCACATGGAGAGATTTGCCAGCAATTCCAGAACTTGAACCGCCTATAAAAGTAACTGATCCGCCATCATTGGAAAAAGACGGCTCTTCCAGCCAAAAATTAAAAACCGAGCCATCCTTAGAAATGCCGGTCGCCTCTAAAATATCCTTGGGAAATTGTAATACCGCCTGAGCCGCATTTATACCCGCGCCTTCGCTGTCCATTTTTAGAGACACCTTCAAAGTGTCGCCAATAACCGCGGAATCTTTATCAGACACCATATAAAAAGTGGCGGCCGATGCATTATCAAAAGATGCCAGCCAGATCACGGACGCAAATAATATCGGCAAAAAATGAGTCCGAGATAAACGCTGTTTCATTTTTTGATGGTTTTCATAAAAATACTAAAATCCGACAGATTGATTTTACCGTCATCGTTTAGATCAATGCTCATATCCATTTCTTTCCCGCGCGCTCTCCAGCGCGCTAAAAATATGCTCCAATCGTTTATATTTATTATACCATTATTATTCAAATCCGCCTTGGGAAAAAATAATTGCGACACCGTAAAAGTCTGCCGTGTGGAAAAGTCGCTTATCACGCCGCCGGCGTCTTTCTGCCTCGCCTGCATGACATGCGCGCCAAACTCCAAATCCGCAGTGGGTATCAAAATTTTATAAAATCCCGACGCATCCGCCTGCGCCGCGGCATTCACCGGCCAACCGTCCAATTCAAACTCCACCGCGCTTTCAGGCGCGGCATATCCCAATACGGTCAAAACGTCGCCTTTGCGCACCGCAGTGCGCAAAAAACCCATAGTAGGGGGCACGAAAAGATTTTCCGCCACCAGTTGATTGTTCTCCAGCAGATTCACCGTAAACGGCCAGATTCCGGTCTTGCGACCATCTGTGTCTTTTGCACGCAAAGCGAAAAAATATTCCCCTCCCAAAAGCGCGGAAAACCGCGCCTGAAAATCGCCTTCCTCTGAAAATGCGTATAATACATCCGGAACATTGCGATAAACTTCATCCACCCTGCTTTTCCTCAAAACCTCCAAAGAGCTTTGCGGATAAGATCGTCCAGAAAACAAGATCAAAGTAGGTTGTTGTGCGCCGGAACTAGGTGGCGACTCCACCACCAAAAGCGGACATCTGTCGTAAGTACTGAATACCGTGCCATTTTTGGTCACCCGAAAACTATATCTCTGTAGAAATGCAGCATCATTCGGCAACCTCAAAGACCATTCTAATTCCATGGATTTGTTTTTTGGCAAATACAGCCGAGTGGCGGGATTGCTGGCATTCAAAATGCTTCCGGCAACAAACGGTCCGGAAACAATCTGTTTAGTGGTCACGTCTCCATCATGAAAATGCAAAGTATCCTGCAACATTACGGATCCGCTCGTAGAAGCGACCGACGACCAAATTCCGTTGTCGCATCCCTCGCCCTCCTTAAATTCCAAAAGCGCATCCACCAAACTGTTGTCGGCCGTTGCGTCAAAACCTATGCGTAGCCGGAAAACCGATCCGCGCGGCACATCGGTGACATTTACATCGGGCGCCGCGTTACGTATGCCTAAACCGCTCGCGGATACCTCCGTTCCGTCATCATCGCGAAACCAAAAATTCGTCTGATGCAAAAG
>JBBTRG010000006.1:55489-61012 GCA_038065295.1 Patescibacteria group bacterium
AAAGCGCCGCTCCGTCGGCAAAAATAAAAATCAGATCGTGTGTAGAGCTGGCGTCCAGGCCTGTTCCTTCCGTGTCCACCAGTGACAAAGTTACGGTTTCCGCCACCGCATCGGTTAAAGTGATGGCTCCAACTCCATTTATTATATCCACCAACCCGCCGCCCGTAGCCGACCCGCTCACCGCAAGCGTAACATCGCCCTGATAAGTCGCGTCCACTTTATTATTGGAGGTTTCCGCCTGAATAGTTACGGTAATCGGTATGGTGATCACGCCGTCAGCAGGACGCAAAATTACAAATTTTACCGCTTCCGTAGGCGGCTTGGCGGCCACGATCGGAAAAACCGGCAACAAAAACCAAATCCATAACGCTAAAAATAAATATCGCCGCATAAATGCGTTAAACGCGTTTTTTAGCAGCCGAACGTCCCTCCAGGAAATCTTTAACACGCTCCACCACCTCCTGGATGGGATGCTGGGACTTCACAAAATAATCATTAGCTCCCATCTCAAGAGCTTTTTTAATTTCCGTATCCTGACCCAAATTGGACAGCACAATAATAGGGATAAGACCCCATTCCGAACTCTTTTTTACTTCTTCCAGAACGTAAAAGCCATCCTTTTTTGGCAAAAGTAGGTCTAAAAGAATCAGGTCTGGTTTCTTGTGAGAAATTTGCTCCATCGCCTCTTCTCCGTCAGTAGCCAAATCAACGGCATAACCGGCGGATATAAAATTGTCCTCCATCACCTGCCTTAAAAAGTCCTCGTCTTCAACAATTAATATGCGGCTCATAAAATTTAAATTAAATCACTAATTTAGTATATGCCCGAAGCCAGCCATTGTTAACGCAAAACTTAAACCGCGGAAATGGACAGATAAAATACCGAGCCCTTGCCCTCTTCCGACTCAAAATAAATCTTACCACCAATTTTTTCCGCCAGCGACTTCATAACATACAAATCCAACCCAGTGCCATTTGATTTTTGTTTTTTGGCGTTAGAGGCGCGGAAAAAACGTTGAAAAATCTGATCCTGTTCGTTCTTGGGAATCCCGACACCTAAATCTTTTACGGAAAATATTATGGCATCGGCGTCTTTTTTGGCATCCAGCCGGACTTCTTTGTCGAGTAAAGAATATTCTATGGCATTATCCAACATGCCCCGCAAAATAATCTTTAAAATTTCTGAATCGGTTTCAATTTTTAACGCCCCGTCCTGCAGGCCATTTTGCAACGCTACTTTATATTTTGCGGCGACTATTTTTGCTTCGGATAAAAGATTGTCAAAAAATTCGGCTATCATAACGGGTTCCTTTTTAATCGGCGCCATTCCTCCCAAAAAACGCACCATGTGGGACAAATCAAAAACAAGCGCCACAGCCTGATCTATGGTTTTATGTATGTCATCCATATATGCTTTCTGCTTCTCATTTAAAATGCCGGGGGTTTCATTCTGCATGGTTTCAACCAGCCATTTAGCTCCGGAAAGTGGGGTACGTAATTTATGCGACACCACAGACCAAAGATCATCCCGCAAACGATTCACCTCTTCTTCATTTTTATTTTGTTTCAATGCCATAAATATATATTACCTCATAATCCAAATCCGTTACACGATGGCGTATTTTCTATAAAACCAACGCTTTATAATTTCCACGACAATCAGATAAACAGCCGTGATCGCCGCTATGGACAACAGCGGAGCGGCAGGCAAACTGACTAACCCAAAAATGTTTCCAAGTGAACTCCAACTAAGTACCCACGCCGCTATAACCGCCGACACGGTGCTTAAAATCAAAATGAAGCTCGGTCGGCTTTCCAAAAACGGCAATTTTTTAGTGCGTATTATATAAATAACGAATATCTGCGTGGCAATAGATTCCAAAAACCATCCGGTCTGAAAACCGCCATTGATTAAACGAAACCCGTAAAACAGAACTATAAAAGTAATAAAATCAAAAAACGAACTGGCGGGACCAAAAATCAGCATAAACCGCTTGATAAAACGCATGTCCCATTTTTTTGGCCGCAACACATCTTCGCCATCAACACGATCCAGCGGAATGGTAAATTGCGAACCGTCATACAGCAAGTTATTCAAAAGAATTTGCACGGGTAGCATCGGCAAAAACGGTATGAAAACGGAAGCTGCCGCCATGGAAAACATATTTCCAAAATTGGAACTCAAAGTCATCATTAGGTATTTCATGGTGTTGGCGAAAGTAGTCCGTCCGGAAATCACGCCATCCACCAATTCACGCAAACTTTTTTGTACTAATATCAAATCCGCCGACTCTTTGGCGACATCAACCGCATTGTTTACCGAAATCCCAACATCAGCCGCTTTGAGCGACGGCGCATCGTTTATGCCGTCACCCAAAAATCCCACCACATGATTATTTTTTTGAAGCAGCCGTATAATCCGCGTTTTTTGATCCGGCGAAATACGCGCGAATATGGTGGTCTTTTCCACCTGCGCGCTCAATTCATAATCATTTAATCGCTCCATTTCCAAACCCATCAAAACTCCTTTAACCGGCAAATTAATATCGCGGGCGACTTTCTGGCTCACCAGCGCGTTATCTCCGGTGATAACTTTAATTTCTATACCGTATTTTTCCAACAGTTTCAGAGTTTCCGCGGCTGTAGCCTTGGGCGGATCCAAAAACGCCATAAAACCGCAAAAGACCATGTCGCACTCCTCATCGTGCGAATAAACTTGCTTTTTCTTTTGACTTTTTTTAATCGCCACTCCGAGTACCCGGAATCCTTCATGGCTCAACTCATCGTATTCTTTATGGATTTTGACCAGCGCGCCACCATCCAGCCTCTTTTCTTCCTTTCCATAAACGCTACAAACGCCCAACAATTCCTCCGGAGCTCCTTTGGCAATCAGCAGATGTTCGTTATCCCGCTCCACTATGACCGTATTCCGTTTTCTCGCGTAATCAAACGGAATTTCATCTATTTTTTTATACGCGGAAATATCCGCGGACTTATGCTTGATTACCGCCGCATCAAGCGGATTAGCATACCCGCTCTGATGTTGGCTGTTTAAATAAGCGTAAAAAAATACTTCTTCCGCCGCGCGTCCAAGCCCGTCCACATATTTCACCAAAGCAATTTTATTTTCAGTCAAAGTGCCGGTTTTATCCGTGCACAAAACGTCCATGCTCCCGAAATTTTGTATGGCGGATAATTTTTTTACGATAACTCCATGCCTGGACATGGCAAGCGATCCGCGTGATAAATTCAAAGCAATAATCATCGGTAAAAGTTCGGGTGTCAGCCCCACGGCCAATGCCGCTGCGAAAAGAAAAGATTCCAACACCTCATGCCGCCACAGCGCGTTCGTCAAAAACACGAAAATAACCAGCAAAAAAGTTATTTTCATTATCAGGACGCTGAAATCTTTCATGCCGCGATCAAAATCCGTGGGTTCTTCTTTTTTGGATAAAGCCTCGGCAATTTTTCCAAATTTGGTATTTTTACCGGTTACGGAAACGGACATAAAGGCATCGCCCGTCACCGCGCTGCTTCCCATGAAAACTTCCGTTCCGACTCCCTTTTCCACCGGAAAAGATTCACCGGTCAACGAAGACTCGTCTACGAAAAAATCTTTTTCCTGAATAATTTTCCCATCAGCCGGGACTAAATCCCCGGGAGAAAGAAAAATAATATCTCCGGGAACTATATGCGAAAGCGGCAATTCATGCTCTCGCCCGTCCCTTATGACCGTAGCGGTAATTTTCACGCGCTCTTTCAGGGCTTCAGCCGCTTTCTCTGATTTATAAGTATTTATAAAGTCCAATGTAACACTTATGACAACTACGGTTATGATGATGGCGGGGTTCAACAATTCGCCCAGCATCGCGGAAATCAAAGCCGCGGCAATCAAAATAAAAATCAGCGGATTGACGAACTTCAATAAAAAAGATATAACCAACGAAAGCTGTTTTTTTTCCGCGAGCTCATTTGGCCCGTAATGTTTCAGCCGCCGCGCCGCCTCCTGACGCGTCAATCCCAAAATTCCGGCCGGCAAATTAATCAAAACACGGTTTTCATTCATAAATTAAGCATGTCGCCACGCTTATCCTAATTTTAACAAAACGGCATAGCGAAAAAAGGCACAAATAAAACACACCAAGCATAATCGGCGCTTATAGACTTATACAAAAAAATATGATAGAATATTTTGTAAACAACGGCTCTTTAAATTTGCGCGCCAAAAGAGGATAAAATGTCTAAGAAATATACGGTTGAACAAGCGGTAGAAGCGGCCAAAAAAACCGAAGAATACGGTGTTCCTGACGCAGAAATGGACGAAATTTTTCTGAATACCATGATAGAAAATCAGGCGGAGCTTGTGGCCATGTTAATGATTATGGAAGCGCATAGGCCAAAAGTGCTCAAAAAAATCACTGACGAGTATTTCAAAAAATCCTGAAAAAAAATTCCAGCCGCCAAATAAGGCGGCTTTTTTCTTTTGCCTACGCCTCCACATGACACTTTTTGATATGCGATACGAATGGGAAACTATTGATTCGTAATAATTTGCTCCCGTATTTTATGCGTATTGCCATGATCTAGTAGCCCTAAATATGATTGGATTGTTTGTTCTGATTTCTTATACATCAGCCTCTTCATCATACGATGCTTCGTTGTAGTTCGTAAAACTCGATGGTTGGGGAAATGCGCCCATCCAAGAAAATCAATGCCCGATGCGAAAGTTCGTATAGATACTTTATCAGGATGTAATTGTAAACGAAGCTCATTCCATAAAAAGTCATTTATTTTAGGAAGTAGGCTTAAAATACACTTTTTATCTTGTGATAGAATAACAAAATCGTCCGCATAGCGAATATAGTATTTTACCTTGAGTGTGTGTTTTACGAATTGGTCAAACTTGTTCATGTATATATTAACAAGTAGCTGTGATGTAAGATTTCCTAATGGCAATCCGACTTTTTCTTTTATTGAATGAAAACTCTCCACAATATTGGATATAAGCCAAACAATGTTTTTATCGGATATATAATCCTTAACGATTTTGATGAGAATATCTTGGTCAATAGAAGCAAAGAACTTCTTTATGTCGCCTTTCAGAACCCAACTTGTTTTAGTATGGTTCTTTGAACATTGGTATGCAAACGCTAGGAACCGATCGAGTGCCTTATAAGTGCCTTTGTTCAACCGACACGAATACGAATCGGCAATAAAGGTGTTGTTGAAAAACAGGTACAGTTTTCGGTAGATAGCATGATGCAAGAGTCGGTCTCGTACGCTTGCTTTGTGTATGCTTCTTGGTTTAGGGTCAGAGATATTGAAAGCTTCGTAGGGTAAATGATGGTATGTTTTTGTTGTAAGGTCTTGATGAAGTGCAATAATATTTTGCATTAGATTTCGCTGAAACTCTTGCACATCTTTGCGTCCTTTTTTGCCAACAACAAATTCCCTCCATGCATCTAGCAAGTTTTCGAGTGATACGATATCTTCAAAAGTATGAGTGAGTTGAATTTTCATAAA
>JBBTRG010000006.1:61022-63816 GCA_038065295.1 Patescibacteria group bacterium
TTCCTATGTGGTTAAATTTGTTTAAAAAGCCATAATTTTAATAAAAAAACTTCCAATAACGCCCCCCCCCCCACGGATCTTGCCTTTGTTGCAGAAGGTGAAAGAGGCGTATCTTGTTTGGTATGGATATTATCAAATCCTGCCAAAATTGCACAGACATTCTTTAGGTCAACGAATTGACACGTTGTGCGTGGAAATTATTGAAGCCATCTCCATTGCAAGTTTTTTATCTCGTGAAGAAAAACACCCGTATGTGCGTCTTGCGATACGAAAAACAGATACACTGAAAATATTGTTAATGGTTTTGTGGGAAACAAAATCGATTGATAACAAACAGTATATTGCTTTATCGGTCAAAATTGAGGAGATAGGAAAAATGCTCGGTGGTTGGAGCGGGCAGCTGATAAAAATCCTTCAACAAGATCAGGGCAAGAAAAACTCTCCCACAAAAGCAGGAGAGAAATAAAATGAACTGCGTGCAAAGCCGCAGGATTGTTGCTGTTCCATTCGTTGTCGAGCCAGTTGTAGTTCGAGTACCACTGTTTGCCGTTCCAGTTGAGGTAACGCACATAGAGGTTGCCGTTCAAGTTGCGGTTTGCGAATAGAATGCCGCCTGTGCCACCACCCTTTGAGTATTCTCAGGGTTGAATCGTATTTGGCATATTAAATGCCCTAGCACTCTATACCAAGTATTTTCATTTTTTAATGAAGTTTCTGCATACACCACTCTATCTCAAACCGTAATCGGAGATACTCTCGATGTATGGATACTGGATTCGGTAGCGGGAAACCGTAATCTCCCGCATATGCACCTACTACCGATTTGATAATACCATATTGTTCCAAATAAAAAATCCTCCGTGCCAAGACCACCAGTTGGCAGCCAGAGCACGGAGGAAAATTCAAAGGACCAAGTCCAAAGGATCAAAAAATCCAAAAATCAAAGTCCAAAGAACTAAACACTTGCGTGCAAAGCCGCAGGACCGTTGCTGCTCCATCCGTCGTCGAGCCAGCCGTAGTCCGAGTACCACTGCTTGCCGTCCCAGACGAGGTAACGCACATAGAGGCCGCCGTCCAAGTCGCGGTAGACGGTACCGAAGAAGAAAACCGCCTTATCCTTCCAGCTTTCGGGAATCAGTTCTTGATGCGCGAGCAGGTAGTCGAGGACATTGGCAGTATAGACCGCTTTGTTTGCCAACTCCTTCAGAAACTTATGACCTTCGATGATTCTGCCGTTTTGCTGCTTCTCGGACAGGTAAAGCGTGATTTTGGTAGGGTCGAAAGTGATCTGTCCACGCACCCGACCAGCAAGCTGGTCTTTCTCCTCAATGTGCAGACCTTTCGGGATCATTGGAACCGCGTCGCAGTCGATGAGATGTTGCGACATTGCGACCATTGGCTTGCCGTATGCTCGAATGAGCGGAAGCAAGTCTGCGAGCAAATCACCCTCGCTCAGCTTCTTGATTTCGGCATTGGTATAACCAGCACGCCGAAATGCCAGCTTCAGTTCGTTTGCCTGCCCGACGTCGAGCATCCGCCCTGTGTCTGCCATGATACTTCTCCTTTAGTTGTGCAACATTGTTCTCGGGGAACGTTGTTGCGAGATTGTCCACGCTACTGCTCCTATGAGCGGGCTCCGCCACCTATTGGCTTTGCCATAGCAAGAAATGTCTTAAAATAAGGCACTTTTCGCTATGGCAAAGCGTATACAAATTATCCTATTAAAGAACAAATTTCAATATACATCCATACTATTGTTTTGTCAAATGGCAGCGTTTATATTTCTTGCCGGATCCGTCCCCCACCGACTGCGTAAGTGGGGGACTTCGCTTACTTACGTTTAATATTTTATCATTTACCATGACAATGCTTGTACTTGATCGGAATTCCATCTGGCTTCTTCGCTCCGCACGGACAGGGGTCATTGCGGCCTATCTTGTCTCCAGCCTGTGAAGCGTTCTCTTTCATGGGAGCCTCACCGCGGCCTTCCTCCATTTTTAATGTTGGCATCAACGGCCTCGGAGCGGCTTTAAGTATCAAATGCGACAGATGTGCGCGGATACCAGCTTCCAATTCACGAAACATTTTCACTCCTTCATTTTTATATTCCACCAACGGATCATGCTGGCCGTAAGCGCGAAGTCCAACGGACGAGCGCATATACTCCATCGCCTCCAAATGTCCCACCCACAGCATATCAATCACCTGAAGCAATATGGTTTTCACCAGCCCGCCAAATACCGCCTCTCCCAATTCAATTTTTCTCCTCTCCAGCGCTTCCCGCCAAACTCCCAAAACATACTCCACCAAATCCGATTTTACATCATCCGCGGATTTTTCCTCGTCTCTAATCGCCAACAATTTTTGCAAAACCTCCCCCATTACACCAAAACGCGCATTTAAATTTTCATATATTCCTTTTATGTTCCATTCAAAAATATCGCCTTGCGCGTGAAAATGCACGAGATCATCCAAATCATCTTCCACCAATTCACGCGCCATATTCTCCGCCAGCGCGGCATCCCCGAACAAAATATCATTCCGCCTTCTATATATAGACTGACGCTGCTTATTCATCACCGTGTCGTATTCCAGCAAGTGCTTCCTCGCGTCAAAATTAAAACCTTCTATCTTTTCCTGCGCGGACTCCAGCGCGCGGGAAATCATTTTATGCTGTATGGGCTCGTCTTCCGGCATGCCGAAAGTGCCCATCATTGCTTTGATTTTATCCGAACCAAATATGCGCATCAGGTCATCCTCCAAAGAAACAAAAAATTGCGTCTCTCCCGGATCT
>JBBTRG010000006.1:63826-105926 GCA_038065295.1 Patescibacteria group bacterium
GGATCTCCCTGCCTGCCGGAGCGCCCACGCAACTGATTGTCAATTCGCCTCGCCTCATGCCGCTCCGTGCCCAATACAAACAACCCGCCTGCCGTTTTTACGACTTCCGCGTTTTCCGCCAGAGGAGGATTGCCGCCCAAGATAATATCCACACCGCGCCCCGCCATGTTTGTGGCAAGCGTGACCGCTCCGGGACTGCCAGCTTGCGCGATAATAGCCCCTTCCCGTTCATGGTTCTTGGCGTTCAACAATTCATGCGGAATGCCTTCGTGCCGCAACACTTCCGATAAGCGCTCGTTTTTTTCTATGGAAACTGTGCCTACCAGAATAGGCTGGCGCTTTTCACGGCATTTTTTAATTTGTTCCGCCACAGCGCGGAGCTTTCCGGCTTCAGTCTGAAATATTTTATCGGATTCGTCTTTTCTTTGAATGAGCTGATTGGTAGGAATAAGCATCACTTCCAAATTGTAAACCTTATGGAATTCTTCGGCGGAAGTCAGAGCCGTACCCGTCATGCCGGACAATTTTTTGTACATCCTGAAATAATTCTGAAAAGTGATGGAAGCCATGGTTCGCGATTCACGCTGAACTTGCGCGCCCTCTTTCGCTTCAATCGCCTGATGCAACCCATCGGACCATCTGCGCCCAGGCATCAGCCGTCCCGTGAATTCATCCACTATTATCACTTCGCCGCCCTTCACCACATAATCCTTGTCCCGCGCAAAAAGAGCCTGCGCGCGAAGCGCCTGCTCCAAATGATGGACATATTTTATTCCTTTCTCAGTGTAAATATTGTCCACTCCCAAAATATGCTCCACCTTGGCGATACCCCCGTCATTCAAAGTAACGGCGCGCATTTTTTCATCCACCTTGTAATCCTTGTCTTTTTGCAAACGAGGAGCAATGCCGGAAAAAATTCTGTACAATTCACCGGATTCTTCGTCTGGCGCGGAAATAATAAGCGGAGTGCGCGCCTCGTCAATCAATATAGAGTCCACTTCGTCTACTATGGCAAAAGCGTGCCCTCGCTGAGACACCTGTTCCGGCAAATAAGCCATATTGTCACGCAAATAATCAAAACCGAATTCGTTGTTGGTTCCGTAGGTTATGTCCGCCGCGTACGCTTCGCGCCGGGAACATGGTTTTAAAAATTCATGGATCACCTCAAACCCTCCCAATTTGTCGCGCGTCGTGTCATCCGCCTTCGCGTTTTTATCATACAAATATGACGCGTTATTGTTTATGCAACCGACGGAAAGCCCCAGCGCGCCATAAATCTGCCCCATCCAAACCGCGTCTCTCCGCGAAAGATAATCGTTTACCGTCACAACATGCGCGCCCTTGCCTAAAAGCGCGTTCAAATAAACTGGCAGAGTCGCTACCAGGGTTTTACCTTCTCCGGTTTTCATTTCCGCGATTTTCCCCTGATGCAAAACTATGCCGCCTATCAACTGCACATCGTAATGACGCTGATGAAGCGTTCTTTTCGCCGCTTCCCTGACCATCGCGAACGCCTCCGGTAAAATATCGTCCAAAGATTCCCCCGCCTCCAGCCGTTGCTTGAATTCCGCGGTCTTACGGGAAAAATCGCTGTCGGATAATTTTTCCATCTCCGATTCAAAAGTATTAATACGCCCTATTATCGGATAGAGCCCTCGTATAAATTTTTCATTCGGATCTCCTAAAATTTTAGAAAAAATAGACATAAAAAAATTTTACCGCCCAACTCGGGCAGCCAAACTGCGCATTAAATCAACCGTAAAACTTGAGGGCAGATTTATAAGACGTCGTATTTCGCCGCGCGCCTCGCCTTTTTAGTTTTACTGTTAGGCTTACCCTTATACTTTTTTATTTCATTCGCCAGCCTGGACTTTACTATATTAACGGCCTCTTCCAGCGATTCAGCCACATCCTTGGCGCGCAGCACAGTGCTCATATGCGGCATATCCAAATTGACCTCGCAATACCAAATCTTGCCCTCTTTATGGTGCTTGGTGGACTTGGCAACCTCCACCTCCAAAATCAGATCCATTTTTTCATCCATAACCTCCAACAATTTAGCAATGGGGGTAACTAATTTTTCTTCCACCAATGCTTTTGAAGCTTCCGTTTGTTTAAAATTGGTAGACTTTATGCGCGATCTCATAATATAATTTTGAATTATTTTTATAATGCCACGCGAGCATATTCTATTATTATATAGCATATTAATTAAAAATAAAATCCTCCGTTCAAAACGGAGGATTTTATTTTTAACGGCGCTTCTTTGCTTTCTTCGCCGGTTTCTTAGCGTGCTTCACGACTTTCTTGGCTTTCTTCTTTTTCATTGTAAAAATATTTTAGAAACATAGTAAACAAACATCGACCACAAAGTATTTGTTATTTCTTAAGATTGACCTTCTACTCTTATTATCGTATAATTTTGCATTAATAAAAACATTAAAAATCCCAAAGTTGTGGATAACTTCCAAAAATCAAGGAGCGCAACGACTATGATTTTTGCGAACCCCGCACCAAAAATAATATCATGTTGCGCATATCAATAAAAAAAATGATTTATAGCGCGCACGATGCCAAAACATTCAGCGCAATATTATTTTTGGATGCGGGGTAGATTAATCAAATCCTATTTTCTGAATCTCTTCTTCTAGCAAAATGCCGTATTTATCCAGCACGCGTTTTTTGGCCAAAACAATCAATTTCATCATATCGTCCGTCGTAGCATTTTTCCTATTAATAAAATAATTGGCGTGTTTTTCCGATATCGCGGCTTCTCCCACTGACACGCCCTTTAACCCGCATTGATCCAATAAAAATCCCGCGGGAATATTTTGGACTTCCGCGAACTTATTTAATTCCGCGAAGCGTTCCAACAATTCCGTTTTATTAATGCCCTCCCTGTCCCACGGCACATTTTTGAATACACATCCCGCGCACCTGGCTCCGACATCCTGGGCAGAAACGCGCTTCATGCTGTATTGCTTTATAAGCGCCTCGCTCACCGAAGACTTACCAAGCAACAACTTTAATTCCGCGCTCACAATAACCCATTGCGGATTATATTTGAAAACAGACTCGCGATAAGCAAAACCGCATTCCTTATTGTCTATTTCCAACGTGCCGCGCATTGCATCAAATACTTCCACTTTTTTTATCACGTCTTTTATTTCCCCTCCAAAACATCCGGCATTCCCCCGGATAGAACCGCCAAGAGTACCAGGAATGCCAATCGCCCATTCTATACCGGATAAATTATGGCTTACGGAAAACGCGACCAACTGGGACATACCGCTACCGGCATCCGCCCGCACCAAACCGTCTTTGAACTCCATGTTACGCATGCCGGAAATTTTTATAACCAATCCATCAAACCCTTTATCGGAAACCAATATATTGGATCCGCCTCCCAAAATAAAAACAGGCAAAGATTTCTGCCTTGCCCACTCCAACGACTCCAATAATTCTTCACGGCTTGCCGCCTCTGTGAAATATTTAGCTTGGCCGCCGATATTTAAAATAGTGTACGGCGCCAATGGCAGATCTTCTCTTATAACCATATATCAGCGATTAAATTCATGTGCAGAAAGGGTGGCGCGACGTTAACTCCAAACTATGTCTTTTGTGAGTACGATCATCACCACCCTGTCTGCCCACGAACCGATTCTATACATATATAATAATGGCGGCGTCAAAATTAGTCAAAATACAAAACCCCGCCGAAGCGGGGCTTTGTACAGACATCGTTTGTATCCCGCCGAAGCGGGAAGGCACTCACGTTGATATATTAGCAAAAATCCGCTAAAAAGTCAACATTTTTACAAATCAGGCAATATGCGCATTTTCAGGCGATCCTTGCTTTACGCCCGACTTCTTACTGAAATAGAATATATAAATTATTTCTAAAATCGCCAAACTGTTTATCACCAAAAGGGCAATAAACCAGGATTTTTGCGCATTTTTGGCCGCTTTCCATAAGGCCACGCCCTTCCATGGCAACACCCATAATGCCAATAAAAGCACAACCCACCAATTGTTTACCAAATAATTTTCCATACTTTTATTATACCTTAAACATTAAAATATTGCATCAACGCGCTAATCAATGTTTTTTAAAATAAAAGGAGCCGGGTTTAACCCAGCTCCTTCATGGTGTCGTATGTCGCCGTGTACTCGTCTTTCAAGCCGTACTTGGCTAGATTTTTGAGATAAGCCATGCCAGCATCCAAACCGATGAACACCCTTTTGCCCATGCCAAGCACGAAAGGATGCACCATTCTGACGCCATCATTTACGCAAAGAACCACGAATTTACCCTTGGCAATGCCGAAAGCGCATTCAGCCGCCGCTCCCACATCGCCCACGCCAGTCACAAAATAAAATACCAGATCGCTCTCTACCACGCCCCGTTCCAGGTCTTCATACACGAAATGGGCTATAGAAGTCTGATTGGTGTCTTTCCTCGGATCGTAAAAATCAATATCGTGGTCCAACCGCTCCTTAACATAATTTCTCCAATCTAGATAAGTCATGTAAGGAACAAAGGCACCAGCCAAATACACTTTAATTTTCTTTTTTTCCGACATCCGTCCTCCTTGTTTTCAATTATGCAATTTTCAATGTACTTTTCTTCTGCTAGATTACACCGGCAAATCATTTCTGGCAACTGGGACAATAACGCGTTCCCCGCCCAGCCAAAATTATTTTGCGTATAACGCTCTGCTTACATTTTAAACACGACCGCCCTTCTCTTCTGTAAACTTTCAAATGGCGCAAAAAATTACCGGACTTGCCGCTCGCGTCAACATAATTCCGAAAAGAGGTGCCGCGATTTTTCACCGCTTTTATTAAGATTTTTTTTATACTTTTATACAGCCGGGAAATTTCCGCGAAGCTCAACAATCCAGCTTTCCGTGAAGGTAAAATTCCGGCATCAAAACATATTTCATCGGCATAAATATTGCCTATGCCCGCTAAAAGTTTCTGATCAAGCAATGCGGCCTTGAGCAAACTGCCTTTTCTCCGGCTAAAAAACTCTTTCAGTTTACCCGCCGTAAAATAAGGGGACAGCGCGTCCATGCCGAAACTTTTGGCTATGACCGCGCCTTTTTCTTCCTCGCGCACTAATTTCAAATAACCGAATTTACGTATGTCATTGAAAAAAAGTGCCGAACCACCTGCGAAATAAATGGCAACGCGCGTAAACCTGCCGAGCGCTGAATCCGCGCGGACATACACCAGCTGTCCCGTCATCCCCAAATGCGCGAACAAAACCTTGCCACCACTCTGTAAAGAAAAAATCAGCAATTTGCCGACCCTGTTAATATCCGTGAAAAAATTGCCGCGCAAATTGTCTTCAAAATCTTTTAACGGATTTTGGACAACGGCACGTTCCAAAACTTCCACCCGCTTGATTTTCTTGCGGAATATTTTTGAAAACAGATCTTTTTTGATGGTTTCCACTTCGGGAAGTTCGGGCATATAAAAATGATTTCCCGCCACAACCTAAGCAAGGGCGGGATAAAAAAATAATCTGCAAAAAATTATTCCAGCTTATGGGTCTTTTGCGGCACAACAGCCACGGACACCAAATAAGCTATAATGCCGGGCAAAAAACCGGTAAACACCACGATCAGCACCCAAAACAGACGAAGCAAGGAAGGATCAATATCAAAATATTCTCCCACACCCCCAAATATACCGGCTATTATTTTATTTTTGCCGCTTCTATACAGCTTTTTTCTCTCCATAATTTAATAATAACATAAAAATAACTAATAAAAAACAGTCTTGGTCAGATGGTGTGGCGTTTTCATTTTTATCTTCCGGCTGGTTTCCCACAAAAACCAGTCCACCTGGAAAATATGCACAGGCACTCCGTTATCGCGGAGCGCCCGAGCCAAATACTCCACCGCCCAAACAGTGGCGGCGCGTATTTCTACTTCATAAGAAGACCTGGATTTAATCAATTTTTTCTTGGATATTTTTTCTTCCAAGACGGACGAATACTCCAAAATTCCATATTCATGCAAAATTTGAGGAAGCCTGTAGTCGGCAAACGCCGTCACATATCCCAAATCTCGGAACTTTCCCAATCCCCGGCCCTGAAACGCTCCCCATATATCCAATGCCAATATTTGCGCCCGTTTCCATATATATACCTTTTTGCCACCATATGCCGCCACATCATTGAAAAAAGGTAGCGTTGCGATCTTGGGAACCAAAAACGAAAACTTATTGCCGCACGACAACACCATATTTTGAGCATTACCGTATTTAATCCGGATTTCACGCGTCACTTGTCGCGCTATCTGCCAGCGTTTTTTCAAAAATAAAATATCTCCTTGCCCGTGAAAAATATTTTTAAACTCGCTAAAAGTAATATTTTCAAAGCAACCCAGTCCAGCATCAGAATTATGCTCGAAAAACTTTGCTAAGGACAAAGCCCACGCGAAATATCCTCCGTAACGTCTGCCGTGATATGACACATTCCACCTCTCTCGATTCCCGCGCGGCCAAAAACAAAAATTGAGCGCATCCAAAAGCACGACATAATCCAAAAGTTTTTTGGGATCATCACTCGTATAATGCATAGCAACCGGCCAGCGCAATTTGTCGATGGCCACACCGTCTGACCATCGCCCGGCCAAATCTTTTATCTGGCGGCGATTAATTTTTACATGCTTGGCACGCCTTACTACCTCAAAAGTTGTGGCACGCACGGGATTAGCGATCCTCATAAGTTAAATCTTGCCTTGCTTGATTTTATTTCTGATGTTCTCCACGAATTTGCTGAAAAAATGCAGATTGTGAAAAGTGAGCAATTTCATAGCCGTAATT
Source organism: Patescibacteria group bacterium (assembly GCA_038065295.1). Taxonomy (GTDB): domain Bacteria; phylum Patescibacteriota; class Minisyncoccia; order JACROR01; family JACROR01; genus JACROR01. Next base: position 70,664 of record JBBTRG010000006.1, read on the forward strand.
TCCTTGGCGCGTAAAAGATGCGCTATATAATTCCTACGGTAATTCTGGCAAACCGCGCAATCGCATTTTTTATCCAACGGGTTTTTATCTTTCAAAAACGCGGACTTTCCCAGGTTCAATTTTTCGTAAGAATCCGCGCCTCGCGCCACAAAGGCGATCCCTCTCCTGCCGTAATGCGTAGGCACGATGCAATCAAAAAGATCAATGCCATGCCTGACCACATTCTCCATGTCGCACAAATATCCGATACCCAAAAGATGGCGCGGCAAAGCGTTATCAAGCAACGGCACAGTCCAGTCCAAAACCTTATTCATGCCCGCGATGCCATTTCCCAGATCTCCGCCTATGCCAAATCCGTTGAATCCGAGAGAATTTATGAATTTAGCGCTCTCTTCCCGCAAATCCTTAAACCGCGAACCCTGTACGATGCCGAACATAGCCTGATCGCTTTTTTTCGTTGCCACACAAATTTTCGCCCATCGGTGCGTTCTTTCCATGGCTTTTTTAACATAATCATAATCGGCATGAGACGATGTGCATTCGTCAAATGCAAAAATAATATCGGCTCCAAGTTTATCCTGTATCTTTATGGATTCTTTGGGACCCAAGAAAAGTTCTTTGCCGTCCAAGGGAGAGCGAAAATAAACCCCATCTTCGGTAATTTTTAAATTGCGCGGCTGAGATCCTACGGGTATAAGATTTTCCGGCATAATGTCAGAACTCTTGAACATCTTTCCCGAATTGAAATCCATTCCAAAACCCAAACTGAAAACCTGAAACCCGCCGGAATCCGTCATAAGCGGCCGTTTCCAATTCATGAAATTATGTATTCCGCCGGCTCGTTTCACCAGATCTTCTCCGGGCTTCAAATGAAGATGAAAAGTATTGGAAATCAAAAGCTGCGAACCGGTGGACGCCACCTCTTCGCTGGTCAAAGTTTTAATTACCGCCTGCGTGGCAACAGGCACGAAAGCGGGCGTTTCAATGACTCCGTGCGGAGTTTCGATAACACCTAACCGCGCCCGACTTTTCTTTGAATTTTTTAAAATTTTGAATTTTATCATAAAGATAGAACGCGTTAATTGTACGCAAAAATCAAAAATGCCGCAAGCATTGTCTCGGCATGCGCCCCAATCAATCTATGAATATTATTGCCCTATGAGTTTTTTGAATTTTTCAACAAGATGTAGATCATCTTTAGCTATTCCGTAATCCTCAGCCAAATAATACGTCGCCCAATCCGCCAATATAACGGAAGCGAATATTTTATAAAGCGCGCTCCCGTTCTCCAGTCGCAACATCTCGGTCGGCAAATTTTTCTCCTCCAAAATGGTCTTCATCGCCTCCATTCGTTTTATTATCCTCGGATCGTCATCCGGATCTCGCAAGAAAATAAAATAAAAAAGTTCCGATAATCCGCGAGTTGCTTCCCGGGCGTCAAAACCATCCAATTCGTTGTGGTTTAATTCCGGTAACACATTGCAAAAAGCCGGAACACACCCTGTCTCGTTCAATCTGATTTTCCAATTATAAGCGAGTGTCTGATTTTTTAAAGAAGCGTAAATCAACGGAACTTTACCCGCTAAATTTTTTGCCATGCGTTTGCCCGGCTCTTCCCACGACTCCGGCACAAGCTCTGCCGCAAGTTTCTCCGCATCCAAAAGCGTTTCATCTTCACCCGCGATTTTCAAAAGCGCCAAAAAGCTAAACCCCAAAGCAAAACGAGGAGCTATGCCAGTATCAGGCATTTGCACAAACGGCACGCCATCTTTCTTTGCCCACTCCAACAATTTGCCGCCAATAGATATAACGGCCATCGCCAAATTGCGTTCTTTGGCCATGTTATACGCATCCAAAACCTCCTCGGTATTGCCCGAATAAGAACTAAATATGATCAGACTGTCATCCAAATCTTCTTCGGATATTTCAGGAATACCATAATTTTTATGCACTATTATTCCTAAAGACGGCTTTATTGCGGCTAAAATATCACCCGCCAAGTGGGATCCCCCCATACCGATCACAATCAAACGTTTTCGTTTTTTGAGCCCGCCTTCATTCTCAATTACCGGCTTATATGCAAATTGTTTAGCAAAATTTATAATAGTATTTCGCATGATTTTTTGGCTATTAGCGTGTTTTTAAATTATTTCACAAGATTGGGCGGCACATTACCTGACAGCGCGGCAATAATATTATCCGCCGCCATCTCAGACATCTTGGAACGCGTCTCTTCGGTGGCGGAAGCTATATGCGGAGTGATTATCACATTATCCAATTCAGTCAAACCAGGCGCCAACTTTGGTTCGTTTTCAAAAACATCCAATGCCGCACCCTTAATGGTTTTATTTTGAAGCGCAGAAACCAACGCCGCCTCATCCACCACCGGCCCCCGCGAAGTATTTATCAAATAAGCCAACGGCTTCATCAATTTAAGCCGCTCCGCGTTTATCAAATGTTTTGTAGCAGGTAACAGCGGAACATGAAGCGACACGAAATCCGCCTCACAGAGCAAATCATCTAGATTTTCTTTGAATTCCGCCCCAAATTCTTTTTCAAATGCCTCATTCCTCTTTACGTCATAATAAATCACACGCGCGTCAAACCCGCCGACCGCATGATGCGCCACACGGGATCCTATTCTCCCCAACCCCACGATGCCTATGGTTTTATGCGACAAATCCGTTCCCAATAAAAGTTCAGGCGCCCATCCCGTATATTTACCGGCTTTGGTAAATTTATCAGCTTCGGCTATACGATGAGAAATGGCCAGCATCAGCGCGAAAGTATGTTCCGCCACCGTATCCGTAAGCACACCCGGCGTATTGCTAATCATAATATTTTTTGCGCGAGCGGCCGCCAAATCAATATTATCAAAACCCACAGCGTAATTGGCAAAAATTTTGCATTGCGGCCCTGCGGCATCAAAAATTTCCGCATCTATCTTGTCGGTAAGCAGACAGAGTACCGCGTCATATTTATCAGCGTGCAAAGCCGCGATCAATTCATCCTTGGACAAAACACGATCATGCGGATTTACCGCCACCTCAAAACGCTCTTTTAACTTTTCTATGCCAGCATCGGGTATTTTCCTGGTAACAAAAATCTTGACCATATAAATTATTATAACTCCTTTGTCGCGTCTTTTATATACTCGCAATACGCGCAATCATCTTTGGATTTGGGTAATTTTGCGGAATGCAAACATTGAGACGCGGCGAAAATAGTTTTTTCTACCCAGACGTCATTTCCCTTGTACGGCAAAAGCTGCACGTCAAATTCTAATTTTTTGTCAAAAGCTTTTTTATCAGTTTTACCGTTAACATAAACAAAATAACCGACATCAGAAACCTTAAAACCGTTGCGGCGAAGCAACCACTGATAAATTTCCATCTGCCGCTTGTACGCCTGCCGGTATTCGCTATCTAAAGAAATCACTTGTGTGGTGCTCGTTGCTTTATAGTCCACCACAATAAGCTCCTTGGCTGTATTTATCCAAATGTCATCTACCGCACCGGTAATAATAAAATTGGTCGGTTCGTGTAAATATTGCACGCCCACAAAATTCTCCCGCCACTTGTCCAGATCGTTATGCGCGAAAGGAATCGCCGGAATATTATATTCTCGCATCAAGGGATGCGGTTCGGATTTGGCGCGATGTATGTCAAATTCTTTTTTCAAAAGCGCATCCACCGCGGTATTCAAAGTAAAAGGAAATCCGGGCGGACGCCCCACTCCTAGACGGCGATCCAAATAAAAACAACGCGGACATTCCGTAAAAAGCTCCAGCTTGCTCCGGCTTAATTTGAACGGCTTTTCCGATTGCGTATCATATATGTTTCTTTGGCGTTTCATAAGTACTACATATTATATGTAAAATCCGGCTAAAATAAAAACGGCGGATATTTGGTTAAGAAATATATTGGCATTATAATTAAAGCGATGAAGGCGAATCTAAAACAGAACGACGTTAATCTATTCTTATTGCAACTGGGACAAAAATTCACGGTCATAGATTGCCGAAAAGACATTTTGGCGCCCAAGCGGCATCTCTTGCCCGCCAAAGAAACCGCTTTTGATTTTGATATTAAAAAGGGTCGCCTCAAAACCTTGCCGCCCGTCAAACCGTTTGTCCTGTTCGGGTTGCCGCTCCGAGATCTGGAAGCCATTACCCGCCTGGACGAGATAATGTCGCGACCAAACAAAAATTATTATTATTTCCGGCGCCGCTCCAAAACCATCATCATAGGATTAACGGACGAACAATTTGATATTCCGCCCGGTGGAGATTTAATTCTGCAAAAATTATCCACCAAAGATTTTGCCGCAGTACCGGTTACCGCTAAAGGCGCGGCTTTGGCCAAAAAAATGACTTTGACGCACAATCCCAAAAATATTCCCGCCAAACGATACGCGAAAAACAAAACCATGCCCAAGTTGCGCTTGCTGTTACAAAACGCGGAAACATTAAAAAACGCGGTTAAATGGTCGTGGAAAAATTACCCGCAAATTTGGAACGAACTGGCCAAAACCTGCCTGGGCTGCGGTATCTGCACTTATGTGTGCCCGCTATGCCATTGTTTTTCCACGGAAGATTCCATAGACATAGCCGGCGAAAACTGCAAACGGTGCCAAAACTGGACCGCTTGCACCTTGCCTGAATTCGCGCGCGTCACAGGAGGGCATAATTTTCATAAAAGCATAAAAGAAAGATATTATAACTGGTTTTATCACAAATTCGTGCGAAGTTATGAAGAATTTGGCGAACCGCAATGCGTCGCCTGCGGCAGGTGCCAAGCCGCCTGCCCCGCGCAAATTGACATAGAAAAAATATTAATCGACATAACGCAAAAATACCAAATAACGCACAACGCCTGACCATGCAAAATATTTACGAACCGATTTCCGTAAAAATAACCGAAATTGAAAAACATTCCACCAATGTAAAATTGTTTCGTTTGCAAAGAACTGACGGCAAAAAATTTCCCGCACAAAAAAATGGCCTGACATTCACGCCGGGACAATTCGTGTTGGCGGGCGTCTGGGGATACGGAGAAGCGCCCTTTGGAGCGGCCTCCAGTCCGTTTAATTCTGACCATATAGATATAGTAGTGCGCAAAACCGGGCAAACCACTTCCGCGCTACACCAAATGAAAAAAGACAGTAAAATAACTTTACGCGGACCCTATGGACACGGCTATCCCGTAGAAGACTTCCTCGGCAAAGACATTATTATGATAACCGGAGGATGTGGCATCCCTCCCATTGCCGCGCTGATAGAATATATAATAAAAAGCCGCGAGAAATTCGGAATCGTCCATCTTTTATACGGAGCAACCACTCCGTCCGATCTCTTGATGAAAAAACGCATAAAAATTTGGCAAAAAAATATCAATATAATGCTCACCGTGGACAAACCGATTTGCGATTGGGAGGGCAGAACCGGACTGGTAAGCGGTTGCCTCGCGGAACTTAAAATTAATCCCGCCAATACCGTAGTGGCAATGTGCGGGCCAGGACCAATGGTTGATGCTCTGAAACATTTGTTAAATCCGATGGGTATTTCCGACAAACGCATATTCATAAGCACGGAACGCAAAATGCAATGCGGCGTGGGGCGTTGCCAGCACTGCGTGACTGGAGATAAATATGTCTGCGTGGATGGCCCCGTGTTTAATTTAGATGAAGTAGATCAAAACTGGGACTAAAATATGCCAAAAAATATTTCCAAACGGCCTAAAATCGCCATATACGATTTCACTGACTGCGAAGGATGCGAAGTAAAACTCGTATCCGTCAAAGAACGCCTGCTCCATTTAGCAAACCGCTTTGACATAGTTAATTGGCGGTTAGGCCAAGAACAGATAAAAGACGGCCCCTACGCCGCGGCCATCATTGAAGGCGCGCCCGTCACCCAAGATGAAATAGACCTGCTTCGCGAACTACGGAAAAAATCAAAACTGATAATATCTCTCGGCGCGTGCGCATCAATCGCCGGCATTCCCGGAATTATGAATAAATCCGAAAGAACCAAATGGTATAAAAAAATATATGGCGCAAATTATAAGCCGCGAGGCTTAGACGCTCTACCCCTATCCGCTTATGTAAAAGTGGATCACGCCATACACGGCTGTCCCGTGGACGAAGACGAGCTGATACGCACGCTGGAAGAATTGCTGTCCGGTAAAACCCCCCACTACCGCGGATATTCCGCATGCCTGGAATGCAAATTAGCCGGCAACCAATGCCGTCTGCTTAACAGGCAAATCTGTTTCGGACCCATCACGCAAGGCGGCTGCAAAGCAGTCTGCGTTTCAGGCGGAAGCCCTTGCTACGGCTGTTTTGGCATAAGGGAAGAAGCAAATATTCCGACATTGGTAAAAATTCTCCGCAAATTCGCCTCCGAAAAAGAAATCAATAATCATGTAACGATGTTTTTCAATCAAATCCCGGAATATAAAAACGCTTTCAAGCAGGCGCTAAAAAATTATACAAAATAACCGAACAACATGCCAAAAAAGCAAAATTTAGTGATGGAGAGATCAAAAGAATATATAGCCAAAATAGAAGGGCACGGCAGTCTTGCCATAAACTGGAACAAAAATTCGGTTAAATTAAATTTATTAGAAGGCGAACGCTTATTTGAAGGCATACTTGTCGGCAAAACGCTGGAAGAAATGCACTGGATAACGCCGCGCATATGCGGAGTCTGCCCCATCGCCCACAACTTAGCCTCGCTCGCTTCATCGGAGGCGGCGCTGGGAATAAAAATAAGCGATCAGACCAAACTTTTACGGCGTCTTATGCAAATAGGCCAAAATGTGCAAAGCCATGTGCTCCACGCGGTATTCTTGGCGCTCCCCGACTACATAGGCATTGACCGCATTACCGAATTGAACAAAAAAGATCCGAAAAAATTCGCCCTGGCGCTCACGCTCAAAGAGTTAGGCGACGAAATCGCATATGTGATGGCGGGGAGAAATGTGCACCCAACACGCACCACGATAGGAGGATTTCACAACCTGCCATCAAAAGCAGAACTCAAAAACTTGCTAGATGGCATAAAAAGAAGCATTCCCAAGGCGCGCGCATTAATAAAAATTTTCCAAGGGCTTGATTACCCGGAACTTCACGTTAATTTAGAACTATTGGCGCAAAAAAGCGATGAGGTAATTTCCAATAAACGCCGCGGCTTTAGCATTGCCGACTACAAAAAAAATATAGAGGAAAAAGTGAGAGACGGCTCAACGGCCAAATTCGGAGCCTATCAAGGAGAAGGATATATGGTGGGATCAATGGCGAGACTTTGGCATCAGAGTTTTTACAAAAAAGATGTATCGCAATTTGACATAAATTTCACCAATCCTTTTCATAATAATTTAGCCCAGGCGGTGGAAACTCTCTTTGAACTGGAAGACGGTGTAAAAATAATAGAAACATTGCTGCGTGAAAAATTAAATAGTACAACGGCTAAACCGGCCAAAAATCCTCCTTTACGCGGCATAGGAGCCATAGAAGCTCCGCGCGGAGGTCTTTATCATGAAGTGCGCGTAAACAAAAAAGGCGTGATAACTTACGCCAACATAATCACCCCCACGGTGCAAAACCTGACTTCCATGGAAACTTCAGCCACAGAACTTTTGAAACAACATTCGGGCGCGAGTCAAAAAGAACTAAAACATTTGATAGAAATGCTTATCCGGGCTTATGATCCGTGCATTACCTGCTCGGTGCACTGAACGCGCGCAAAACATGTGCGATTTAAAAAAAATAACCACGTCGTTTAAAAACGACATGGTTATTTATGTTCATCGTTAAATTTATTCAAAGATCTTTCCGTTATTTTATCCAACGCGCTTGCGTTATCGGAGTTCATTTTTCCCGTAAAGCTGGAAAAATGAAATGTAACCAAATCCCTTTCTTTAACACAGTCGCTAAATTCTTTTCCGATATTTTTTTCTTGAAATGCTCCGGAAATAGCAAGTCCCACTTCATTTATAATTAAAGGATGGTATCGCACTACAAAATCATCATCTCCAACTCTAACCACTTCTCCGGTACGCACCAAACAATTATCAATCAACTCAATTTTGAAAAACTGAAAAGGCACGACAAGCAAAGGCAATAATGTCGTATAATTATGCCATAGCTCGCCCGCCAAGTCCGGCTGTCCCATCCAATAATAAGAGGCAATTCTTGCGTCAAAAATATCCGACATGGAATTAATTTCGGCGATTTTCCTGTAAAACTTTCCAATTTCCAGCGAAAGGAGCGCTTCTCGTATTTTTTGAATATCCGTCTCCAGGTTTTTCGCAAAATCCAATAATATGCCGGAGGCTCCCAACGCTTTGGCCTTCTCGCAATTCCAGCTATATACACAGGATATTCTTACGCCGTCCATCCGCATCTCCTTTTTATTTTTTGTTAAAGATCTCGGAATTTTTATTTATCATTGCCAGAATTTTCAACGCTTCATCTTCCGGCAATTTTTGTATCGCCAAATCACCGTGGATCAAAAGATAATCGCCCAAAGCAACGCCTTTATTTTTCAAAAGACTTATATTGGCGTGGTGCGAATGATCAGCCGACCTTACTTCCACCCAGTCCCCGTCTATTTTTGTAACTTTACTCGGCGTGGCCAAACACATATTTAAAAAAATAGATGATAAATAAAATAAACGAACGGATCCACATCTGGGCCGTACACTATCGCGCCGCCTAAAGCGCCCGCAAACGAAAGAGCGGTCAAGCCAGCCAAAACCGCCAAAATTATCCACGGAAAATCAAGCATCCGCGCGCTTAATCCGCATAAAAACGGCCACGCATAACGCAAAACTCCGCCGATAACGGGATACGAAAACAAACGATTATGCCAACCGGAAATGTTCATCCATTTTACGATATAAGCCGCGGCTAACGCGGCAAATATATAAATCGCGGCCGTTCCCCAAAGAGAGTGAAGCAGAACCAAGGGCCCCAACGGCGTACCGTCATAAACATGTTCCAAAAAATCTCCCGACTGCAAGGCGACCGCTCCGCCCGCCACTCCAAAAAATAAAATAAATCCCTTCACATAAAACCAATAAGGGAGGTCGAATATTTTTTTCCAACGCAGCAATTCCAAAGCGCCGTACACAAACAATAACGCTATAGGAAAATGGACTAAAAAAGGATGCGGATCTATGTTCATAAGCAAATATATTATAACAACATTTTACTCGTACCTCAAAGCCTCCATTGGGCTCTTCTTGGAAGCCTGGTAAGCCGGATAAAGCCCGAAAATAAATCCCACTGACGCCGAAACACCCAAACCAAGCACCGCGGCCACCACGGGGAAACTGAAAGACCAATCAAGCCCGGTAGCCAAACTCAAAACTATGGGGAACACAAAAGCGCCGGCAGCGCCCAATATAATCCCCACAGCCCCTCCAATCAACGTAAGCATGGTCGCCTCCAAAAGAAACTGCATCATTATGTCTTTTTCCGTGGCTCCCAGAGCTTTTCGGAGTCCGATTTCCCGAGTGCGCTCCGTCACCGAAACCAGCATTATATTCATAACGCCTATGCCACCCACCACCAAAGCTATCGCCACAACCATGGAAAGAAACAAAGTCAATCCGCTCATAATATTGCTGATTTGTTTTACCAAGCCACCCTGTGTCACCACAAAAAAATCATCTTTAGCTGGATCCGTAATTCCGTGCGATTCGCGTAAAGTAAGCTGTATATCTCTTACGGTTCTGTCCACCACAGACGGATCAGTCGCCCTGACAACAATTTCATGAAAATGAGTTATACCCAAAAGATACAATTGCGCCGTGGTGTAAGGCACGATCACCATATCGTCCAAATTAAGAAACGCGATCTGCCCGCGCGAAGGCAGTATGCCTATCACTCTGAATTTTTTATTTTTTATTTTAATATTTTCTCCAATAGCGTCAGCATTGCCGAACAATTCCCTTTTCACCTTCGCGCCTATAATCACCACATCAGCCATGTTCTTTATTTCGGACTCGTCAAAAAATCTCCCTTCCGCCGGATTAATGTTAAAAGCGTCTCTCATAAAATCCGCCGACCATCCGAAAATAGTAGGCCTATAAGTTTCGCCCCCATAAGAAACACTTCCCGGCACGATAACCGCCGGAGCGATATCCGCCAACGTGGGAACATTGCTTTTTCTTTTCAACGCCTCTACATCCTTGGATTTCAACGAATCCGCGAAAATGGTTTGCGCTATATCCGTTGGTCCTTGCGGCTCGCGTCCCGGACGTATAACTATGGTTTCGGCTCCCATACCGCTTAATTCTCCCAAAACCAATTTAGCCGTTCCACGGCCGATAGACATAATCAAAATAATAGCCGAAATGCCTATAACAATGCCGAGTATCGTGAGAAAAGAACGTGATTTATTTGTGGTAATCGCCTTAGCCGCGCTCTTAACGCTGTATTTTATAGGCATCATTATTTTGTGAAATCTTTGGCTTTTAAACGATGATCAACTCGTCCATCGCTCTTAATAAGCCCATCGTAAAGACGAATGACTCTTTCCGCATGTTCGGCGGTATAAGTTTCGTGCGTAATCAGAATGATAGTGTGCCCCGAATCTTCATTAAGGCGCTGTAAAATCTCCATGACCATTTGTCCCGACTTGGAATCCAAATTTCCCGTAGGTTCGTCGGCAAATATAACTTGCGGATTGGTAACCAAAGCTCTCGCTATCGCCACTCGTTGTTTTTCCCCGCCAGAAAGCTGGGAAGATTCGTGCTCCAACCTATGCGACAAGCCCACCGCCTCAATAGCCCTCTTCGCCATGTCATCCCAAAGAGATTCTTTTATGCCCGAATAAAGTAACGGCAATTTAACATTTTCTAGAACGGAAGTCCTGGGCAGTAAGTTAAAAGTTTGAAATACAAAACCCATTTTAGCGTTCCTTATGCGCGCTATCTCTTCTTGGGAATAATCGTCCATAGTTTTCCCGTCAAAACGATATTCCCCCCTGGTAACACTGTCCAAAAAACCCAAAATATGAAGCAGGGTTGATTTGCCGGATCCGGATGGCCCCATAATCGCCACGAACTCCCCCGCGTTCACCTCAAAAGAAACCCCGCGTATGGCGGGAGTGGAAATGCCTTCATTAAAATATATTTTCTCCAAATTTTTAACTTCCAACAACGCCATCTCAAACAAAAATTATTTTATAAAAACTATTATGTTGTCACCCTCCTTCACGCCCTGAATTATTTCCACATTGCCATCGGAACCTCGCAAACCCGTTTCTACCCCAACCTCTTCCACGACCCCTCCGTCACGCAAAACCCTGACTATCTTATCTCCATTTTTAATAATTAAAGCGCGATAAGGAATAAAAATAACATTTTCTTTACGTGCCGTCATAATATCAATATTCGCGCTCATACCCGACCTGACTCTCCCGTTACCATCCGCCAAACTTAAAGTCACTTTATAAGTTGGCACGCCCTCTATGACTAATTCTCCGGGATCAATTTTAACTACTGTCGCATTGAAAAGTTCGCCACTGCCATAAGCATCCAAAGTGACTGCGGCAGAATTACCAATTTTAACCTTAGCAATATCAACTTCCGGAACATTGGCTTCCAACATAAAATCCAACTCGGAAATTATTTTAAAAACTGTGCCATTCGCCGCTACAATTTCACCAACCTCAACTTGTCTTATCGTCACCGTCCCGTCAATCGGAGAACGAAGCACGGTTTTACCGAGTGCCACCTGCATATTAAGCACCGTGGCTTCCGCCCGCTGTAGTAAAGCCCTCTGCGCGCGCAATCCCTCTTCCGTAGTACCGGCCTTTAAAAGAGCAAGTTCCTGATCGGCAACAGCCTTGGCTGACTCCGCCGCCCTCCATTTGTCTTCCGCCGCGGAGATATTGTTTATAGCCGTATTTACATTAGTTCTGCCCGTAGAAATATCGGAACGCCAGCCATCAATTTTTGTTTGAGAAAAATTAGCGCTGGCGGTAAGAGAGTTCACCGCCAAAGCAACCCGATCAAGCAATAATTTTACTTTATCCAAATTTTGTTTGGCTTCATTTACATAAGCGTTTAGATCGCTTTCCGCGGTAAACTTATTCAAAGAAACGCTCCACGAACTTAAAATATCCTCCACTACAACCCTCTGCCATTCTATGTCGTTCCCCAATTGCAAATCAGCAAGAGAAAAATCAAGCTGAGGATTGGCGCTTCGCGGATTGGACATAAATTGATCCACATTATTGCGCACGGCATCATCTGACTTCGTATAAGCGTCTTGCAACTTATCGCGCAAATTCTTCTCTGCTTCCGCTAAAGAAATCGCGCTATTGCCCACCTTGATTTCCTGAAGCTTCATTTCCTCGGGACGAGTTCCACGCAAAAGTTCGTCTAATTTCGCGCGTTCCACGCTCACATCCGCCTCGGCTTGGGATAATTGCGCCGCAATATCGTTGCTGTATAGTACGGACAAAATATCTCCAGCACGCGCACGATCGCCAACCGCCACTTTAACGGCCGACACTCTTCCGCTTTGCTCAAAAGCCAAATCAACGCTTTGCGCCGGTTTAACGCTTCCGGTAACGCTAACCTCTTGTAGAACATTACCGCGTTTCGCCACGGCTAGATCATATTCCGGCGCAGGACCCGACCTAAAATACAAAAAACCGCCGATACCGAGTATCAGGACAACCGTAAATATCGCCGCATATATCCAATAACGCCGCATATATTTATTATAACACCGCTTTATCTATTTTCTTAAAATAAAACCAAAAAAACAAACCGGAAATCATATAAAAAGCCTGATGGGCGATAAACGCGTAAACAAAACCATAATGGACGCGCAAAATTAAAAACGGAAAAAACAAGGCGGCGCATGCCGCGGCAACTATGAAAAAGGAGCCGATGCCGCGGCCATCCAGCTGTAACATCGGAATATGGCCAGCCACGAACAAAATAGAAAAGGCTATGGTTATGCCGCTCATGCGTAGCCCGTTATCTGCCAATAACAGCGCCAATAAAATAATCAATGACTGCTGAAACGCTATGTTGGATAACTTGGAAATAATATAACGATAATCCATAAGCAAAAACGGCATCTGGCGATGGCTATAAATAAAATCGCTAATTTCCTTATATCGGTTGACAAACCAATATAACGCCGCGTCAAACACCAGCGCCACGCCCAGCGCATAAAAAGGAGTAATGGTAAACCCTCCGATCAACCCCCGAAAATAATCCCAGAAAAGATATATGATGATAGCCGCCGCCGCCAGAAAATAAACAGAAGTCACCGCGCAATGCGAGGTATAGTCTACCCCCCGTGGACGCAAATAATAATCAAAGACTCCCCAAAAAAGAGCCCACATAAAAATCCATATAAATATTCCATCCGACAAACTAAGAATTGGGACCATTTTATTATTCAGCCTTGCGCCAAATACTGCCCGACTTTGTCTATCACCTCCTGCATAGAATAATTAGCTTTCACCATATAATCCACGGCGCCTAATTCCTTGCCTTTTTTAATGTCGGAATCCTGTCCCAGGTTGGACAACACGACCACCGGCACATTTTTTAAACGATCGTCAATTTTCAGCTCGGACAATACCTCAAAACCGTTTTTAAGCGGCATTATAATATCCAGCAAAATAAGATCGGGCGTCATACTTTTAAGTTGTTCCATGGCTTCCACTCCGTCAAAAGCGACCGTAACCTCAAATCCCGCCCGCTCCAAACTGTCTTTATAAGCCCTGACGATGAATTGATCGTCCTCCACCAAAAAAATTTTCTTTTTATCCATATTTATTTAAAAACGCGATGCCGCGCCGCATTAAATATTTAATGTTTTTTTAATAACACCGCTTAACTCCTCCAAACCATAATCCACCTTTACCAGATAAGTCGTACTTCCCGCTTCAATGGAGCGAGCCACACCTTCCTCGGTCTGCAAATTCGTTAAAATAATGGCGGGAATTGATGAAACTTCCGGATCCTCCCTCACCATTTTCAGCATAGTTATACCATCCATTTTGGGCATAATGATATCCAAAAGTATCAAATCCGGACGAAATGCTTTCACCTTTTTCAGACCGTCTTCCCCATTGATCGCGATCTCAATAACATAATCCTCCCGCGACAAATAATCAGAAAGCGCCTTGGTAATTTGCGGATCATCGTCAACTATTAAAATTTTATTTTTTGCCATACATAATTGCGATAAAAAAAATAATTAATCATCCAATCCTTTTTCTCCCCTTTTTTCTCGCATGCCCGATGTTGGTATTGTAACATAAAATGTCGTCCCTTTACCCAATTCGGATTCCACCCAAATCCTACCACCAAAACCGTCAATGATGGTTTTGGTGATATAAAGACCGAGTCCGGTTCCCGACGCCTCGGTTTTTATAGCGTTGGACGCCCGAAAAAATTTTTCAAATATGCGCGATCGCTCATTCGGAGGTATGCCCACTCCCTGATCCGCAACGATTACACGAATATCGGATATATCCTTCTCTAACGAAACTTCCACATGGCATTTTTTCTTCGGATCAGAATAAATAATGGCGTTATTAATCAAATTTCCGACTATCTGACGAAAAAGATTTTCGTCTATTAAAATAGGAGCTAGTCTGTCTTTAGGCTTATTAAACAAAACTGCGCACTGTTTTAACGCGGCCAATGGAGAATGCTCTTTGATAATAATCTCCATTAAGTCTTCTATCTGCGTCAATTTGGCCGTTATCACGAGCTGTCCGGCTTCCAAACGGGAAACATTCAAAAGCTCGTTGATCAATTGCGCCATACGCTCCGTAGACCTATAAATATTTTCCAAATATTCTTTTTGCGACTTGCTTAAATTGACCGACTGTTCGCCTCTTAACATTTCTGCGAACAATTTGATCGCGGTCAACGGCGTTCGCAACTGATGCGACGCAATTGAAACGAACTCCGTCTTCATGCGCTCTACCTCGTGCTCCTTGGTAATATCCAAAAATACTTCTACGACCCGCGTCTCTCGCGAAACATCTTGAAAAACGCCATGGCTTATCTTATAAACCCTACCGCCGCCGGCACCGCCAACCTCTACGGTACGCACGCCCTTACCCGCTTTGATCTCTTCCTCCAGCGGGCAGTTCAAACATATCTGCTTGTTATCCTTTACTCTTAAATAACACTTATTCCCCACGCAGTCTCCGAACAACCTGTTAAATATATGATTGGAATATAAAATATTCCTCTGATCATCCACGATATCCACCGCGATAGGCAAAGAATCCAATATAATGCCAAGCTTATTTCTCTCCAATACTAACGCGGCATTAGCCTCGCTCAATTTATCCAACATTCCATTAAATGAATGCCCCAACATTCCTATTTCATCCCCAGACTTAATGTGAACCCGCGCGTTTAAATCACCCTCGGCAATTTCTTGAGCGGTGTGGGACAACAGCGCTATAGGGCGCGCTATTTTACGCGCGATATAAATCCCCAATGCCGTGACCAAAGCAAACATCAAAAAAATAAAAATATTTATGTTGTTATTGAGCGTGGTCAGAAGCTGAAATGCCTCATCCGCATGTTTTTCCACCACCAACGTCCATCCCAAACCGGGAAAACACATCGCGGCGCCAAGCACCTTATCACCCAAATAATTATTCCATATTCCGGTCACCTCCCTATACCCGGACAAACACGCTCGGACCGGATCCGTATCCACCATCTGCGTTAAGAACGCCTCGTTGCCCAAGAATCGTGATTGGGTCGCCAACAATTTGTCCTTATTAACCAAATAAATATCCAGGGTTTTGTTCCTACCTAAGATGCCGCTTAGCGCGCCTAATGCCTCCTGATAGCTTCCGGAAAGAAGGTCATCCAGATAATGCGTCTTAAAATATTTCGCGACTACGCCTATGGTTTTGCCATCCTGCTCTCTCACCAAAGGACTGGCAACTATCAGAAAAGAATTATTGCCCTCAATAAAATGATGACCCTTAACAATATCGCTCAAAAAAACCTGGCCGCGATCCAAGCCTATGGTTTGCGAGAAATAATCGTCATTCCCCTCATCTCTGCCAATCTCCTTTTCATCCGTTGACGCGATCACCAAACCGTTTTTATCTATGATATTTATGCCATAAATTTTATTATTAAATGTCGTTTTTATAAACAACAAATACGCGTTAAGTTCTTGAACGGCAAATCGCGCATCCGGCTTCTTGTCCACAATTTTTTCTAAGGAGCGGCTGATCAAAACATTATAAGTCATCTCGAGAGTCTCTCTCTTTAACGACTCCAGGAATGACAATACATGTCCCTCTTGCGCTTCTGCGATTAAAACCTGACCTTCAATAATTTGAGCGCGGAGATCCGCCTTTACATAAGAAAAAACGAAATAGCTCGCCACCAAAAGAGGCACTACCGACATCAAAAAAATAATAAAAGTTAGCTTAAAAGAGATTTTTTTAACGCCCGGATAACGCGATACAAAAATAGTCTTGCCGCGCTTCAACGCCTGCCAAATTTGTTTAAAACAACTGCTCATAAAAAATATAGAAATATGTGACCATTTTAATTAATATTTTTATTATATCATACAAAACGCCAAGCATTTCTTAATTTGGAGGCTAAGCCGCCCAATTAGACCGGAGTTTTCTGTTGTATTTTATGGCAAAACGATGGGATTCACTGTTTGCCAGAAGTATCTCTTTGCCCTGCCGCTCTATCAAATCCCCGCGTCCCATTATGGTCTTCGGCTTGTGATGCTCGCCCTTGACCACCGCCACCACGGGTATGCTAAGGCCTCTCACGCGCAATACTTTCTCCGCGGCATTTTTTTGCTGCAATCCGCCATCCACCACTAGAAGTGTAGGCATCCCCCATTCCTTATGCGCTAATCTGCGGCGCAACACCTCGGATAATGCCGCGATATCATCAGCATCTTTTGCCGTTTTTATCCTGAATTTACGATACGCGCTTTTATCCGGCTTGCCGCCCGCTACCGCCACCACGACTCCCACGGCGTACTTCCCGCCAAAGTGCGAAATATCCACCGCCTCAATACGGCCCGCTTCCGTTAACAATACACTGCCGTGAAAATCATCCTTGATTAAAGAAACATCATAGATATGTTCCAGCGCAAAAATAGTTTTTTTAACCTCGCCCGCTTTTTCAAATTCTTGCCTGCCGGCAAGAGTTTTCATTTCTCTTTTAAGATCTTTTATCAAAAAAGTTTTTCTCCCGTTGAATAATTTTTTAATGTGAGAAATTGTTTTTTTGTATTCCGCCCGCGTAATTCCCCCGTCGCACACCCCGGGGCACAATCCTATCTGGCGGTTGAAACACGGCCTACCTGCCGGTAGGCTTTCCTGCCGCATCGGCTCGCATTTGTCCCTGAAAGGAAAAATTTTACGCACGACACGCATGGCTTCGCGTAGCATGGTGCTCTGCGCAAACGGGCCAAAAACCGCCTGCGATTCAGGAAAATTTTTTAATGTTAACTGCCGCTCCCTCACAAGCATCACGCGCGGATACTCTTCGTCCGTAACAATCACGTAATTAAAACTTTTATCGTCTTTCTCTTTGGTGTTGTACGCGGGTTTGTATTTTTTAATGAGTCGCGCTTCCAAAATCATCGCCTCCAGCACCGAATCCGTTTTTTCAAACTTTATGCCGCGTGCCTTTTCCATCATCTGCTCTATCCAAGGCCCACGTGTCCGCACGATATCATGATTAAAATAACTTCTCACCCTGTCGCGAAGAGAAGTCGCCTTTCCTATATATAGTATCTGTCTGCCAGACCCCAAGAAAAAATACACCCCAGGCGAATCGGGAATATTATATTTTTTTAAATCTTTTATAATCATGGTTTTATAAAATGCCGGCTCTTCTTGGCGGATTTTGAGGCCTTTTTGGCATGGTATCAGGCATAATGCCTGAGCAAAAAGGCCGAAACCTCGGAGACTCGCGCTGGCGGGGCGAGAATGAGCAAAGAAGAGCCGGGCATTTTGAACTTCAACATACTACAACCCGAGCGTATCTTTGGCTTATTTCTTTCTCAAAACTTTTTTTAAATACCGTCCGGTGTGAGAACGCTCCGTTTGCGCCACTTCTTCGGGCGTGCCTTCCGCTACAATACGACCCCCGCCGTCTCCGCCCTCTGGTCCTACATCAATAATATAATCCGCGCTTTTTATTACATCCATATTATGCTCAATTACCACCGCGGTATGTCCCTTTTCCACCAGCCGCTGTAAAATTTCAATTAATTTTTTAACATCCTCGTAATGCAACCCTACCGTCGGTTCGTCCAAGAGATAAATGGTTTTTTCAATATGTGGGCGAAAAAGCTCCGAGGAAATTTTCACCCTCTGCGCCTCGCCGCCCGAAAGCGTGGTAGCCGGCTGACCCAATTCCAAATAGCCCAGTCCCACTTCATTCAGAGTTTTTAAACGGTCGTATATCGCGGGAATGTCTTTGAAAAACGCAAGCGCTTCTTCCGCGGTCATTCGCAAAACATCATAAATATTTTTATTTTTATATTTCACTTCCAGTGTTTCTTTTTCAAAACGCTTTCCTCCGCAAATATCGCAAGTTACGAAAACCGTAGGCAAAAAATGCATCTCCACGGCGATCTCGCCGTTCCCTTGGCACGCTTCACAGCGCCCGCCCGGCACATTAAAGCTAAACCGACCCGACTTCCAGCCCCGGACGCGCGCTTCGGCGGTGGACGCGAACAGCTCTCGAATAAAATTAAAAGCTCCGGTATAAGTGGCGGGGTTGGAACGCGGCGTCCGCCCTATGGGCGACTGATCTATCAGCACCGCTCGGGACAGATACTCCGTACCAGAAAAAGAGGCGCAATTTATCGGCTTGTTAGTGCGATATCTTTTATCAAACCGCGCCTCCAAATTACGATGCAACAATTCATACATCAAAGACGACTTGCCCGATCCGGAAACACCCGTAATGGCAACCAGCCTACCCAACGGAATTTCAGCGCGCATATTTTTTATGTTAAAAATTTTCCCTCCGTCAATTTTAAGCGCCCCTTTGTCTTTGACGCGCCTCTGCTTCGGTATTGCAATTTTTGAATCTCCGCGCAAATAAGACACGGTTAAAGAATCGCTTTTTGCCTTGTCGCCCAACACCTTATCCAAATAATCCGCCACCAAAATTTTGCCGCCATGTTTACCCGCGCCCGGCCCTATATCCACTATGTAATCCGAAGCGAAAATCGTATCTTCGTCATGTTCTACCACGATAATAGTATTGCCAAGATCGCGGAGGCTTTTCAGCGTTTCAATCAGACGGTCATTATCGCGCTGGTGCAGCCCGATGGTTGGTTCGTCCAAAACATATAGCGCGCCGACCAAACGCGATCCCAACTGCGAAGCCAAACGGATTCTCTGCGCCTCTCCTCCTGACAAAGTATTCGCGCGGCGGTCAAGCGTCAAATAATCAATGCCCACATCCAGCATAAAATTAAGGCGGCTTTCAATTTCTTTTATCACGGTTTTGGAAATTTCTCGGTCGCGCTCCGACAATTTCAAATCCGCGAAAAATCCGCTAGCTTCTTTTATGGACATAGCAGTTACATCCACGATATTTTTACCGCCCACCAAAACTTTTAAAGCCTCTTTCCGCAAACGCGCGCCCACGCACGCTTCGCACGGATCTTCTCCAAACAAATACTTGGTGCCCAATCCGTGGCAAACTTCACACGCGCCATGGGGAGAATTAAACGAAAACAACCGCGGCTCTATTTCCGGATACGAAAAACCGTCTTTGGGGCAGGCAAACTTGGAAGACATAAGGGTTTCATCCTCTCCCACGGCAACGCGTACCAGCCCATCGGATTCGGTAAGCGCCCGCTCCAACGACTCCGCTAATCGCTCGCGCGATGCCTTAGCCGCGCTTTGGAATTCCAAAACATCCATCTCATCCACGCAAACATCAATATCGTGCTTCTTGTGCCGCGCCATAAATATTTTATCGCGCAAGCTTTTGATTTCGCCGTCCACGCGCACCTTGCTATAACCCCTGCCCAGCAAATCGTATAAAAGCTGGTAGTATTCCCCTTTTCTGCCGCGCACCACCGGAGAGAAAATACGCACCTCAAACGACTTATACGGCACACCCAAAACTTTTTGACTTTGCCCTCCGCCGCCAGCCTGACTTATACGCTCCAAAACAAAATTCAAAATTTCCTCCGGAGACATCCGCTTGATTTCGTTTCCGCATACTAGACAATGCGGCATACCCACGCGCGCGAAAAGCACGCGCAGATAATCATAAATCTCGGTGATGGTGGCAACCGTGGAACGAGGATTATTAGAACGGCTTTTCTGATCAATGGAAATGGCCGGAGAAAGTCCCGTTATTTCATCCACATCGGGCTTGCCCATCTGCCGCAAAAACTGCCTTGCGTAAGCTGAAAGCGACTCCACATATCTGCGCTGGCCTTCCGCGAAAATCGTATCAAAAGCCAAAGAAGACTTGCCGGAACCCGAAAGTCCGGTAAAAACTATCATTTTATTGCGCGGCATCTCCACGGTCACATTTTTCAAATTATGAGTCCGCGCGCCTTTTACTATTATTTTATCGTCCATACACAAGCCAAACGCCCTCCTCGGCTCTAAGGGGGTGCGTATGTTTATTTAATTGCCCAACAATATTAACAGTTCTATCTTAATATGTAAACATACCGCATGCAGCACAAGTCTCTTTATATAATTTATCCTCTACACACAGATTTCATGCTATAGCTTATGATATGTGTAGGATTCTATTGCTATTCTTTTAAAACATAACCACTTCTTTCACAAAATAAAAAAACCGCGAGATTGCCACGCGGTTTAATGCTCACACGTATTTTATTTAATTGCCAAAGATCCGCTCATAACCACATCGCTATTAACACGCCCGCTACAGCCAACCCCATAAGCACGAACGCCACCGCGAGCAAACCCTTAGCCATAACTTCCACACTGCGCTTTTTCATCTCACATACCCTCCTTTGTAATCTTACTTGGCAATTGAGTAATAAGCAATCTTTTTCCAAAATCCGCCGACAAGCGGCTTGCCCCATACATCCACGCGATCCACCGATATGGTAAAAGTGGGAATATCTATCAATTTTATCTTTGGCCATACCTCATCAAATACCACCGATGTCTTTTCAGCCACGGTGATATGTAATGTATTGTCCCAATCATATTCTCCATGTTCATATTCCGGTAAACGCGCCAACAAATCATTTACACCGACCCATAAAGTCGCCAATCCGCGCGTTGCCTGGATAGGTAGCACAATGTACTGCTTTCCAAACGGAAAAAATCCGCATGTCGTCATTCTTGTCTGCCGCATCTGCAACGCCATGCTTTCCACCAAATTTTTCAATTTAAATTCGCTGATCCCCACAATCGGACGATGAAATGTTACATGCGGGATCATCTTTTTATACGGCGGCAAAATATGAGTATGTTCGGCTATTTTATCCATGAAACCGTTCAGTTCGGATAAAACAGGCTCGGGCACAGGGAATATCACAATATACTTGCATGAATCCGACATGATATTGCCTCCTTTATTTATTAAAGAACTAATTCAGTTTATTAAATTCTTAGTAAAAGTCAATTTTATGTAGCATTATTTTTCAACGCCCTTATTTCATCCCGCAAAATCGCGGCGGTTTCAAAGTCCAAGATTTTCACCGCGGCGTTCATCTGGCGTTCTTTCAATTTAATCAATTTGTCTTTGTTGCCGAAAAACACCCGATTGTCAATTTCCAAGTTGGCGCGAACCGCACGCTCGTGCGCGCTATCTAGCTCTTCCGTAATATCATGAATTTTCTTAATAATGGTCTTCGGAGTAATGCCGTGCTTTTTGTTGTAATCGGTTTGAATTTTTCGCCGGCGTTCGGTTTCCGTTACGGCGCGTTCAATGGAGCCCGTAATATTGTCCGCGTATAAAATCACCCGTCCCGCCACATTTCTCGCCGCGCGCCCGATAATCTGGATAAGCGCGGTCTCCGAGCGGAGAAACCCTTCTTTGTCCGCGTCCAAAATCCCGATAAGCGTTACTTCCGGCAAATCCAATCCCTCGCGGAGCAAATTTACGCCGACTAGACAATGGAAAGTTCCCTTCCTGAAATCGGTCAGAATTTTAATTCGCTCTATAGTCTTGATGTCGCTGTGCAAATATTTCGCCTGCACCCCCTTTTCTTTCAAATACTCGCTCAAATCCTCCGCCATCTTTTTGGTCAAAGTCGTGGCAATCACCCTGTTCCCCCTTTTTATTTCGTTCTCCGCCTCAACGATAAAATCCTGCACTTGTCCTAAAAATTCGCCGCGTTCCATAACGGGACGCACCACGATCTCCGGATCTATAAGACCCGTGGGCCGTATCACCTGTTCCACGATCTGCCCGCTTATCTTCCGCTCATAATCCGCGGGCGTAGCCGAAGTGAAAACCACCTGCCCCACCCGCTCCGTAAATTCTTCAAAACGAAGCGGCCGGTTATCCAGCGCGGAAGGCAACCTGAACCCATATTCTATCAAAGATGTTTTGCGCGCCGCGTCGCCAGCGTACATTCCATTTAATTGCGGAAGCGTAACGTGCGACTCGTCTATAACGGTAAGAAAATCAGGACTGCCATCGGGTTTCTTCGGAAAATACGACAAAAGAGTATCCGGCGGCTCGCCCGCGCCCCTACCCGACAAATGGCGCGAATAATTTTCAATGCCATTGCAATAACCGACTTCGCGAATTAAGGCAATATCGTAGTTAGTGCGGCGCTTCAAACGCTCCGCCTCCAAAAGCTTACCTTCACGCTCAAATTTTTTAAGCTGGATTTTTAATTCTTCCTTAATCACTTTGATGGCGCGGCTTCTCTGCTCTTTGCTAGTTAAAAAATGTTTTGCCGGAAAAAGAAAAACCGCGCTTTCATCCCCCAAAACCCGACTGGACACCGGATCAATTTTTAAAATTTGCGCTATCTTCCCTCCCTCCATTTCAATGCGAAAAACCACGCGCTCCGAAATAGGCATCACCTCCACCGCGCCCCCGATTACGCGAAAATGCCCGGGCAACAAATCCGCGTTAGTACGCTCAAAAAATATGGCGACCAATTTACGAAGCAATTCCGCGCGTAAAATCGCATCCCCCACGCCCAATTTTAGATTTTCTTTTTCGTAATCCTCGGGCGAGCCCAATCCGTAAATGCAGGAAACCGACGCCACCACTATCGTGTCACGACGGGTCAAAAGTGCTTGCGTGGAAGAATGGCGCATGCGGTCAATTTCCGCGTTTATCTTCGCGTCTTTTTCTATATAAGTATCGGTGACGGGCATGTACGCTTCCGGCTGGTAATAATCGTAATAAGACACGAAATAATGCACCGCGTTGTTCGGAAAAAATTCTTTGTATTCCTGCGCCAGCTGCGCCGCCAAAGTTTTATTGTGGGCGATAACAAGCGTTGATTTATTGATTGCCGCGATAACGTTGGCCATAGTGAAAGTTTTGCCGGATCCGGTCACGCCCAAAAGAGTTTGGCGTTCCAAGCCGTCATTGATGCCGCGAACCAGCTGCGTTATGGCTTTTGGCTGATCACCCGCCGGCCGGTATTTACTGACTAATTCAAATCGTGTTGGATGCATACGCCCCAAATTGTGGCATACCCGCCTATCAACAGGCAAGGACTTGACACGTCGCATTTTATGCTATAACATATATACTAATTAGAGCGATTAGGCCAAAAGGGCAATTACGCCATTTTCCTATATCAAATCTAAATAAGGTCTTTTTAATAGAAGTAATGCAAGGTAAAATGGCGTACGATAATAACCGTCAAGACGGTGGTTTTCAACGACAGATGTACAAAGGCGACTGGAAATGCGCAAAGTGCGGAGCTCCGATAACAGAGCTTCCCTTTGACCCAGATCCGGCGAGATTGGACCAGCTCCAATGCCGCGATTGTCATCGTCAGCGACGCTCTACGTTTCAACATAGAGATCGTTACTAAAAACGAAAACAAAACAAAAATCCCGTTCCGGTAAAACCGAGGATGGGATTTTTGTTTGCGGGACACATAAATAACTTATATAATAAATGCGATGAGTATGCTGGAAGTCAAAAATTTGAATGTAAGCATAGGCGCTGCCAACATTCTACGCGATATTAATTTTGAGGTAAACTCGGGAGATATTTTGGCGATTATCGGACCGAATGGAGCCGGTAAAACCATGTTGCTCAAAACCTTGATGGGACTAATGGAATACAAGGGCGATATAACCTGGGACAAAAATACTAAAATCGGTTATGTGCCCCAACGAATGGAAATAGAAACAGATGTGCCGTTAACCATAAAAGAATTTTTTAATCTGCGAAGCCCGCGCCCCACGCAGCGTGAAATAAAAGAAGCCCTACGGGAAGTGCAATTGGATGAATCCATGCTTCAACGAGGCCTGGGAGAAATATCCGTGGGCCAGCGACAAAGAATTCTCGTGGCATGGGCGGTATTAGGACACCCATCCGTTTTGCTTTTTGACGAACCAACCGCGGACATTGACATTGCCGGACAAGAATCCATTTATAAAATGCTCCACCGCCTGCATCACGATCTGAACCTCACCATCATCCTTATCTCACACGACCTGAATGTGGTATATAAATACGCCCACAAAGTTTTGTGTCTCAATAAAACAAAAATCTGCTACGGCATACCGAACGAGGCGCTCAATACCGAAACATTGTTGAAATTATACGGCGGAGAAAAAGCTTTTTATACGCATCATCACGAACACGCCTGATATGTATCACTTATTGCCGTCTTTACTGGTAGCCATATTCGTTTCCGCAAGCGCAAGCCTCTTGGGATGTTTCGCCATATTAAAAAGAATGGCGCTGGTAGGAGACGCGATGTCGCATGTTGCCCTTCCCGGCATCGCCATAGCGCTTTTATTTAATTTTAATCCGTTCCTGGGGGCGGCGGCATTTCTTTTGATAGCGGTTTTCGGTATCTGGGTTTTGGAAAATAAAACCACGCTGTCCACTGACACCATTGTAGGAGTATTTTTCACCACCGCGCTCGCCATAGGTACGCTCATCACTCCGGAACAAGAATTACTGGAAGCCCTGTTCGGAGATATTTCCAAACTAACCGCGCGTGACGCGGTTATCTCCGTTATTTTTGCCATAATTTTAATCGTTTTGTTGCTCGTATTGTCCAAAAAACTGGCGCTCAACATGATATCGCAGGAAATAGCCCACTCCATCGGCATCAAAACCAAGCTGCTGGATTTGGCCTATCTTGCGATTTTTGCGCTGACCGTCGCTCTGGGCATTCGTTTTGTGGGGGCTCTGCTCATGGGATCTCTCGTCATCATCCCAGCCGCTTCCGCCAAAAATATATCAAGAAATTTAAACTTCTTTTTAACATCAAGCGTAATTTTCGGAATTATTGGATCAGTCGCGGGAATTTATTTATCCGACCTACTGCATCTGCCTCCCGGACCTATTTTTATTCTCTCCACGGGAGTAATTTTTCTAGTCACGCTCATCATCCGCGCCTTCCGCCGCTAACATAAACCGCCTTACTTCTACTCAAAATAAGGCACAAGCTGGCCGCAGGCCGCCTTGATGTCACGGCCAAAACGGTAGCGTTCGCTCACAGGCACACCCGCTTTTTCCAAAACCATCCTGAATTTTTTAACCGCGCCGGCGGAAGACGGGTCCATGCCCTTTTTGTCCACGGGATTATAAACAATCAAATTCACGAAATGCAAAGGTTTCCGCATAAGTCGCGCCAATTTGCGCGCGTCTTCCTCCGAATCGTTGATCCCTTTCAATAAAATATATTCAAACATGACTTGGCGCGAAGTTTTTTTGATATACTCGTCCACGGCGCGCAAAACTTCTTTCAACGGATATTTTCTGTTGATGGGCATAAGGCGAGAACGCAATTCATCGTCCGGCGCGTGCAAAGAAATCGCCAGATTAACCTGAAATTTTTCCTCCGCCAATTTTTGTATACCCTCCACTATGCCGCTCGTGGAAACGGAAATTTTTCTCGCGCCGATATTTAAACCATCCTTATCGTTTAAAATTTTAATTGCCGCAATCACATTATCGTAATTCAAGAACGGCTCGCCCATTCCCATAAAAACTACGTTGGTGATTTTTTGCCCGCCTACCGCAGCCTTGACAGAGACATGTTCGCCTTGTTTTTGCAAAATCCGCGCGAAAAATAAAACCTGATCAACAATCTCATGCGCCGAAAGATCCCGCCGGAACCCCATAGCGCCGGTAGCACAAAATCTGCATCCCAAAGGACAACCCACCTGCGAAGAAACGCATACTGTTGATCGTCCATCCGCGTGCCTCATCAAAACGCTTTCTATCTTTAAGCCGTCACGCAAAGTGATGATGGCCTTCAAAGTTTCGGCGTTACTGGCGGATTCTATAATCTCTCCCCTGATCTGAAGCGGACATTCCCGGTTTAATTTTTCTCTGAGCGGCGCGGATAAATTTGTTGCTTCCGACCAATCCCCTACTAAACGCTGAAAAACCGCTTCTTTGGCTTGTTTTAAACGGTATTTCGGCTCATCTTCCAATACTTTTTCCAAATTGTTTAAATACATATATTGATCCTGATTTATTATAATACCTCAAAAATCGCCGCACCATGCCCATCGGCAGGCAGGCCAGCCTGTCCGGCAGGCAGACGCATATCTTCGTATTTCAACAAAAATCTGCGGTCCGTCGCCAAATACGCGTAGAATCTGCCGTCAAAATACTTGTCCAGGAATAAATATTTCGCCTTAAAATCGCGCTTGAGCGCCGTATGAGTTTCCTCCAATGCTTCCGGCGCGCAAGCTGTTGCCGCGCAAGTAAACTCCGCGGTTTTTCCGGTTTCTAGATAATACGCCTCCCAATACATTTTAGGATTGTAAGCATATTGGAAAATAGGATCCATACCGCTCACATAAAAATTTTTGGTGTTCCAAAAAAATAATTCCGGAAAATAATCCCAAGAAACATTAAACACCACATCACCCGGCTCCGAATTGTTTTTCAACCACTCCATGGCCGACTTAAACCTCTGCGCGTCAACGCCAATCGTATTTAAAAATTTGCCTGTCTGATAAACTCCGTAAACCGCCATAACGACAAAAACTGCCGCGCCAAAAATTGCGACGAATTTTTTTATTTTATTACGCACCAAATATGTAAACGCTGACGCCATAAAAACCACGCCGAAAGCGGCAAAAAAATCAAACGATCTCTCCGCCACAAACATGGTCATAAGCCAAAACACTGCTGACAAAATAAAACTGCTCCACAAAACAGTGGCTTGAAACGGATTCCCGACATTCCGCCTAATTAATGCCCGCACAAAAACCAAAATCGCCGCTAACCATAATGCCAAAAATAGCGCGAAAAAACCCAAATCCCTCCACGGCAAAGGATACAGTTCCATGCCGAAATGAAGCGGCGTGCCAGCTCGTTTTTCCAGCATCAATTGCACTATTTGCACATAAGCAATTTTGGCGGCGCCCCAAAAATCAGGCCGCAAAACCCAGCCGGTCAAAAGCCCGGCCAATGACGCTAAAATAGTTTGCCACGCCAGCACTTTTTCCGTAAAAAATTTTACGGAAAAAAATGTTCCCGTAATTAGCAATGCGGACCAAAAAAGACTCAAATGAAAAAAACTAATTCCCAAACTCACGAAAAATATTCCCCACAAATTTTCAACAGCCAAAAATGAATAAAGCAAAACACTGGAACCCAAAGAAATCACATGCGGACGTGCCATAATCAAATGATACGATACGAGCGGTGAAGAAAAAAACAACAAAAATGGCCAGAAAAAATTTTGGGTGACCTTCAACCGCCGCAACGACCAGAAAAACGCGAGTAATAAAAAAGCGGTCATGAACATACCCGCTACGCGCAGGCCGAAAACAGGATCCGAAAAATAAGTGAATGGCGTCAAAAATAAATGAAACCCGTACCATATATCGGCGGAAAAAACATTAATCACGGAATATTGCACCCAAGGAAAAGCGGACGCCAAAAGACCGGCATTTTTATAAATCTCCGCGTGGCGGAAATGATACAAACTGTCCGTCTCGGGGATATTTGAAAAATAAAATTGAAAAAAAGCCGCCAGAACCAAAACGGCAGATAAAAATAAAATAAATTTTACACGCCTCATGAAAAGTTAAAAATTAAGCCGCGCTTCACAAACAACTCAGCGGGCGGGGACGGCTTGCGGCTTGGCAAAAGGAGGATACAAATCTGGATCAATGGTCCGCTCGAAACAAACGCGGCCGGAAGCGTGCGACCAATTACCCGCCATTTCTCCGGAAAATTGCGCCTTAACGGGAACCGGCTGGCCGAATGCGCCGCCATTATCGCCCTCCCTATTAAATGTCGCGCACAACTCAAATGAAAAATCAGCCATTTTCCTGTACTCATAAGCGCCTCTGTTTTCCGGATCGCGCGGCGCGGCAAATCCGCTTATTTTATCGCTCAATTCATCCAAATTTTCCGGTAAACGCTCTTTACTCTGCCAAAAATTAACTACCTGCCACTGAATGGATTGGAGATCGCTCGTGCGACGGTCGTCAAAACGGATCGCGCGCTGTTCAAAAGGAGAACCGGCAACGACAAAACCGGAAAGAACAGCAACGGCAACTGCGAACATGGCAATATACGCGAGCACGCGCTGGATTTTATTGCCGCTTTTTTCGGCGCGCACCTCAATCAAATAATAACTGAAAATGAGTCCCGCCACCGCCAAAATAGCCGCGACTTTCCACAAAAATCTCGCCGTCAAATCGCCTTCCAAAAAATTATAAATAACCGCCACTAAATCTCCCACAATGACGCCACCCGCTATAAAAAGCGTCAGATATAAAAGCCATGTGCGCACCTTGTATGTCCGCGCTTCGGGATTTTTCGCAAAAATTTTATTCAAGAACCAAGACGCCCACACGAACACCGGAAAAATAACCACCAACGCCGCCACTCCCCAACGCACGGATCCCAGACGATACATGGTCGATCCCTGCAGCGGATCCGCAATGGCCAAATCAATATATGCGAACAGCAAATTTACCAAAAATCCCGCGGAAAAATAAAGAGTCGCGACCGCGAGTAAATTCAAGAAAAAATCTTTAGCCGTAGTTTTCATGATCAAAATATTAAAAACCCCAATATTATATACAGAATGATAGCACGAAAATCGCGCGCCAACAATCGGTTTACCTGGCTATCGGATAGCCAGGTAAAATAAAAACCGCTGAGAAATCTCGCGCGGTTTTTGCTTATTGTTTTAATCGGTAAAGGAGGCTGTATAGTGGAGTTCGTCCACCTTGGTAAAGCCCATATTTTCGGCCAAAGCGACAAAACAAGAACACGGAACTTTGCTTATAATAAAAAGGTTGTGCACGCCATTCTGCGTGCGCAATATCATATCTCCAACATCAGACCCAGAGACATTGCGCACAAAATCCAGTTCCAGATCCCCTTTCAAAAATTTCTTCAAATTAGAACCGAAAATGTACACCATGCTGTCTCTGCCCACAGGCCATCCTTCCTCAAGCGGACCAACTCCATATTTTTTATTCATACGAACCCTCTTGATGATTATTAAATTTTCAAAAAAACCGCCTGTGAACCAATCTAGCATAAAATATAAAATTTAACAATACTTCATGGCAGCGCCAAAAAAAATCGATTCAAAATCTTGATTTTACGACCGCCAAACGCTACTATAAATCCGGTACTTTAAAATAGGAGATGCGGCGATGAAGATGAACTTTAACAAATGCGTGATAGAAAACTTGTGCGAAGGCGGCAGCGGCAGCGAGGCATTGGTAAAAATACAAAGGAGAACCTGTTTTCCGGGTATGGGCGGCATTATCGTCACGGAACAAACCGTGGTAACCGCCTTGAGAATTCCCTGGTCGGCAACTCCCGACAACGGTATCAGATCTTTTTTGCGCCACGCTCTCATTAAAAAATTAGACGATCATTTTTTGCTGCGCGGCAAATATCTTTCCCAGCATGTCACCCGTCCGTTAGGCTCGTTTGGCGCGAACGAAAAAGAAACGGGATACCTCTATGAATGGGTCATGGGTATGGAAGGGTTCCCCTGGGAATATTACCAAAATAATGGCAACAAATCCCCCGTGTCACTCAAAGAGTGGGGAGAATTTATAGGAGAATTCCATAAAGCGGGAATAGACATGCAAATGGATATTGCCGACCCGGACAACGGCATGATCTCCAAAAATATCATTCACAAACTGTTCAAGTATAACGAAATGGATCTCAATCCACTCTGGGTGCGCATTGACTTCGGCCCGAGTTCCATAAATATAGATCCGGACAAATTGAAAGAGTTTTTGAATAGAAAACAGGCGTCTCTCACCAAAACATTGGGACAAAACCGCTACGAGCTGATGATCCTGGCATGGAAATTTCTTTACAACAAATCACGGATGACGGAAAGAGATTTAGGAAGACTGGAAATTCTAGTCAGAGATTACCGCTTATCATCATTGCGCCATAAAATGCGCTCCGCCAATATTTAAATCTAAAAAAACCGCCGATAATCGGCGGTTTTTTAATTTATCAAACGGTCTATGTTTAATTTCCGATCCGGATTATAATAGCAAAGCTATGTTAATAGATGACATCACCATAAAAGTAGCCGCGGGAGACGGAGGCAGAGGCGCCGTGTCTTTCAACAAAAACAAAGAAAGCCTGGGTCCCACCGGGGGATCCGGCGGCAACGGAGGGAGCGTTTATTGCCAGGGGGTTTTTGACATAGGCGCCTTACGTCAGTTTCGCTTCAAAAAAGAGCTGGTTGCCGAAAACGGCGAAAATGGCAAAAGCCAATTCAATGACGGTAGAACCGGCACTGATTTGATTTTAAAAGTCCCCATAGGCACAGTCATCCGCAACCTGGACAATGAAAGCATCCAGGAGATTATTGACGCCAAAGAACCGCTGCTTTTGGCGCAGGGCGGCCACGGAGGCAAAGGCAATTTTCTTTTCCGTTCTTCACGAAACACCACCCCCAAACAATTCCAAAAAGGGCTTCCCGGGGATAAATTTACGATCCGTTTTGAATTAAAACTTATCGCCGATGTAGGCTTCGTGGGTTTCCCCAACGCCGGCAAATCCAGCCTGCTTAACGAATTAACCAGCGCCAATATCAAAGTCGCGAACTATCCTTTTACCACGCTGGAACCGAATTTGGGCGCGTATTATGAATTGATTCTGGCGGACATCCCCGGTTTGATTGAAGGCGCGTCCACGGGCAAAGGACTCGGCATAAAATTTTTACGGCATGTGGAGAGAACGAAAATATTATTTCACTTTATTTCCGCGGAATCAGAAGAACCCGGCAAAGACTGGCGCGTCATCCGCGAAGAATTGGGCGCTTACAGTCCGGAGCTGCTCAACAAAAAAGAATATCTTTTTCTTTCCAAAAGCGATACCACGAGTCCCGCGAATATTCAAAAAAAGTTGGTGATTCTAAAAAAATTAAACCCTTCTGCGATACCCATCTCCATCTATGACGCGGATAGCATGGCGCAAGTTAAAAAAATCCTAAACGAAATATCCAAAGCAAAAATCGCGCCCAAATAAAATCCCGCCTTAAATTAGGCGGGTATAATATTCATCAGCGAACTTTGCCTGTCTTTTTGTATTTTCGCCAAATCGGCAGCCACTCTTTCTTGAAAAGACCCAACTCAATCACATCCCAATATCGGCCCTTGCGGAAATCCTGTCTCTCTCTTATGCCTTCAATCTTATAACCGCAATGCGAACTATATTGCAGGCTTCTTTTGTTGTAAGCAATGGCCGAGGAACATATCTTATACAAATTTAAAGTATTAAAAGCATAATCCAAAAGAAGCATCTTAGCATCCGTGCCATAACCCTTCCCCCAATATTCTTTTTCTCCAATAATCGCTCCGGTAAAGGCAACTCTGTCTCTCCAATTAATTCGATGTATGCCCATTGAACCAATAAGTATTCCATCCTTAGTTTCAACGCCCAAAATAATATCTTCGTCGTTCATCTCCAAGCGGTTTAACCATTCTTCTTCCTGTTTCTCAGTAAAAGGCATAAAAGAAGTAATAAATTCCCTTATCTCGGGATCGTTCACCCAACGAGTAAGCGTTGGAATATCAGCCCTTCCAAACGGACGCAGATTAACCTTCCTGCCTTCAAGAAAAACCAATCTTTTATCATTCGCCATGATTTTCTCCTTTCAAAGAACAAAACTGCCTCAGCACCATGCTGAGGCAGTTTATATAACCCGATTAGATATTTTTAACTAAGTAGAGTTGCATAAATCGCCCCAGCCGAAACAATCCCATCATCAGGGATCGCCCAACCAATATTCATCTGGTACGCTTTATGCTTTAACATAATTTTATTATAATAACATGCAATGAATATCCCGTCAAGATATATAAAAAACGTAAATATTTATTTTATCTCTGCGCCTGGCGAAACCTCTTTTTCCGGACACATCAAAACCGGGCCGTTCTCATCCGAAGCGCACAAAATCATCCCCTGGCTTTCCAGACCCATCAAAGTCCTGGGCTCCAAATTGGCGACAATAGCAATTTCACGGCCGATTAAATTTTCCGGCTCGTAGGATTTGCCGATGCCAGCGACGATTTGTCGCTCCTCGCCGCCCAGCGCAACTTTTAATTTCAAAAGTTTTTCCGAGCCATCTACCCGCTCCGCCGAAATAATTTTTGCCACGCGCAACTCAACTTTTTTAAATTCTTCAAAATTTATGATTTCCATCTGGCTAATTCAGCATCCAAATCATGTAATTCAGATAAGCGGCGAAACTCACCCAAATAAGATACGGCAACATAAGCGCCGCAGCGAAACGATACACTTTATAGAACTCCCAAATCATCCAGACGATGGAAACCCATAGCACCGCGATGTCCACCAATGCCCAAAACGGGCTTTGTAGGCCGAAAAACAATACGGACCAGAGCGCGTTGAATACCAGCTGGATACCAAAAGCCGCCAATGCCACTTTTGTCTTGTACCAAATAGTGGCGTCTTCTTTATGCCGCGAAAACCCCCTTTGCCACACCAAAAATGCCGCGACACCCATCAGGGCATACAAAGTTATCCACACCGGCCCGAAAATCCAGTCCGGAGGGGTGAGTGCTGGCTTGACCAATCCGGCATACCAATCCGTAATAG
Organism: Patescibacteria group bacterium; assembly: GCA_038065295.1. GTDB lineage: Bacteria > Patescibacteriota > Minisyncoccia > JACROR01 > JACROR01 > JACROR01. The sequence continues at coordinate 103,933 of JBBTRG010000006.1, forward strand.
TAGGACCCGCGAACACCGATCCCAGGGCTCCAGATAGCTCTGAAACCACTATAGCGGCTGAAAAATGTATCAAATTTTGCTTGTTTACCATATACCCCTATTTTACCGCCATTCCTATAAAAACAAAAAGGCGGCTATATGCCGCCTTTCTTTCTATCCGCCGAACGCAAACTAACAAAAATAAACACAAACTCACCTGTTTATGCTCCAATGCGCCCAAAATCCGCGCGATTTGTTATTTTTTAATTTGTTGCCAGAGCCAAATGCCGAGCAGAACGAGGTCAACCACCACCACAATCCATGTGATGAGACCCAACCCTCCGAATCCCACTCCCATCATGCCCCAGCCGCCTCCGTAACCCATCATATTGTTATTATTATAATTTAAATAACGCTACGGCGCTATTGCAATATGCCGGCGTAAGTTGATAAAAATTGAGGAATCGCGAACACCAACCCCACTAAGGGCAAGACCAACAAAACCACCGTAATAATCAGCGTCCAAATAAATATTTTATTTAATTTATCTATGGAATGCTGAAGCGCGTCTATTTTCTTCTCCAGCGCCTCAATTTTTGAGTCTAATTGTTCCACGCCTTACTTCACGATTATCTTGCCGGTCATAGAAGGATGGATGCCGCAGCGATAATCGTATTCACCGGCATTATTGAACACCAAACCAAATTCATCGCCCTTGCGCAATGTGCCGCTGGTAAAAAAATTGTTTACAGAAACAAGCGTGTGCATAGCCGCGTCATTCTGTTTCCAAACAACTTTTTGTCCGGTCTTGATTTCTAATACCGCGGGCTTGAAAGCGAAATTTTCTATGGTTACGACATTATTCGTAATCGGCGCCTTAACGCCGCCTGATGTAGCCGGAGCCACAGATGATTCAGTTTCCGGAGCTTGGACAGCGCCGGTATCGGCGGTTTTTAACCCTTTATTAAAATAAACGTATGCCAATACTCCCGCCGCAACCAAGCCCACAACTAAAATGACTGCGATTGATTTTTTATTCATAATATTAATCATAACACAACAGTTTATATCAAGGCTACACAGCCAAAACAAAAAGGCTTTGGAAAAACCAATAATTAACATCCGAGAATCTTAACAGCCTAAATAAAAATCTTGCTGGATTTATCAGAACAATTACTGGCTTTTCTAAAGCCTTCGGCCAATCTAGTGAGAGAAATTAGCTTATTGTTAATATAAGTATAGCGCGTCTGATTTACTATGTCAATAGCATGAGCGCGGCTTACTCCTATTTATTTTTTATTAAACAATCGCCCCGCCTGCCAGGGAGTGCCCAAAAGCGGCAAAACATATCTGTCCAGCCCTAACCAGCCCGCCGTCCTCCACGCCAAAATCAAAAATAATTGGAGCAAAAACATCAACGGATTGGTACTCACCGTTCCCGCGAGCAAATAATTTAAATTCATGAAGGTTCCGAAAAACGCCGCAATTCCGGTAAACAAGCCAATGATTAAAGCCACGCCTACGGCAATTTCTCCGCCCGCCACCAAATAAGAAAAAACAGCTGAATTCGGCAATGCCACATTTTGGATAAAATACGCGTACCAGCCGGACACATCGGGATGCGGACCCGCTGTTTTCTGCAAAGCGCCCGCCAAAAAACCTTTGACCGCGGCTCCGGCGTTCTCGCCCACCCAGGCGGGATTACCCAACTTCGCCCAGCCCGCCACGAGCCACTCATAGCCGATATAAACGCGGACAACCAGCCAAAACCAGGCGAAACGGGTATCAGCGAACAAAAAGCGTGACAATTTCGACTCGGGAATTTCTATTTTTTGCATAAATTTTTATTAGATTAAAAAATAATGTAGCTCAATTAAGTTTATAATTTTTTACCACAATCCTCAACTTATTATTGTCTAAAAACAAAAAACACGCCTTTTGGCGGTGTTTTTTGTTTATTGGCTCATCTCTACCTGCCTGCTAGAACCCATTTTACCACGAATTTTGACTGATTT
>JBBTRG010000007.1:0-59528 GCA_038065295.1 Patescibacteria group bacterium
GGGCCGCGCTCCGTCCAAAGAACGCACCAAATCTATTTCTTTTTGCAAAAACGAAACATCAAGACCGGGGCATTCGCCGAACAAAAGAAACGGCTCGTTTTCCACTTGCCAGGCGCTGATATTTGCCTCGTTTTTGTACCGTCCCACCACCTCCGAAAGCAATCGCAAAATTTTTTCCTGCCGGGCGCTTTCATCCAAAACTCTCGCCCATTCCGGCGCGTGGCATTCCGGCCAACGCGGGACTCTCCTGCCTATCACCAAAACAAGCTCTACGCCGCGGCGCTTGGCTTCGCCAATCATCCAATCATAATCGCCCCAGGCGTATCGGCCATTTTCCGGCTCCACATCGGTCCAATAAACCGGCAAACGAAGCAATTTGGGATGTAAATCATCCAAAATAGCCAGGTAAGTCTCCCGCCAATCAAGCCCCAAAGATTCACTCCACGGACGGGAAAAAGCCACACCCCATAAAATATCCTGAGAAAATCCTTCTGGCGAACGCAATGCCAAGCTCGCCAAAAATAGGGCGCCCGAAAACAAAATAAGCGCAATCACCCATAAAATTATTTTTTTGCGCGCGCTCATACCACCAATAAAGCTAATCCGATGCCGGTTAACAAAATAGCGGATATCTTTTGCATGATTATGCTTCGCGTTATTTTTTCTTCAAAAAACTGCGGTATTCTCGCGGACAAAAAAATGGAAAATGCCAAAATAAAAAAATATTGCACGCCCTGAAGCGCGTTAACCAAAGTAACGCTTCCCAGATAAATCGCGTAATTTAAAATCAGAAACGCAATACCGGCCAAAATCTTATTGGCGATAAAAAAGCCGCCTACCCGCGCGTTAAGCGTCCTGACGGAATTGAAAATAACCTCCCTGTTTGATTTCGGCACAAGTAGAATAAGCGCCCCCGCAAAACTTCCCAGGCGAGTCCAAATAAACCCAGAAAGAAACGGCTGATGCGTAAAAACATATTTAACCGAAACGTAAAAGATCCCAAAAAGCAAAGCCGCCAAAACCGGCATTAAAATATTATGCCAAGCAGGTATTCCGAAAAAAGACCAGGGAGCGCGCTCCATGGAAATCAAAACTCCTCCAACAACCAAAAAAACCAAAGCGACCGTCTGCATAAAAGTAAGCTGCTCGCCCAACAACGCGTAAGATCCCAAATAAACAAAAACCGGCGTCAGTCCTCCGACAACAGGCAAGACACGGGAGACTTCTCCGGATTTCAACGCCACAAATAAAGCCAGAAGCGCAAAAAGAAAAATGACGCCCGCTACAAGGCTCAATAAAAATTGGGCGGTTCCCGGCCAAATCATGTCAAAAGGAAAAAGCAGCGCGGCAAACACGCTCAAAACCCCCGCGTAAAATGCGTAAACCAACGGACTGGTAACAATGCGGCTTAGAATCAGCTTATCGCCTATAAAACTCAGCGCTCCGAAAAAATAAGCCGCAACGGCAACTAATATCCAATTCATAAAAACATAAAATTATTTCTACAGATTTCAGCGTAGACTCCCGCGCTCGAGCGAAACCTGCGCTCTTGCGTACGATAATTGACTTCCGCTAAGCCGAACCTCGGCCAAAAACCTTTATCCCATTCAAAATTATCCAAAAGCGACCAATGAAAATATCCGCGCACATCAGCACCCTCCTTTATCGCAAACGCGACATTTTTTAACGACTCGGCCAAAAACCACGCACGCCGTGAATCCGCGACATCCGCCAAACCATTTTCGGTAATGTAAACAGGCAATCTATATTTTTTCAAATCAAGCAAGACGCGATACAGCGCTTCGGGATACAATTCCCAACCCATGTCAGAAACTTTTTTGTTTGCGTTCTTATTAAAACCGTAATTTATCCGATTATGAAAATAATGGTTGAGCCCTATAAAATCCAGATGTCCGCTGATTTTATTTAAAAACCTGAAATTCCACCACCAGTCCGCCGCGTATTTCAAAATGCCGTTTACCCATCCGCCCGCCGATTCAAAATAAATATTATTTTTGGTTATGCCCACTTTTGCGTCCGGCTGAATACTTTTGACGGCCCGATAAGCGGCAATGTGAGCGCGAATCAGATTATTAATAACTTTATAATAAGCAAATGGGTTTTGCTTATGCGGAGGCCGTACGCCCCTCAAATAGCCATTGAACGCGTAAATCATGGGCTCATTTAAAGTAAGCCAAAATTTGAGACCGGTACCGGAAAATTCTTGAGCCAGCCTGCCCGCCAATCTCGCAAAATCTTGTGGCGCCGCCGAGTTTAACCACGCCCCTTTATCCCGAAACCAGAGCGGTTGCGTCCAATGATAAATCGTCAAAAACGGTTCTAATCCCCTTGCGCGTAAGGCCGAAATAACATTACGATAATGCCCGATTTCTTTTGCGTTATATTCTCCTTCCCGCGGCTCCACCCGCGACCATTCTACGGAAAAACGGTGGGCATTGTTCCCCAGTGAACGTGCCAAATCAAAATCCTCCACATAACGATTATAATGATCGCAAGCCGCGCCTGAAATATAATTCTCCCTCTCCAGCGGGTTGGGATGTTGTTTTAGAATGTCATCAGACCATTTTTTATTGCGGGCTTCTCCGGCCAGGCGATCGGCGTTTTTTTTCTCCCATTCGGACCAGTCATTTACATTGCCTCCCTCAACTTGGTGCGCCGATGTTGCCGCTCCCCAATAAAAACCTTGCGGAAAATTGAACCTTTTTTCATCCATATCATCCAATTATATCATACTTATCCACAGCCCCATTTGTACGCTGAACAAAATTGATATATTCTAAGCATAGAAAGGATTTGGAAATATGCCCTACACGAGCGCCCAAACGCTTGCACAAAAAGCATAAAATTATCAACGCAATCGTCTACGGTTAGTTTTCAAACCCTTTAAAGTTATTTTAAAATCGGCATCAACCAACAAAAAGCCCCAGCCAACGCGCCGGGGTCTTTTTTATGCGCGACACGCGCGATTCATTTCAAATATTGCATGCTGGCCACCAGCAAATCTCCCCCCTTACCCCTATGCGCCACCGGGCGAGAAAAATCTTTTTTGTATATTTCATGCAATTTTTTGGCAAGTTTCTGCGCCATCTGATTTTCCGAAGTATAGACCGTAAATTCTTTCGCGTCCGATTTTATTTCCAAAATCCGATCCAGCGGATCTTTTTCGCGTATTTTCTCGGCTAAAACACTCAAAATATGAACAATTTCTTTCTGTCTTGAAGACGGCAGACCAGAAATCCGAATCTCTCCCTCGTGTTGTTTGCGGCGCGCCATCTGGCACGCGGGACACAACTGAAAGGCTACGCGGCGCGCCTTCTCCACATTTTTATGGCTCCGCAAATTATGGTGCCACGACTTGTTATAGTACGCCAATCCGCAATCCGAACAAAAAACGATGTCGGTTTTCCCCGGTCCGAATTCCTCGGTTTCTCTACGAGATTCTTTAGGCCGCACGAAATATTCTCTTGGCGCGGGCTCTCTCCCCTTGCGCGCGGATTTTTGAATGGGTTTATTATTCATAAATTTATTTTACAACAATATTCCAAGTTTCGTAAACAGAAGCAACAACAATACCCAACGCGACTAGCCATTTGAAATACGGATTGAGGCGCGCTCCGCCGGAAGTCGTCATCATCTTGTCCGCCATCTCCAAAATAAAAACTCCAGAGATCCCCAATCCGGCTGCACCGATAAAACCAAGAATGTCCACCAATCCAATAATATTGCCCCAGAACAATAAAACGGGAGGCAATATGCAAGCCAACCAAGCCAAGTAAATATTCACGCCGTAATCCGTTCTAAACAGCTCTTTAAAATCCGCGATCGTAGAAAGATAGGATGTGAACACCGCTAAAAAACCGATAATGGATCCGATAATCAAACCCTTAGTCCCCAAAAAACCGACTAAGCCGGCGAGCGCTTCTTCGCTCGTATGCATGCCGGTCACGCCCAAAACTCCCAGCGCGAAAATCAGCGAAAAAACCGCGGCAATCATCGTGCTTATAAATATAACAATCTTAAAATCGCGCAAAGACGTGCTCCGCATTATATCTCTCACTTCCGGAATAACGGAGAAACCAGTCAACGCGAAAAGCCACACGCCGTACGGCAAGAACCAATTTCCGTTGAAAGAAAAATCCCATACAAAATTATCAATATCTATCCATTGCCACGATGCCGCGACAAGATAAATTATAAAAAAAAGCAGCGGGATGGTCAGATAAAAATTAATCACTCCGATTTTTTCAAAACGCACGAGAGAAAAAATATTCGCTACTATAAAAAATACGATGGAAAAACCAAAAACTCCCACGCCTCCAAAAATCCCGTGAAAAATATTATTCAGAAAAATTCCTCCTAAAATTCCGTACGCCAGTAAAGATCCGTAATAACCGATAAGCGTCAACACGAGCGCCAAACGGCTGGCGGAAAGCCCCAAATATTTATAAACGTAACCCGTAAAACGATGCTTGCCTTCCGTTAAAAACGCCACCTCGCCATATAATTCCTGAATAATTAAAACTAGGGCGAGCGCCACTAAAAAATGCGTTAATCCCCAAAAAATGCCGGATTGCGCCATAACAAAAGGCAAAGCAAAAATACCGGCTCCGATAATCATCCCGGTTAAAAGGCCGATGCCCTCCAGATAATAAACCCCTTTGGATAATTTAATCTCCTTCATCCTCTTTGTGCTCCATAATCATCAATTTTTCCTCAACCAGCCAAAGAGCAAAAAGAATAAATATGATAAGCGCCGCGGCTGCCACCGCCACCGCGTACATTTGAAAACCAATGCTCATGCCCATAGCCGCGGTTGCCCAAATGCCCGCCGCGGTAGTAAGCCCCTTTACTTGCCCTCCTTGCAAAAAAATAAGCCCCGCGCCTAAAAAGCCGACACCAACCACAATTTGCGAAGCAATGCGCGAAGGATCAAGCCCTAACATGCCAAAAGTTGATAATCCTTCATAAGACAACGCGGTAAACAACGCGGAACCCAGCGCGATTAACGCGTAAGTCCGCATACCCGCGGCTTTGCGCGAATATCTCCTTTCAAAACCGATAAGCGCTCCTAAAAATGCCGCCAAAGACATTTGAAAAATTATGCGCAACATTACTTGATCCATAAAATTTAGATTAATTATATTTCCACTATTTTTTCTTTGCGAACCAATTCCAAAACTTTTTCTATCAGAAGTTTGGGATCCGAATCGTAAACCACCTTGCCTTCTCCGCGATGCGATTTTTCTATTATCTCCCGCAGAATATCCGCGGTGCCGCCCGTGCCCAAAAGCACGCCTATGGGCTTGTCATCTTCAAAAGCAATGGTAAATTCATTTAACGTTCCCATTCTGCCACAACCTATAATGACGGCATCCGCCGCGCGCGTCAAAAGCAAATTGCGCCCGGAATAACCAAAGCCCGTATAAACTATCATGTCAAAATAATCCACCGGCAATTTGTACTTTTCCACGTGCTCTTTTTCCGAGCCTGCCGGAGACAAACCTATGGATATGCCGCCAGCCTCTTTCGCGCCCATGGCCGCCCAAAAAGGAATGCCAGTCGTCGCGCCCGTAACCAAAATGGCGTTATGCCGCACAATCTCCTCTCCCAGAACCTTGGCTTGTTCCAGCGCGTCTGCCGAACAATGTCCGGTCTCGGCCGCTCCGGAAACGCAAATTTTGAATTTCATGTGAGAATGCCTGGATGGTTTCATGATTCAATTATATCACAGGATGATTTATTTTAATTCTACCGAATCTTTGTATCGCGGCACCGAGGTCTCAATACCCAAATAATCTTTAACGCGCTGCGCCATAAATAAAAGCGATTTCGGCTCGCCCTGCACCAACAAAACTTTCTTTAAAGTATCCGCGCTCCTTTCCGCGAAACGGAACAAAGCTTCGCTGTCCGGATGCGCAGAATATCCGCTGATAGGCACAATTTTGGCGCGCACCTGAATTTCTTCGCCGAACAAAGTTACGGTTTTCGCGCCGTCCTGGAGGTGTCTGCCTAATGTTCCGGCCGCCTGGTATCCTATCAAAAGCAGGGTACTTTTAGGATCAGAAAGATAGCGACGCTCATGATGCAAAATCCTGCCTCCGGTTGACATGCCGGATCCCGCCATCACTATTTTGGGAGGCAAAACTTCATTGATGGATTTTGATTCTTCGGTAGTCAAAGTAAAACGAAGTCCGGGAAATTTAAAAATGTCATCGCCCGACGAAATCAAATATGCCGCTTCTTTATTAAAATAATCTTCGTACTTCTTATAAACCTCGGTTGTATGAATAGCAAGCGGGCTATCCACAAAAACCGGAACTTGCGGTATGCGGCCATTTTCCACCAAACCGTTTAATTCAAACAAAAGTTCCTGCGTGCGCTCCAGCGAAAACGCCGGAATCATCAAAGTCCCGCCGGCCTTCATCGCGTCTTCTATGGTGCGCTCCAACTTTAATTTGCGCTCTTCCTTGGTTTCATGCAGGCGGTCTCCGTAGAGCGACTCCATCACTAAATAATCCGCGTCGCGCACCTCGTAAGTCGGGCGTAGAAGCGGTGTTGGGGAATTCCCCAAATCTCCCGTAACATATATTTTTTTGCCGCTAGCGTGAATTTCAAACATAGTGGATCCTAAGATATGTCCGGAATCCCGCAAAATTATTTTGAAATCTCCCACCGCCAACGCCTCATCGTAACGCCGCGTTTCCCAAATTTTTAACGCGCGCACCAAATCTTCCTGGCTGTATAAAAATTTATTCTCACCCTCCTTGCCCGCATGTTCCGCGCGTTTTTTCTCTTTCTCCATAATATTCAAAGAGTCTTTCAAATTAAGTTCCGCCAAATCCTTGGTAGGCGGCGTAGAATATATTTTGCCGCGAAAACCGTCTTTGACCAATTTCGGAATAAGCCCCACGTGATCCAAATGCGCATGCGTTATGAAAAGCGCGTTTATCGTTGCCGGATCAAAAGGAAACGGTAGTTCATTGCGTTTGGCGCACTCCCCCAGACACTGAAAAAGCCCGCAATCCACGAGAATTTTGGTGACGTTAGATTCAAACAAAAAACAGCTTCCTGTAACTTCCTGCGCTCCCCCATAAAATGTAAGTTTAACCATAAAGACATTATAACAAATAACCATGCCGTTCGTGAACCGAAGATCCCGAACCCGACGAGAAATTAAAACCCGGAAAAATTATTTTATTTCTTTTATTTCAGCCGAGGATAGCGCTTTGTCCGCCAATATATTTAATTCTTCGCTCATCCGGCTTTCCACCTTTTTAACATCAATCAAGCGGGAACGTGTAGCGGGAGATCCGGTGGTAAAAAGACCGCAACAATCCCCATAAGGCCGGGAAGAAATATCATAAGTTCCGTAACGCACGGCCTCCGCGATAATCTCCTCTTTATCAAACCCCGCGAGCGGGCGCAAAATTGGCAAGACGGTTGCTTCGGAAACAGTCAGAATATTCTCTAGCGTTTGAGACGCGACCTGGCTCACGGAATCCCCAGTAACCAACGCGAGCGCTTTTTCACGCCGCGCAATTTCTTCCGCGATTTTCAACATCCAGCGGCGATACATAATGGTAAGTAGCGCGGAAGGAGCGGATTTCACAATATGCTCTTGCAAACCCAAAAATGGCACCAAATAAAGCTTAATCGGCCGAGGGCTGTAATGAAATATGACCCCCGCTAATTTTTCCGCGTTTTCCATGGAATCCCGCGCCGTATAAGGATAAGAATGAAAATGCAGCAACACCGGCTCGCACCCGCGCTTCATCATGCGCAACACCGCCACCGGGGAATCAAATCCGGACGATAAAAGCGAAACCACTTTCCCCGCGACACCCACCGGCAAGCCTCCCGCTCCTGAAATTTTTTCACGATACAAAAAAGCCGCGCTGGCCGCGACTTCAATGAAAACCGCCGCGTCAGGCCGCTTCAAATCAACCTTCATGCCGGTTTTTTCGCCGACATAAGCTCCGACTTCTTTCATAAGATCCGCGGAGGTAAAAGCGTAAGTTTTTTCGGAACGCGAAGCCGTTATCCGAAAACTTGCCGGATACGGCTTTTTTAGAATATCCAACGCGGTGGTTTTTATGGCTTCCATGTCGGCATCGGTCTTAACCGCGAAAACGAAATATTTTATGCCGAAAACTCTCCGCAAAATTTCGGCTGTAATTTTTTCATCCCCAAAATTTTCAATCAAAATCCTGCCGCTCGCACGGGAAATTTTCGTACCGGCGAGCATCGCTTCCATATTAGAAACAAGCGCCCTTTCAAACAGGGCGCGGTTTTTTCCCTTAAGGGCGATTTCGTGATAATGGGCAACTATAACTTTTCTTTTTTCCATAAAGAACAGAAAAACATTAAACCGGCAAAGAGCGCCCCCATCCAATCCATAAACAAATCGCCCATAGTGTCTCTGATGCCCAACTGCGCCGGCAACATGGACATTCTCTGAGCCACAAAAGTATCAAATAAAAACTCAAAAAATTCCCATTGTATGCCCACGAACAGAACGAATCCGGATGTCATTACCAATACCACATACCACGGCCATTGAGGCGCGCCCACGTAGCCTGATTTATAAAAAAACCAGAAAAAAAACAGACCGACAGTAAGTCCGCCCAAAAAATGAAGCACAATGTCTAACCACCAAATCATAAAATATCCGGCGTTATAAACGGACCATCCATGGGTTCCTAAAACCACGGCAAGCAATATGGTTATGGCGTAAGGCAAATGCCTGAAAATAAAATTCATAAATTCAATTTGAACAAAACAAAACCTCTCCTGGCTTACAGCTAACTTCAGGTGGGTGCCCGCAACATCAATCCGCAGACCGATGAAATATAGGGCTCCCTGACAAAGCTATTTGATCTATAAGTCCCCAGGAGAGGTTTCAACTGTATTATAGCACGGCAATACCACTCACCCAAAAACTTTTCCACAGTTAAGATTGGGCCACAAAGTCAGCCCTCTTTCCGTTACGCAAAATATTATCAACCAGCTCCAATTCATGCCAGATGCCGTCTATCAAGTCATAATTTCGCGCCTCCGCCAATGTAACCCACGCGTGTTCGGTCAAATCCTTGCACAACTTCACCTCTCCACTTTTGTAATCTCCCCAGTAAGAAAGAGTTACTACAGGATATCCGTCCGGCCGCATAAAAATCAAATCACAAAGATAATGAGGATTGGCTATTTCCAAATTAACCTCTTCTTTAATTTCTTTTCTCAAAACCCACTCCACGATATTATACCAGGCATCTTTCGTGGTTTTAGGCACGTCTTTATACTCGTGAGTAACTAATTTTCCTCCGGGCACGGTCCATTTATCGGGATAGGCCTTTTCATGCGGCGCCCTTTTGGCAATCAAAAACTTGCCATCTTTTACGATTATGCCGGTTACTACCACAAAATGCGAACGAGGATCAACTTGTTCCATAAAATTTTTACTTATTCCAAAATGCCGTCCAGATCCACATCGTAGAGCACCTTTTCCTGGAATAATTTGTAATTGATCAAATCGCCCTCGGCGAACCAATGTTTTATTTCTTTTTCCGCCTCTTCCACCGATCCCGAGGCGTGAATCAGGTTTCTGACCGCCCGTCCGTCGGCATCCGACATTTGATAAGAATCCAGCACAAAATCCCCCCTGATGGTGCCGACATCGGAAGTTAAGGGTTCGGTGCCGCCCACTAACTTTCGCACTATTTTTACGGCGTGAGCGCCTTGCCAGACCATGGCGATGACCGGCCCTTTGATCATATATCGTTTTAGATTGCTCAAAATCACCTCCGTGATCTTCAGGGGGTCTTCGGAAGGAGGATTTAACCCCTTTTTCCTGTAACTTTCAATGGTTTTTTCGCCGGTAATGCGGCGCCATTCCGGATCCAGCGTGTAATGTTTTTCTATGTGCTCTTCAGTGGGGACGGTAATTTTTATTCCGACCAGTTTCAATCCTATCCTTTCAAAACGACCAATGATTTCACCGACAAGAGAGCGCTGAACTCCGTCCGGCTTGATGATGATCAAAGTTTTTTCTTCTTGAAATTTTGTCATAGTATTTTATATTTCCTAGCGAGTCCGCGCGAAAATTTATTTTCGTGACGGACGAGTGCTAGAAATATATAATATGCCGTATCCTTTCATATATTTATACCCGATTATTTAACTAAAATCAAATCACGGCCGTTGCTCTTAAAAATTACCCGGCCATCAATATCGTTTCGTAAAATATCGATCCCCGCCGCCTGCAACCTATTTAAAATTTCCCGATGGGGATGCCCGTAGTTGTTGCTTTTTCCGACTTGGATAACGGCGTAACGCGGCCTGACCGCATTCAAAAAATATTCTGAAGAAGAAGTACGCGAACCGTGATGCCCCACTTTAAGCACCACGGAGTTAAGTTGATCTCCTCCCGTGGCAAGCTTATATTCCAGCGCCCGCTCCATATCACCGGTAAGCAAAAAAGAAGTGTCGCCGTAAACCAAGCGCGCGGTCAGCATCACGTCATTTACATTCTTACTCTGCAACAATGCGCCGTCTGCGGGAGACAAAATATCCAAATAAACCCCGTCCGCCAGATGAAGCCGCATGCCGCCATGCCCTTGCCAATACTTAACGCTATTGTTTTTTATGAGACGCTCCCATTCCGCGTATTCGCCAATGGAATGAGTAGCTCCAGAATCCATGGCCGCGCCTACTCGGTATCTTTTAAGCGTTTCCACTAATCCGCCCAAATGATCCAAATTGGGATGCGACATTATGGCCAAATCAAGCGAACGATCATAAAAAGGCATAACCGCGGACAATTCGCGAAGCACCGTTTTATTGGGACCGCCGTCCAAGAGTACCTGATTGCCATTAGGAACATCTATGAAAATGGCGTCGCCTTGCCCCACATTTAAAAAAGAAACGGTCAGAATCCCGCCGCGGTCTTCCGCCCAAACCGCGCTCCACACCAAAAGAGCCGCCGCAAGCAGCAGCCCCAAAAAATACCATTGAAAGTTTTGCTTTAATACACCCATTTTTAATGACATTCTGGTTTATTATGTTTTTTCAAAATATATATTTTTTTGGTCTTATAGGAATCACTGCCTTCCATAATTTTAATAGTTTCATCTGAAGGCGTATAAAATAAAAAGCCGACGCCTTGTTTTTTATATTCATATTCTTTTTTAAAAAAATCGTATTCATTTTCAAAAAAAGTTATTAAAGCACTGTTGTTAAATACTTCTCCTTCAAATTTCCAGTCGTATTCAAAATTAGAAAGCAATTTATTTTTCCAAGAAGATTTGATTTTATTTCCGTCAATCTCAAACTGGTAAGTAATGTTTTTGTCCGATTTCCAATTTCCTGATATGGATTTTATATCGTCTTTTTCGTTAAACTTTGCTTCGGTAAAACCTAAAATAAACTTCCTCATTTCTAACGCTGTTTTTTCACATCTCTGTTCGGTTTCTTCTTCTTTTTCTTTCCTTTTGGGAAGGTCAGAAATAGCAGCCCCCACATTTGGATGTGGTTCATTTTGAATTTTTGCTTTGTTTAATTTCTCCATCGCCTCGTTTGCAAATCCGGCGTCCATTAAACGATATGCAAGATTTGCACTTGCCAGTGTTTCATTAAGTTTTTCTGCTTCCTTATAACTGGATATGGATTTTATTGGCATACTTAAAGATTCGTATTGTACGCCGAGATTGTTTTGAACATTTTCGTTATTAGGATTAATTTGTCTAGCGTTCTTATAATGCAATAATGATAATTCTTCGTATTTGCTTTGAGAATAAGAATACCCCGCCTTAAATAACAAATCGCTGTCATTTGGTTTAAGTTCTAATGCTTTATCAATCACGAATGCTCTATTTTCATAATCTTTTTCTTTTTCGTATATGTCTGCCAACTCCACATATATTTTTACCCGACTTTCATTGTCTTTAACCCTAGAAAGACCCTTTATTAAAACTTCAATGGATTTGTCTTTCTCATTATTGCGATATAAAGAAGAAGCATAGTGAGTTGAAGCTAATGATATGTCTTCATCGGAGTCAGAGGTTTCAAGAGCTTTCGTAAAAAACAGGTTGGCATTTTCAAAATCATCAGAACTTGCATAACAAAATCCTAAAGCAATATTTGCTTCATAAGTAGTATCTTTTCCGTTTAAGTATTTTTTAAGCTCTGGTATCGCGAAGGTGTCTCCCAAAGTATGGGATAATTTCAAATACAATATTTCGTTTTTCTTTTTAGACAGCTCGTCATTATCAAGTTCTAAAACTTTCTTATATGCTTTTTCTGCTCGTTCCTTGTCTTTATCAAGAAAAGCAAACATCATTTCGTACCGCCATTCCTCCAATGTTTGAGGTATAAAGGGTTCTTCTTTTTTCTCGGTTGCTTTTTTCTCTTCTTCGTATTTTTTTTCAGATACTTGTTCTTCTTTTTTAACTTCTTCTTTTTCATCCGTCCCCATATCAATCGTGTTTTTACCAAGTCCAACTCGTCTTATTTTGGGAATTAACTCGCCAATTTGTTTTCCGAACTTAACTAAAAATATGATAAAGCAAATCAAAAAAATCAATGAATACCAAAAAGCATCTGTGGTTATTAAACTTTTAAAAATCTCGCTTTGCCATAGTGTTGTCGTTTGATTCATAGGAGAAGTTGTTGTTATTACCTGTTCCATTTTTTTATTACATTATCATAAAAAGACATATATTTCTATATCTCAAATATAAAAATTTCATCTTCAGGTGTGAGTGGTCTTATGAGAACATTTTTCGTCCGGTTTTTTTATTCCGAAAGTTTATTGTTTTCAAACTTTTTAATGAATCTTTTGATGTTTTCTTCCTTTAAAAAGTATCGTTTCCCAGACCTACTTCCGATGATAATAGGTTTAAAAATATCAACATAATCCTTTGAAACATACCTTATTATCGTTTTATGGGTATCCACCCAGTATATTTTTTTACTTCTCCAAAGCTGATGGATAGAGAGTGGTTTTTTGTTCATATATGGTTTATATCAGATTTGATAAAAAAGTTAAATCTAGGGGGTTCTAGAAGGTTCTGGCAGTGTTTCTCTATGTATCCTATAAAGGTATTGTTTGGTTTTTTATAGTATTTCCCGCCTTCTTTTTGTTAAATCAGAGAACTTAACTTTGAATATGAATGGGTATATAGCATCCACACCGTTAAAATGGCGTCGCCTTGCCCCACATTTAAAAAAGAAACGGTCAGAATCCCGCCGCGGTCTTCCGCCCAAACCGCGCTCCACACCAAAAGAGCCGCCGCCGCCAAAACCGCCAAAAAATAATATTTAATATAGCTTTTTACGGACACGATCATAAACTAAAATCCAAATCATTATAATGCGCCTGTTTTTGGATTATAATATAAACGGTTAATAACTAAAACAAAATATGGAAGATAAAAATAAATTCATGGAAGAAGCTATACGCCTATCCATAAATAATGTAGCGTCAGGCAAGGGCGGTCCCTTCGGAGCAGTCGTGGTCAAAAGCGGAAAAATCATAGGAAAAGGGGTCAACAGCGTAACATCGACCAACGACCCCACGGCACACGCCGAGGTAGTCGCCATCCGCGACGCTTGCCGAACTCTCGGCAGTTTCCAACTGGACGGATGCGAACTTTTCACCAGTTGCGAGCCGTGCCCCATGTGCGTGGGAGCGATTTACTGGGCGCGGCCGGAAAAAGTTTATTACGGCAACACTGCCGAGGATGCTGCGGCCATCGGCTTTGACGACCAATTTATTTGCGAAGAATTAAACAAGGAAAAAACCGCGCGCCTTATTCCCATGATCCAGATGATGCGGGAAGAATCCCAAGAGGCATTTCGCGCCTGGAAAGCAAAAACCGATAAAATAGAATATTAATCTCCGGCCAATGCGGCCAAAAATTTGTTTTTCCAGTTGCGCAACTGCGGCATAAACACAAAAACCGCCAAACTGGCATAAGCCGCGACAAGCCACCATGCGGAAAAATCGGAAATCGTAAAACCGGCTCCGGGCAAAGCGGAAAAAAAGTGAACCACGCCCAACTCATAATTTAAAAGCAGCCACGCCATCCACGCGAAGGGCAAACTTAAAACATAGCTAAAAATTCCGGCCGCCCACGCCATAAAACCGAAAAACATGGTCGCGGGAACAAACATCAAAACCAAAATATTAACCGGCAAAGCAAACGGCGAAACATTGCCGGTCAAATGCAAAATGAGCGGCAAAACGGCAAGCTGCGCGGATAAAGTAGCCGAAACATTGTCGCGAAACCCCCACTTCTCCGGCAAAAATCCGACCAAGCCCTTGAGACGCGGCGCCACGAATATCAGACCCAAAGTGGCCAAAAACGACAACTGAAAAGACGGATCAAACCGCAAAATTTTGGGGTTTTGCAACACCATAAAAAATCCCGCGAATAAAAGCGCCGCGGTAACCTCATAAACTCTGCCCGTGGAGCGGGCGATGAGCACCAAAATAGCCATAATGGACGCGCGGACGATGGTCGCCGAAGCTCCGGTCATAATCGCGAAAAAAATTATCCCAAAAATACTGGCTCCGATCCCCACACCGAACGGCAAAGGCAAAAATTTCATCATGCGGCCTATATTTTCCGCGATAATCGTGATGTTATAACCGGATAAAACCACCAAGTGAATGATACCGGATTTTTTAAATTCTTCCAGCACATCCCCAGGCATGCTTTTCTTGGCGCCAATGGTAAGACCCGCCAGGAAACTTGCGTGCGGCTCCGGCAAGGCGCGGGACAAACTATCCGTAAAATTTTTCTTAAGCGCAAAAAGTTTTTCTTTAACCCAAAACCCGCCATCGCCCAAGCGCTCAACGCGCGGAGAAAACATTTCTAAAAATATATCATCTTTCGCCAGATAATTTTCCCAGTCAAAATCCGAAAAATTCTCTGGCTTTTGGAGCGCGCCATGCACTTCCAAAACATCGCCATAGCTGAATTCCGGATATTTTTTAACATACAAAAGCATTTTTTCTCCCGCAATTTCGCGCCACGCGCTTCCGTCGTAAATGCTCTCCGCCCGAAAAATCAGACGCGTAGTATTTTCCCGTTCATCCGGCTCTCCCAAAATCATACCCCGTAAAGAAACTTGCCGCGACGTAAAATCCGCGATCATCGGCGACAAAATACCGGCATCTTTGACATCATAACGAATAATCCCCGAACAAAAAGAAAGCGTTAATAGGCCAAAAACTAAAAATATCCGCTTTTGCTCCGCCAAATAAGCGGAAAAGAGCGCTGCCACGCCAAGTAGCCCCACAAACGCGACAAAACCCAACGACCACGCAAAAAAAGAGCGCAAAAACACGCCCCCTAAAAATCCTCCGATTACCAACACCAAAACATTGAACCGCATAATAACGCTACCCAAACATTCCTCCGCCGCCGGCTTCGCGATCCAGCGTCTCATTTACCATTCGATCCGCGTCTTTGTTTTTGTCGCGTGTGATGTGGCGGACAACAACGCCCCCCAGTTCAATTTTCAAATTCCAGACTTTTATGAAAAGCGGCTGCAGCTTTTCATCCTCTATTTTATATCTGCCGCTTAACTGACGCTCCACCAATTCGCTGTCCGTATGCAAAATTATTTCCGCGGCTTTCGCGCTTTTCTTTCCCAAAAGCTGTTTGGCTTTTTTCAGGGCGAAAATTATCGCTTCATATTCCGCTTCATTGTTGGTTTTAATCCCCAGATATTCTCCATATTCCTTGATCAGGCGCCCTTCGGCATCACAGAACACCGCGCCCAGCGCAGCAGGTCCCGGATTACCGCGCGCTCCCCCATCCGTATAAATATTTATTTTGTTTTTTGTATGATCCATCATCATAAATTAATTTATTTTATAATCCACCGCGCGAAGCCTTAATTCTTCCGTGCCATTAAAACGGGACATTTCCACATTGGCCAGCAAATCCACCAGCAATCCTTCGCCCTGCTCAAAAAATTTCGCGTCTTTGCCGCGCCAAAAAGCAATCGCGTTTAATTCTCCGCCGCTTAAATTATGAAACGACAATTTCAGATGCAATCCGTCTTTGCCGAAAACTCCCACATGCTTCAAAGCTAGATTTTTTAACCAAAATACTGGCTTGGGATTCTCCATGCCAAATGGCTCAAACCGATCCAGCCCGCCTAACAGTTCGCGTCCCACATCCGATATGGCCAATTCTGCGTCGGCCAGCATGTCTTCGCCCGCTCCCGGCTGGCGAGGAGCTTTTTTTGCGGCCTCCGCAATTGCTTTCTCAAATTGACCGGCTTTATCCGTTGCCAGACTAAATCCGCCCGCGGCATGATGCCCGCCAAAATCCAAAAAAAATCCTTCCTGGACATTCCGCATGATCTCCACCACGCTGATTTCCCCGCGACTGCGCGCCGAACCTTTTACAGTTTCGGATTCTTCCCCCTGTCCCCACAAAAAAACCGGACGCGAATACATTTCCAAAACCCGGTTCGCGGTTATCCCCAAAACTCCGGGATGCCACGACGCATCCCCCATAATGATAACGTCCGGCACGGGAGATCCTTCCGGATACTTTGCGCGAATGTCCCGCAAAACCAAATCCACAAAATGTGCCTGTTCCGTCTTGGTGGAAACCATCCTGTCCACCAACCAATGCGCTTTCTCGTACGAATCGGTGGTTAACAATTCAAAACTGGTGGTGTCGTTACCCATACGGCTGGCGGCGTTTATATAAGGAGCTACAGAGAAAGCCACATCTTCCGCGGTTAAATGTTCACCATCAATCCGCAACTTTTTAAAAAGCACGGTAAGCCCCACTCGCCTGGTTTTCCGCAAAACCTTCAGTCCGAAATGTACCAGTGCGCGGTTTTCATCCAAAAGCGGCACCATATCCGCCACCGTGGCAATCGCCGCAACATCCAACAGCCACTTTTCCCAGCCCTCCGGCAAATCAAAATTATCTTTACGCAATATCGCTTTGACTGTTTTAAACGCCATACCAGCGCCGCATAAAAATTTAAAAGGATAAGTTTCCGTTTCTTTCTTGGCATCAATAATGGCAAAAGCGTTGGGCCAGCGCGGAGGAACAATATGATGGTCAATTATTATAGCATCAATGCCAAGCGAATTCAGGCGCTCAACTTCATCAAAATTAGTAACCCCGCAATCCACCGTGATAACCACCGCGGGATTTTCTTTGATTATAGCCTCCACGGCAACGGCAGAAAGCCCGTAACCTTCCTTATACCGGTCAGGAATATAAACACGGAAATTCGCGTAGCCTATCTGCACGAACAAATCAGAAAAAATCGTGGCTCCGCAAACTCCATCCGCATCATAATCACCGAACACCACTATGCGTTCACCGCCTCTTATAGCCTTTATAATCCTTGTCGCGGCTTTTTCCATGTCCCGCAACAAAAAGGGATCGTGTAAATCTTTTTCATAATCAGGCGAAAAAAAATTTGCCTTATCCGCCGCACTTTTTATTCCGCGACTAAAAAGAAGGGAAGAGCTGACGCGATCTTCGCCTGGAAAAATATTAATAGCGTCTTCCGGCAAGGATTCTTTTAACGCCCATTTTTTACCAGTAATGATTCCGGCATCCGACATATTTACATAGTCTAACAGAATAACCTTAACAGCCAAAATTAAGTGTATTATAATAAGATAACGGTTAAAATAGAAATTTTATGGAAATCATACGCCAAGCTTTTCACGACAAAAAAACAAAAATCTATCACATATTTAACGATATTCTTGGCGTATTGATTTTTTTGTCCGTCATAATCATAGTGCTGGAATCGGTGGCGCCACTGGAAACCGCATACCGCCCCTGGTTTGTTATGGCGGAAATGGCGTTCGTCACCATATTTTCCCTGGAATATCTGCTAAGAATATATTATGCGGAAGATAAATTAAAATATATATTTAGTCCCTTGGGTCTAGTAGATTTTCTAGCGATACTGCCGAGCTATCTTTTTTTTACCGCCCCTCTTCTGTTTGATTTCAGTTCGCTCCGCGCCATCCGGGCTTTCCGCATGCTTCGCCTATTCCGGCTTTTTCGGATATTTAAAATAATCTCTTATGCCCAAAAAAACCGCAAAGACACCACTTCGGTGCTTCGCCACATCCCCTGGTATCACATAGAAATTTATCTTTTTGCCTTATTTTCCGTAGTGGTTATATCCGGAACGCTAATGTATTTGGCGGAATACCATATGCCGCAAACTCCTTTTACCAACATTCCGCAGGGACTTTGGTGGGCGGTAGTGACCATAACCACGGTTGGCTACGGAGATATGGTGCCGGCAACCGTATTGGGAAAATTAATCGCCGTACTGACCATGATCAGCGGTCTTACGCTCTTCGCGCTGCTCATTACCGTCATGGGAAAAATAGTGCACAGCAAACTTTTCGGAACCGCGCCCAAAGGCTTCGCCTATCCGATAAATTTTGAAGAATGGGACACTGCTCAAGAAAATCTTCAAGCCCAAAAACAAAGTCCCGCCAACATAACACGGGAAAACAAATTCCACATACTACAGGAACAGGAAGATAAATAATTTTTATTGCCCTACGCTTTTCTTTAACGCCTCCAGGCCGGGGAGCGTGCCTTGCGCCAGAAAATCCAGCATCGCCCCACCTCCCGTGGAAACAAAAGTGTATTTATTGAGCAATTTATAACGGCGCAAAACGGAAATAGTATCTCCGCCGCCCACAATGGTTTCCGCGTAAGCACGGAACAGTGCTTGGGCCATATCGCGGCTACCGTCCACAAACCCTTTTTCTATAACGCCAAATGGACCATTCCATAAAATAAACTTACTGCCCCGCATTTGATACTTGAATAATCTGACGGTTTCCGGCCCTATGTCATACATAATATCTTGGGCGGCCAAGTTCCTTACGGGAACAATATGCCTTCGGCCACCACGCAATACCACGGCATCCGAAGGCAAAAACAATTTCGCCGACTTTAGCATTTTTTTATCGGGCAGCACGCCCGCTTCCACGAAAGATCGTCCTATTTTCAAACCGCGGACTCTCAAAAAAATATTAGCCATGGCTCCGCCGATAAGTACCTTGTCCGCCCGCACAAATAACTTGGACAGCAAACCTATTTTAGTCGATAACTTTTTTCCTCCCAGAGCCAAAACAAAAGGATGCGGAGGAGTTAGCGCCTTACTCAGGCGCCTGACTTCCTCCAAAAAAAGCGGCCCGGCATAAGACGGCAAAAGCCGCGGCACCCCCACCACCGAAGCGTGTTCCCGATGAGAGACGCTGAAAGCTTCGTTGACATAAATATCGGCGAGTCCGGACAACTTTTTGGAAAATACTCTGCCATTATTTTTTTCACGGCGGTCTTTTCGCAAATTCTCAAGCAATAAAACATCTCCTCCGCGCATCAGATTAACCTGTTTTTGCGCATCCTTTCCCGCGACATCCGGCACAAAGCGCAATCGCGGCAGATATTTTTTTCTTAAATATCCGGCTATTTTCGCAAACGAAGGAATACCGTCTTCGCCTTCCAAATGGCTCATCAAAATAACCTTGGCGCCCTTCCTTGTTAAACGCCGAATCAGAGGCAATGTTTTTATAATCCTAAAATCGTCCGTAATTTTACCGCCCTGGCAGGGTACATTAAAATCAACTCGAACCAGGATTTTTTTATCTTTTATCAGCGCATCGGACAAGTCAAAAATGAATTTTATCATAAAAAATTTTACGGAATGATTATCGCGCCGCTTCCAATATTTTCTTGAACTTTTTCGCGTCCAAACTGGCGCCGCCCACCAAAAGCCCGTTGACGCCGTCCGCTTCCAAAAATGCGCGGGCATTTTTGTCGTCCACGGAGCCGCCATAAAGCACGGGCATATTATGCGCCGCTGGCTTGCCGAATATATCCAAAATAATACGCCGTATATAAATAGACATTTCAAACAAATTCTCCGGACTGTCTGGATGGCCCGTCCCTATGGCCCAAAGCGGCTCGTAAGCGACAATAATATTACGCGCCAATCTTTTGGAAATTCCCGCAAGCCCTGCCACCAGTTCCTGCCTAACCAAAGGAGGCAGTTCATCAGGCACTCTTTCGCGCTCGCCCACGCACAAAACCACTTTCAAGCCGACCTTAAGCGCCGCTTTTACTTTGTGGTTAATCATTTGGTCGGTTTCTCCAAGATGTTCCCTTCTTTCCGAATGGCCCAAAATAACATAACTTACGCCCATTTTTTTGAGCATTAAAGGAGAAATCTCTCCGGTAAACGCGCCGAATTCTTTCCAAAAAGCGTCCTGCGCACCGAGCTTCACGCCCATTCCGACTTTTTTGTATAACGCGCCCAAATAAACAAAAGGCGGACAGAAAACCACCTCCATGCCGCGCGATGTCCGGCCCCGCTTTATTTCTTTAAGCAATTTCTCCGCCTCGCCCAAGGTCGCTGGATTCATTTTTAAATTGGCAATAATGATTTTTTTCATAGAAATCTTAAATTAAATTATTTCTTGGCCAACCGAAGCATTTTGGCGGCTTCTTCGGGCGGTACCGACACCACCTCAACGCCCGTGCCGAATTCCAAGCCCGCCCACACGCCGGTTTTGGGCAGAATTTCAAAATGCCAGTGATAATGCTCCATGTATTTGACCTTGGCCGGAGCGGTATGAATAAAAAAATTATAATCAGGACCATCCAAAACTTTATCCAGGCGGCGCAACGCCTCCACCAGCGCCTCCGCCAGCCAAATGCGCTTGCGCTCATCCAATTCTTCAAAATGCGAAGCATGCCATTTGGGATAAATCCTCAATTCAAAAGAAACGCGTGAAGCAAAAGGCGCCAGCACCACAAAATAATCATTTTGGAAAACAATACGGTTTTTTTTTGATAATTCCCATTCCAGCATGGTGCAATGCACGCAATGCCCGCATTTTTTGAAATAGCGTTCGGAACCCGCGAAACTTCGGGAAACATCCGGCGGAATTATAGGCATGGCAATTAATTGCGAATGGGGATGCGCTATGGATGCGCCCGCCCCTGCCCCATGATTATGAAAAATTAAAATATATTCCACGCATTTTTCCTTTTTTAAGCTCAAATAACGGTTTTGATAGGCACACAAAACAAGCTCCGCCTCCTTGTGGCTCATCTCTCCCAAACTGCGGTCATGCGGACGGGTAATAATAACGTCATGAAAACCCACGCCGTTGAAAAAATTATAATGATTGCGCGATATCTGACTCGGACATACCTTGCTCGGCGAGAGCGCGGGAAATTTATTGGGAATAATTTGCACAAACCAATTTTTAAATTCTGGCTTTTTTACTCCGGACTTTAAATGCTCCAAACCATACCACAAAACAGGATTAGGATTGCCTTTTTTTTGAGGATTGTCAAAAGGGCAATTTTTTTTGGAAATATTTTTCCAGGAAGAACCTTTTTTATTATTAAACACATTGGGCCTCCTGCCGCGGCGCGAAGCCACCAATATCCAGTCGCCGCTCACCATATCCTCCCTAAATTCCGAAACCGGTTTTTTCATGAAATTTTATAAATTATATTTTCCACTTATGATGTACCAGCGCACGCGTACCGTTTCCCACAGTACCTGAAAATAAGCCGACATTTTCACATGACTCTCCGGATCATTCTGCCAAAAAGCGGGAATAATGCCGATTTTATAATGCAATTGGCGCGCCAAGGCCAGCGCTTCAACATCAAAGCCCCAACGATCAATTCGGCTCCGAGAAAATATTTCTTTCGCCGCATAATCGCGAAAAGCTTTAAATCCGCATTGCGTATCCCAAACCCCCCGCACCGCCACTGTTTGTATAAAAAGGTTTCCCATATGCCCCAATAAGCGCTTTAACGCTCCTTGCGGCACATCCTGACGCGCCCCCGCCGCGTCGCGGGGATTGCGCGAAGCGATAACCGCGTCATAACCGCCGCCAAACAACGGACGCATTTTATCGAAATGCACGATATCCGTTGAATTATCCGCGTCCGTAAAAAGCCTTATCCTGCCGCGAGCGGCAAGCATTCCTTCACGTACCGTGTAGCCCTTGCCGCGGTTTTCCTTGCGGTCAATCACGGACAAATGAAAAATTTTTCCAGCCGCATCGCGCGCCACATCAGCCGTTGTGTCTTTAGAGCCATCACTCACGACTATAATCTCATAGGTATAAGCCTGGCGCGAAAGATGGGCTGATATTTTTTCCAAAGTCTTGCCTATGCGCCGTTCTTCATTATAAGCCGGAATAATTACCGACAAAAAAATCTCACCGCTGTTCATATTATTTATTATATCACCCCTTTTTGAGATAGCTATCCAAAATAAGAGCGGCTGCTGATGCGTCAATTTTTTTGTGATGACCCTGAAAATGCTCCGCTTCTTTGGTTGAAAGCATTTCGTTCTGTAAAATTATTTCCAATCCGATTTCTTCCCGCAGCTTGGCACCAAAGGCACGCACCTCCCTGGTCATGGCGGTTTCCCTGCCTTGAAGGTCTAATGGCAATCCTAAAATAATCTTTCCCACGGCTTCTTTCTCGCAAAGCTCGCGTATACGGCCCCAAGTTTTGAGATCATTGCTTATGATCCCGTGAGGAAAAGCCATGCGTCCGCCTTCGTCGGTCAACGCCACGCCTATTCTTTTTTCTCCGTAATCAATGCCCAAATACCGCATAAACAAAACGCTTATATTTTAGTCAGAATCTCCGCTCCATTTTTGGCAACTACCACCGTGTGCTCAAAATGAGCCGAACGCGCCCCATCGGCGGTCAGCCATGCCCAGCCGTCTTTGCCCAATTTTATCCTGGGACTGCCCAAAACCACCATCGGCTCTAATGCCAAAACCGTGCCTTCTTTGATTAATTCTCCAAAACCGGCGCGCCCCCAATTGGGAACCTCGGGATTTTCGTGCACCGCCTTACCCACGCCATGCCCTACCAATTCCCGCACCACATCAAATCCATGATCCTTTACATATGAATGTATGGCGCTACCCACATCTCCCAAACGACACCCAGCATGGAGAGCGGCGATGCCCTTGGCCAAAGACGCTTTCGTAACTTCAATTAATTTTTGAGATTCTTTGTCTATGACGCCTACCGGAACAGTGATCGCCGTATCCGTATATAATCCATCCCAACGCATGCCTATATCCAAACCTATGATATCGCCATCTTTTAACGTGCGAGGCCCTGGAATCGCGTGTACTATTTCATCGTTTATAGAAGTGCAAAGCACCGCGGGGTAGGGGAAGCGCGCTCCACCGGTACTATAACCCTTGAAAGACGGCGCGCCTCCGGCAGAACGGATAAGCTCTTCAGCATATTCATTCAACTCCGAAGTTGAAACTCCCGGAGCCACTTTTTCCGAAATTTTATGCAAAATTTGGGCAAGGCGCTTGCCCCCCTCCCGCAAAATAAGCAGTTCGTTTTCTGTTTTTATTTTCATGCTTTTTCCAGTCCCAGGGCAGCCAAAATATTTTTGTGGATTAATGCCGGATCACGGACATTGCCGTCTATATGAATAAGTTTATTGGCGCTCTCCTTTTCGTAATAATTTATAGCCGGCACCACATATTCCTCGTAATACGCCAAGCGATTTTTTATCTGGCTTTCGGTATCATCCGCCCTACCGCGGCTCTTCATGCGGAAAAAAACTTCTTCGGCGCCGACATCCAACCAAATCGGAAAAACCGAGTTTCTTTCGTAAAAATTAAAAGCTTCGTCCAGCAGTTTCGCTTCAATCACGGTACGAGGCGAGCCATCCAACATAATATGTCGTTTCTCATCCATTCCCTCCACGAACTTGCCCGACCACACCCATACTGCCACGAAGTCGGGCGCCTTGGCGCCGGCCTTCATAACTTTCTCGTCCACCAAACGCGCGGTAAGCAATTCCTTACGCTTGGTCAGTTCACGCAATCCTTCTCCGGTATAAATATAGAAGACTCTCCCTTCGCCATCCCGCTTCTCCAAATATTTTTTCAACAAATCGGCCTGCGTGCCTTTACCGCAGCCAGAACGCCCTATAAAAATAACGTTAACTGGTTTATCCATAGCATACATTATATCACTTTTTAATATATCAAAAACCTCTTGCCGATTGGCAAAAGGTTTTAATTTAAAATGGCACATCTTCAAAATCGCGACCGATCCAAGCAATTACCTCCTGATGCACCTCACGCGGAGATTTTCCATCAGACTGCAGTAACCTAAAAGTATTCCATGCGCGATAATGCTGTTTTAAAACATCTTGTGCCGGCACCACATGATTTTTATAAAATGCCATCCGATTTTGAATATTTCCCGGCGTATCATCGGCGCGTCCGCGCAAACTCATGCGCTGCGCGACCTCCTCCGCAGAAACATCCAAAACAAACGGATAAACACGCAAACGGCCATAAAACTGTAACGCCTCAATTATGACTTTTGCCTCAAGCTCCGTGCGCGGCGCTCCGTCCAAGATCACATGTTGATCCGCAGACAAATACTTAACAAAAATGTCGCCCCACGCCCAAATCGGCAAAAATACCGGCGCCAGCCCTCCGGCCCGCATAACCTTTTTATCAATCAGACGCGCGGTTTCATTGTTAGACCGCATCACTGTCCGCATCTGGTCGCCCGTAGAAACATGGATCACTTTTTGACCTGTGGTTCTTTCCAGATATTCTTTCAGCAATCTGCTTTGCGTGCCCTTGCCGCAGCCAGAGCGGCCAATAAACATTACGGTAATTGTTGCCACAATTCATCCTCCTTTAAAAGAACATTCCTTCAATGCTACTCCGAGGCCAAATAAAAAACAACCCGCCCTGGGCGGGTTGTTTTAATTAAATCCAAAAAATGGTTTATTTAATCGTACTCCCTCATCACTGCCTGCGCTTCTATTTTTTTGACCGTATCCAACACCACCGATACCACGATCAAAAGCGCGGTGCCTCCGATGGTGAGCGCCGCCATGCCGGTAATAGCTCTCACTGCCAACGGCAACACCGCGATGAGCCCCAAAAAAATGGCGCCTATCAAAGTAATACGGCTCAATATTTTTTCTATAAATTCGGCGGTAGAATGGCCAGGACGAATACCGGGAACAAAAGCCCCGCTTTTCTGCAAATTCTCCGAAATAGCGTGCGGATCAAACGTTACCGCAGTATAAAAATAAGTAAAAAGGAACACTAAAACGAAATAAAGCGTGGCATAAATCCAGGGATTGTTAAAAAAAGCGAAAATTGATCCGAAAACCGCCTGCGTAGTAGGACCGCCTACTCCGGAAAGCGCGGTAGCAATCATCTGAGGAAACAGCAAAATAGACAAAGCGAAAATAATGGGAATCACTCCGGCTTGATTTACTTTCAACGGCAGATAAGTAGACATGCCTCCGTAAACTCTCATGCCGCGTACTCGTTTCGCATAAGAGACCGGCAACGGACGCTCTCCTTCGGTAATTACCACAACGGCGACCACCGTCGCTATCGCGGCTATCAAAAATCCCACGAGCATTGGCGCCATAGCGGGCGTAAAAGAAAATAAAGTCTGGCGTATAGCTTGCGGAATAGCGGAAACTATTCCGGCAAAAATCATAATGGAAACGCCGTTGCCTATGCCGTATTCCGAGATCAATTCGCCCAGCCACATCAAAAACACCGCGCCCGCGGTAACTACCACCACATTGGCTATACGATCAAGCAAAGTAAGATTTATCAAAACACCCTGCCGTTCCAATAAAGACAACAAGGCAAGTCCCTGGAGCACCGCCAAAGGCAGAGTAAAAATGCGCGAATATTGATTGAATTTTTGCCTCCCCGCCTCGCCCTCTTCATGATAAAGCTCCTTTAACTTGGGGAAAATCATGGTTAAAAGCTGCATAATAATGGAGGATGTGATATAAGGCCCGACTCCCAACATCACCACGGACAAATTATCCAAGGCTCCACCGGAAAAAATATTTAAAAGCCCGAAAAACTGATTTCCGGCAAAAAATGACTTCAGCCGTATAATATCCACGCCGGGAATGGGAATAGCCGCTCCCAATCTGAAAATCGCCAAAATGCCCAAAACAAATAAAATCTTTTTGCGCAAATCCGGGTCTTTAAAAATTATGCGAAGCTTCTCAAACATTCAAATAAAAAATTATTTAACTTTGCCGCCGGCTTTTTCAACGGCCGCTTTCGCCGATTTGGAAATCTGGCATTTTACAACCAATAATTTTTTAGACAATTCTCCCGACCCTAAAATCTTGACCGATGGGCGCCTTCCGCCAACCGGTTTCAACAATCCTTTTTCATCCAGCGTCTTGGGGCTTACCGTTTCCGAATCTTTATAGTGCCGATTTAAAACCTCCAAATTAATCACCGCCGGCTTTTCCTGGATGGAGGGCGCGCGATAGCCGCGCTTTTTGGGCAGTTTCTTTAAAATATCGCGTAATTCCGGACGCATCCTGTGGCCGGCACGGGCTTTCTGCCCCTTGGTGCCGCGCCCGGAAAATGTGCCGCGTTTTCCGCCGCGGCCGACGCGCTTTTTAGATTTATTTTTTGTTGTTGGACGCAGTTCGTGCAGTTGCATATTTAAATGTTTTTAACGCTTCTAGCGTTGCCTTTGCATTATTAATTTTATTTTTGGTATGGGACAAAATTTTGGCGGTAATGTTCCTGATGCCTCCCAAATCGCATATCACGCGCACCGCGCTGCCCGCCACAATGCCCCTGCCTTCCACCGCCGGACGCATTAAAATGTGACCCGGCCCCCATTTGGCAAATACCTCGTGAGGAATGGAGCCTTCCTTGGTAATCGGAATGGAAATTAAATGTTTTTTGGCGTCCCGGAAAGCCTTATCTATGGATATGGCCGTATCCGCGCCCTTGCCCATGCCCAAACCTACGCGGCCATGACGGTCTCCGATAATCAAAGTAGCCCTGAAATTAAAACGCCTACCCCCGGACACGACTCTCGCCACCCTGCGCAAGTCTATCAATTTTTGATCAAACTCCGCGAATTTCGCGCTGTCCTTGCCCGGAAAACGATTTCTTGATTTTTTTGTCTCAAACGCCATATCTAATAAATTAAAATTCTAATCCTCCTTCGCGGGCTCCTTCAGCCGCGGCTTTAATCCTGCCATGATAAGCAAAACCTCCCCGATCAAAAACTACTCTTTTAACGCCTTTTTGAATAGCCGCTTCGGCAAAAGACTTGCCCAACACGCGTGCCGTATCAGTTTTAGCCGTTTTTTTAGCGGACTTTTCTTCTTTCTTTTTTCCGCCTTTTTCAAAATCACCCATACCTAAAACGGTTTTTTTCGCGTCATCATCTATCAATTGCAAAAAAATATGCTTATTTGACCGGAAAACCGAAAAACGCAGGCGGTCTTTCACTCCTTTTATCTTGCCTCGCACGCGCCTGTGGCGCGTAATTCTCATGGCCTGTTTGGTCGCTTTCATAATGTTTATGCGGATGCCGCGGCTTTCTTGCCGGCCTTCCTTCTGATAATTTCTCCCAAATAATGAATGCCTTTGCCCTTGTACGGATCGGGTTTTTTATGGGCGCGGATTTTCGCCGCCATCTCTCCCACCAACTCCTTATCAATGCCAGAAACCGTAATAAGATTTTTTTCCACCGTAAATTTTATGCCCTCCGGCGCCAACACTTCCACCGGATGTGAAAAACCGAGATTTAAAATCAGCTTGCCGTTTTCTTCTTTGGCCTTATAGCCGATGCCTTCTATTTCCAACTTCTTCACAAAACCTTGGGTTACGCCCTCTATCATATTTTGGATATGCGAAGCGTAAGTGCCCCACAAAGTAAAAGCCAGCTTGGAATCTTTCCGCACGCTGCAGACAACTTCATTGTCCTTAACCGCAATATTTATATCATCTCTAAATTGCCGGGACATATTGCCCTTGGGCCCCTTGACTTGCACCATTCCGTCTTCTACGGCAACCGTTACGCCGCTTGGAATGCTTATTGGTTTTTTGCCTATTCTGCTCATAAAATATTTCCAATTACCATATTTCAAAAAATACCTCGCCCCCCAAATGCTTTTTGCGCGCCTCGTCATCGGTTATCAATCCCTTGGAGGTGGAAATTATGGCCATGCCGGTCCCGTTCCTCACGGGGCGCAATTCACGGCTAGACTTGTAAACTCTCTTGGATAATTTGGACAAACGGCGCAATCCGTTTATTCTGCCCGCCCCATCCTCGCCGTACACTAAATTAATACTGATGCTTTTGCGTAATTTTTTCCCGCGCTTGGCTATTTCTCCCACAAAACCACGGGTCTGCAAAATTTTGGCGATCTCCATTCTTAATTTTGAATGCGGAACTTCCACGCTGTCTTTTTTGACGGCTTGCGCGTTCTTAATCCTTATTAACATGTCAGATATGGTATCCATAATTTAAATCGCGGTTACCAGCTGGATTTTTTAATCCCCGGCAATAAACCTTCATTGGCCAACTCCCGAAAACAAATGCGGCACAAATCAAAATCGCGCAAAAATCCATGCTTGCGCCCGCAACGAAAACAGCGGCGCACTATGCGCGTGGAATATTTCGGCTTCTTTTTTGCTCTGGCTACGACTGATGTTTTGGCCATACTAATTCATTAAAATATCTAATCCTTAATAAAAGGAACGCCCATAATTTTGAATAATTCCAGCGCCTCTTCCCGGCTTTTGGCATTGGTCACAAAAGTAACCTCCAGACCAAATATGGTCTTTACATCTTCGCCGATAATCTCCGGAAAAACAAGACTCTCCTTGAACCCGAGGCTCAAATTGCCACCCTGATCCACGGATTTTTTATTAATGCCGCGAAAGTCTCTTATCCTGGGTATGGCGTATCCCACGGTCCGCTCAAAAAAATCATGCATCCGTTTGCCGCGCAAAGTGGCGGAATAAGCGACTATGCTCCCCTGCCGCGTCTTAAAAGAAGCTATGGCCTGTTTGGCTCCCCTTTCCACGACTTTCTGGCCCACTATTTTCTCAAGCATCTTTTTGATGTCCGCGCGCTGCGCGTTATCACTAAAACGTCCTATACCGGTATTAACCGTTATTTTCATCAAACGCGGAACTGCCAGTTTGTTTTTATATCCAAACTTCTTCATCATAGCGGGGATTATTTCTTTTTGAAAATTTTCTTTAGAATTCATGACTGCATTTTTTACAAACCCTGGCTTTGGCGAATCCTTCCACGACTTTCCAGGCAATGCGCGTGGCCGCTCCGCATTTCGCGCACTTAAGCAAAACGTTTGAAGCCCGCAAAGGCATGGCAACCTGCACTACGGTTCCTTTTTCTCCGGAACGTTTCGGGCGCCTGTGCTTGCGCACCGTATTTACGCCATCCACGATTATTTTCTCCAACTTAGGGAACACGCGCACGATCTTGCCGGATTTTCCCCTGTCTTTGCCGGACAGCACCAATACCATATCATTTTTTTTCAGTCCTTTGATCATATTACTTCGGGAGCTAAAGATATAATTTTGGCAAAACCTCGTTCGCGAAGCTCTCTTGGCACCGGACCGAAAATACGTCCGCCCTTCGGCTCGTTATTATTATCAATAATAACCACGGCGTTATCATCAAAACGGATAACCGATCCGTCCTTTCTCCGGTATGGGCTGCGTTGCCGCACCACCACCGCTTTCAAAACTTCTTTTTTCTTGGCAATTTTCCGCGGCTCGGCACTTTTGACGGATACAACCACTATGTCACCCAGCCTGGCATAGCGCCTCCGCGTTCCACCCAAAACCTTAATACACGCCACCAGTTTGGCGCCGGTATTGTCGGCCACATTTAACATTGATCTTGGCTGTATCATAATTAGTATTTACTGGTAACTACAAAGCGTTTATCCCTGGAAAGAGGTCTGCATTCCCGAATTAAAACCTTGTCGCCGACCTTATACTCGCTCTTTTCATCATGCGCCTTATAGCGCTTGGTTATTCTCATATACTTTTTATATTTGGGATGCTGTACATATCTCGCAACGGCAACAACCACCGTTTTTTTCATAGCTGCGGATACCACCTCGCCTTTTAATGTTTTAGTCCCTAAATGCAACATTTTTTATTTTCCAGATTTAATAACGGTTAAAATGCGCGCAATATCTCTTCGAAGCGTCCTGGCCTCTTTAACATTCTTTTCTTTACCCAAAGAAACGTTAAATTTGAATTGTATCAGTCTATCCCTGGATTTGTCCAGCAGATTTTGAAGTTCCGCTTCGGATTTTTGCCGCAATTCTTTTATTTTCATACTCGTACTACGAATTTAGTTTTTACCGGGAGCTTGCTGCCCGCCTTGCGAAGCGCCTCCTTAGCTAATTCCGCCGAAATGCCGTCCACCTCAAACAAAACTTGTCCGGGCTGAACTACGGCAACATATCCTACCGGATCGCCCTTCCCCTTGCCTAAAGGCACGCCTGGCGCTTTGTTGGTAATCGGCTTATCAGGGAAAATACGGATCCACATTCTGCCGGTTTTCTGCACATAACGAGTAATGGTTTTGCGAGCCGCCTCTATCTGCCGGGAAGAAATTTCATAAGCATCTTCAGTTTTTAAACCGAAACTTCCAAAAGCAACGGTGGTTCCGCGGCTGGCCACTTTGCGGGAATAATTTCTCATTCTCTGCCACTTGCGATGTTTAACTTTTTTAGGAAACAGCATGTTGCTTTAAATATTTTTATTGATGAGCGCCGCCTTCATCGCCACTGAACACCTCGCCCCGGTAAATCCAAACCTTTATGCCGATATCGCCGTACGGCAAATGCGCCTTTTCCTTAGCAAAATCAATATCCGCGCGCAAAGTCTGCAAAGGTATCTGCCCCTCGCGCAGCCACTCCGATCTGCTCATATCCGCCCCGCCCAATCGGCCATTCAACGCGACTTTAACTCCCTTAACTTCTCGGGACGCCATGCTTCTTTCAATCACCTGTTTCATAACGCGCCGAAACGGCAAACGCTTCTCCAAACTTTCCGCTACCATTTGCGCTATAATTCTGGCTCGCGATTCCGGAAACTTGGCTTCTTCCACCGCGACTCTGATTTCTTTAAATTCCCCAAGCTTTAAACGCGCCATTTTCTTAGACAGCTCTTTTTTTAATTTCTCAATACCCTCTCCTCCCTTGCCAATAATAACTCCCGGACGGGAAGTTCTTATGGCTAAGCTAAAAAAATTGGGCGAGCATTCTATATCTATTTCATCCACGTACATCCCGCGCAATCTCGTTTCCAGCCATTCCCGAATAATCACGCTGGCTTTCAAAAATTGCTTGTATTGCTTAGTACGACCCCAGCGCGATTTCCAGTCACGTATAGTCTGAAGCCTGTATGCGTATGGATGAACTGTGTGTGTCATATTAAATATTTATTTTTTCTCCGGCCTATCTTCTAAAATAAGCGAAATGTGGGAAGTTCTTTTTCGTAAAGTAGTGGCGCGTCCGAAAGCGCGCGGCATAAATCTTTTCAAAACCGGACCTTCATCCACCCTTATTTCTTTTACAAAAAGCTCGGAGTCATCCTTAATGCTGAAATTATTTCTGGCATTAGCCATAGCAGATTGCAATAATTTTTTCAAAGGCGCCACGGATCGTTGGGCCATAAAACCAAGCTGCACCAAAGAAACCTTCACGTTCTTTCCGCGAATCAAATCCGCTATCTTGCGCACCTTCCTCGGCGCTATGCGCAAATGTTTCAATTTTGCAGTGATTTCCATCATATTCTAAATTATTATGCGGCTTTAGCCGCCTTGGCCTTTTCCATTTCAGCCACCTTGGCCTTTGCTTCAATCTCTTTTTGCATTTTACCTCCGTGTCTAATAAACTTTTTAGTCGGACTAAATTCTCCCAAAACATGCCCGACCATTTCTTCGGCAATCTGCACCTCAATAAAATCTTTTCCATTATGCACCGCGAAAGTAAATCCCACCATTTCCGGAGAGATCGTGGAATTTCTCGCCCAAGTCTTAATAGGCTTGCCGTGTACCGCCTTGCCTACTTTTTTCATTAATTTAGCGTCCAAATAAGGGCCTTTTTTTGCTGATCTAGTCATGTTTTATTTTGATTTTGATTGTCTGCGGCTGATGATAAACAAATTGGAATATTTTTTCGGATGTCTGGTTTTTACTCCTCGTGTTCCTTTACCCCAAAGATTCCTGGTTCTCGCCATTCCCGCTCCCTGACGGCCCTCTCCTCCTCCATAAGGATGATCAACAGGATTCATAGCCGAGCCTCTCACCGTGGGACGAACACCCTTCCAGCGCGACCTCCCCGCCTTGCCCAACACCACCAAATTATGTCCGAAATTGGAAACCTGACCCACGCTCGCCCAAGCAAGCGAATTGATTTTTCTGACTTCCCTGGAAGGCAGTTTAATCTGCGTTAATCCTTCGTCATGCGCCAGGATTATAGCCGCGCTGCCGGCGGATCTCACCATGCGCGCCCCAGTATTGGGTTTTAATTCTATATTATAAACCTGCGTGCCAACCGGAATTCTACCCAACGGCGTGCGATTGCCTGGAGAAATTTCGGCGGTAGAAGACGCGATCAGCCGATCTCCCTCTTTCACTCCTTCCGGAACCACCACATAGCGTTTTTCACCGTCTTGATAAACCACGAGGGCGATAAACGCGGTACGATTAGGATCGTATTCCAAGCTTTTTATTTTGGCGAACACGTCTTTTTTATCCAGCTTAAAATCCACCATCCTCCAAAGCCGCTTGTGGCCTCCGCCCTTATGACGAACCGTTATGCGCCCATCGGCATTTCTCCCCCCGTGACGGCTAAACCCGGAAACCAGGCTTTTTTCCGGCCTCTTCTTGCTTAAAACGCCGCGGTATAAAATTCCGCTCATCTGCCTACGCGAAGGCGTGGTTGGTTTGTAAGTCTTTATTGCCATAATTTATACGAATTCAATTCTATCACCTCTTTTCAAAATTACTATAGCCTTTTTGCTGCCTGATTTATAACCATGAACTCCCCTTTTCAATCTCGGCTTTTGTCGTTTAGCCAAAATCCTTACTTTTTCCACGGAAACTCCGTATATTCCTTCAACCGCCTGCTTCACCATTTGTTTATTGGCGTCATCATTTACCGTAAAAACATAATGCCCTCCGGCATTTTCTCCGCGCGGCAGAGATTCGCTCAAATAAGTCGCCTTTTCCGTAATATGCGGAGCGCGAATCACGCCCACGGCACGCCGCCCATCCTTAATAAGCAATCTGCCAGAATCCGCCTTGGCTTTCTTTTCCAAAACAACGGTTTCTTCCGCGGGAATAATCTTGCTTTTAGCGCGCTCCGCGTACCGCTTTCTTTCTTTTTTATCTTTGTCTTTAAATAGATTAAGCAAACTCATGATAATGATTTATTTTTTAGCTTTAGCGTGAACTTGTCCGGTAGGCAGCGCCGCCACGACCGCTGTAGGCAAAATTAAATATTTATAACGCAATATATCCAAAATGCTTAAATTGCGCGCTGAAGCCATATCCGCAAAAGGCAAATTACGCATAGCCCGCACCGTATCTAATTCACGCTCCGGCGACAAAACTAGCGTGCTTCCGCCCCGCTTTCCCAATTTGTCCATCCCCTTTATTTTTCTCAAATCCTTAAAAACAGCATCGGCTGCCTTGGTTTTAGGGCCGGTTTTAAAGGCATCCAAAAACACAATCTCGCCGTCTTTAAATTTTCGGGAAAGCGACACCAAAAATGCTTTGGTTTTCATTTTTTTGTTAAGTTTTTGCGCGTAAACTTTTTCTTTAACCGGACCGTGCGTAACGCCGCCTCCCACCCAAATGGGCGAGCGCGTAGAACCGTGACGGGCGCGTCCGGTGCCTTTTTGCTTCCAGGGTTTTTTACCTCCTCCTCTGACCTCTCCTCTCCCCTTGGCGTGCGCGATAACAGCTCTTTGATTTGCCTGCAAAGCCAAAACCGCCTGATGGATCAAATTAGCGTTCCAACTCAAACCGAAAACCTCCTTCGGCAATTCCATACTTCCGGTTTTTTCTCCTTTCTGATTGTAAACAGTGGCTTCCATGATAAATTATTATTTAGTCCTGATCTCCAAGAGAGAGCCCCGCGCGCCGGGAACCGCTCCGGAAATTACAAAAAAATTATTTTTCGAATCAATCTGCAATATTTTCAAATTTTTTACGGTAATACGATTCCCGCCCATGCGGCCAGCCATGCGCATACCCTTGGCCACTCTTCCTCCGGGGCGTCCACCGCCTCCTCCAATAGAGCCGGGCTCGCGTTCCGAATGCTTTTGACCGTGAGTTCGCGGACCGCCGTGAAAGCCGTGTCTCTTAACCACGCCCTGAAAGCCTCTGCCTTTTACCGTTCCGGAAATATTTACCTGGTCGCCCTCTTTAAACGCTTCAACCGTAATCTTGTCGCCCAAATTAAAATCCGCCTTGTCCGTCTCGCTCACCCGAAATTCTTTGACGTGCCGGAAGCTCCCCAAATCTTTGTATTGCGAACGCTGTGGCTTGTTCAAATGCTTTTTAACCCCGAAGCCTACCTGCACCGCCTTATATCCGTCGCGCTCCTTGGTGCGAAGCTGGCTTACGATGACGGGACCGGCCTCAATTAAAGTAGCCGGCATAGCCATGCCTTCTTCGTCAAAAATCTGCAATGTATTCTTTTTTAATCCTAAAATAAATGCCATATGCTTTTTTTAAAAAAACCCCAGGATACCCGGGGTTTTTAAAGTATCCTGATTCAACTTCTACATCATCTTTACATCTATGTCCACGCCGGCCGGCAAACTAAGATCCGTCAGCGCATCAATAATCTTGGACGACGGGCTTAAAATATCCACCAGCCGCTTGTACACCCGCATCTCGAACTGTTCTCTTGCGTTCTTATGCACAAAAGTTGAACGATTAACCGTGTACTTTCTGATCTCGGTCGGTAACGGAACAGGACCGGTGATTTCCGCTCCGTAACGGAGCGCGGCATCAACAATCTGTTTTACCCCTTTATCCAAAATCTTGTGATCATAAGCCCGCACTCTTATACGAAGCTTTTGATGCACAATTTCATTCTTTTTAGATGCAACCTTGCTCATTTTTTTAAATCGCTTCTTTTTCTAAGAACTAAGCCGCCTATTCGAAGCGAGATGGGCGGCCTTATTCGCAAAATTATTTAAGGATCTTCGTTACCACTCCGGCACCTACCGTCCTACCTCCTTCGCGGATGGCAAATCTTTGTTTTTCCTCCAACGCGACCGGCGCGATCAATTTCACGCGCAAATTAACCGTATCTCCGGGCATAACCATTTCCATGCCTTCAGGCAACGCCGCGTCTCCCGTCACATCCGTGGTTCGTATATAGAATTGCGGTTTGTAACCACTGAAAAACGGGGTGTGTCTGCCTCCCTCTTCTTTGGTCAAAATATAAACTTCCGTGTCAAATTCCGTGTGAGGAGTGATAGAACCGACATGCGCCACAACCTGGCCTCTTTCCACATCTTCTTTTTTCAATCCTCTAAGCAAAATACCCGCGTTGTCTCCGGCCAATCCTTCGTCCAAAGATTTATTAAACATTTCAATACCGGTAACCACGGTCTTTGCGGTGTCTTTCAATCCCACGATTTCCACGTCTTCATTAACTTTAACTTTGCCTCGCTCAATCCTGCCCGTAACCACGGTGCCGCGTCCTTCAATAGAGAAAATGTCTTCAATGGGCATCAAAAACGGCTTATCAATGTCTCGAACCGGCTCGGGAACGTATTCGTCCAGTTGCTTCACTAACTCCAAAATACCCTTAGCATATTGATCATCAATAGATTTGGCTTCCAACGCCTTCAGCGCAGACCCTCTGATTATAGGAGTCGTATCCCCGGGAAATTTATATTTATTCAAAAGCTCTCTCACCTCTGACTCAACCAAATCAATCAATTCCGGGTCATCCACCATATCCACCTTGTTTAAAAACACAACAATGGAAGGAACGCCCACCTGACGCGCGAGCAAAATATGTTCTCTGGTTTGCGGCATGGGACCGTCAGCTGCAGATACCACGAGAACGGCACCGTCCATTTGAGCGGCTCCGGTAATCATATTCTTTATATAATCGGCATGCCCCGGGGCATCAATATGCGCATAATGCCTTTTGGCGGTTTCATATTCGGAATGATGCAAAGAAATGGTGATGCCGCGCTGCCTTTCTTCCGGAGCTTTATCAATATCTTCAATTTTTTCCAGTTTAACTTTATTGCCTGCCAAATTAAGGACATGCAAAATAGCCGCCGTAAGAGTGGTTTTACCATGATCAACGTGGCCGATAGTTCCTACGTTGACATGCGGTTTTGTGCGTTCAAATTTTTCTGCCATATTGTTTAACTTTAATTACTATTTTAATAATTACACTTTATAATAAATAAAATGCTGCAAAATTGCAACTATGCTATATTCTATACAAATAAAATTTTCCGTCAATAGCTTTTACAGTTATACGGGTAGACTGGACAGATCGGCGTCAATTTCCAAGTCGTCAGCCAACAATTCCTCGGATATGTTTTTTTCTTCTTCTTCCATATAATTATTTCTTGCCTTCTATAATAAGCTGAGCTACGCTCTGCGGTACTTCGTCATAACGCAAAAACTCCATAGTATAGGTAGCCCGTCCTTCGCTCATGGAACGGAGCGCCGTCACATAACCGAACATTTCGGACAGCGGTACTTGCGCGTCAATCACTTTAACATTATACCGGTCGCTCATGTTTTCAATACGTCCGCGTTTGGAACTCAAACTGCCTGTGATGTCACCCAAAAATTTTTCCGGAGTCACCACTTCAACTTTCATAACTGGCTCAAGGATAATGGGCTGGGCCCGCTTCGCCACCTCCTGCAAAGCCATGGACGCCGCGATTTTGAAAGCAGCCTCGGAAGAATCCACTTCATGATAAGACCCGTCATAAAGCGCGATACGTATATCAACCAACGGATGTCCGGACAATACGCCGCGATCCAGAGCTTCACGCACGCCTTTTTCAATCGCCGGAATAAATTCTTGCGGCACAGATCCTCCTTTGATTTCATTTTCAAATTCAAAACCAGCTCCGCGCGGCAACGCCTCAATGCGAAGTCTCACATGCCCATACTGGCCGCGGCCTCCGGATTGCTTAATATATTTGCCTTCCGCCTCCGCCGTCTTCTTCACGGTTTCTTTGTAGGCCACCTGCGGTTTGCCGGTGTTGGCCTCCACTTTAAATTCCCGTCTCATCCTGTCCACCAAAACTTCCAAATGCAACTCACCCATGCCAGAAATAATGGTTTCCAAAGTATCAGGATCGGATTTTACCCTAAAAGTCGGATCTTCCATGGCAAGTCTTCGTATGGCCATACCCAATTTTTCCTGATCCGCTTTGGTTTTTGGCTCAATCCGCAAAGACACCACGGGCTCCGGAAATTCAATAGATTCCAAAACTATCGGACGATTTTCATCGCAAAGCGTGTCTCCAGTTTTAGTATTTTTCAATCCTATAATGGCGCCGATGCCGCCCGCGCTTATTTCCTCCACCTCCTCCCTGTGGTTAGCGTGCATGCGAAGTATTCTGCCTATGCGTTCACGGTCTCCAGTAGTGGAATTCAGCACATACGAACTCGGCCTCAATACTCCGGAATAAACACGGAAATAAGTCAGCTGCCCCACGAAAGGATCGTTTTGCAATTTAAAAGCGAGCGCCGTAAACGGAGCCTTGCCATCCGCTACCAACTCTATCCCTTCTCCGGTTTTAGGATCAATGCCTTTGACTGGCGGCACATCCAAGGGTGATGGCAAAAAATCCACTACGCCGTCCAACATAAACTGAACCGCCTTATTTTTTAAAGCCGAACCACAAAATACCGGTATAAGCGCGTAAGCCAGGCATCCTTTGCGGATCGCCGCCTTTAACTCTTTGTCGGAAATTTCTTTGCCTTCCAAATATTTATTAAGAGTTTCATCATCGCACTCCGCCGCCTTTTCCACGAGCTTGGCGCGCCATTTGTCCGCTTCGGCTTTCAAATTTTCCGGAATGTCTTTTTTCACCACATTCTCGCCGTGTTCGCCCTCAAAATAATAGGCCTGCATATCCAGCAAATTAACAATGCCTGCAAAATTTTCCTCCGCGCCGATAGGCAAAGTGATGGGGATGGCGTTGGGAGTCAGCCGTTCCAAAATGGAATTGTAAGATTTTTCAAAACTCGCTCCCATGCGATCCAATTTGTTCACAAAACAAATGCGCGGAACTTTATATTTGTCAGCTTGTCTCCACACGGTCTCGGATTGCGGCTCCACTCCGGCCACTCCGTCAAAAACTACGACTCCGCCGTCCAACACCCGAAGAGATCTCTCCACTTCTACCGTAAAATCCACATGTCCTGGCGTGTCTATGATATTTATGCGATGTTCGTACTCTTTATTTCCTCCAGCGTAAGTCGGAGTCCAAAAACAAGTGGTTGCCGCGGAAGTAATGGTAATGCCGCGCTCCTGCTCCTGTTCCATCCAATCCATCACTGCTTCGCCCTCGTGCACCTCGCCTATTTTATAAGAAACTCCCGTATAAAAAAGCACGCGCTCGGAGACCGTAGTCTTGCCAGCGTCAATGTGGGCGATAATACCTATATCGCGAATTTTACTTATGGGATATTCCTCTGCCGCCATGAATAATAAACCAGCTTAAATATTTAGTAATTTTACCAGGCAAAATGCGCGAAAGCCCTATTGGCTTCGGCCATCCGGTGCGTGTCTTCTTTCTTCTTAATAGCCGTACCCTCGTTTTTGGACGCCAATATGAATTCCTCCGCCAGTTTGCTGGCTATGGATTTTCCTTTGCGAGATCGCGCTGCGCCTATAATCCAGCGAAAAGCGAGCGTTTGCGCCCGTTCGCGCCTTACTTCGCGGGGCACCTGATAATTAGCGCCTCCCACCCGCCGCGAGCGAACTTCAAGCGCCGGAGAAACATTTTTAATCGCTTCTTCCAAAATCGCCATGGGGTTGTCCAGCTTAGTGGTCTTTTTAACTTCTTCCAACGCATTATAAAAAGCGCGGCGCGCCACTGACTTTTTGCCGTCCCACATCAAAATATTTATAAATTTGGCGGCCATTTCGGAATCATAAATCGGATCAGCGGCCAATATTCTTTTATTTTTTATTTTTCTTCGCATAATTGATTATTTCTTAGGCCTCTTGGCGCCGTATCGGGATCTGCCTTGGCGTCTTTTCTCCACGCCAGTGGCATCCAATACGCCGCGCACAATATGATACCTTACGCCGGGCAAATCTTTAACCCTACCCCCTCTTATCATAACAATGGAATGTTCCTGCAAATTATGCCCCTCGCCCGGGATATAAGCGGTTACTTCCATGCCATTAGTCAGGCGCACCCTCGCCACTTTTCGCAAGGCGGAATTCGGTTTCTTCGGAGTTACGGTTTTCACATTGACGCACACTCCGCGCTTGAAAGGCGAAGCGTAAAAATTCGGCCGGTTTTTAATCAAATTAAAACTGCGCAAAAGCGCCACCGCTTTGGATTTCTTGCGGACTTCCTGCCGCTTGGTTTTACACAGCTGATTAATCGTAGGCATACGAACCACTCTATCAAAATAAAAAAATAGCGTCAACCCCGTTAGAGGTTGCGTAAAAATGCACGATTTCGTCGCTAATAAAGCCGCAGGCGACTTCGCTGACTTTACACAAATTGCCTCAACTTACGGCTGAACCTCTAACGAGGTCAACCCCGTCATTCACTAATGACGGGATCAACTCGCGCGCAAAAATAATACCTAAATCCCCATGCCCGTCAACAAACGGAAAATGAAAAATACGACGGGCATGATCAAGCTCCAAAAAAAGAAAATGAAGAGCAAAAGCAAAAACATTCCGTATTGTTCCAAAAATACCGTGATATGCTGCCAGCGATAAGGCATGAGCGCGAAAAGCACTTTGGAGCCGTCCAACGGCGAAATCGGCACCAAATTAAACACCGCCAAAAGTATATTAATAAATACGATCATCGTCACTATCTGAATAAAGGCCGGCGGCAAAACCATCCAAGAACTATGCAGCGTAAGCCTCACGAATAATCCAAAAACCAAAGCGATCAAGAGATTCGCCGCAGGACCGCCTAAAGCTACCATAGCCGGTCCCCATTTTTGGTTGCGAAGATTATACGGATTGTAAGGCACGGGCTTGGCCCATCCAAAAATAAAACCTCCTATCAAATAAGTAACGGCCGGCACGATAAACGACCCCAAAAAATCCAAATGTTTCAGAGGGTTTAACGTAAGTCTGCCCGCGTATTTCGCCGTCATATCTCCCAAGCGGTAAGCGACATAACCATGGGACACTTCGTGCACCACCACGGACATTATGAGCACCGCCACGGAGAAAATAAAATCAAAGCCTGAAATCATAGACAATTATTTTGAATTATTATACAGTATACAAATAATATAATACATAGTATAAAATATCTATCCATTAGCAATATTTGAACAAAACCATGACTAAATGCGCTATTTGTGAAAAAGGATCCCGCATGGGAGGCAAAAGAAATCTTCTTCGCGGAAAATACAACCCCACGCCGCATAAAAGAAAATATCCCAATCTGCAATGGGCTCGTCTTCCCGCGGGAGGACGCATTAAAATTTGCACGCGTTGCCTGAAAAAAAATCTTCACATGAACATCAAAAGCGCGGCAAAATAGCTCGCGCTTTTTGAATAAATAAGTGTATTACGGGCTGTAGCGTAACGGCAGCGCACACCCTTGGGGTGGGTGAGGACGGAGTCCGATTCTCCGCAGCCCGACATTGCTATACATAAAAAATAATATCACACTCTTAACCTGGCGCTTTTGAAACACTGGGTTAATCTGCCTACCGGCAAGCAGGTGCGGAAAAATTCTCAAAACGGCCTATTTTTGCTAAAATGGGGGTATATGACGCACAAGCTTATATCATTTGTCCTAGCGGAATCTTCCAAGTTAAAAAAGGGTGAATTGGTAATGACACTCCCGCCGCAGAGTGCGCCGCATTATTTTGCCACCACCATACCGCCCCAGCACACCATTGGTCAGAAAAAGAAAAACATAAACGGCCAGGACATAAATTTTCTCATAAAATCCTATCATCCGGACATTTTAGTGGTGGAAGCCACGACTGAAATAGACGACGCCTTTTCCATAGACACTTTTGAATTACGGAAAAAATTGATAGACGCCTGCCAGCAAATAAGCAAAGAGCACGGCGGCAGTTTTGAAATGAGCGAAGAATATTCCGTAGCGGTGGTATCAGGATACCAGGGGGATCCGGAGCAATTCTTTAACCAATCTCCCGCCATAGTAAGATTTTTAAAATCAGAACGAATCGCGTTGGACGAATATGAAATAAAACATGCCGTGCAAAATCAGATAAAATACGCGCAAAACGATCTTTCCATTATAGGGTGGGACGGAGCGTTCGTTTTTGAACCGGGCGAAGAATACCAATCCGATATAGAGCTGTTTCAAATTGCCACCTTGCAACTGCTCCGCTACCGCATTTTAGAACAGGATCTGTCTGAACGCCTCACCAAAGCGTCAAAATTAATCTCCAAATCATCGCGCACCGAGCTCGTGGTTTGGAGCACTAAAGAAGTGGAAAAAGCTTTCAAAGAAGTCATAGCCTTGCGCGGACAATCTATTTCGCAATTTGACGTTATTGAACGTGAAATCAAATTAATCGGCGACTGGTATTCCGCCAAATTATACGAAATGCTCGCCAAGATGTTTCAATTCAATGAATGGCGAACGATTATCAAGGACAAATTGGAATCCATAGAAGATGTCTATAATATCGTGTCCGAAAATTTCAGCATTACGCGCTATCACGCGCTGGAAATGATCCAATTGGTGCTTTTCTTCGTCCTGCAATTAGGATGGTTTATCTTAATAGCGCTGGAACTAAAAGGGTTGTTAAAATAAAATCCAGTACTTTTTTGTTATAAAAAAGTACTGGATTATGATTGAAAATTTATCGCAGAAAATCCATAAACGAAAAAAGTGGAATTCCGACAATAAAGGGAATATAAGACGAAGGCGCCGAAGTCGGCTCTGATGCCGGATTCATAATCGGCTGTACAGGCATCGGTTCCGTCCCTGGCGCGAACTGCTCAGTCCCGGCCGAAGGAGGTGGAGTCTGCATCACACCTCCCTGAAGCGGCTGTATCAT
This sequence comes from Patescibacteria group bacterium, assembly GCA_038065295.1. Lineage (GTDB taxonomy): Bacteria > Patescibacteriota > Minisyncoccia > JACROR01 > JACROR01 > JACROR01. The sequence continues at coordinate 42,186 of JBBTRG010000007.1, forward strand.
ATCAGCCGGTGTCTGCATAACGCGATATTCTCCCTCTTGAGGTTTAAATGAGTTATAAGGCATATTATCTCCCGGCTTTATCATGCCTTCCGGCATTTTAAATCCCTCTAACGGCATCGAAGGCCTAAATTCTCCGGGTTGCATGGGCGCCACTTGTCCCTCGCGTTCTCCTTGCGAGGGTGCTCCAAACATTTGAAACTCTCCGAGCTTACCTTGAAATTCTTGTGGCGGCATCATACTCCTCTGAGGGTGCGCATCAATTTGCGGCACGCCTTTTTGTGTGGGAACACTGCGACACTCATCCGCGTGCGCCAAATCGGCACAATAATCTTCACGCTGTTGAAATCCCTGACGATACCCTTCAAACATCTGCAAACGCTCATTGTATTCGTTTTCCATTCCCGAAGGCGAACCCATGCGCGCCCCCGCTCCTTCGCCAAGCATCGATCTTACCCCCTCTCCCTGCCTCATTTCCGTATCCATAAAACTTTTCAGCATCTGCTTCGCCCGATCCGGACTCATCATGCCGGCTCCCACCGAAAAAGCGGCGCATTCGTCAAAATGTGCGGTATCTTCGCAATACGAACGGCACTCCTGTTCATTTTTGCATCCGCCCGGACCTCCCTGTTTTTCCAATTTTCCGCGGATGGATTTTTCCTTTTCCATTCTCTGAATGTCATTTTCGGAAATCAAACCGCGTTCTTTGGCAAAAGCAAAGCATGCTTCGCCGTTTTCCGGACGGGAACAAAATTCATCGCAAGCCTGCCTACCCGTGCATCCTCCTGGGCCTGGCTCTTTGGCTAATTTTGTAAATTTTCTAGCCTGCTCCGCTTCCGCCGGATCCATAAAACCCTCTCTTACGGCAAAATTAATACACTCTTCTCCATGTTCGGGATTTTGGCAATAATTCTCGCACTCCCGCCCGCGGCATCCTCCCGGACCTTCCGCGTTCATCATTTTCTTTGCCCGCTCCAACTCCTGCGCTGGCATCAATCCGTGATCCACGGCAAATTGCAAACATACCGCGTCATTTCCCGGCGTCCCGCAGAAAGCGTCGCACTCATCCATAGTTTTACAGCCCCCCGGCCCTCCCTCTGTCTCCAGCAACTTTCTGGCTTTTTCAATGTCAATCTGCGGAGGTTGCGGCCCGCGCGGCTCCATTCCCTCCGGAGGGCCCATTCGCCCCGGCCCGCTGAATTCTTTCATTCGCCCTATCATAAAATCCGCCTCTTCCTGGCTTATCTTGCCTTCCTGCACCGCGAAATTTACGCAAACCTCGGCGTTGTCCGGGGTACGACAAAAATCATCGCATTCCTTCTGCGAATTGCATCCGCCGGGGCCCGTGCGCCGCTCAACTTTCCTCAATTCTTCTTGCGGCGCCAAATCGTGTTCTTTGGCAAAAGCAAAACATGTATCGGTATTTTCTTCGCGCGAACAAAACGCGTCGCACTCTTCAAAAGACCTGCATCCGCCGGGACCAGCGTCATTTTTCAGAGTCTCCCGAGCGCGTCTTTCAAACTGATCGCCTTCCGCGAGACGTTGCTCTTCTTTTACAAAACCGTTGGCTTTGGCCCAGGACAAACATGCCAGAGCATTCGCCGAATCATCGCAAAAAACTTTGCATTCATCCATAGAGCCACAGTTCCCAAGCTCGGCCACCGGAAATTTAATGTCAAAGGGATTAATTTGTGCGAAGACCGGAACGGCAAAAAGCGCGAGAAGCGGCAAAATAATTTTAAATAAATTTTTCATAAAACTATAACAAAAAATTAAGCCAGTTATTTGGCGCGATTATTGGCTAAAAATAGTCTTGCCGGTTCCTTCAAAAGGATTTTGATATCCGCCCTTGAAGGGGTTGACCGTTTCCGCGGAAAAAGGATTTGCCTCTTTGGCTAATTTTTCCTGCGCGTCTTTGATCGCTTGTTCCTCCGCGGATTTTTGTTCCGCGAGCAAAGTGCTCTTGCCAAAGGCTGTTCCTTTGGAAAAACCGTAATAATATCCTCCGACAAGCCCCAACGCGAGCGCCGCGGCCACTGTAACGGCTAAAAATACTTTTGATTTGTCTCCCTCCATATTATTAAAATTTAAACTTATAATTTAATACTAGAAAATTTAACGGCGGATATAGCGGCCCATCGCTTCCGCCTCCGTGAGCACATGCCCCTGCATGGCCTGTTTTAATTCTAACGCGCCGGCGCCCGAAGACAAATCAAGCATCATATCCAACGCGTAAAGCCGGAAAAAATATCGATGCTCTCCGGAGCGTGGGCACGGTCCTCTGTAGCCGGTATTGCCAAAGCTGTTTATTCCTTCCACGATGTTTTCCGGTTTTCCGTTTTCTTTTATTTCCTTTTCATCCGGACGAATATTCCACATCACCCAATGCGCGAAATTGCCGGACGGAGAATCCGGATCGTCCATAAGCAAAGCGAGGCTTTTCGCCTCCGGCGGAACATCAGAAATTTTCAAAGCCGGACTCGAGTCGTCTCCATCACAGGTATATTGCGCGGGAATGGCCGCGCCATCTTCAAAACTCGGACTAAAAATTTTCATAAAATTTTCTTGATTAACTCCAACCGCGCCCGAAGATTGTTCTATGGGTGCCGTTTGTGACCTTTTACTGATAATGCTGGAGCTCGCGGCAAGGACATAAACCGCCGCCGCCAAAGCAAGCAAAAAAATTAACTTAATTAACAGCTTGCTTATGATAATTATCTCTTTCATGTTATGAATTTATAATAGCATAAATGGCTCTTTAAAAATTAACGACTGTGAATAAGGAAAATGTCTATGGAACAATTCTATCTTTTTTTAGAACGGTTTTACTTCGCGTCATACGCGCTTATAGCGTGTTTGGTTATATTTTATTTTTCGCCATTCAAAAGCCGAAATTGGCAAAAATTATTTTTATTTTTTGCCGTGGCGAGCGTTGCCGACACCATAAGCACGTTATTCGCGGTACATAAATACGGATGGGCAAGCGAAGCCAACCTGGTAATAAAAACCGTGGGGCCGTATCTCGGTTTTGACTTGACGCTAATTTCCGTCAATCTGCTTATTCCCATCATTATTTACTATGCCGTGGGAAAATTATTTGGCGATAAAACAGAAATTGTAAAATTCATATTCTTCGCCTCGGCCGCGGCGCGCGGCACAGCGGCAATATTCAATACGGTAATTTATTTATGGACGCCTTAAAAACTTCATCTTTTAGATGAAGTTTTTTTAAACACGCGACTGACGAACACATGCAATTGACAAAAATAATTCGCTTCTATAGACTAATAACAATACCCAAAGGAAAGGGCATTCGTAAGCATAAGACTGACGAAAACGACTCTATCCTAAAGGGGGCTAATTTGATTTGTGATTAAAATCCGGGGCTTTGCCTCGGATTTTTTTATAAAAGAACCTTGAAAACCAAATAAGGGAGGCAAAGTGAAGCTGATAATGACTATTCTCTGTGTGGTATTTATGCAAGTGAGTGGCTGTGCCTCCATTCCGGAAAATCAGGATCAAAAAACGGAAAAAGTAATCGCGGAAGCCAATAAAGCCGTGGTTTTTATTAAATCTGCTCAGATGGAAAGTATTGATGATAAAGGAATTAAAAAACAAGAAAGAGGATTTGGCAGTGGCTTTATGATAAGAGAAGACGGATACATGCTGACTGCTTGGCATGTCATAGGCGCGCCAAATGCCGAAATAAAAGCATGCCTTCAACGTAAAACAACGGGCCGTTATGGAGATCTTGAAATCCCGGATTGCAGGCCCGCTAAAATTGTAGGATTTGATCCTCAAAGAGATGTCGCTTTGCTGAAAATACAAGGCTCCGGATACCCCACGTTAAAATTAGGAGAAGATCCTCCCGTCGGACATCAAGTCATTGCCCTGGGTCATCCCATGGGATTTTTATGGACCGCCACCGTGGGCATAGTGTCCAAAAGTCCCTTAATTCAAGAGGATGAATATTTTACACAAACCGACGCGTCCATATACTTTGGATCTTCAGGCGGACCGCTCATTAACACACAGAGCGAAGTAATTGGATTATTGGACAAAATATTAGTACCGAATAGCGCTAAAGCGCCTATAGGCATTTCTCTTGCGATCCCCGTGGGAGATATTAAAATCCTTCTGCCGAGACTATTGGAGGGCGGCCAAATAAAGCATGGCAGTTTGCATGTTGCATTTGGCTTCATAAACGAACTTGATTTCCAGGAAATGCCCGCCGATTTCAGAATTCACAAGATATCCGAAAATGTGCCGGGTATGCTTGTCGTAGACATTGATCCGGATGGCATGTCCGCTAAAAACGGCCTGAAAAAAGGCGACGTGGTCATTAGAGTGAACGGCCAAATGATTAGCAATTTGATAGACGCCACGCGCCTTATCTATTTCCAAAAGCCTGGAACTGAAGTGGTTTTGGAAGTAATGCGCCAAGGCGAACGCAAATTATTCAAAACGCAATTGGATCAAGAGCCGGAAGCGGACTACAACGTCGCATCCAAATCTAATCCCAAAAAATAAGCCGCCAACGCGGCAAATAAAAATCGCGCCAAATCAAGCGCGATTTTTTTATTTTTTGCACTCTTTTAGACAACGTTGGAACCTCTCTTTTGGATACAAATAAATGGTCTTTATCAAATTCTGTATAAAAAAACCATCCCCGCGAGGATGGCCCTATTTGAATCACATTACAGGGAGGGAATCAATATACAATTCCTGCCTTTCATCGAGTTTCTTCCATCGGCCAGCTTGACCACCGGAACCAACCATTCCTTTCCTCCATACTTTCTTCGTGACTTCACAGCCATCCCTTCGGCAATTCTTGACTCCTTTTTGAACACCTTCACTCCAAAAGACAAAGTCTAAACCCGTCTCTTTGATCAATTCCTTCACGGACGGCTCCTTTTCAAATTTATGCAAACCGAATGAGCACAAAAATCCGCCAATCGACATATTTTAAATCCTCCCTTCTCGTTCTGTAAATGTAAAACTTAAACTAGTGTATCATGCCCATGATTTATTTACAAGGCCTTATGTTAGAACCTCTGCCTAACCATCAAAAAAGCATTTCTTAATCAGAAAAATATATTTTTGATATTTAAAAACTTCTCTTTCCACGTGCGGACAGCGAGACGATGTTAGAACCTCCGAGATTTCTGAAGTAGAAATGACAATTGGCGCATTGAAGCGCCAAAAGTCCCATAGTGTGCACCCAGTAGGATTCAGTCACAAATAAATCCGCCTGCCCGGCGGATTTTTCGCTACCCCGGCTCGGCATGCCGATTATGATCGGCATAAGCCTGCGCCCTTCGAATCCTGCGCGCGACTGAAGCAGTTCAGTCGCTTGGGCGCTAATTCACCATGTTCATTATGCACCCAGTAGGATTCGAACCTACGACCATCTCCTTAAGAGGGAGTTGCTCTACCAACTGAGCTATGGGTGCGCAATTAAACTTATTTTACTAGTGATCTTATAAACTTTCTACTCTGACAACTTTTATAGCGTACACGAAAAACATTTAACTTCTTCTTGGAGGTCCGCCGGTTGGCGGATACCAACTGACCTGCCTGCCGGTAGGCAGGGCTATGGGTGCGTATATTTTTAAGTATGCCTGTCCGCCAAAACTGACGCGCCGAACGAATACGGCTTGATCGCCGCCTCAAAACCGAAGCCGTGCACCATCCCCACCAAGCCGTCTATGAATTCACGGGTAGGACCGTTCTGCCCCACATCTATGTGCACGGTGATTTTATTATCCCAAAAAAACTCTTCTCCCAACCGCTCGCGGAGCGCGCTTTTCAATTCTTGCATAAGCATAATGGATTGCATGGCTTCTTTGTAAATGCGGTCTCGCAAAACGGGACATGCCGATTCCGGGGATTTGGTCCAGAAATACCTGCCGCCATGCCCTACCCGCCAAACGCCGACTGCCGTAACAAAACAGACTTTTTCTGCCGCGCGCGAATCCGTACCCACCACTATCTCATAATGGTTGCGTGGATTTTCATCAATATAAGAAACGATCGCGTCTATCAATTCGGCGAAGCTGAAATCATGTTTGAAATTGTGGAATAAAAAATGCATTTTGATTTATGTATGCTGAATACTTATCTCAAAAAAGAGCATCCTGCACATCCTCTTTTATCACATAAGGATTGGGGGTGATTTTCGCGGATAACACGCGGTCAATTTTGAAAATACGGGGTGCGCGCCGCAGATGGCAATAACCCTCAAAAACCTCCTTGTTTAATTTGTAAACATCCACCAAGCGTATATTGCGCGGCTCATCGGCAGACGAAGAAGCGGTTCCGGTAACATAATCTATCTCCACGCTCCGCCTCTCCGCGAGCGCTTCGCGCAAAATGGAAGAGACGTCTTTTTGCACCGCGCCACCCCAGGATACGGGGATGGCCGTTTTCCGCATTTGATCGCGCGAAAAAAATAAAATATTACCGTGTGCTTTGCCGTGTTCGTACAATTCTTTGGTAACACGCACGTCTTGCGTACAATATTTTTTAATCTCGTCTATTTTCCCTTCTTTGTACCATTGGAGCGCCTGCAAGCCGTCCGCGCTCTTTTTCACGCCCAAGGTCGTGCCCGCCAAATTGTCCAAAGAGATACGGAATCCCGCGCCACGCACCACATCATCCATCAAATCCAAAACCGCCACATTATATGAAGCCGCGGGGATATACGGCTCCATCACCGGAATGTCAAAGCCCTTTATGTTAAAACCTATCAAAGTTCCAGCCTCGTCTAACATTTTTTTAAATCCAGCAACCTCGTGCTCTTCAAACGCGAAATAAGCGTCCTTATTATATGAATAAGCGCAAAGCACGGAAATACCCAAAAGATCCATGTGATCCCTGCCCCCCACATCGTCAAAACTTTTTTTGGTTTCTATATCAAATACGACCGTATCCTTCATCAAAAACAATATAACAAAAAACCCGCCGTTTGGCGAGTTTTTTGTTCAAAAATAAACAACGGCCTAAAACATCACATCAAACGCGAACGCTCCCGGGCCCAACACAAGCAAAGACAGCGCCATGGCAAGCAATGCCAAATCAAATTCATATCCTCCGGCAAATCCCTTTTTGCGGGTCACTAACAAAATTGCCACTATCATATCTATCGCTATCAACGCCGCTGCCACTTGCGTGAAAAGGCCGACTATGAGCAACCATCCGCCAAAAAATTCTGTGATGCCCACCACCAGTACCCAAAATTTCGCTGGCTTGAGCCCTAACATACCAAAAAATCCGGCGGTTTCCGAAAAATTTTTGAATAATTTCGGATAGCCGTGCACAATGAAAACTGTCCCCAAAACAAGCCGCAAAACAAACGGCGCCAGCGCTTGTAACGCGAACAACTGCGGAAAAACACTTAACATATTCTTAATAATTTAAACTTATAATACAACATCAGTATTTTAACAATTATTCGGACGGCGCGCCACCGCGCAAAAAATCGCGCACTTTTATTCGCCGCGCGATTATACTACCATTAAATTATGGAAAAGGGTTATGGAACTAAACCAGGAGCCAAACAAGACTACGGATGGCTGATACTATTTTTGCTTATTCTAGCCGTCATGTGGTACTCGCAAGGAGGCAAATTTGGAAATAATGGCATCATTTTGGAACCTCCGAGCTCTGTCAGCCAATCGCCCGCGAGCGAAACAAAAATCACAGCGGCTCCACCCCAACAAGAAACGACGATTTCCAGCGAATCTCCTTATAAAAATCAAATCAATATCGTGGCCGATGCCGTGCGCGCCACCAATCCCAATGAAGAATATATTACTCTCGCCGCATCCTACGGCAACAAAGAAAGCATCAACATAACCGGCTGGACGCTCGCCAATAAATCCGGCACCATCGTTAAAATAGGACAAGGATCTTATCTGCCTTATTCCGCGCAAGTTAATCCTCAAACAGATATACGGCTGGAGCCGGGAGGAAAGGCCCTAATACTCACAGGCACAAGCCCGATCTCCACCAACTTTCAACTGAATGCCTGTACTGGATATTTCAACCAATTCCAAAATTTCTTCCCTAGATTACCGGAACAATGCTCTTATCCTAAAAACCTTATTGGGTTATATGAAATGAAAGACGACGTCTGCATAGCCTACATTGAAAAACTCCCGCGATGTAGAATGCCGCAAAACATCCCGCTTCTCACCAAAGACGCTTGCCGCGCCGTCGTAGAATCCAACTTTAGTTACGCCGGATGCGTGGCCAATGAAGAAAACAAAGAAAAATTTTATTCCAAAGAATGGCGGATATATCTAAACAAAGACGCGGAATTATGGAAGGACAAATACGAAAAAATAATGCTCACCGATCGGGACGATAAAACAGTGTACGAACTTTCCTACTGATTTATTTATCTTTAAATTAAATTTCCCGCAATTTAAATAAGGCAATCCCCGCGGCTACCGATACATTAAGCGACTCTTTTTTGCCGCGCATGGGAATCTCTGTAATCGCGTTACATTTTTTGAGAATTCGCGGCGATATACCGCGGACTTCATTGCCTACAAGCAAGGCGATGCTAGAAAATTTTTTAACAATTTTTCGCTTGCGGAAATAGGCGTCCACTTTTTCATAATTAAATGCTTTGGGCACCTGCTCCAGCGCCAAAATGAAAATTTTTTCTTTACGTAACTTTTCAATGAGACGCGGCAAATCAATTCGCCCTTCCCAGGGCACGGCATTTTCCGCGCCCAACGCCACCTTGTGTATGCCTTTGCGCGCGTTGCCCAATTTGTCTTGGGGCGCTCCAGTATATCCAGTTAAAAATATCTTGGAGACTCCTGCCGCGTCCGCGGTCCGAAACATTGAACCCACATTATAAAGGCTCCTGATGTTATGCAGGATCAAATATAAATTTTTTGAGACCATTATTTAATCTCGTAAACCACGCTCACATTGACCACAATCTCGTTTTCTCCCACCGGCACTTCGGGCGCCGAATCTCCTTTTGCCATAGGCGCTAAAACTGTCTCACGGTATATTGGCTGAATCCCTCCGTAAGATTCATTGAAGCTTAAAATATCTCCTAACCTCTCGCCCAAATCCTTGGCCAAAACCCGAGCCTTGCTCTTAGCATCATTAATCGCTAACTTCCGCGCCTCCGCTTTTATCTGATCGGGGTCTTCCACTGTAAAAGACAACTGGCCCACCTGATTGACTCCGGCTTCCGCCGCGCCTGTCAAAATTTCTCCCGCCTTACCCAAGTCCCTTATTTTTACATCCAAACTCTGCCTTACTTCATAACCGCGAAAAATCCGTTCTCCGTCTTTGTAATCATAAAGCGGATTGATGGAATATCCTGCAGTTTTTATGTCTTTTTTCTCAACGCCTGCTTTGTTTAAAAAATCCATGGTCTTATTTATGGAAGCGGTAGCAAGCGATTGCGCGTCAGCTACGGTCTTGCCCTCGCCCACCACGGATAAAGATACCTGTCCGATATCCGGTTTAGCGAAAACCTTGCCTTCGCCGAAAACCGTTATACTCGGAATCTGCGTTCCTTTAACGGAAAAAGATTTTACCTCCGAAACTATTTTCGTAAGAACCAAAACGGAAAGCATAACGCTTAACGCCGAAAGAGTCCAAATAAAAATTTTTTTATGAAAAAAATGTTTGTCTTCTTGCATAAAATTTTTTAAAAATAACCGATATATTCAGTCACGCATAGAGCGAGACTGAAATTAAAACCTTCCTTCGTCTATGTGCCTTTTGATCTCCGCCTTGAGCAGTTCTACATGTCTTTCATCGTCAGCCTCCAGCGTCTTCCAGAGTTTTTGGCAAAACTCGCATCCTTCCGCGTTCTTCTTGTAATGTTCACCGTAACGCCAAAGCGCGCTGTTTTTCTTAGACAGAGCGTGAACCAAATCAAAATTATGATTTTCTAACATGATTTTTTTTCTTTTTAACCTTAGTGGTTTTTACCCGCTTTTTTTCAGACCCGACCACGCCTGATTTTTTCTCCATTTTTTTATAAAGTTCCGCGATTCGCTGCTTAAAATCCTCCCCCGCTATGCCAGCCATTCTTAAACGAAGTTTTTCTCCTCGTATATGTTTTCTAACGCTTGCCGCTAATTTGTTTTTAGTCATAGCAGTATTTTAACAAAAATAAACGCATGATGCCACTATCCCTTAATCGCCGCGAGAGGACGAAGCCGCGCCACCTTTTCCGCGATGCCCGCTTCCGCCACGACATCCGCTACCGCATCAATGTCTTTGTAAGCCGCCGGGGCTTCTTCGGCCACGCCTCGAAGAGATCCGGCGAATACCCTAATCCCTTCCGCTTCCATGTGCTCTTTTAACGCGCGCGCCTCAATGCTTTTTCTCGCCTCAGTGCGGGACATCTGGCGCCCCGCCCCGTGAGCCGTCGTACCAAAAGTATTTTTCATAGCACCATCCGCTCCCGCCAAAACATACGAAGCCGTTCCCATGCTTCCGGGAATAAAAACCGGCTGACCCACGCTCCGATAGCGCGGCGGAATTTCCAGATTTCCCTTGGCAAAAGAACGCGTGGCGCCTTTGCGATGCACCAATAATTCTTTGTCATCATATTTTTCAATTTTTGCCAAATTATGCGCGACATCGTACACCGTTTTTAAATCTCCGCCGCTCTCACCCAAAACATCTTTCCACGCCTTACGCACCTCCCATGCAATCAGCTGGCGATTGGCCCACGCGAAATTCGCCGCGGCGCTCATGGCTTTAAAATAATTTTGCCCTTCTTCGGAGCGGAACGGCGCGCAAGCCAATTCCCTGTCCGGAATCTGAATGCCGTATTTCGGCATGGCCGTCATCATGGCACGGATATAATCCGTGGCGACCTGATGCCCCAATCCGCGCGATCCGGTATGTATTAAAACGGTAACTTGCCCCAAAAAAAGTCCAAAAACTTCCGCCGCATCTTTAGAAAAAATTTTTTCCACAAAACCCACCTCTACGAAATGATTCCCCGCCCCCATGGTCCCCAGTTGATCTTGTCCCCGCGTTTTAGCGCGAGAAGACACCATCACAGGATCTGCGTCCGGCAATTCTCCGCATGATTCCAAGAAATCCAAATCTTCTTTCCCGCCAAAACCTTTTTCCGTTATGCCGCGCGCGCCACGCTTTAAAATTAAATCCAAATCCTTGTCAGATAATTTCAAAATGCCGCTCCTGCCGGTTCCGGATGGAACTTCCGCAAAAATTCTGTCACCTAAATCGTTTATGCGAGACGAGATCACATCCGCCGATAAATCGGAACGCAATAAACGCACCCCGCAATTTATATCGTATCCTATGCCACCCGGGGAGATCACGCCCTCCGCGGCATCCATGGCAGCCACCCCACCAATCGGAAAACCATAACCCTCATGAATATCCGGCATGGCAAGCGCATACTTATAAATGCCGGGTAGAGTCGCCACATTTAACAACTGCGCCATTGATCGGTCATCCAAAGAAGCTAAGAGTATTTTTTCCGTGGCATAAACTCGCGCCGGAACGCGCATACCGCCCTGAAAAGATTGGGGAATTTCCCACAGATAATCATTTATCTTTTTAAAATCCTTGATTATCATGGCTATATATCAAACACCAAGACGGTTGCCAATTTCCCGCTCTCGTTCCTTTTTATCTGAACCTCGTGATAAGTTGCCGCCTTGATATCTTCGTCAAAATCTTTTACGGGTACTCCGAAAATCTCCGCCACAAGCTCCGTATCGGATAATTTTTGAAACACAGCGCTTAAATAAATTTCCTTGCGGCTGTAAGCGCTGTATAAAACTTCATTTAAAAAATCAATCAGCAAAGCTGATTCGTCCGCCGATGAAATTTTAATCCTATGCTTGGAAATTTTCGCGATTTCTTGCGGTGGTTTCTTTTCTTTCAAAACATGCATAACGCCGTCAAAAGCGCTTTGAAAAAGTTCCGCCAAAGTCAGGCCGTCCACCCGCATCCGCAAATCCGCCCTATGAGACAACATTATAAAACCCATTTGTTTTAATTATATGCCAAAAGTCTCCTCGCCACTATATTCGCCTAAACCACAATCAATGATAAAATAAAAAATATGAGGTATCTTATACAAAACATAAAAAAAACCTGCGAAGACATAATCGTTTTGGACTTGATGCCCGCCCTCGGAGAAAAAATAATAAATTTTCTTCCCGGACAATATGCCATGCTCGCTTTTTATGACGAATATGGGAAATTAACAAGCCCGCATGCTTTTTCCATATCCAGCTCACCCGAAGAAGTTCCTCTGATACAGTTCGGCATAAAAATAAAAGGCAGCTTCACCCAAAGCCTGGCCAAACTTACGCCCGGTAAAGAAATATTCGTATACGGCCCTTACGGAACTTTCATTTTTAATCCGGATACGGATCAAAGCGCGGTTTTTATCGCCGGAGGAGTGGGCATAACGCCGCTCCTAAGCTCTATCCGCTACGCTGCAAATAAAAAACTGCCGAATGAATTGATTCTGGTATATAGCAGCCGGAATGCCAACACCATCCTTTATTATGAAGAGATAAAAAAACTGGAAGCGGACAATCCCAACTTCAAGGCATTTTTCGCCGTAACCGACAGCGGAATTCCCGACGGTCAGGAACGCATGATAAACGAACGAGTAAGCGCAAAAATCATAAGCGCCGCCCTGAAAAATCAATTATACGGAAAAACCTTTTTTCTGTGCGGGCCGGAACCGTTTATGAAAGCCATTTCTGACGATCTTAAAAATTTGGGCGTTCCCCGGCAATTTATCAAAACGGAAGCGTTTTCCATGATACCGGCCTTGCCCCTTAAAGAAAACCTGCTTAATTTGGCGTTAATCTACGGAGGCTCTGCGGCACTCATGGTCGCCATAACTTTATGGATTTACAATATTGAAAGTGTCCGCGCCACGGATAATCCCTACGCTAAAACCGACCTGCTCTATAGTCTGCAACAAATGCAAGAACTGCAAAAAAATATGTTCAAAGAGCAAACTTCGGCCAAACCGCCTGCCACCCCTCCTGTAAACGAACCGCCGACACCGGCCTACAACATACCGGCCGTTCCCGCGCCGAGTTATACGCCGCCAGCTCCGGCCGTCAATTACCAAACGACCATCAAACCGCGCACCACGGTATCATAACCGTAAAAATTTTTATGGACTTTACGGAAAAATTCAAAGCCTTAGGCACGGAAATCATAATCTGCGCAGAAATCCCACAAAAAAAATGCGGCGTTTTTCCAAACATTAAAAAAATATTTTATGATTTTGAAAAAAAATTCAGTCGCTTCCAGCCTGCAAGCGAACTAAGCCGAATGAATCAATGTTCTGGAAAAGAATTCAATGCCAGCCCCCTGATGATAGAAATAATGCGCCTCGCGAAAACCGCTCATAAAAAAACTAGTGGCATATTTAATCCAGCCGTTTTAAATATCTTGGAAAATTTGGGGTACGATAAAAATTTCGAAGATATCGGCGGAATAAATCAAAACCAACCTGCTTCCGCAAAAATTTATACCGTAAAAAACAGCGCCTTTACCGGCATAAAAATAAATAAAATGGCCGGAAAAATAAAAATGCCAAAGGGATTGAGAATAGACCTGGGAGGCATTGGCAAAGGCTTCGTAGTCGATTTAGTTTCGCAAAAACTTAAAAAATACTCCGCGAACTTCTGGATTTCGGCCGGCGGAGACATGATTTTTTATGGCACCAATCACGGGCAAAAATGGCGCGTAGGCGTGCAAAATCCGCTCCGCCATGAAAATGATATAATGGAGGTGGAGATGCCGGAAAAAATGCCCGCCATAGCCACTTCAGGTATTACCAAAAGGGTATGGCGCCAAAACGGCCAAGCTTACCATCATATTATAGATCCGCGCACCAGTCTGCCGGCAAACAACCGCCTGCTCGCAGCCACCGTGGTAGCTCATAACGCCTGGTGGGCCGATGTTTTAGCCAAGTCAGCGCTTATTTTAGGCGTAGAAGAAGGCTTAAAAATGATTAATAACGAAAAAAATGCCGAAGGAGTTTTGATAGACAGCGATCTGCGTATGTATTTTTCTGATAATATGCCAAAATTGGCGCAAATATGAAGAAAGCTTATAAAAATATTTTTATAATATATTTTTTAAACTCCGTTCTTCTGGCGGCCCCCTTCGCCTTGATGGCCGCCGACGGGAGCTTTGCGCCCGCCACCCCGTCATTACCTTGGGCCTGGATTTTTACCAGAGCCGCGGGCATCGTAGGATATATCCTGCTTTCCGCCTTAACCCTATCTGGGCTGGGCATCAAAACCGGCCTAATTTATAAATTTATAGATCCCGTACCGGCATGGATCATGCATAAATATCTGGGAATCTCTACCGCATTTGCCATCCTAGTGCATTTGATTTCGCTGCTTTTAGATCCGTTTCTTAAATTCAGCCTTTATGAAGTGCTGGTTCCTTTCGCCTCAGGCTATAAAAGCATGTATGTGGCCTTGGGCATAATAGGATTTTACATGTTTGTGGCTGTTATCTTCAGTTCAATATTTTTATTCATGAAGCCGTACTTATTATGGAGACTGCTCCATTATCTGCCGTATCCGATTTTCGTAGTGATATTTTTGCATGGCATTTTCACCGGCACGGACAGTTCGGTTCCGTTTATGATATGGCTTTACTGGATAACCGGCTTGCTGGTAGCCGCCTTAAGCGCCTATAGAATTTATTTATCCCTTAAACGCACAGCTTAAATGTGGTCCAAAAAAAATAAAATAATAATCGCCCTGATGTTTACGGCCGTTTTAATCATATCAATAACGGCGTTTGTTACGGCTAAAAAATTAAACCCGGATTTTAATTTTTATGAATTAATGCGGCCCCATCTTCCCAGCGGCGCGCTGGAAATTATTTTTTCCAAGCCGCAATATGTTTTGGACGAAGAAATATTTTTCGGCGTATTGAATAAAACCAACCAGGCTCTGCGCATAGAAAACGAATGTCCGGGAGAACCGTTGGAAGTTTATCGCCTGGAAAACAATATCTGGACGCACCTTAAAAATCAGGCGAATATTATATGCAAATCAACCAAAGACATAATCATACAGCCTTACGAACTTAAAGGGTCTTCTTATATGCCATGGCAGGGCGTTATTTTTGCCGTTCCGGGCAAATACAAAATAGAGCTCAAGGTAGAAGGGTACGGCAACAAATTCGAAAAAGAATTCGAAATAGTCGCCCGCCCCCTTTAATCGCCTAAATTTTATTCGTGCGCCGGTTCATGGATCGCCTTGCGCGCTTCACGCCCGTCATTCCACGGCATGCGCGACCCTTTAGGCCCCATAATGACCGGCTCCGAACCCTTGCCGGTAATAATCACCGTATCTGCGGAGGCCGCAGACCATACGGCTTTTTTAATGGCTTCTCCTCTGTCTAAAATTTTGTAAAGGCGTGCGGCTTTGTCAGACAAGCTTGCTGCCTGAAAAAAACCCTTCTCTATTTCATCAATAATCGCCTGAGGATCTTCGTCATAAGGGTCTTCATTGGTTAAAATAACCGTATCGCAATGCTTCGCCGCGATTTTTCCGAATTCTTGCCTCTTCCATTTGTCCCTGCCTCCTCCCGCGGAACCCAAAACGCATATCATTTTAGCCGACCGCGCGACCGAAAACGGAACGGTTTCTTTAAGCGTTTTGTAAACTTTTTCCAGAGAATCCGGCGTATGAGCGTAATCCACCACTACCCTGAAGGGCTGGCTTTCATTTATAAACTCCATTCTGCCGGGCACGGTTTTAAAACCAGCAAACGCCCGCTTTATTTTATCCGAGGAGATATTAAGCACCCTTGCCACGCTCAAAGCCGCCAGAGCGTTATAAACATTAAATTCCCCGACAAGCGGCAAAATAAATTTTTCTTTTTCCACAATGAATTCAACGCGTCGGGCGTCCATTTTCACATCCGACGCTTCAATCATCCGCCCGGCCACCAATTTATATTTATTTTCACGGCTAGCTGCCGAAGATTTTATTCCATAACCTATCTTTTCCGGCGCAATTGATTTTTCAAAAAATAATTCCGCGCTGGGATCGTCCGCGTTTATGACGCTTACTTTGTGCGGAACTTGAAATAAATTTAATTTGGCGGCGCAATATTTTGCGAAACCGCCGTGCGATTCTATGTGTTCAGGCGTAATGTTGGTAAATACCAATATGTCCCATTTAATATTTTTATGGCGAAATTGCCTTATGCCCTCTGATGTTGCCTCAATGATAGCGTGCGTGGCTTTTTCTTTTTTTGCCTGCGCCAAAAATTTTTGCAAGATAAAACGGCCGGGCATGGTCATTTTCAATTCATTGGGCCATTCCCGTTCTCCTATTTTGAAACGAACCGAAGACACCGAAGCCGCTTTTATGCCGGATTCGCTTAAAATCGCGTCAAGTAAATTAACCACGGTGGATTTGCCGTTGGTGCCGGTTACACCTATAATCGTTAAACTCCGCGAAGGATAGCCGTACCAAAACGCGCCAATCGCCCCCAAAAACCAATGATAAAACGGCTGAAGCATGCTAAATAAACGCCCGGGAATCAATTTTTTCCCTATTCTTAAAAATTTTTCCAACATAAACATCAACTTGAAACGAAGGACGCCATCAAGGCTTATGCACAATACTGCCTATATAAATCAAGATGACAGCCACGCCATTAGTCATTATAACTTTAAGCGGCATCCCTATTACATATTGATCCGAAAAAATGGTAAACAAAAGCGCCAGCGCTAAAAATATCGCCCAAAAAGCCACGAAAAATTCCCCTTTGTGCAAATGTTCCAGGCGCCCACTTTTTTTGCGGTATTCCTTCAAAATAGTGTACATGGCCACCGCTCCCAAATAAGGCTCGGAGAATGCATTTACGAAAAACGTCAATACCTTATGCTCATCCCAGGCTCTGCCGAAATAAAGCCAGGCCAGCGAAAAAAGATAAAAATAAGTGAAAATGCCGAGAAAAAAGAATAAAACATCCAACATTTCCTGAAAAAGCGCCCTGGTCATTTCCTTTTTAATGGAAAACTTCTTTTTCTCTTTCTTTTTATGCTTATGACCGACTTCTACGGAGTCCGCATCAAGCATTAAGTGAAACCATGTCATTTTAGTGTTTGCCTAAAACTTTTAATGCCGCTTTTATTCTTTGTTCCACGCTCTTCGCATCCGAACCAACCTCTTGAAGAGCTCCGCGTATTTCTTTGAGGGAGTAGCCCATGGACTCCAAGGCTCCGATAACATCCCCGTCGCCTTCCAACATGCCAGATGCCGCGCCCAATCCTCTGCCAAATTTATCTTTCAATTCTACGATGAT
>JBBTRG010000008.1:0-14984 GCA_038065295.1 Patescibacteria group bacterium
TATCAGGCGCCGGTGGTGGCGGCGGAATTGCTCCCGTTATTCCTACACAAGATGGGGCAGTGGCAGCGGTGTCTGCTCCTGTAACCATTTTTACTGCGCCCACCATTCCAGCTGCGGCTGTAGCGGCTCCGTCTTCCGTAGCGGTAGAGGTTTCTCCGGTATTTAGCAAAGTACTCAAGGTGGGCATAACAAGCCCGGATGTAAAAAGACTTCAGCAATTGCTTAATTCTGATCTTGATACCAAGATTGCAGGATCAGGTGTTGGATCTTCAGGAAAAGAATCGGAATATTTCGGATCTTTGACCGAAAAAGCTCTTCAAAAATTTCAATCTAAATATGGCATAGTCTCTTCTGGATCGGCCGCTACTACCGGTTATGGTTTGGTTGGGAAAAAGACTATGGCAAAATTGGAAGAAGTTTTTGGCAAAGCAACTCCAGCAGCGCCGGCAGTCGCGGCACCTTCTTCTGTGGCGGTCTCAGTATCCCCGGTTTTTAACTCATCGCTTTACAAGGGCATGACCAGTTCTGATGTTAAGAGATTACAGCAATTGCTGGCGACCGATAAGGATGTTTATCCGGAGGGCAATACGAGCGGTTATTTTGGAGCGCTTACCGAAAAAGCGGTAGAGCGTTTTCAGGAGAAATATGGTTTGGCAAAGACAGGCGATTCCGGATATGGTTTTGTGGGACCGAAAACTCGCGCTAAGTTAAATGAGGTGTTTGGCGGAGAAGCTGTTTTGCCCGCCGCTCCTGTGGCAGCTCCTGTAATAGCGCCAACGCCAGTATCAACTCCCGCTCCGGCTACAACTCCTAACTTTGATTGGATGAATTTAACTCCGGCGCCGTCTCCACAATAGAAACTGAATTGAGTTGACCAAATAAAACAACTCGCCTTGGGCGGGTTGTTTTATATTGTAACTAAAAAAAAATTGTGCGAATATTTAATTATGCGAAAATCTTTATCATTGATTTATCTTGAAAATATGCGGCTTCCCACCGAAAAGGCGCATGGCATCCAAATAATCAAGATGTGTGAAGCTTTTGCTCAATCGGGCGTGCAAACCGTTTTAGCCGTGCCCTCGTTTAATAAAAACGCGAGAGATGCTTTCTCGTATTATGGGGTTTCTGAAATTTTTACCATAGATAATCATTATAAAGCCCCAAATATCAAATATTTGAATGTTTTTAGTTTTATCCTACGAACCGTAATTTTCTTTTTAAGTTTTTTATTGAGCAAAAATTGGAAAAAGGCAGATCTTGTATTTGTACGGGACGCGAACCTCGCTTTTTTATTGGCTCTTTGCGGCGTTCCTTTTGTGTGGGAGGTGCATCAGGATTTTTATAGTTGTCGAGCTGATTATGCCATTAAAAAATCCATAGCCACATTTTTTATAACACGGGGTCTTAAAGAAAAATTTATTTCCCACGGAGTGAAAGATCAAGATAAATTATGTGTTTTTCCGGACGCTGTTGGCTTGGATAGATTTGTAAGTATTAAAGATGTAAATGAACCAAGAAAATTAGTCGGTTTGCCCGCGGATGTGCCGATAGTTTTATATAGCGGGCATTTATATGAATGGAAAGGAGCGCATATTTTAGCTGAAGCTGCGTCCTTGGTAAACTCCGATGTTTTATTTGTTTTTGTGGGCGGGACTGATAAAGATGTAGCTGCTTTTCGCGAAAAATACGGCCAAAATCCTAGTATTAAAATATTGGGACACAGGCCTTATGCCGAAATGCTCAAGTATGAACAATCCGCTAATATTTTGGTGATTCCGAATTCTACCCGTTTTGAAATATCAAAATCTTACACTTCTCCTCTAAAGCTGTTTTCTTCCATGGCGAGCAACATACCTATTATTGCTTCGGATCTTCCTTCCTTGCGGGAAATTGTGGATGATAAAATGGTATTTTTTGTTCCTCCCGACAATGCGGAGCGGCTTGCTCAAATGATTGATTATGTTATTCAACATCCCGCGGAAGCTAAAGTAAAATCAGCAGCCGCTTTCAACGAAGCAAAAAAATATACTTGGGATGCTCGCGCCCGTGGCATGTTGGAAGTCATTAAATTTTATCTTCCTTGATGGTGGATGACGGTGGCGATAGTTTTTAGGTATATGGAAAATTCTAAGGACAGCGATCTATTTTTTATGTAATATAAATCGTATTGCAGTTTTTCTATGGCGTCTTCCACGGACGCGCCGTATGGAAAATTAATTTGTGCCCACCCGGAAAGTCCTGGTTTTACGATATGTCTCATGGCGTAATGCGGTATTTCTTTTTTGAGGGTTTCTATGAATTCAGGGCGTTCTGGTCTAGGGCCGACAAAGGATAGTTCGCCTTTTAGCACGTTCCAGAGTTGCGGCAGTTCGTCTATTCTAGTTTTGCGTAAAATATTTCCCAATTTGGTAACGCGGTTGTCTTTCTCCGTTGCCCATTTTGCTTCACCTTTCTCGGCATTTTTTACCATGGAACGGAATTTAATTATTTCAAAAATTTTTCCGTTTTTACCAACTCGCTTTTGGCGGTAAAATACCGGTCCTTGGCTGTCTATTTTTATCAATAAAGCTATTAGAGGGGTGAGGGCGGCGGTTACGGTGCCGAGCAAAACAGCCAAAACTATGTCTGACCATCTTTTTATATTTTCAAACGCGCCTTTATTCAGTTCCATGAGGTTTTCTAGAAACCAAGATTCGGTAATAAGGGACACCGGCACTTTGCCTAAAAGTATTTCATAGAAACGAGGAAAATCTATGATGGAGATGCCAAGCGGCAGTATTTCATAAAACATTCTGATAATCTCTCGGTTTTGTTTTATGCTGCTTGATGCCACAATTAAAGAGACGCCCTCGGTTTTTATCAAATTAGTTAAATTGTGGTCAAAGTTAAATACCGGCATCTCCGGCGGAAGGTCGTAATTTTCCCTGTTTTCATCGGGCAACCTCATAATGGCTGTTACGCGGTAGCCCAATTGGGGACTTTTCGCTATATATGATATGAATTGCGCTATGTCTTTGGACAGGCCGAAAAACAAAACATTTATTTTTCGCGCCTTTATAAGTCGCGCTAAGAAATTTCTGCGCCATAAACTAAGAAGTAGTAGCGTTATAGCCAGGTCTAAAAACAGATTGGTTTTCGGGGCGATGATGAAATATGGGATCAGATAGAATGCGGCAAGAGCGACAATTCCTGCGAACTCCATTGCCCAGATTATTCGTCCCTGCATTTCTTTGGCGGAAATGAATTTGGCGAGATCATAGAGTCCGGCTATGTAAAATATGGCGATCCAGGTAAAGAATATTATGGAAAAGGGGACTAAATGCATGCTCCAAATTTTTTGAGTGGGTAGCTCTCCGTATCTTATGGAAAGCGCCAGGATAAGTGCAATATAAAGAACTACTATATCTCCTAAAACCAGCAGTATTTTATTTAATTTTTCTCTCGCGAGCATGCCGTTATTTTAGCATTGTTTGGGTAATTTTAAAGGCCTCAATTTGGAAATTCCGTTTTCAGGTAAACTTACGACATTGGTCGTGCACAAGTTAGACAATGAGGATCTTTCGTGCTATGTTGTTAAAAACTGTTACTTTACAATTTAGACAGCAAAGAAAGGGCGGAAAATGAACAAACGTAAAGTCGGCGTAGCTGGATTGGGATTTGTGGGCCGGCAAGTGGCGAATTGGTTTTTGTCGCGTGGCTGGAGGCAGGGGCGGGATTTGTTTCTTTATGACGCGAATCAAGACCCTTGTTTAAAAGATGACTTACAAGAGGCGAAAATCGTGTTTGTTTGCGTGCCAACGCCGAGCCGTAAAGATGGCCGTTGCGACGCCTCTATTGTAGAAAGCGTCGTGGCGCAGTTTCGTAATGTGGGTCCATGGGATAAGATCGTGGTGATTAAATCCACGGTGGAACCCGGCACAACGAATGCTTTGGAAAAAAAATATAATGTCGCCATTTTGTTTAATCCGGAATTTTTGACGGAAGCCAGGGCGGAACAAGATTTCGTGAATCCCGATCGTCAAATTGTGGGATTTACGGAGCGGAGTCAACCCTACGCGCGTATGGTGCTTGATCTTTTGCCTTTGGCAAAATTTGAAAGCCCGGGCGCGGATAGGTCGCCAATTCAGATTACGGCATTTGAAGCGGAATTGATTAAATACTTTGCCAATATGTTTGGCGCTTCAAAGGTGAGTTTCGCGAACGCGATGAATATCGTGGCGGAAGCGACAGGCGCGGATTACAATCAGATCAGGCAGGCCGTATCGGCTGATGGCAGAATCGGCGAATCGTGGATGGATGTCAATCACGGATCTTATCGCGGCTTTGGCGGCTATTGTTTTCCCAAGGATTCACGGGCTTTGATTGCGTGGATCAACGACCTGTACGAAGCAAAACGCGCGGCCGGAGAAGATGCGGAGCTTATTAAGGCGGCATGCAATCTGCTTTACGCGAGTTATTATTTCAACGAAATCTTGCTTGGGTTCCAGGGTCTTGTCTGGGAAGATGTCAGCGGACATATTAAAAAAGGAGGTCAATGATTATGTACGATTTACGCGGCAAAAAAGTTCTGGTAACCGGTGGACTGGGGTTCGTTGGCAGCCATATTGTGGACAAATTGGTAGAATGTGGCGCCACAGTCAGCGTGGTGGATATAAAAAATTCAGATGACTATGAGACCTTTCGCAACGATGGGGCTTCATATTTTTTGAAAGATATTGCGGATTTGAAAGCGATGCGTTGGGTTTTCGCGATGATGCGTCCGGATTATGTAATCCATTGCGCGGCATTGGCGCGGATTCAGCCGTCTTTTGAACGGCCGCATGATTATTTCATGTCAAACGCAGTCGGCACCGCCAACATTTTATTGCTTGGCAAGGCATTTGGCGTGAAGCGCGTGGTGTACTCCGCGTCTTCATCCGCTTATGGCGATGCGGAGTTGCCGTTGACGGAAGACGCTAAAGTCGCGCCTCAATCCGCACATCCGTATGGTTCCACGAAGCGCATGGGCGAAATGCTTTGTCGCGATATGGGCGTGCTGACCGGCGGGCCGGAAACGGTTTGTCTGCGTTACTTTAATGTCTATGGGCCGCGTCAGTCGAATACGAGCGATGGCGCTTACGCTACGGTGATCGGTATCTTTCTTGACCAATACAAGGCGGGTATCCCGTTGACGGTGGTTCCTGACGGATTGTCACGGCGTGATTATACGCATGTGCAGGATGTGGTACTTGCCAATATTAAGGCTATGCTGTCGCCCAAAGTGGGTAAGGCCGAAATTATCAATATCGGCTGCGGCAAAAATTATTCCATCTTTGAGGTGGCGGCGTTGATTCACGGCAAGCCCGATGAACTTCAGGAGGGTAAGGACTTTGTCTTTATCGCGCCGCGCAAGGGCGAGGTGAGAGAGACGATTGCGTCATGCAAACTGGCCGATGAGCTTTTGGGCTGGAGGCCGTCTATGACTCTGGAAGATGGCATTAACGATTTAAAGGCTCGTTTGGAGAAACGTTCATGAAATTTTCCAAGCCTTTTATTGATTACACCTTGCTTGATAAGAAGGCTTCGTTGGAGCAATATATGGAGCTTTGCCGGACGGCAAAGCTCCATTCCGATATCGTGCGGAGCGTATGCGTGCCGCCGGTTTTAAAAATTCTGAAATTGTGCGTACGGGAAACCAAGGGTAGCGGAATTTTCGTGTGCGCGGTCAATGATTTTCCGTTTGGCAACGGAGGAATCAAGCGCAAAAACAGAGATACTATCACAGCTTACGTGGTGGGCGCCGGAGAAATTGATACTGTCGTAAATTTGCCCTCGTTAAGTCGCGGACATTTCCGACTTGCGTATGAAGAAATAGAAAAGTTTGTTGCATCAACTCCGGTTGGTGTGCGCATTAAAGTTATTTTGGAAACCGGGCATGTCTGGTATAACGATGCGCTGATTAAGGAAGTTTCCGCGGAGCTTGCTAAAATCGGAGTGTTCGCGCTCAAAACTTCCACGGGATTGAAAAACGTGGATACGCCGGCCGGATTTTTGCCTGAAATTTCGCTTTCTGAAAAAATATACCATGCCAGCTTGATGCATGAGGCCGCGCCGGAAGCAATGATCAAAGTCGCTGGCGGCATAAAAACCGCGGCGGATGTGAAGCAAGTATTTTCCGTTCTTCCTCCTGAAAAAGTGCTTATCGGCACCAGCTCTCCCGTTTGGAATTTAGAATAAATATTCAAATTATAATTAAACCCCGCTTTTACGCGGGGTTTTTCTGTGCTAACATCTTGGAATGCGATTGGAAAATATGGATAAAAGGAAAATGGTTTTAATAGCGATGCTGGCGTTGGCAATCGTGGGATTGTCGGATGCAGCGTATCTCACTTGGGAGCATTATAGCGGAAATGGCGTCCGGTGCGTGATTTTTGAGGGGTGCAATACGGTATTAAATAGTCCTTACGCGGTTATGTTTGGATTGCCGACATCTTTGTGGGGCATGATTTATTACGCCGGATTTTTGTTTTTAATGCTCGTATATATAATAGAAAAGCAAAAATACGCGCTTTGGGGGGCATTTGCCTTGGCCAGCGCGGGCGTTTTATTTTCGCTATATTTCGTTTACCTCCAAATTTTTGTAATTAATTCCATCTGTTTTTATTGTATGGTTTCGGCTACTACGACCGCGCTCTTATTTTTATTGTCCGGATGGGTGGTGTGGCATGATGGCGCGCGTTAAGTAGTGAATGTGGATAAACGATTTCAGCATGCGTTCTTTGGCTGTGTTATACTATATATAGATGCGAGACCTGTTTAAGGTAGGCCCGCCTATTCGGTAGGCAGGCAAGGTCGCCGATATTTATTAAAAAATTTTAAATCATCGTTTGATTATGTGGAAAAATTGGGTTAATGGAGTTTTGGGATTATTTGTTATTTTAGTGCCGTTTATAAATTTTTCTTTGGCGGTGGAGCGTACGGTTTTGATATTGTTGGGCATTATTATCGCCGTTTTGGGATTTTGGGGAATTGCCGGAGAAAAGAAGGTAGAGTTGGGAGAAGTTCAGCCTCTTCCGCCGCAAAAACCTCAAGGACCAGCCGCTGTCGGGTCGTCGTCCGCGATGTCCGGCCCAATGGGCATGCAATAAACACTTGGAAGCTAAGCTTCCAAGTTGATTTAGTATAAAAAGCTCCACCGTAAACGGGGGCTCTATTTTTTTGTATGTTACAATTAAGCTATGGCCGAACGATATAATTATCTAATAATAGGAGGAGGTATAGCCGGAACAACCGCGGCGGAAACCATCCGAAGCAAGGATGGCATCGGATCCATAGCGCTGGTGGAGGCTGAGCCTAATTTTTTGTATTCTCGCGTCGCGTTGCCCGATTTTACCGCGGGAAATATTCCCGCGGATAAGTTGATGCTTAGGCGTTTGGCCGACTATGAATCCGCTAAAATAGATTTGTATTTGGGTGAGCGTGTTGAGTCGTTGGATTTGGGAGCGACTGAAGCCCGTACGGCTTCAGGCAAGGTTTTTATTTTTAGCAAGGTGCTTTTGGCCGGCGGCGGATATCCCAGGTTTTGGCCGCAAGAAGAGGGCGCGCCATCTCGCGTGGCGCGTTTGCGTACGATGCAAGATGCCAGACGCATGCAGGAATTGATAGAAAAATATCGGGAAGTTGAGTGGATGAATCCTCAACTGGGCATCGAAGAGAAGCGGCGCGGCAAGGTGTTGGTGGTTGGTGGGGGACTGAACGCCTTGGATTTGGTGGATATTTTTTATAACGCGGGTTTTGAAGTTACGGTTATACTTCGTAAAAGGCGTTTTTGGGAAGAGCGGCTGGACGAAAAAGGTTCTGCTATATTTGAAGATTTATGGAAGAGCCGCGGCATAGAGATAATTTTTGAATCGGAAGTAAAAGTCATAGCGGACACTCCGGACGGCGCGAGAGTCCTCACCGATAAGGGAGATAAAATAATCGCGGATATAGTGGCGGTGGGCGTGGGGCTGGAACGCAATTTAGAATTGGCAAAATCGTGCGCTCTTATGTACGGCGCGGGCATTAGAGTGAATGAATTTATGGAAACTTCCCGTAAAAATGTTTGGGCTGTGGGCGATGCTGTGGAATATTCTGATCTTTATTCCGGAACGGACAAATTGTCCGGCAGTTGGAGCGAGTCTTTTATGCAGGGCAAAGTCGCCGGCCATAATATGGCGTTGAACGAGGGCGGGGAGGACAAGCGGGTGCAATTTGACACGGTGTTTTCTTACGCGGTTACTCATTTGAAAAATCAGATTGCGCTTGTTGGCCGCGCGGAAGAAGGCGCGAATATTGAAGCAGTGGCGCGTTTTCGGGAGATGCAAGGCGGATATTCGCGTTTTTTCTTAAAAAATGGCATAATGATAGGCGCCATTCTTTTGAATGGGCAAGAATATTTGGGGACGGTTATGCGTTTGATTCGGGAGAAGCGCGACCTATCAATGCATAAAAATAATTTAACCAGCCCCGATTTTGATTTAAGTAAAATTTAAGCATTTGGAGGCTTAGTCTCCAAATAAGTATGAAAAATATTTTGCGTAGCGTAAAAAAAATAATATCGGATTTTAATTTTCCTACGCGCGTAGGATGGCGGGCTGTTTTGGTGGGCGCTGTTTTTGGCGTGGGTATTTTTGTTTTGGCTCCTAAAATCAATGATCCGTCAGAATATGCAAAAGAAAATATTGCCTGCAAAGGAACAGGGTGCGCTATAGCGGAACCCAAAAAAGTAACGCATTTAAAAACTCCGAAATCGGTCAAGGCGATATATATGACAAGCTGGGTCGCGGGAACAACCGATTGGCGGAAAAGCCTCGTGGATTTTATAGATTCATCCGAGCTGAACGCGGTCGTAGTAGATGTAAAAGATTATACCGGCCGTATTTCTTTTGAAATTTCCGATTCCGAGATTGTCGCGTCCGGCGCGCCGGAGAAGCGTATTGCGGACATCGCGAATTTTATTAAAATTTTGCACGATAAAAATATTTACGCCATTGCGCGCATAAGTGTTTTTCAGGATGCTTTTTTGGTTAAATTGCGCCCTGATTTGGCAGTAAAAACCAAAGAGGGCGGCATTTGGAAAGATTTTAAAGGCATCAGCTGGCTTGACCAGTGCTCTAAAGATGTTTGGGACTATACTATAAAAATTGCGCGGGAAGCCGAACTGGCCGGTTTTGACGAGCTCAATTTTGATTACATAAGATTTCCTTCGGATGGCAATATGAAAAACATCGCGTATCCGTTTTGCGGAGATTTTGGAAGCTTAGCTTCCAAGTCTTTGGAAGCTAAGCTTCCAAGTAAGGCTGATATGCTTGAACAATTTTTCAAATATCTATCGGACAATTTGCGGGATGTGGGTGTGCCGCTTTCCGCGGATTTGTTCGGCATGGTAACGGTCAATACCGATGATTTGAATATCGGACAGGTGCTGGAGCGCGCCGCCCCGTATTTTGACTACATCGCGCCTATGGTTTATCCCTCGCATTATCCCAAAGGTTATAACGGCTATAAAAATCCGGCTGATCATCCCTATGAAATAGTTTATAAGGGGATGAAGACAGCGTCTGACCGATTGATTGCGGCGAGCTCCACGCCCGAGAAATTGCGTCCGTGGCTGCAGGATTTTGATTTGGGGGCGACTTACACTGCGGAGATGGTGAACAAGCAAAAACAGGCGGTTTATGACGCGGGGCTACAAAGCTGGATGTCGTGGGACGCATCCAATAAATACACGAAAGAGGCATATTAACTTTACTTAGAAGCTAAGCTTCCAAGTAACAAAATGATGGTGTTAATAAAGTATTTGAAAAAGATTGCCAATATATATATAATATTGAGATATGAGCGCGGATAAAAAGAAAATGATTGCCGTGGCGGCTATTTTGATAATAGCTATTTTGGCGGCTGTTTTATGGTATTATGTTGGGAGAAAAGGCGAGGAGCCTGAAAAAATTATTCCTTTGACCAGCGATGAAAAGAGGACGATTTTAAATGATTTATCGGTGCCGGAAGGCGATGTTTTGCCTGTTTCTGAAAAACAAAAGATTTTAGAGGAATTGTCGGCGCCCACCGATCCTTCCGCAAAAAGCGCGCAACCTTCGGTTGCAACTCAACCGCAAGTAAACGATCAAGAAAAATTAAAATTATTAGAATTATTAAAAAATCAATAAACTAATTTTAAAAATATTATGTTAAAGCACATCGCGTCTTTTTTTAAAAAAACCATTCCGTCGGCTTTGGGGATGGCGATTATAGCATTATTTACCGCTTTTTCTATAAATACGGTGGTGGTTTTGGCATTTTCTGCTCCGAGCGGAGCGCCGTCTATCGGAACTAATGTCGCGGCGCCGGTTAATGTGGGCGGTGTTTCTCAAATTAAAAGCGGCGCGTTGTGGGTTGGTTCTTTGGGTACGGATGGCGGCGCGTCTTTTGCGGGCGCCAAAGTTACGATTACTTCATCTGGTAACGTCGGCATCGGTACGGCGAGTCCAACAGACAATCTTCAGCTTGAAGATGCTAATGCCTATACTGCAGGATTAAAAATTTCTTACAGCCCATCATACTATTCAAGAATAGGATATAACGAAGCCGCGAATAAATTAAAATTTAGCGGTAAAGATGGAACATCCGAATCTGATCGAATGACAATCAACATGACAAACGGCAACGTCGGCATCGGGACGGCGAATCCGGGAGCGAAGTTGGAGGTTGCCGGACAGATAAAAATTACCGGAGGCACGCCGGGGGCGAACAAAGTTTTGACCTCTGACGCGAGCGGTTTGGCGAGCTGGGTGACGCCTGCCGCAGTTTCCGAAACCGATCCGCAGGTAGGAACTTTGACTGCCAGCAAATGGTGCCTGGCTAACGCCGGAGGAACGGCTATTGATTGCACTACCGCTACTCCGTCTTTTAGCGAGACCGATCCCAAGGTGGGGACTTTAACTACCAGCTATGTCCCAAGATGGAATGGCACGGCTCTAGCTAACGGAAATATTGTTGATAATGGAACCAACGTCGGCATCGGGACGGCGAGTCCAGCTCGTAAGCTGCAAGTGGAGGGCGATATACAAGGTAAGCGTATTGGCTTTTCGGGAGCGGGTGGAAACTCGGGTGTGAGTGGGGATTACTATTCAATATATCAAGAATCTGGTGCATGGGTATCACCATTTCCAGATTTGGTGATTCAGTATCACACTGGTATCAAATACGACGCGTATGCCGGATATGGAGGGCATCAATTTTTTACAGGATATAACGGAACAGGGAATCCCACTGGGCTTCAAATGCAAGTTACCGATAAGGTTTATATTGCCGGTAATGTCGGTATAGGTACTGCGAGCCCCGGGTATAAATTAGATGTTGCGGGGGATATAAATATTGTCGCAGGTAGCGCATATAAATTGTATGGTTACAGAGTCATCGGTGCCTATCCGCAGAATGGCAGTTATTATTTAGGTGGTTCTGGCCCTGCAACAATCCCAGCACCTTATTACAACACCGCGAATGGTTCTGGTGCCCTCGCCAGCGTCACCACAGGCGCTGAGAATACAGCTCATGGCACGTCGGCTCTTCTATCAAATACCACGGGCAATTTCAATACAGCGACTGGTGTGTATGCTCTTTATGCAAATGCTATAGGATCTAGCAACACCGCGAATGGTCACGGCGCCCTCATGTATAACTACGGAGGACTTTCCAATACCGCAAATGGTATGCAGGCATTATATTTAAACACTGGTTCTTACAATACTGCGAATGGCGCGATGTCTCTATATTCTCAGCGTATGGCCCATTATAATACCGCGATTGGCTATCAAGCCCTCTATAGTCATTACACGAATGACCGTAATACCGCGACTGGCTATCAAGCCCTTTACGGTGATTATAATGGATCTTTCAACTCCGCGTATGGTTATAGAGCTCTTGCTACTAACTATTCGGGTGACAGGAACACCGCCATTGGGTATATGGCGGATGTTACTGCTAACAACCTTATTAATACTATCGCTATTGGTTATCAGGCAAGCGTAACAGCTTCTAATAAGGCAGTGATAGGTAATCGTGAGGTTAGAACCGTTGGTGGTTATGGCGCGTGGTCAAATTATTCGGATGCCAGATTAAAGGAAAATATTTATTACAAAAACGATCTGGGTTTAGCTTTTATTAAAGATCTTAAAACCGCCAGTTTTAATTATAAGGGAACTATCAGTCAGGATCGTCGTGATGGTTTAATTGCACAAGATGTGCAGACGACTCTCAAGAAACTTGGCGTGCAGTTTAGCGGTTTAGTGGTGGATGATGACGCTCAAAGCACTTTAAACCTATCCTATGAGATGTTTACCATACCACTTATTAACGCTGTTCAGGAGCAACAAAAACAAATTGAAGGATTAAAAACGGAAAATGACGCGCTGAAAGCTGAAAATGACGGGCTTCGCGTTCGCTTGGATGATTTGGAGGTGAAAGTCAATGCGCTGATGATTAAATAATCTTAGTTCGCAAATTTATGCAAAAAACATTCATACCAAGTTTAATTATCGTTATAATAATTGCCGGATTGGGCGGATATTATTTGGGAATGCAAAAAGCCAACAAGACGGAGGCGGAACTCGCGCGTTACCAAAAAGCGCTGGAGACTTTTGTGCCGCCAATGCCTGATGAAATTTTGTCCGTGAGCGGTGAAGTGAAAGTCGCAGGCGCCGATTATCTGACGTTGGAGGCGAGCGCGCCGATAAACATTTTGGAAAATTTGCTGGCGGAACCCAAATCGGGAGAGCCGTTAGGTGCTTTGCAAACTCCGAAAATGGAGACCAGGAAAATCATCGTTTCTTCCGATACTGAAATAGTAAAAATAGACCCGTCGCGTTTTCCTACTTCGGAAGAGTTGAGCAAGGGAGAATTTATTATGGAGGCCAAAATTAAATTAAGCGATATCAAGGCTGGGGATAATGTTACGGTTGAGGCTTCGGAAAATATCAAAACTAAATTGGATTTTACCGCGAAGAAAATTACTTTGTTTGTGAGAGTATTGCCTCCGGCGGAAGAATTGCCGGTGGCGCCGCGATAAATTAGTTGATAGTTTTTAGGTTTTAGTTTCATGCATTCACTGGTAAATTTTAGAATTTTATTTTTAGTGGCGGCTTTGGCGCTTTTGCTTGGCGTAAAAGTTCCGGAGAGTGGCGCGGTGGCGGGAGATACGCCTCTCCGTGGGTACGCGTGGTCCGACAATGTCGGATGGCTCAGTTTCAGTTGCGAAAATACCAGTTATTGCGCGACCTCAAACTATGGCGTAGTGATTGACGCGTCCGGTGTTTTGTCCGGATATGCCTGGTCCGACAATATCGGCTGGGTTAGTTTTCATACTTTTGATTTGGTTGGGTGTCCCAGCGGATCTTGTGAAGCAAGATACAATCCTGGTTTAGGCAAATTAACCGGCTGGGCAAGAGCTTTGGTTTATCAAAGCGCTGAAAACGGATGGGATGGATGGATCAGTTTGTCCGGTTCTAATTATGGGGTAACCGTGGATCGTTCTACCGGAGACCTGGCTAATTACGCCTGGAGCGATATGGTAATGGGGTGGCTTAGTTTCAATTGCGAAAACACGGGCGTCTGCGGAACCTCTCCGTATAAAGTTTACGCGCTTTTTTCTGATATACCGCTGGTGGAGTTGAAAGCTGATGGCGCGTTGAGCGTTATTTACATAACTTTAGGGCAGAATGCCGTTATCAGCTGGAATATGCAGAATGTTGACAGTTGTGTGGCATCCAGTTCTCCGGTGGATTCGGTTTGGGATAATAACTCCATTTGGAATAATCCCACGAATTATTTGCCCAGTGGCTCTTTGACGGTAAGTCCCGCGATTACCACGGTTTATACGCTGACTTGTACCGGCCCGAGAGGCACGGTACAATCAAGTGTTACGGTGAATGTACAAGCGGTAGGGGCTCCGGTTTGCGGCAATAGTATTTTGGAATCTCCCGAAGAATGTGATGACGGCAATACAATATCCGGAGACGGATGCTCGGCTGTTTGTGCAAGAGAAATTCCTGCCGTGCCTTCGTATTTCAATCTTGAGGCCGTGCCGTCCGGTGTGGGTATTACTTTCCCGAAAGACGCTACTAATGTATGTTCGGATCCGGTAAAAATTACAGTCAACGATTTGGGGACGGGGTACGACAAAAATATTGCTTTGTCGGTTTCGGATTGGGGAGGTTTGACGCCGTCATCTAGCAGTTTTAGTGATTTAACATTATCGCAATCAGAGTATCAGGTTGGGTCTAATTTTAGTGCTTGTTTTGATGCCGCGGATGTCACGCAAGGGGTTTATAGTGTATTAATCAGGGGGCTTGGTACTGACGGTAAAGAAGATTCCATCGGAGTATTGTTTAATATGCTGATGGCAAGCCCGACTTGGAAAGAGATATAAGCTAGTTACTTAGTCGCTCGGGAATTTATTTTCCAAGTGAAGCGGATTTATTGAAGCAATTTTTTAAGTTATGGAGAATGAGATAATCAAAAAAAAATCGTCTTTGGCAATGCCAGCTTCAATACTGGCGGCGGGTTTTCTTATAGCGTTAGCGGTTTTATATACGAATGGGAGCTCTAAAGAAAATACACCGTCCGATTCCAGTGGTTCTGCGACAGTTGACGCGTCCAAAATATTAAGGCAGAGAGATTCGGATGTGGTTTTGGGCAATCCGGAGGCTCCGGTCACGGTGGTAGAGTATAGCGATTTTCAGTGCCCGTTTTGCGGAAGATTTTTTCATACCACTCTTTCGGAATTTAAGGAAAATTACATAAAAACAGGGCAGGCCAAATTTATATATCGTGATTTCGCTTTTTTAGGTCAGGAATCAATTGATGCCGCAGCCGCGGCAAAATGCGCGGGAGATCAGGGGAAATTCTGGGATTATCACGATTATTTGTTTTCCCATCAGAGCGGAGAGAATCAGGGTAATTTTTCCGTG
>JBBTRG010000009.1:0-40464 GCA_038065295.1 Patescibacteria group bacterium
ATTTTAAAACTTTTAAATATTTTATTATTGTACCATAACATGACGCCTGTCACGAAGAACGCGACCGAACTTATTGGCGGCCTCCAATTCAATGATATTCAATCCCAAAGACAAGATGAGTTCCTCGGAAAAATCACCGTTTTCATCCGTAAAAATCTGGCGTCCGTTCAAAGAAATGCGGGACGCTTCAAAAACTTTTCCGCTCACCCGCACATCGCTCGTTTTCAGCGTCTCACCATCTTGAGGATGTAAAATTTCAGCGGAAAATCCGAACAGCAAATTTTTAGCTTCATATAAAAAATACAAAGCAAACAGTGCCATCAAAACAAAAATTAAAATATTTCTCGCCCTTAAATTCACACGCTAAAGATTATTTAACGAAGATTGATTATCTCCAGATTCCGATGATCCGCTCTGCATTAAAACGTCGCGCGGCTTGGATCCGTCAGCCGGACCAACCACTCCGCGCTCCTCCAGTATGTCCATTAATCGCGCG
This sequence comes from Patescibacteria group bacterium, assembly GCA_038065295.1. Classification (GTDB taxonomy): domain Bacteria; phylum Patescibacteriota; class Minisyncoccia; order JACROR01; family JACROR01; genus JACROR01. The sequence goes on from JBBTRG010000009.1 coordinate 497, forward strand.
GCGCGCGCATATCCCAAACGAAGGCGCCTCTGCAAATAAGAAGTGGATGCCTTACCCGCCTGTATAACCAAACCGCGCGCTTCTTCATATAATTCGTCGTCTTCCGCTATGTCCATTCCGTCCAATTCCGGCATTTTATTGGCATCATCGGCTTCAAATTTCAATCCCGAATCAGCCGCTCCCTCGTATTCCGTTCTCAAAAATTCAACAACTCTCTTCACTTCGTTGGCGCCGACAAAAGCGCCCTGCACGCGAACTGGCTTCGCCACATCTCCCGCTAAAAATAACATGTCTCCGTTCCCCAAAAGCTTATCCGCTCCGGCCATATCCAAAATAGTTCGGGAATCCACTTGGGAAGCCACGCGAAAAGCAATGCGACTCGTTATGTTGGCCTTGATCAGGCCGGTTATCACTTCAACCGACGGCCTTTGCGTGGATACTATAAGATGTATGCCCACCGCGCGAGACATCTGCGCCAGACGCACTATGGCAGCTTCCAGTTCACGCGGATACGCGGCCATAATGTCTGCCAACTCATCAATAATTATTACGATAAAAGGCAGGGGGTCGGCGTTTTCGTCATTTTTTATTTTTTCATGATATGCCAAAAGATTACGCGTGCGATTGGCAAACAGCACTTCGTAACGCCGCTCCATTTCTTTGGCCGCCCAGCGCAGCGCCATTATGGCTTTTTTTGCATCCATAATCACCGGAGAGAGCAAATGCGGTATATCTTCATAATTAGTAAGCTCCACGCGCTTAGGATCAATTAAAAGCAATTTCAAATCATCCGGACTGTTTCTGTAAAGCAAACTAACCACTAGAGAATGCAGACAAACCGACTTTCCGGATCCGGTACTGCCGGCTATCAAAAGATGCGGCATTTTGGTCAGATCCGCGAAAAGCCCGTCGCCAGAAACTTTGCGCCCCAATGCCATCATAAGCGATGCTTGCGAGCCCGTGAATTCGTCAGAGGAAAGCAGGCTCTTTAGTCCCACGGTGGCAATGGATTTATTGGGAATCTCAATGCCAACCAGCGACTTGCCCGGGATGGGCGCTTCTATGCGAAGCGGATGCGCGGCAAGCGCCAGCGACAAATCATTCTGCAAAGCCAGAATTTTAGAGAGCTTCACTCCTTCCGCCGGACGCAAAGTGTATTGAGTCACCGAAGGGCCCACGCTCACTTCGCCCATCTCCACATCAATGCCAAAGTTCTGAAGAGTTCTTTTGATAATGTTGGAGTTGGCTTTTATATCGCCGCCCTGCGGCTTGCCGCGATCACCTTCCAGCAAATCAAAAGGAATGTGAGGCGCCGCTTTATCGCTTTTCTTGGATTTAATAAATTTAGGAATCCAGCTCCTCTCTTCGTCTTCAACTTTTTCACCGTCATCCTTCTCTTTATTTTTCACCATCTCCGCTTCCGCCGCAGCCTGCGCGCCTGCCTGTCCGGTAGGCGGGCCTGCCTGTCCGGTAGGCGGGCCTGCCTGTCCGGTAGGCAGACTCGCCTGTTTTTTCTTTTCTTCCTCCGCATAATTTTTAATCTCAGCCAGAGTGGACTCCTCACCGCCTTCCACCCTTTCTTTACCTAATTTAAAGCGAAGCGGTATATGAACATTCAACATAATAAGCAATGCCACCACCACCAGCGCGGCAAACACCACCAGACTCGCCCAGAAATCCAGAAGTTTTTGTACTGGATACGCAGTCAGAAACCCCACATAGCCGCCGGTTTTTTCTCCAAAAACAACCTCAGCCACGCCCAACGCGCTTAACACAAACAGCGCTCCGCCTATTACCACATTTTTAGCTATAGCTTTGTCGTCCGTGGCGAGCAGTAAAGAAAATCCCGCCAAAGCTAAAGCCAATGGGATCAGAAAAAAAGCATCGCCGAAAAGCAATGTAAAAAAATCGTAAAGTTTGCCTCCCACAAAACCGGCTTTGCCGAACGCCGCCAAAGTTAAAACCACGGCAACAGCAAAAGCGGCAATAGCCCAAACCGATCGCTTGGTCTCAGGTCTTAAATTGTAATGCCACGCGGGTTTTTCTGTTTCTTTTTTATTTTTAGCCATTTTTTATTATTTTAACATATATTTTAAAGCGCGGTAAACGAATTTCAACCGACCAAACCAAAACCCCCTCCGCGCCTTGGGCGGAGGGGGTTTTGGTTTTGTAGCAATATTACGCGCGTTTTCGTCTCTTAAAAGAGGTGCCTGCGGGAATAAGATGCCCCACAATGACATTCTCCTTGAGACCGAGCAATTTGTCTTCCTTGCCTTCGCAGGCCGCGTTTATCAGCACCTTGGAAGTTTCCTGGAAAGAAGCGGCAGACAAGAAGCTGGAAGTGGTAAGTGCCACCTTGGTAATACCTTTTAGCCACACTTCTCCTTTCGCGGTCTCGCCGCCTTCTTTCTTTACACGCTCATTCTCGGTAATAAATACGGATTTCTCAACAATATCCCCGTTGCTAAAACGGCTGGTCCCCGGATTCTCCACCATAACCCTGGAGAACATCTGCCTTATGATAACCTCAATATGCTTGTCATTGATGGAAGCCCCCTGCAGACTGTAAATTTTACTGACTTCATTCAATATGTAATTTTGCGCGACATCATCTCCGGCAATTTTATAAAGCACGCCTATATCGGCGGAACCCTCCGACAATAAATCCCCCTTCTTAACCTGTTCCCCCTTTTGTGTCAAAACTGCTCCGCCAAACGGCACGGCAAAATCCTTAATTTCAGATTTCCCCTTTTTATCTTTGCCCGAAACATCGCTAATCAAAATTTTTATAACTTTCTCTCTGTCTTTCTCTTCAATTTCCAACACCTCGCCATCCACATCGGATATTAATGCCGGATTCTCCGGAGTGCGCAATTCAAATATTTCCTCAATGCGCGGCAAACCCAAAGTGATGTCTCCGGCAGCCGCGACTCCTCCGGTATGGAAAGTGCGCATAGTAAGCTGGGTACCGGGTTCACCTATGGCTTGCGCAGCAACAATTCCCACCGCCGATCCCAAAGGCACTTGCTCATTATTTCCCAAATCATAACCATAACAAGCGCTGCATACGCCGCGCAAAGTCCTGCACATAATAGGAGAGCGCACGATAACCGATTCCACTTCCGAAGATTCTATGGCTTCCGCATCGTCAATACTTAACAAATGACCGGCCTTAAACCAGGTCTTGCCGTTATTGTCTTTAATATCGCGGGCTAAAGTTCTGCCAAAAATGCGGGAAGAAAGTTTCTTGCCGTAAGCATCGCCTTCGCGGCGGCTGATCTGAACACCGTCCTTAGTCTTGCAATCTTCATCCTGCACGATGACATCCTGCGCCACATCCACCAATCTTCGCGTCAAATACCCCGCCGCGGCGGTTTTTAACGCGGTATCGGCGGTTCCCTTTCTAGCGCCGTGAGTGGAAATAAAATATTCCAAAACATTAAGGCCTTCCTTATAAGAAGCTATGATGGGCAACTCTATGATCTTGCCTGACGGATTGCGCACCAGCCCCTTCATGCCGGACATCTGCGCCACCTGACTCCAATTACCTCTCGCCGCCGAACTCACCATATTGTGCACCGATCCCATGGGATCTAACGCCTGGGGCACCGCTTCGTCAATCTGACGCTTCACATTGGACCAAATTTCCACAATTTTCCTATAACGCTCATTGTCGGTCAAAAGCCCTTCCTCATACTGATCTTGAACCACTTTGGCTTCAGCCTGCGCTTTCTTAATAACCTCATTCTTAATTTCGGGAACCTTCAAGTCCTCCATACCCCAACTGATGCCCGAAGTAGTGGCGTACTTAAAACCAAAATCTTTAATCTTATCCAAAATAGCGGGCGTGGCATCAGAACCGTAGCGAGCGATGAGTCTGCGCACTATCTTGCCCAAAGTGCTTTTCTTTACTTCTTCGTTAAGAAATAAGAAATCGTCCGGCAAAACGCTGTTAAACAAAAGTCTGCCGGGACTGGTTTCAAAAATAGATCCAGCATACTCATGATATTTTGAAGTCTTAGTGGCGCGCACCTTGATAGGCGCCTGCACATCCACATAACCCATATCGTACGCCAAAAGCGCTTCATTGGGAGAAGAAAAAATACTGCCAGCTCCTTTGACTCCGGGCTTTATCTTGGTCAGCCAATAACAGCCGAGCACCATATCCTGAGTAGGATTGGTGATGGGTTCTCCGGTACCAGGCTTCAGCAAATTTTTTGCGGCATTCATAATTTCACGCGCCTCTCTCTGCGCCTCCACGGTAAGCGGTACATGCACGGCCATCTGATCTCCGTCAAAATCCGCGTTAAACGCCTGGCACACCAAGGGGTGCAATTGTATGGCATTTCCCTCTATAAGCACCGGCTTAAAAGCCTGGATACCCAAACGATGCAAAGTGGGGGCGCGGTTTAAAAGCACGAATTTATTTGCAATGACTTCTTCCAGCATGCCCCAAACTTCCGGAGATTGCTCGTCTATCAGACGATTCGCGCCACGCACATTGTAAGCCAATTCGCGTTCCCGCAATTTCTGAATCACAAAGGGACGGAAAAGTTCCAAAGCCATATGCTTAGGCAGTCCACATTGATCCAAACTCAAATCCGAACCAACCACGATAACCGAGCGGCCGGAATAATCAACGCGCTTACCAAGCAAATTCTGCCTAAAGCGTCCCTGTTTGCCTTTCAACATATCCGCCAAAGATCGCAAAGGCGCTTTTTGCATGGGCGATACCGCCGCCTGACCCCTCCGCATGGAATTATCTATAAGCGCGTCCACCGCCTCTTGCAGCATTCTTTTTTCATTTCTCACAATGACCTCCGGAGCGCGCAATTCCAATAATTTTTTAAGACGATTATTGCGATTAATTACGCGGCGATAAAGATCGTTTACGTCGGATGTCGCGTGTCTGCCACCATCCAACGCCACCATGGGCCGCAACGCGGGAGGAATAATCGGAATCACTTCCAAAAACATCCACTCCGGCCTGATACCCGCCCGCTTGAAAGAACGGATGAGCCTCAAACGCTTAAATATTTTCTTGGCATTCTGCGGAGTGGCTGCCTCCAGTTCCGGCTGAAGGTCTTCTTCCATTTTCGCCAAATCAATATTCTTGCAAATATTATATAAAGCCTCGGCTCCGGTTTCGGCTTCAAAAATCTCGCCGTATCTTAAACTCAAACGATGGTAAGCAACCTCGTTTAACACATGCAATGATTTGATGCTGTCCAATTCTGATTTGGCGCGGTCTTTCGCATCCTTGAGAGCCGATTTATCTTCCGCGGATTTAACCAATTTAAGCTTATCTTTGTAGTCCCTATCCAATTTTTTCAGCATTTCCAATCTTAATTTTTCATCAACTTTAGTAACTATGTATCCCGCGAAATAAACCACGCGCTCCAAATCGGTGATGGACATGTCTAAAACCAACCCTATCTTAGAGGGAACGCCGCGCACAAACCAAATATGCGCCACTGGGGTTGCTAATTTTATGTGCCCCATCCGCTCACGGCGCACAATAGATTTTGTCACTTCCACGCCGCACTTGTCGCAAACAATGCCCTTGTAGCGGATACGGCGATATTTCCCGCAATAACATTCGTAATCTTTTTCCGGACCGAAAATCCGCTCGTCAAATAAACCGTCTTTCTCGGCACGCTGGGTGCGATAATTGATAGTCTCGGGCTTGGTAACCTCGCCATGAGACCAAGAAAGTATGCGCTCCGGCGAAGCTAGGCGAACTATTATAGATTTAAATTCTGTTGATTTTTGTTCCATGATATTTTTAACGCAAATTACAAATAGCTTATGGTTAAGCCGCTTGTTCCAATTCAGTCTCGCCAACTTCGACCGTCGCTTCCAAAGCGCTGTCCTCTTCTATGCCGCCGCCTTCATTTATATCTATCTCCGCCTCTTTTAACTCAACGTCCAGAGCCAGCCCCTTAAGTTCATTCACCAACACCAAAAAAGCTGCCGGCAAATGCGGAGTCTGAAAATCTTCACCGCGCACTATGGCGTCGTATGCCGCGGTTCTTCCCAAAACATCGTCTGATTTTATGGTCAACATTTCTTGCAACGTGTAAGACGCGCCGTGTCCCTGCAATGCCCAGACTTCCATTTCTCCGAATCTCTGACCTCCGCCTTGCGCCTTGCCGCCCAACGGCTGTTGAGTAATAAGCGAGTATGGCCCGATGGAACGCATGTGAAGCTTGTCTTCAACCATGTGGCTTAATTTCATTACATAAATGTATCCGACAGCCACCTCATTATTAAACATATCGCCCGTCATGCCGTCATACATTTTCACTTTGCCTGACGAAGAAAATCCGGAACGGATTAGTTCTTCCCTGATCTCTGTTTCAGTGGCTCCCTGCATCACGGGATTAATGGCCTGGTAACCCAGCGCGTGAGCCGCCCAGCCCAAATGCGTTTCCAAAATCTGTCCCAAATTCATGCGCGAAGCGACACCCAGTGGATTCAACACAATATCCACGGGAGTCCCGTCTTCCATGTGCGGCATGTCTTCTTCCGGCAATATCCTTGAAATAACGCCCTTATTTCCATGCCGTCCGGCTAATTTATCGCCAATGGAAACCTTGCGCAATTCAGCCACTTCTATTTGTATCTTTTTGATAACTCCCGTATCCAGTTTGTCTCCGCGCTCTCTTGAAAAGATTTTAACGCCCACGATCCTGCCTTGCTTGCCATGCGGCAGACGAAGCGAAGTGTCTTTGACATCGCTCGCTTTCTCGCCGAAAATCGCGTGCATCAACCGCTCTTCCGGAGTGAATTCCGCCTCGCCCTTGGGCGAGATTTTACCAACCAAAATATCTCCGGATCTGACTTCGGCTCCTATACGCACCACGCCGTCTTCGTCCAGGTCTTTTAATTTTTCTTCCCCCACATTGGGAATGTCGTGCGTGGTGATCTCGGGACCCAATTTGGTATCGCGCACATTGCAGGTAAAATCTTCTATGTGAATGGTGGTGAAGCGGTCGTCTTTTACCAGCCGCTCGGAAAGAATGATGGCGTCTTCAAAATTCGCCCCTCTCCAGGACAAAAACGCCACTAAAAGATTTTGCCCCAAAGCGAGCTCTCCACCGTCGCTTGCCGAAGTGTCCACTAAAACATCTCCCCTTTTAACTTTATCCCCTACATTAATATGCGTGCGATGACTTATGACGGTAAAATCATTGGAACGAAGGAAAGTAATTAAATCATAAGACTTTTCTTTTAATTTTTTATACTTAACCGTGATCTTGCGCGCATCCGCGTAAGTAACTATGCCCTCGTCTTCAGCCACTATCAAACGCCCGGCATCCAGCGCCGCCTTGCCCTCCATGCCTGTCGCCACCAACGGCGCCTGCGGCCGTATAGACGGCACAGCCTGCCTCTGCATGTTGGAACCCATCATGGCGCGATTGGCATCATCATGCTCCAAAAATGGAATAAGCGAAGTGCCCATGCCAAAAGCCTGTTGCGGGCCGACATCAATAAAATTAACCTCATCCACCGCGATCATGCCCGGCTGGCCTTTGACGCGCGCTTCCACAAAATCTCCCAACAATTTGCCGTTTTCATCCATGGCTACGCCGATATGCGCGATATTATAATTGGCTTCGTCGTGCGCGGTAAAATAAACAATCTCATCGGTTAACTTGCCGTTTTTCACCTTGCGATATGGAGTCTCCAAAATACCGTAAGAATTTACGCGGGCATACGCCGCCAAATGCACCACCAAACCGATGTTCTGTCCTTCCGGAGTGGTAATAGGGCAAATCCTGCCGTAATGCGACGGGTGCACATCGCGCACCTCAAAACCCGCCCTGTCGCGGGTAAGACCGCCTGGCCCCAGCGCGGAGAGTCTCCGCAGATGCTCCAATTCAGACAAAATATTTTTTTGGTCCATAAACTGGGACAACTGATTGCTGGTGAAAAAATCTTTGAGAACCGCCGCGAAGTGCCTGGAATTTATAAGCTGCGCCGGAGACAAAACCGTTATATCCAAAGTGGACATCCTGTCCTGGATGGTGCGGCGCATACGGGTCAAACCAACGCGCAAACGCTGCTGCAGCATCTCGCCCACACTTCTGACGCGTCGGTTTCCCAAATGATCAATATCGTCCGGCATCGCCTGCGGAGTATTATTTAAAGTAATGAGGTGGCCGATAATGGCGACAAGATCTTCCGCGTCCAAAACCCGGCTCGCCTTCTTTTCATCCAGACCGAGGCGTCTGTTCAATTTATAACGCCCAACCGAAGACAAATCGTAGCGCTCCGCGCCGAACATGGCGGTCAACAATTCGCGCGCGTTTTCCACCGTGGCAAACTCGCCCGGCCTGATACGCTTGTAAATCTCCACGAATGCCTCATCGGCGTTTTTGGTGGAATCCTTTTCCAGGGTCTTAGTGACAAAAGACTCTTCACCGGTGTCGTATTTGCGAATTTTTTCCTCAATATCTTTATTGTTTTCCAGCCCAAAAACGCGGAGTAGCGCGGCCGCGGAAATTTTCCTTTTACGGTCAATGCGAACAGTCAGAGAATTGTCCGTGTCCGTTTCTATTTCAATCCACGCTCCGCGCGAAGGAATTATTTTCGCGCCGAATAGCTTGCGCCCCCTCCACATGTTCGCCGTAAAATACACACCGAAAGAACGCGCCAATTGGGAAACAAAAACGCGCTCCACCCCGTTTACCACGAAAGTGCCGCGCGGCGTCATGATTGGCATGTCCGCCAAAAAAATCTCCTGCTCTTTGGTATCTCCGGTTCTTTTATTTTTCAGCCGAGCCTTTACGCGGAGAGGCGCTTCAAAAGACCGGTTATGCGATTTGGCATAATATTCATCGCATTTCGGCTTATCAACAAAATGGCCGGCGAAATCCAATTCCAATTCTTTTCCGGTGTAATCCGTAATTTTTGAAAATTCCTCAAAAAGCTCTTTTAAACCGATTTCTAAAAACCACTTGAAAGATTCGGTCTGCACTTCAGCCAAATTGGGCAACTCCACGAAAGGTTGGCGGTATTTTGAAAAATATTTCTTTTGCATGGGCATGCTATTAATACGCTATTAATAAAAAGTGCGCAAAAATATAAAAGACCCCTTTCCCTTTTTGGGGGCTTTTTAAACTTATTTGCTTAAGCTAAGAGTTGGCAAATCACTCTATATAAATATTTAATTGTATATTACTGCCTGGCGCGCAACCGTGTCAAATTTTCAATGTGTGAAAAACTCCCCCATGCCTCTACGACGCGCAAAAGGCCTGCTACTTAATTTTACTTATTATATACCTGCCAAAAAATATGTCAATCCCACCGGCACATCGCCCAACTTAACCTTGTCCAACAAAAAAACCGACATCATTTATGATGTCGGTACTTTCAAACTCTTATTTTTCTTCCCTATGCACAAAAATATGGACGTCACAGTACGAACAATACACCGCATCTTTGCAACCGAGGGAGCACTCGCGCGCGCTATCAACCGAAAATTCCTTCTTGCGCGCCGGACATACGGTCAATTTTGCAGAGCCCGTGAGCTGAATACACCTCATTAACGATCCATTATCAAATCCAAACAATGGGGCTCACCTCCTTTTCTTATTTACCTTTGTTTTCATCCAGCTTTAACATCCGCGCCACCGGCCAAACCAAAAGCGTGGACAGCGCTGAAACCACAATCAACGGCTGCAGGCCTATCATTTCAAACAGCCATCCGCCCAATGCCGCAGAACCCATACCACCCAAATTCCACACGGACATCAACGCCGCGAACACCGTGCCTTCGCCGTACTTCGGGCACACCTCGGCGGATAGATTTAAAAGTGTAAGGAATACAAATGTTCCTATCATGCCGAATACCGCTCCGCTAACCAACGCTATGACACGCGCGCGCAAAATATCTTCCAAAACAAACTGCGTAAAATAAGCCAAATCAAAGAGCGTAGTAACCACGCCAAGAACAATAGCCCAGTTAATAAGTCGCGCGATTTTAATCTTTCCGGCGTACTTGCTAAACAGTACCGCGCCGATCAATGAGAAAGCACTGCCTGCGGCCCCCAAAATTCCAAAAAACATAGGATCAAATTTCAAGACATCGTTCTTATAGTAAAAAAACGGCGCCCCGAAAGACGGACTGAATGTCCATAAAAAAAGAAACAGGGCCACGAGCCACAAAGTTTTATCCTTCGCCGCGGATTTAAGCGCGATAATACTTGTACGCCACTGTCCGGTTGCGGAGGATTTTTGCTCCGGCACGAAACATATGACCAGCGCCAGCACCACAAGCGGAAAAATGCCGTTAATGGTAAATGTAGTCTGCGGCGACAAATGAGCTGCCACCCATCCCCCGGCCAATGCCGTGATAATGCTCGCCGCGTACACCGCCCCCCATTGCCATGACTGAAATTGCCCCGTAAGTCCGTGAGGCTTTCCGGTTTCAACCATCAGCCCGTCACATACCACGTCATTGAAGGCATAAGCGAAAGAAGAGGCGATAAACATAACGGTAAGGAGCGGCACGGCGTAACTTGCCTGTTGCCCCAAAAACAACCAAATACCTGCCGCCACGACAGATGTCACTATTAAATACGACTTGCGCCTATAACCGAATATGGGGAAAGAATCGGAAATTACGCCCCACAACGGCTTTATCGCCCATCCCAGCATGGTTATGGCGGCAAAATACGCCGACTGCGCCGCCGTCATATGCAATACGTCTTTCAACAAATAATTAACGGTGAGCCCCGGCAAAGAAGCCATGCCGTTCGTAGAAAAAAAATAAATTAACGCAAATACCGCGGACAAACGCAAGGCCGCTTTTTTCTCCACAAAGACCTCCTTTTCAAAGTACTTTTAATCTAAACTGAAATAAAAGTACCCCGAGTGAGCGCAAATGTCAATCCGGAGCCGGATTTATTTCTTTTTTCCCAGCTTATGCCACGAAACCAAGAGAGGACTGGCTATAAAAATTGAAGAATAGGCGCCTACGATGATGCCTATAATCATTACGAGCGAAAAATATTTAATGGATGCCGCGCCGAATAAAAACAAGGGGACCACCACCAAAAGCAACGCAAACGATGTGGCAAGCGATCGCGCCATAATCTGCGCCAAGCTCTCTCCCACCACCTCCTCAAAAGATTTGCGGCTGGAATATTTTTTAAGATTTTCGCGGATACGGTCAAAAACCACAATAGTGTCATAAACCGAAAATCCCAAAATAGTTAAAAGCGCGGTTACGAATAAGACATCAATCTCCACTCCCTGGAAATGTCCCAGCGCGGCAAACAAACCGCTCGGTATAAAAATATCGTGAGCCAGCGCGATAATCGCGGCGACTCCGTATTTCCAGGAAGGCACCACGTAGGACACCTGGCGGAACGCGAAAGCTATAAATACAACAATCAACGTGAGGACCAATATAATCGCCACAACGGATCTCTGTTTCAATTCTTTCCCCACAACCGGCCCCACGGAATCAAAACGCTTTTCTAAAAACGCCTTAATGTAGTCAGCTTCATTCGCGACTTTCACCAAAAATGCCTGATGCTCTTCTTCGGTCATGTCCCGCAGACGAAAAATCATATTGCGGTCTCCCACCGGCTGCATACTAACAGCGCCGAAATTCGTTCCTTCCAAACGCGCCGTTAAATCAGATACCGCCGGTCTGTCCGCCAAAAACTCCACCTCCACCAAAGATCCTCCGGTGAAATCAATGCCCCATTTAAATCCCCACAGAGCCAGAGCGGCAATGCTAAGCGCCACCAAAACGCCTGATAAAATATATGCAAATTTCCGCAATTTAATTATGTGCATGTGATTCTTTTGGTATATTTTTAAATCCCGATCCAAACAAGAAAGACGCCATGGATCCTACGCGCCTTACGCCCAATGCCGCGATAAAAGTTTTGGTAACAACCAAGGCTGAAAAAAGACTGACTATAATACCGATGCCCAACGTCAGAGCGAACCCCTTCACCATGCTGGTACTGAACCAATAAAGGACTATGGCCGTGATCAGAGAAGAAATGTTGGAATCACGAATAGATGTCCAACCGCGCCTGAATCCCTCCTGCAAGCTGAATTCCAAAGTTTTGCCGCTCCTCGCCTCTTCTTTGAACCGCTCAAACACCAAAATATTCGCGTCCACCGCTACACCCACGGACAAAAGAAATCCCGCTATGCCCGCGGCAGTTAAAGTAACCGGTATCAATTTAAACAAAGCTAAAACTATGGATATGTAAACTCCGAGCGCCAAAACCGCGGCTACTCCCAAAATCCTGTACCACAATATCAAAAATACGGCGAGCAAAATTATGCCGTAAATACCGGCCAGTATGCCGCGCGCCAAAGCCTCATTGCCCAAGGAGGCGCCCACGCTCTGCTGGGAAATAAGCTCTATGGGTATGGGTAGGGCGCCCGCGTTTAAATTTCTCGCCAAAGTTTTGGCTTCATCAGGCGTAAATTTTCCAGAAATCTGCGCGCTGCCTCCGGTTATCTCTTCACGAACTACCGGCGTACTGATGGGAACCCCGTCCAAATAAATAGCCAATCGTTTGCCCACATTTTCCCGCGTAATTTTGGCAAAAATATCCGCGCCCTCCGTATTAAACTCCAAAAGAATGGTCGGTTCAAAAGTGGTCTGATTGAAATCAACCGATGACTTCTTCAAAAATCTTCCGGTAAGTCCGGTGGGGGCGTAATAAGGATCTTCAACGCTCGCTCCTTCTTTTTTATTCTTTTCTATCAAAATATCTTGCTCTTCTTTGGAACGCTCCATTTTAAATTCCAAATAAGGCGTCGCTCCTATCATCTTGATGGCTTCCTTAACATCGGTTACGCCCGCCAATTCCACGACAAGCCGTTTTTCATTTTGATGGCTCTCCACCTGAACCAATGGCTCCGTGACCCCGAACAAATTCACCCTACGTTCTATCACGTCGCGCAGTCCATCCATGGCGTCATTTACTTCCGCGGCGGGCAATTGCGAAATATCCGCGCGATAAACCAAATGCGTTCCTCCGCGCAAATCCAATCCCAGTCTGAACGAAAAACCCGCCAAAAAACTGTTAGGCGCCAAAAAAGAAGCACTGTCAAAATAACCGATCGCGGATCCCAACAAAAGCAAAATTATGGCGATAATTCTTGTTTTCATATTTTATGCCAATCTGTCCAATAAATCCTCGGGAGAATTGATAACCTCATGTATTAAATTATTGGCTGAAGGCTCTTCGTACAAACCGTCTGGATGCGCCCCCATCAATATCTTATTTTCCAGGGCATAAATAAATTTTCCGGCCATGGCAGCCGCGAACAATTCCCCCGCGGTATTTACGCCTATATATCCGTTTTTATTAAAAATAAAACAAACATCGGCCACTTTTACCTTTCGGAAAAGATGGTCGTAAACTCTGCCCGCCACCGTGGCGCGGTAATTGGAATCCGCGAGCCTTTCTTTTTCCGAAAGAGAAAAAAGATGCTCCGCGTCGCCTTCAAAATTAGGCTCCAACGCCGTAATGTGCATCTTCCGCTCTTTAGCCAGCGAGCGAAGCTCTTTTACAAAAGCATTCAACTCATGCTTAAACCTTTGTGATGAACAAAATACCACCGACTTCATAAACTATATCATAGGCAAAAAATAAAAAAACCGCAACAGCGGTTTTTAAACTATCACAATAATTTGAAGAAGACGAACCAATCTCTCCAAACCGGTTCAAGGCCGGGGTTGGCGCGCCACTCATCTTCGGCAATCCGACCCTTAGCATAAAGGTTCGTGCGATCCGCCAGCTCTTTTAATTTCCGCCTATCCGCCCAAATTATCTGCTTGGCCTCAGCCGTTTCAGAAGGTACTCCCCGCCATTCCACGGCCTTATAAATATGCCAAGCATGGTGTGTTCCGCCCTCGCGCCTGCAAGGATTGTTCCTATTTAACGGACATTCCAGCATATCGGACATCCTTACGACCTCAAGACCTGCTTCGCTATGCGCCTCCTCTTTGGCCCGCTCTCTCGCCGACAATCTATCCAGATGACCTGCCACAGGCGCGAACCCATAAGGGAAATTGGCGCGCTCTATCAAAAGCAAACGCCCCTTTTTGTCAAAAATCAAAACTCCGACGCTTAAATTATCACATCTGCTTGGCATCACGCCGTCTCCTTTCTTCTCTTTTTACGGCTTTTTTTATCCGCTTTTGACGCCGATTCTGCCGTACCAGAAGATCCGTTGCCTTTTTGGGTCGCCAAAAATCTAAACAACTCGTTGGGCCCATGAAATACCATGTTGGAATAATATGTTAAAAACGGACTTATAGCCGCGCCTTTCGGATACACGAGCCACGCCTCCTTGTTGGTTTCATGAGCTTCGCGCAATTCATTGACTACGCCGGGCGAAGAAACCGCTTTAGGAAAATACGCGATCACCCTATCCACCTGTTTTATCAGCCAATACAAATCACGGTTCACTATCTGATGCAACACCGCGTCAGTGCGCATGTACGGCTTCCACTGCTCCACCAGTTCTATTTCACGCGGATCTATGACAATAAAATACTTTTCCAGTTTGGCGATAAACTTATCAACTTCCGCCTGGTCTTTAGCGCCCGTGAAATTAGTAAGCGGCATGGCGGCGTAAACTTTTTCTAAATGCGATTCAAACAGCATGCGATACAAAAGTTTTTCTTTGCTCGGAGAAGGAATAACGCAAAATTTTTTTCGCGACATCTCCGCCCAAGACGCCGTCATTTCCACATCCACATTTCTCCATAAAAGAGTGTCTCCGATGGTCAAATTTTCTCGCTTCCATTGCTTGCGCGATTTCAACTGCTTGTTGATGCTTATCACGTCGTCCACGAACGCCAAAAATAAATCCGGATTCAACTGGCTCACGTAATAATTATCCCACGCGCGTACAAAAACTTTTCTCCAAAAAAACATCGCGTGAATATTAATAAAAACAGCGTGGTGCTGTTTCAAAACTTTCGGAAGTTCGCTTGCGATTTTTTCAAAAACCGCCGAGCGCACCGCGTTGATTACGGCGGGCGGGGCGTTCAAAACATTCTCCGGAGTAAAATTGATGCCGATGGAATGAGCATGCTCAAACATCATCTGCCCGACATGGTATATCTTTATCTTTTTGCCGTTTTTCCGAGCAAACTCCTCAAAACGCAACAGATACCCCTTGCGATCCGATCCGGAAATAGCCGTAGTAACGATAAGCATATTTTTAATGGTTAATGCTTCTTATATTTATATAATAGCTCTTTTGGCCAAAAAATAAACCCTGTCAGCCTTAGACTGACAGGGTTATCCTTCAAACTTTTTTGTGGGTTGTCTTGTACCACGGCAATCCATCCACCATCTCAACGTCATAACCTGACATCAAGTTGGGGCATTTTTTGAACATTAGGTCGGCAACTTTGCCAAACACCAGCCTGATCTCCTCTTCTGCCGCGGGATCAGTCCGCATTTCAATCACATGGCGGAGCGCTCTGCCGTTCACCGACCACCCAATGGAAGTGACGAGTCCAAGCGGCGCAACACGCCTCATAGCGGAAGTAATCTGTTTCTTTTTGGAAAACGGCATTTTTCCGTCCAAATCGTATTTCTTCGCCAAAACCTTCTGAAGCGATTCCAACTCTTTCACGGTTTTCACGAAAATTTCCATAACTTCCGCATCTTCGCGAACTACCGTGGGAGGCCAAAAACCCAAATCATCCAACCGCACAAACCGCAAACTCTCCTGCGATATGGCAATGCCCGCCCTGTGACGCACCAACTCATGGGTAAACACACGGCTCACATCCGCAAAAATAAAATTAAAAATGGCATGCTCCAAAACCGAACCATGCCCCACTTGAAGGATGTGGCCCAAATATGCCGCATTACCTTCGCGCACCTTAATCACATTGAGATTGAGCCCGGGAGCAAAGCTTCGATAACACATCCGGCCCATCACTTCAATGACTTTTTCCGCGTCCGAAGGAGCATCAGTTACCCATTCCGGCGCACCTACATGATGAAGATAATCCTTCAATGCCGCATCATCCACCCTAGTTTCACCGATAAGAAAAATTTTCGGCTCAACTTGCCGCATAACGCCTCCTTTCAAAGAGCGAGTTTATTCCATATTAGCAGAAAGAAAAAATGCGGCAAGCTAAAAGCTTGCCGCAAAATATCATCAAGAATTACCCGCTCCGCCGAACTAAAAGCGGCTCTATATACGAAAGCGCGCTTTGTAAAACTTCCTTTTCCGGACGCATACCGTCTATAATCTGAATATTAAACGGCACTTGCGGCAAAAGTTGGAACAAAACAGCCGGTAAGCTCAAATAAGCTTCGCGCAATTTGCCGCGTTTTACTATATCGCTTTCAAAATAATCCAGTGCTTTGCCGGCGGCTTTTTGACGGCGTAGCGCCTCTTCGGGCGCCACATCCACGATAAGCGTGAGATTCGAGAAAAAAAGCTCCGCTCCCGCCTCGCGCGCCAGACGTTCATGTTCATTTATCACCCACTGTGGTTGGACGCCAAACGCAGACGCGTAAGCCATAGTGGATTCCCAATCACGATCGGAAATTACCGCCATAGTTTTCAGAAATTCACTCTCGCTTTTCCTGTGATTCAAACGGTCCAAAATATAAAGTCGCTGCAAATCTTCCGCGGCGACTTTGTGATTGTTTGCATCGCGCCCGCCATTATCCAAAATGCGGCGTATCTTCTTGCCATATTCCAAATCCGTGGGCTCGGCCGTCACATAAAAAGGTACGCGCTTATTTTGCAGATATTTTTCCACGCCATTCAAAAGCGTGCTCTTACCCGAGCCATCAATGCCTTCCAAAACTACAAATGGAAACGGATAAGGATTGATTTCCATCATCACCGCCTTATTTTATCACGGCTCTTCTTCGGGGTGCAATTCCGCAAAATCCATTCTGAAAAAATGATGTTTCAGAGGACCGCCCGATCCCTGCGCAAATTCCATTGCTTTTTTCAAGCTAGCCATAACCTCTTCCACGGTAATATATTCAAGCTTTATGCCGCGCCTCTCGCACAATTCCGCCACCAATCCCCCGCCCTGCGCGTTAGAATATGTTCCTATGTAGCGTATTCTTTTTGGCTTTAAGGCGGCAAGTTTTCTCGCGCACGGGAAGCATGGACTGCCGATAATGGTTACTGTTCCGCCATTCACGCGAGAAAGATCAACGCAATTAAGTACGGCATTTTCCTCTCCATGATTGGTGCGCAAACAATGATCGTCCACTATGAGATGCCCGACATCATCGCAATGCGGATCGCCTGGCAAAGCTCCGTTGTATCCCGCAGCAATCACCTTATTATTCGCATCTCTTATCACCGTAGCGGTTCTCAATCGGTTACAGCTGCCGCGACAAGAAAAAAGCAAAGCCATCAAATCAAAAAGCTCGTCAAAAGTCAGCCTCTCCGGCTTTTTCATAAACCGCTCCTTTCATAAAGTTGTCAAAGAATTTTGCTTCCAATCACTCTATAACAGAAACGCCGCCCGTTCAAGAATGAATAGGCGGCGTAAACAAATAACCTAAAATACGCGAAATTACTTGATATCAATTCCCATGCTGCGCGCCGTACCGGAAATAATTTTCTCCGCCGCCGCGACATCATTGGCATTCAAATCCTCCATTTTGCGCTCCGCGATAGTCCGCAACTGATCCTTGGAAATAGATCCGACTTTTCCGGTGATGGGATTTTTGGCGCCCTTCTCCACGCCCGCGGCCTTTCTCAAAAGATCCGATGCCGGAGGAGTTTTTAACTTAAATTCGTAAGAGCGATCTTCGTAGACCGTTATTTCCACCGGAATAATATCCGTGCCCTTTTCCCTGGTCGCTTCGTTGAATTTACTGCAAAACTCGCCGATATTCAAACCGTGCTGTCCCAATACCGGACCCACCGGAGGAGCGGGGTTCGCCTTTCCGGCCGGAATCTGTAATTTAATTACGGTTTTTATATGTTTAGCCATGATAATAGATTATATCTTTTTAACCTGCAAAAAATCAAGCTCCACGGGAGTTTCTCTGCCGAATATGGACACCAAAACCTTCACCTTGCCGCGCTCTTCGTCCACTCCGCTTACCTTACCCTCGTAATCCTTAAACGGGCCGTCCGTAATCCTCACAATATCGCCCTCGCTCACGTCAAATTTATAACGCGGCTCTTCCACCTGCATACGCTTGAACAATATATCCACCTCGTCCTGCGAAAGGGGCGTAGGCGTAGTGCCCGAGCCCACGAAGCCCGTAACGCGCGGGGTATTCCTCACCACATACCACGAATCGTCCGTCACTATCATTTCCACCAAAACATACCCGGGATAAATCTTTTCCTCCACAGTGCGGCGTTTGCCGCCTTTTATTTTAATTCTTTTTTCCATGGGCGCAATGACACTAAAAATCTTGTCCTCCATCCCCAGGGATTCTATGCGCTGTTTTAAATTCCTTACCACGGCGTCCTCGTAGCCGGCGTAAGTGTGGAGTACGTACCAATTTCTTCCGAATTCCGATGTTTGTCGTGCCATAGATTAAAGAATGAATTTTTCTAAAAGATAAGTAAAAAACACGTCAAGCAATCCCAAAAACGCGGCCACAAAAAGCGACACCAAAATGACAAGCACCGTAAACTTAATGGTGTTTTTTCGAGTCGGCCAATTTACATGCTTAAACTCCAAGCGCGAGGATTTTATGTAATCAACTAATTTTTGCCACATGATTGATTTTCTTATTTGGTAAATTACTCCTAATTTTCTAAATTTTGGCTTTTTTAAAAGCCCTCGCGGGCCTTCAAACTCTACTCTGCTTTATTTTTTATATGATACCTCCGCGGTGCGAGATTGTCAACCCCATTAGAGGTTGTTCAAAAAAACATGATTTTGTTGCCTCGTAAGCCGCAGGCCTGCCTACCGGCAGGCAGGCGAATTCGCTCACTGCCCACGAAACACCTCAATACATGGCTGAACCTCTAACGGGGTCAACTTCGTTAAATGTTGTGAAAAATAAAAGAGCCATCCGTTTGGATAGCCCTTTTTACGCTATTTCTCGAGCAGAAAGCCCGAAGCGGAACCATAAATTCTATCAACATCAGTGCACGCATAGTGATAAAACTCTATTTTGCCGCCGGAAAATTGAAAATACGGCGCACAAGAAAAATTGCCGTCGGCCTTCAGGCTAAGCTCGTCACCGGCGCAGTCAACGTGAAGCTGTTCCCACCGAACTTCCCGTTCGGGGTGGGTTAACAACATAATCCCGACCGCGAAGGCTCCGAGACCGAACTCGCGATCCTCAAACATATAGCGAGCCCGGCGAACCGACCGCCCACTGTGACGTAATCCGAATTGAGCTGGGACGATAAGAATGTCATTACCATTCTGCTCATTGCTCAACTTCTGGAATGCATCAACCGTTCTGGTGTGCTGTCGCAAATACTTCACTCCAAACTTGCCATCATAATGGCTGCGGAACTTCCGCTGGGACGAGATTATCGCAAGCACTTTTTCTACTGCCTCACCGTAAGTCGGCGCAAGCCTCTCCCACCTCGGGATGGCGAACAACCCTTCGGCTCCAGGAGGAAGTAAGACTCTAGGAGGAAGCGAAGAAAGAACCCCGACATACTTGCGAGTATAAAAAAACGAGGCTAATGCCTTGATCTGCTCATCAATCGGCTTAGGCCCCTTGTACTCCTTCGGATAGGCATAGTCGGAAAAAATCTCCTCATCGGCATAAAAGCCGCGCATTGGAAACTTATCATTCAGCCAACCCTGCAACTTCTCTCTGGTCACACGACCCGATTCAATCTGCGCGAACAATTCTTTCAGCTGGGCAGGAGTAGGCGCATCAGACCCCCAACCAGCAGCATGTGATTTATCCATCACACACCTCCTATAAAAAACGTCCGAAACCGCTTCAGACCGGCGTCCCGCGAAAACCCGCAGGATAGTTTATCCACCCTAGGCGGACAATAATATTTAAAAGTCCTACATGCCAATCTATTCCCATTAAGTAACGCAAAAAAAATGCTTGTTGTCAACCCCACCAGCCTCGGACTGATAGAGTCAAGCATCTAGTCATATTAGCCAAAATTATATCTAACAACTAAACATCCAAATTTTCTACATCCTTGGCGTGGGTCTGAATAAAGAGCTTGCGCGGACTCACTTCCTCACCCATCAAAATATCAAAAGTGCGATTCGCCTCTTCCACGTCATTTATGGCGATTTGCTTTAAAACGCGCTGTGCCGGATCCATGGTCGTTTCCCAAAGTTCTTCGGCGTTCATTTCCCCCAAGCCCTTGTAGCGCTGGATGTTTACGCCTTTCTCATCTTCGGTTTTGCCAAATTCTTTAAGCGCGCGCCCCTTCTCTTCGTCAGAATAAACATAACGCGCTTCCTTGCCTTTCTGAATACGATACAGGGGCGGCTGGGCAATATACAAATAACCCGCGTTTATAAGCGGCAAATAATAGCGGTAAAAAAGCGTCAAAAGAAGCGTTTGTATGTGCGCGCCGTCCACATCCGCATCGGTCATAATTATCACCTTGTGATAACGCAACTTTTCCATATTCAAATCATCGGCAATAGCCGCGCCCAACGCTATAATCAACGCTTTAATTTCTTTGGAAGCAAGCATTTTGTCCAAACGCGCTTTTTCCACATTCAAAATTTTTCCTTTTAGCGGCAGGATCGCTTGAGTTCTCCTGTCACGCGCCATTTTGGCCGAACCTCCGGCGGAATCTCCCTCTACGATAAATATTTCGGATTCCTCGGCTTTGTTGGTCTGGCAATCCGCTAATTTGCCGGGCAATGCCAAACCCTCCAAGACACCACGCCTAAGCACCGTGTCTTTCGCCGCTTTGGCAGCTTTGCGCGCTTTCAACGCCAACATAACTTTTTCAATCAAAGCCCGCCCGTCTTTGGGATTTTCTTCCAAAAACGAGGAGAGTGCTTCATCCACCGCGCTCTCTACCGCGCCACGGGCCTCCGGATTGCCCAATTTCGCCTTAGTCTGGCCTTCAAATTGGGGCTCCCGCAGTTTAATGGAAATAACCGCAGTCAAACCTTCCCGCACATCATCGCCCGTAAAATTATCTTCGCCCGCCTTAACAAATTTATTATTTTTAGCGTAATTATTAAGCGTACGGGTAAGCGCGGTACGGAATCCCGTCAGATGCATGCCGCCTTCGGGCGTATAAATATTGTTGGCAAAACCCATCTCCCGCGCCTGCAAGTCATCAATATATTGGAAAGCCACCTCCACTTGTATGCCGTCTACCGGCTTGTTCACATAAAAAATATTTTCGTGTTTAACGGCAAAGCGCCCGTTTAAATATTTCACATAGGAGCTGATGCCGCCGTCAAAATGAAAAGCGTACGACTGATGCAAAAGCGGATCGCGCTCTCTTTCATCAAAAAGAGCGATGCGAACCGATGGCGTAAGATACGCCTGCTGCCGTATATGCTCCAAAATGCGCGTCCAGTCAAAGTCCATGGTTTTAAAAATTTCTCCGTCAGGCTTGAAAGTAACCGAGGTGCCGGAACCGTGGCAAGAGCCCATTTTCTTTACTTTAGACTTGGGCTTTCCCTTTTCATATTCCTGAAACCAGCGCTCGCCATCACGGCACACCTCCGCCCGCAAAAAAGAAGACAGGGCGTTAACCACGGAGACACCCACACCATGGAGCCCTCCGGCCACTTTATACGCGTCTCCGCCAAATTTGCCTCCAGCGTGAAGCGTGGTCATAACAGTTTCCAGCGCCGATGTCTTAGTCTGCTTGTGGATGTCCACGGGAATGCCGCGCCCGTCGTCCACGACTTTTACCGCTCCGTCTGGCAACAAAGTGACGGCAATGTTTTTCGCGAACCCCGCCATCGCTTCATCAATGCTGTTATCCACCACCTCCCAAACCAAATGATGCAAACCGTCCACGCCAGTTGATCCTATGTACATTCCGGGCCTTTTCCGCACCGGCTCCAACCCCTCCAAAACATAAATATCTTTGGCGGTATATCCTTTACTTTTATTTGATTCTTCTTTGTTTTTATCTGCCATATTTTTTAAATTTTATCGCCGCGCTTCCCAGCCGACATTTCCCTCCAAAGCTGTAATGATATTTTCCATAATTTTATCCGCCTCGCTATCGCTTAAAGTGCGCTCGTCACTCTGAAAAATCAGATGGAACGCGAAACTTTTGCGGCCTTCAAATTCTTCACCTTCGTAAACATCAAATAAATCTGCGTCTTTTAACAATATGCCTCCGCTGTTTTCAATCATATCCGAAACTTCCGACATACGCACGTCCCTGGGCACCAAAAGCGCCAAATCCCTCACCACGGCGGGGAATTTGGATACCGGCATATACTCATTTTCCTTTTGCAGAAAATCAATCAAAAGCCTGAAATCCAATTCGCAAACCGCCGCTTTGCCTTTTAATTTATACGATGCCGCCGTATCCGGATGCACGGAACCGATGATACCCAACACTTTATCGCCTATTTTTATCTCGCTCCGCTGAAAGGGATGAAGCAAATTTCCTCCACCATCGTATTCCGAAACGCTCTCGGGAGCGTCATCAAACCAAACATCCGCCACCCCGAACGATTCCAGCGCGGCAATCAGCGCGCCCTTTAATTCCAAAAAGGCTTCTTTGGATTCTTTCCATTCGGAAGACGCGATGGAGAGCGCCATACTATCGGATTCTTTTTTGTAAAAAACATGGCCCATCTCAAAAAATCTGACATCTTTGGCGTGCTTTAAATTTTCTTTTAAATTTTTCAGAAGTCCGAACATAAGCGATGGGCGCAAAAAAGCGAATTCAGGCCTGGTGGGATTGACTAGCTTGAATATATTTTTGCCGGAAGACGCGCCCGCCCGTCCGGTAGGCAGACCTATAAGTTCCAGGTCGGACTCGCCGACAAAGGAATAATTATACGCTTCAAAAAATCCCATGCCGCAAAGCAAATCCCGCATACGCGCGCGATAATGAACGGCGTCATCGCGCGAAGGCAGAGCCATTTCAATCAATGCCGCACGAGAGGTGATATTTTCATAGCCATACACGCGCCCCACCTCTTCTATCAAGTCTTCTTCAATGGACAAATCAAGCCTGCGCGTGGGTGGAGTTACCAAAAGAACTTTTTTCTGTTTCATTTTTACCTCACAGCCAAGCCGCTCTAAAATTTTCTTGGCCAGAGCAATATCTATCCGCGCCCCCAAAACCGCGTTCAATTTATCCGCATCCAGGGAAATTTTTACGGCTGATAATTTTTTCGGATAAATGTCCGAAGCCGCAACCGCCCTGCCACCCGATACTGTCCTAACCACGTCCATAACCCGCGCCATAGCTTCGCCCGCCAAATTGGGATCAAGTCCCGCCGCAAACCGCAAAGAAGAATCCGTGGCAATGCCTACCGCGCGCGAAGCCCTACGGACGCTGGGACCGTCAAAATTAGCCGACTCCAGAATAATATTTTTCGTGGTCTCGGTTATTTGCGCTTTTTTACCTCCCTTAATGCCTGCGATAGCCAAAGGAGCTTTACTGTCGGCAATTATTAAAATATTTTTATTAAGCACAACCTCCTCATCGTCCAGTGTCGTCATTTTCTCGCCGTCCCTGGCGCGCCTGACAATAATGCCTCCGTCCACCTTATCCGCGTCAAAAGCATGTAACGGCTGACCCATTTCCAACATCACAAAATTAGTAATATCCACGATATTATTAATGGATCTCTGCTCCAACGCCCCCAGGCGTTCTTTTATCCACGCCGGAGAAGGCCCAACTTTCACACCCGACATCAATACGCCAATATAGCGCGAGCATAAATTTTTGTCATCAACACGCACCCGCAATCCTCTAGCAGACCGCTTAATTTTTATCAGGCGTTCTAACGCTGCGTATTTTACCACGGGCACAGACAAATTCATGCCCAATAACGCATGAATTTCCCGGGCCATACCCATATACGACAAACAGTCATGCGTTCGGTTGGATAAAATATCAATATTAAATAGCGTATCTTTGGCATTTTTGCCAATCTCCTCCACCTCCAAAGAATGCATGGTTAAAACACGCGCCAGCTCCTCGGGCTTGGGAAGTTTTTGTTTCCGCCCAAGGCGGACAGGGAAAAAAGATTGTAGCCAATTATAAGAAAATTGCATATTTTTAAAATTGCCTCAAAAATCTTATATCATTCGCCTGGAAAAATCTTATGTCGGGAATTTTATATTTAGTCATCGCCAAACGATCCAATCCCACACCGAACGCGAATCCGCGCCACAATTTAGGATTATATCCGGCGGCTTTAAAAACATTAGGGTGTACCATGCCCGCGCCCATCACTTCCAGCCACCCGCTTGATTTGCAAACGGAGCATCCTTTCCCTTTGCACTGCGCGCAGCTTATATCCACTTCAAAACCCGGCTCCACAAAAGGAAAAAAACTCGGACGAAGGCGAATTTGCATATCTTTCCCGAACAGCTTACGAAAAAAAGAAAGTATAACGTGTTTAAAATTAGCCACGCTTATGTCTTCACCCACCGCCAAACCTTCCACCTGATGAAATTGGATATCATGCGACGCGTCAGTCGCCTCATGGCGGAACACTCTGCCGGGAGCTATGATGCGAAACGGCGGTTCGTGCTTTTCCATATAACGAATCTGCACCGATGAGGTTTGCGGGCGAAGCAATACTCGGTCTTTGAACGGCTCGAGCCACAGCGTATCCCACATCTCGCGCGCCGGATGGTCTTTGGGCATATTTAAAGCGTCAAACGCGTAATGCTCCAGCTCCATTTCCGGACCTTCCACAATCTCAAAACCAAGCGATACAAAAATATCCTCAACCTCATTTTTTATTTTAGTGAGGGGATGCAAATGACCCACTGGCGTTTTCGTGCCGGGTAAACTAATATCTATTTTTTCCCGCTGCAAATGAACGGCTCTCACCGCTCCCCTTAAATCTTTTTCTCTTTTCTGAAACGCGCCCTCTAACTCTTGTCGGAGCGCATTGGCTTTTGCGCCCATTTCTTTCCGCTTAACTTCGGGCATGTCTTTGAGCCCGCGGAGCACCATAGTCAATTTGCCGCTCCTGCCCAAATACTCTATTTTTAATAGTTTCAAAGCCTCCTCGTCGGCGGCTTTTTCAATAGAATTTAGAGCGTTTTTCTTTATCTCTGCCAGATTCTCCATCAAATTATTTTACTATAAAAAAACGCCGGAAACAACAGCGGTGTGTGCACAAAAATAATAAATTCATCCTTAATTGAAGCCATTTTTACTGTGGACGTTCAAAATACTCACCGAACCGTGCAACTCATCCAGCTTTGCTTATAACTCTCCAAAAAACTCTCTTTATCGGGCAATCTAAAAATCGCCTCACGCCCCCTTTTCACCATAGCTTCCCGTTTATACGGATCCTCAACCATATTCAATATGGCCGCCCCCAACCGCACGGCGTCTCCTACCGGCACAACCAAGCCATTAACCCCATCCGCCAAAATCTCTCCCGCCAATCCCACATCCGTCATAATCGCGGGACAGCCCGCGGCCATCGCCTCTACGACCGACATACCATAACCTTCGTAATTGGAAGTCAATAAAAACAAATCAGCGGTTTTATAATAAGACGGCAAATCATCATTCCAATTTTCTATAATAATATTTTTACTGATTTTAAGATTCGCGATTTGAGATTGCAAGTTTTCTTTTTCCGGACCATCACCGACTATCACCAGCCCCACGCTCGGGTGGCCTTCCAATACCTTACTCACGGCTTTTATAGCCATACCGATATTTTTTTCGCGCGCAAGGCGGGATGCCATCAAAATAAAAAAATTAAATTGCGGATATTTGGCGCGCAGATTAACGCCGACTTTCGCGTCTTCTATTTTTTTAACATCCGTAAAAATCGGAATAACCTGCGGCTCCGATTTCAAACGATAATCGCGCGCCTTCAGCGATTCTTTGATGCGGCGGCTTACCACTCTCACGCAATCGGCGCGCGGCAAAAGCCAACCGGCCAGCCGCACCCTGATTTTATTCAGCAATGATTCTTTGCAAAAAAACGGGCTTAAAAAATCGGTGTGAATTTGCAATTGAAACGCCGAGCGAAAACGCTTGGCCGCAAACCATCCCACCAAGCCGGACTCAAAAGGATCCTGGCAAGTCACCACATCCGCCACGCCAAAATGATTATCTGACACGACTTTCCGCGCCACCGCCGTCCCACGGACAATATAATTAAAAGAACCCTCAAAATTTACCGAATAAACGAAAATATGATCCGCGATTTTGAATGTTTCGGATTTTCCAGTGCCCCTCACAATCACGACAATATGCAATTCCTCCGCCAACCCGCCGTAATCCAACATACGACGCCTAACCGCGGAACCTTCTTCCAGTATTTTACTGTCTTTGCTTATCATCAAAACTTTCATTTCAATATCCCAATTATCCCATTAATCATCCGCTTTTGGGAAAATTCCCCGACCTTCAGTCTGGCATTTTCACTCAAACGATCCGCCAAAGCCTTATCAGACAGTATTTTAATAATAGCCGCCGCAAGAGCGTCGCGATCATTGTATTTGATTAATGCGCCGCTTTTCCCGTCTTCTATCAGCTCCGGGTTACCGCCCACATCGGTGGTCACAATAGGCGCGCCAGCCGCCATGGCCTCCAACAACTGATGGGACAATCCTTCATAGCCAGTGTTCAAAACGAAAAGATCGCACGCGCGCAAATAAACGGCTAATTTGGAGTGTGATACTCCTCCCGCAAGCAGCACCAAATGCTCCAACCGCGCTTTATCAATATATTCCTGTAAATTTTCTTTTTCCGGACCATCGCCCACGATAATCAATCTGGCATCCGGTATTTTTTTGGCAATTTCCGGCATAACTGACGCTAATGTTTTAAAACCTTTCCAAGGCACGACTCTGCCCGCTGACAATATGATGGTCCCGGACATGCCGAATTCTTCACGGAAAACTTCGCGCGATATCGGCTTAGTTGATGTTTCTGACGACATATCATCCGTGAAAACATTATAAATGACATTAATTTTATTCCCATCAATTCCCCACGATATAACTATCTTTTTTAAATATTCACTTGGCACTACGATTTTATCAGCCAATGCGGCTACGAATCTCTCTGTTTGCCGCCGCAATTCGGTAAGCCAACCATATCTGCCACTCTGAAATTCTTCCGGCGTCACAAAATCCATTTCGCCACTCCGCCCGAACTGAAACTGCTCCCACGCGTAATCGCCGACCACCTTTAAAATAAACTGCTTGCCCAAAATTTTCGCGGCTAACGCGGAAGGCAAACCCACGCTCACAGGATCTTGCGCGTAAATCAAATCTACTTTGCGTCCTTGACGCAAAACTTTACAAAAATACGCGACATGACGCAAAATTCTGGGCATTTGCCTGACCTCACCGAAACTTAACACCCCAACCGCAAATCCGCGCTTCGGCAGTTCTTCAAAAAGCAATTTGCTGTAAGTCGCGGGTCCGCCTATATCCGGCGGATATATGCCCGTAGCTATCAAAATCCTTGATTTTCTGCCGCTTTCCATTGTTATTATTCTAACACTTTGCCGGCGCGCGTTAAATAAAAAGAGCGGAAGCATTACGCTCCGCCCTTCTATTTTATTTTCATAAATTCATGTCCACTGTAAAACGGTAGATCTTCTCCGCCACTTCAGCGTAATTATCTTTATTTACGTTAAAGCACGGCTGCTCCTTTTTACCGCTTATGGCGACACACGCTTTCATGCCCCCCCTGCCTTCAGCAAGCTTCTCCATAACCTTGACATGCGTAGCCAACTGAGAAACATCGGTCATGCTGTAATGAAACTTTTCCTCGCTAACCTCACCGAACTTCTGCACCAATTCGGTTCGCAATTTCAATACCACACCGCTAAACTGATCCAGGGCAACTTCGTCATTCATGTTGATCATTGAAAAAGAAAACGCGATGCGCCGATTATCCTGAGTAACGTAAACTGACACTCCGCTCAAAATGCCCGCAAAAACCGAATTGCAAAAAAATAACACGGCGACTAACGCAATTACTATCGTTTTCATTTCAGCCCTCTCAATTGCATAAATTGTACCCGCCCCTAACGACAATCGCTCGGGACGGGCGTTGTTCACTGCGTATCTTTTCTGTCCAGCGCCTGTTCGGGAGTTAAAACGGAATAGACGATGAACGCGGACTCGCCAACTTCTTCGTCTAAACCATACTTAACCGCGATCAACAGGTCACGCGACGTATTGCGGTAGTAGGTCGCAGACAAATCTGAAATCTTTGTACCAACTAAGACATCCGGCCTGGTCAGCTCTTCCTCGCTGGGCTCGCACAATTCATAGTCCATAAAAGCCAGGAATTTCTCCACTCTCGGCCGATCAGAAAGACGAAGCACCGACTGCTCTACCGCCATCAGCCAGTAATGCGACTTGTCTTGTATCCTGCCGAATACCGACAGGACTTCCTCGCCGTAATCGCCTGTCTCAATGCGGGCGACCAACATAGCCACGGTCAGCTTGTCGCGCTGCGTAGCGATCATTTCCGATCCTGCGCGGTCTGAAGAGGCAACGCCGGTCAGTTCGGCCAAAGCGGTCATAGATGTTTCCGCTGATGCCCAGGCTTGCGGCATATTACCGGAAGGAGCATAACCTTCCACGGCCAATACATAGTATGCCCGCCACTTGAGTTCGTGGTTAGTGACCTTTGCGGCAAACCTTTCGGCGCGTTCCACGTCTCCCATGCGCACTAATTCATACACCATCACAGTGTACGCTTTTTGCCGCAGTTCGGCATTCTTGAGACTGGAAGCCTGCTCGGCCGCCTTGTTGAGTAGGCCCAGCCGTTTGCTGGTCAAGAATTGCCGGAACGCCTCTATGTCCTCTTCGGAATACCCGTAAACGAACTCGTCAGTCTGCGGCGACACCTGACCATGACCGGATCCATGCTGGTGCCGAACGCCCGGTTCAGCGCTTGCCAGCCCATAAAAACTCAAAAAAATCACGAAAAACAAGACACCGATAATACGCATTGCAGATTCTCCTTATAAAAATTTCATTGTCAAAGACCAATTACGCTTGTAGCAAAATTATCACAAAATAGATTTTTTGTCAACATCTGAATCGCTTACCGCAACGAAAATTTTGAGCATGTCGCGGCTTATTTTATCCCATTCATATTTTTCTTGAACCATCTTTGCAGCATGGGCAATTATTTTTTCCCGTAAATTATCGTCACTCAAAAAAATCTTTATCTTATCCGCGATGCTCCGGGGATCCCCGACTTCACAAAAAAGACCCGTCTCTCCGTCTCTCAAAAAATCCACAATCCCACCCACAGGAGTCGCCACCACGGGCAATCCAGCCGCCATAGCCTCTATAAAAGAATTGCCAAACCCTTCGGAGAGCGACGGCCTGACGAAAACATCGGAAATTTTAAGATATTGCGGCATGTCCTCATGCGCAACATAACCCAAAAATCGGACACGCTCGGACAAGCCTTTATTATCGGCAAGCTTTTTTAACGCCCTCATTTCATAACCGCTTCCCAATACCAAAAACTTAACATTATCCGGAAGATATTTAAGCGCCTTTATTATGTCCGATACGGCATTCTTGACCACAAGCCGCGACGTGGTCACAACGAATTTATCGCCAGCCTTTTTGCCAAGCCGCTCTTTTAAATCCCGAATTTCTTTCGACTCATATTTTTTGGAAAAACGCGCCACATCCACGCCATTAGGCACCACCTCAATCCTCCCCTCATATCCCATCTGCCGCGCGAAATCCGCCAAATAATTGGAAATCGTCTGCACCATATCCGCCTTAGTGAAAATTTTCCTGAAAAGCGGATAAAGCACGCTGACTCGTTTTTTAATATAAGAAATCGGATCTCCCTCCTGTAGCGACAACAAATAAGGAATGGCGGGATGGGTTAATTTAAAAAAGAGCGCCGCAAAACCGTTATAGCTCGCCATCATGCACCACATGGCATCATAATGGCGGGATTTTTCCAATTGTTCGGCTTTCCAAAATCCCATAAATGGGAAAAGATATTTATTCAAAAACAACGGAAAACGGAGTGAGTCTGCGGATTCCTTATGCTCCATTGCAAATCCTACGCGATAAACTCCGACATTGCCCACTTTTTCAAACCGAGACAAGGCGCCATCTAAGCGGAGCGCCACCATGTCGAATTCAACATCATCTGGAGAAATCCTGTCGGTAATTTCTTTAATGGCAACCTCCGCGCCGCCTACGAACCGCGGATAATAAACCAGCGAAAATATTAAAATGCGCCTTTTTGGTTTTACCGGCATTGTCATATACTATAATATAATAAACCCATGAACAATCGCCGCAAAATATTATATATAATCACCAAATCCGCCTGGGGCGGCGCCACCAAATACACTTATGATCTCGCCTCCGCCATGCCGCAAAATGGTTTTGAAACATATATAGCGGCGGGATCTGCGCTCCCGGAAGAAAAAAATCTTTTTACAGGGCTTCAGGGCTCCAATACCCATTGCCATGTCATAAAAAATTTCCAAAAATCCATAAATCCGCTAAAAGACCTATTCGCGCTCTGGGAAATATTATGCCTCATCCGGCAAATCAAACCTGACATCATACACACATCAAGCTCCAAAGCAGGCGGACTCGCCGGCTTTGCGGCATTTATCTTAAGAGTCCTTTCACCTGAAACCTATCACCTGAAAACCGTCTTCACCGCTCACGGATGGGCATACCATGAAAACCGCCCAAAATGGCAACGCGAGATCATCAAATGGCTAAGCCGCGCCACCGCTTTTTTTTACGATACAATCATAACCGTATCGGAATTTGACCGGCAATCCGCCGTTCAAAACAAAATCGGCCGCTCGGAAAAATTCATAACCGTACACAACGGCATAGATCCTGATTCGCTCGCATTTCTCCCCAAAAATGAAGCGCGCGCCGCGCTCATGCCATCAACTGAAGAAAAATCTTTTTGGGTCGGCACCATCGGAGAATTCACCGCAAACAAAGGCCATAAATTTTTGATTGAAGCCGCAAAAATACTTTGCCCAAAATATCCAAAGCTGCATTTTGTAATAATCGGCCATCGCGGCGAAGAAAAATTAAACCTCCTCCGACAAATCACGAAATCCGGCTTAGCAAAATGCGTGCGGATTATAGATAGCCCGCCTGACGCGGCAAAATATTTAAAAGCCGTGGATATTTTCGTTTTGCCGTCTCTCAAAGAAGGCCTACCCTATGTTTTGCTTGAAGCCGGACTCGCCGAACTTCCCTCCATTGCCACCGATGTCGGAGGCAACCGTGAGATAATCATCACCGGCAAAGACGGCATTTTGGTAAAAGCGGCGAACGCCAACGAACTGGCACGCGCCATAGAGCGCGTCTTACTGGATGAAAATTTAAAAAACGCGCTGGCTCAAAGCCTGCGCCAAAAAATATTAAACAGCTATTCGCTCCAAAAAATGATCGATGAAACTTTAGCGGTCTACCGCCAATAAAAAATTTTGACCAATAAGAATCCCGCCGCTCCTATTACCCCAGCCGCAAGACTCGCCAAAAACCAAAACCAAAAATTTCCGACACCCATGCCAACATCCGGCAAATTAGCCGTGTTGGAAGGTGTATTCTCCACATTTTCGCGCGCCAATAAATCATCCTGCGCGCCTGATTGACTGACATCTGTAATTTTAGGTGCGGATTCCGATGGTGCCGCAACAGTGCGCTGCCCCACTACCGCGGGATTATTTGCCATTTGCGCATTGATGGGTGCAGGCAAAACCGATGTTTGATCGGCAACAACCTTAATCAGCGCGTAATCAGAAGAAGAATATGATTCCAAAATAACATTCAAAGAAATATTATACGAACCCAATCGCGTATAAGTATGACGCGCGACGCTCCCTTCTTGGTATGCGCCATCACCAAAGCTCCACAAAAATCTCGCTTTATTTATTTCCTCAGTATTCAAGCCCTCTGCCCCTCCGCGGAATTCCGCCTCAACTCCAGCCATTAAAACATCGCCTCCGCCATATATTCTTGCTTTAAACCATGGAGTGAACTGAGAAGAGACGGGGGAAGAGATGGGCGCGGAACCGCTATCCATTGAAGCTGGCACGGACGAATTATCTGACGCCATAGCGCCATTCGCCGCCTTGGGCGTAGGAGCTCCCGTAATCCAGCCAGAGACAGTTCTTTGCGCGGTTTCTTTTGTTGTATTATTACCGCCCACCGCAGACCACCCGCCCGAACCATCCGCCATATCCGCCTCCACGCCCGAAGCATTCCGCAAAATAAGCAATTCACCGGAATTGGATAGAGCGCCAGTATAAATCAAATCCGCCGCGATATTGGGCACGGAAGAATCATCCGTCCTCTCCAAAAGAAAAAATGATTTTGCCGGAATCATTCCCTGCAGAGCGATATTTGGCGTCCCGTCCGCCGCGTTGAACATCCAATCCGACAAATCAACACTTGCATCGCCGTTATTATAAAGCTCCATCCATTCATCCGAAGCGGAAGAAGCTGCTCCCATCCAGGCAATTTCATTTATCAAAACATCCGCCCGCGCGAATAATGGCATGGCGATAAACGCGATCAAAATAAAAAATAACCTAAATAAAATCATTATGGTTATTGTAGATCAAGCAATATAAAAATTAAAGCAACTAATCAAACTTGATGGTCTGGCCTGGCTTCAAAATATTTTTAGACATTCCGGAATCGGATTTATTTTCCGAAGATTTTTCTATTTCATTCATTTTTTTACCATCCTCCGTGGCAGCCAAAGATTTTTGCAACGTACGCCGCAACTCCTCCAGGTTGGGCGACTTCTTGGTCTCTGCCGGTTTTTTAGGCGCCAAATCACTCAAAGAAATGGTTTTTTCCGGCTTCTTAAATACTAATTCGCCATCTTTGGGCGCGGGGAATCTCGGCACCTCCGCCAATTTCTCCCGCTGTCTCTCGGGGCGCGGCTTAAACATATTGGCTGGATGCTTTTCCGCAGCCGAAGAAGCCGACTCTTTTCGCAAAGGTTCACTCTGATCGGAAACGGATCGAGACGCGGCCGCAACGGACATTCCCATATGTTCCGGACAATAAACCGGACGCTTACCGTCAGGCTTGAAAGGAACCATTATATCTTTATGGCAAACACTGCATGAAGCGGCATATTTAGGAGCTACAGCTTTGGCGGCATTCTCATGCTCGCCGCCGACCACTCCCGCTCCTTCCGCGGGCGCGTGCCAGGCGGCGATTTTTTCCTTAACACCTTCAATGGGGGCGCCGTATTTTTGCTGGGAAAACTTTATTATATCTTCCTTGAAAGAAATTTCGGCTTTAGCAAGCGGAGGCAGAGTTTTCGCGGAAAACGGAAAAGAGGTTACACCGTCCACCATAAGTTTCAAATAGATCCCCGCGAAAGGAAGATTGACCAAATCCAGCGCGGTAAATTCAGGCGCAAATTCTTTTTCTAAAAATTCCGCGTCAGTTCCTCCCACCCGAAAAGTTATCATGGTACCCACATTGCCGAATACCGCATCCCGCACCCTGGTACTGGTCTCCGTAACCAGCTGGCCGATATACTGGTGGGCGATAATCAAATTAAGGCGGTACTTTCTTGCCTCGGAAAGTATGTTGGAAAAAGCGTCAGTCGCGAAATTTTGGAACTCATCCACATAAAGATAAAAATCATTTCTTTCTTCTTCAGGCGTATCTACGCGGCTCATGGCGGCCAAATAAAGCTTGGTGATGAGCATCGCTCCCAACAGATGTGAATTGCTCTCTCCTACCTTGCCCTTGGACAAATTCATAATCAAAATCTTTTTTTCGTCCATGATTTTCCGCATATCAAACGAAGATTTTTCCTGCCCCACAATATTTCGTATCAGCGAATTAGTTATGAATTGCCCAATCTTATTTTGTATGGCGGGCGTGGCTTCCTGTGCGAACCGCTCTGTATATTTGGCGAATTCTTGCGTCCAAAAAGCTTTCACCACATCGTCTTTGACATTGTCCACGACTTTTTTGCGGTAATCCTTATCCGCAAGCATCCGGTTAATACCCAAAAGAGTTGACCCCGGATATTCCAAGAGTGCCAAAACTGTATTATTTAAAATATATTCCATTCTCGCTGACCACACATCGGGCCAAATCTTTTTGAAGACGCCCATCAATCCCGCCGCCACCAAATGCCTCTGGTCTTCTCCCACACCCTCCATAATATTAAACCCTATGGGATATGTCGTATCCACGGGATTGAAATAAATAACATCCTGAATGCGCTCTTTAGGGACATAATTTAACATTTTTTCCGCAAAATCACCGTGCGGATCAATAATACCCACGCCGTTTCCGGATATAATATCTTGAATCGCCATATTTTCCAAAAGAGTGGTTTTGCCCATGCCGCTCTTACCCACCACATAAGTATGCTTGGTGCGATCACGCCTTTTTATGCCGAACTGCTGACGTTTATTACGAAAATCGGTTTCGGCGAAATAAATTATTTGTTCTGGATCCATAAATTTAAACGGGCATTAAACCGGCAAATTGGAAGGCGGCATGCCTTTTTTGCGCTCCACCCTTTCAAAGGTCGGCGCGGAAACGACCATTCCGGGATAATGATAAATGGTGGCGAGCTCCTCGGTGGTTAAAACCCCCGCCCGGCCATCCCGCGACAATAAAAGTCCACGCGAAAAAGGCGGATAAAAATATCCCCTTGCCTTGTAAGCGTTAATCATCATTCTCTGTTTGCGGTATTCCCGGCTGCTCTTAAACCAAAAGCCTCCGGAAGTGTTAGCCTGCGATTTAAAACCGTTCAAATTTTGAGTGTTATACTGCTTCATCACTCCCATTATAGAAGCTATATTTACGGGATTAAAAACATCGCGCCGCGCCAAATACATGGCACGTATGCCCGCCTCAAAACCAAGCTTGGTCATATTGCGTTCAAGCGATTTCAACACATCTGTATCGCCCGGAGAAAGCGGCTGTGGATGCTCTCCCGGCTTGCCTCTTTTCTTGGCCAAAATCGCCTCTTTCAATTTCATGCCCTCCTTAATCCACCGATCATCCGCGGCACGGATAAGCAATTGAAACCAAACGCTTTCTCCCTCCTTCACCGAAGCCATAAACTCCAGCATGGACGACATGGGATCAATTTTCTCCATTTCTTCTTTTACATCTTCCAATTTGAAATCAACGTAAGTTTTTATGGGAAAAGCGTCTTCCTTGGTCTGGCCAAATTCCACGCCCCACAAATTCCAATCGACGTTAGGAACGTCTTCGGGAATGGATTTGGTGTAATCATCCGCCTCCACGATTTCCACTTCCGGATATTGCGCGTAAATCTGCGCCTCAATCAAATTACGCATTGCCTTGGGCGTACGCACGAAAAAACGCAAGCTGCCTCCGGTACTCGCAATCTCAAAAGAGAATACGCCCTTCACAAAACCTTTCCAATATTTATCCATGCGCGATCCTTCATACGCACTATGCAGGGTATTAAAAACCAATTCCATCGCCCGAGGACTTTTTAAAATATTGCGGGGAATTTTTACTTCCAGAAGTACCCAAGGAATGTGCATCACATAATGCAAATTCACGTAAAGCATCCAAAATTCCCAGAAAATAAAAAACAGGGATGCTGGCAGCCAAATAAACCAGATGTCCCTTATAAAATAGAAGACTTGTTGCAAAAAACCGGTAAAGAATGTGTTCAACGGCTCCATTACTGGATATTATACCACAATTCAAGCCAAGGTATAATGTCCTTCTCCGTTTCTGCGAAAATAATTTTTATTCTGAAGATTAATGAGAATGGTGCCTTCTTTCACGTAACGCTCTTTTAACACCTCTTTTATAATATCATCCTTGGCAAGCGCTCCTTTGGAAGCCAGCACCTCTTTTATAACGTCTGACACCACGCCCTTCCTGTACCCCATGCTGGAAAGCGCGTATAATCCGCGCCCCACCAATACGAATTGATTATCTTTGATAAGTTCATTATGAACCGTCTGGATGTGGGCTGGCTTGTTGACCAGCGAGCTGATGGAAGACGCGATTTCTGTAAAATGCATCGGCTTTCCATGCTTTCTTAAAACCAGGCAGGCCATGTCGCGCATGCCTTTGGGAGTAATATGCGGAGAGCTTGCCACTCCCCATTCTCCCAAGCGGTTTCTTCCTATTTTTTTGGACACGCCCAAAAGCATGACAGCAATCTCCGGAGAAACTGCAGATGCGGTCTCTCCCACCTGTCCGCTCAAGTGAGTTAAAAGCTTTGTAACAATATCATTCTCGGAAAGCAAATCCTCCGCGCCCAATTCTTTGCGCAAAGCGGTCAGTGCGGCATGCACACGCTCCGTCTTGTTTTTATCGTTTGTCCAGTGACTATGAAATTCATCGCTCTCGGAAAATCGCATAAAATCCGCGCCCAAATTCAAAAAGAAATTAAAATAATTTGCGTCTTTCGGTCCGACTCCCAAACTGTTCAAAAAAGAATCCTCTTTCGCCAAACCGCCGCGCCCATCCATTTCCAAACGCAAATAATCAAACATCTCTCTCAACATCGATTCGTGCGTTACCCTGATTTTATTCAAAACGGCGTTTTCAATCTGTCTCACGCGCTCACGCGTAATACCGTAACCCTGCCCTATGGACTCCAAAGTTTCGCGAGACTTCCTGCCAATGCCAAAACGGCGACTAATTACATCTTTAGCCCTGGGCGACAATCCCTTCAAACAAGAACTCACTATTTTATCCGCTTGTATCATTGTGATA
The DNA here is from genome assembly GCA_038065295.1 of Patescibacteria group bacterium. Lineage (GTDB taxonomy): Bacteria > Patescibacteriota > Minisyncoccia > JACROR01 > JACROR01 > JACROR01. Next base: position 37,333 of record JBBTRG010000009.1, read on the forward strand.
GATGATAGCACAATATCTATTTTTGTCAATTACTCCGGCAAATTTTTAGCAAAAACGCCGAATTCAACCGACAATATGCGGCTCACGATCGTACATCCGCACAGACCCTGCCATGCCCGTAAGAATTCCCAATCCGATGAATAAACTAAATAACGCAGAACCTCCATAGCTCATAAAAGGCAAAGTGATGCCAGTAATGGGCAACAATCCTATATTCATACCGATATTTATAAAAATCTGCGTAAAAATCAGAATTGCCAAGCCCATGCTAAACAGTCTTTCAAAATTACTGCCGCCTATAAAACTTATTTTCAAAACGCGCCACACTACTATCCCAAAAAATAAAAACAAAAATAAAACGCCGACAAAACCCCACTCCTCGGCGAAGGCCGCGAAAATAAAATCCGTCTCATGCTCGGGCAAAAAAGACAAACGGCTTTGCGTGCCAAAACCGATACCCTTGCCCAAAATTTGCCCGGAACCTACAGCGAGCATTGATTGATACGCGTTATAACCCGCCCCTCTCACGTCCGCCAGCGGATGTATAAAAGTCATAATTCGCGCCTTCTGATAGGGCTGCAATACAAACTGCCATCCAATAAGAAAAATAAGCAAGCTCACCAAAAAAACAAAAAATAAATGTTTCTTGCTTATGCCGGAAACCAAAACCATGCCAAGCCATATAAACGCGAAAATAACGGCGGATCCCAGGTCCGGCTGAAATAACACCAACGTCGCCGGCAGAAGAGCATAAACGCCAGAAACTAAAATATGTTTTACGTGGGCAATAGCCACATGCCGCCGCGCGAAATATTTCGCCAAAACCAATATCAATATTATTTTCATGGGCTCCGCCGGTTCAAGCGAAAAAAATGAGAAATCAATCCAGCTTGCCGCGCCTTTGACGGTTTTGCCCAAAATAAAAAGAGTGGCCAAGCCAACAACTCCCAACAAATAAAAAGAAAAAAGTATGGCGCCATTTTTCAAAAAACTCCAATCCACCATGCCGGCTAAAAGAAATATGGCAAAAGACGCCACCACCCAAATCAACTGACGATCAAAAAAGTAATCATTGCCGCCGCCTAAAGTTTTCATGGTGATCAATCCCGCGACCAAAAGCGGAATTAAAGACAAAACAAGCGTGTAATCCGTTTTTCTTAATGCGGCAAGCACTTTACTCTGTTTGATTAACGCGTAAAAATATTTCTATACCAACCGGAGGGAGGGCAAACGGCGTCTGCCAGGTGAAAAATGCCTGACGCTCCGATAACGCCGCCAAAGAATCAAAAATAGTCTGGCTGACTGCCGCGGCATTGCCGTCCGTATCGTACAAAACAGCGGATATGTAAACATTGGACAGGTTGAACGCGGAATCATTTCGCGCCCGCGCCTCCAAATAAGGCGTCGGTTCATTTACAAAATTCTTTCGGGTAATCAAAAGGCTTGGCTTTTCTTTTTCTATTTTCAACCAATCAACCGTCGCGAAATCCGACCATTCCAAAACCGCGCGCGCAGCTCTTCTCTCACCCGTGGGAATGGCCGGTTCAAAAATAACGAAACGCTCTCCGGGGTTAACGAAAGTTTCTCCTTCGCGGATGGCAACGGTAACGCTACGCTCATCGTATAATTTAAATTTATATGAAATTTTTCGCGCGCCCACGAAAAAATTGGGATTCTCCACTAACGCGGCAGCGTCATAACTGCCGGGGAAGGCTTCAATCGCCCTGGTCCACAAAATATTAAAATTTTTCACTATACCGGTGCATTTTTTATCGCACGGGCCTCCGCAATCCACACTCTCTTCCTTTTGATTTTGTTTGCTGTCAAAACAAGTGGGCGCGGGCGTCAGCCACGAAATAGCCAGCCATAAAAAAAGCCCGATTAAAACCGCGAAAACAATAGAATATGTAATCTGCTTTTTGGTTCTCCAGCTCAACATAATGCTTCTATAATATAACAAAAAAACGCTTAAAGTAAGTACTTTGAGCGTTTTGATTCACGGCTATTTAGGTCGATTCGCCACCAGGTTAAAAAGCTCGCGCATTTTCATATTACCCTGAGGATGTTCTCCGCGATGATCTTGCCTCACGGAACACTTCCAAGCAGTGTGGCTGAAAACCGCATCCTTTTCCATCAAATCACGCAATTGGAGCCCATAAAATGTATGAGAGATCTCAAAACCAAAAGTCTTGCTCATAACAAAAATGCGACAAATAATGTGTTTATCATAATAAGACGCGTAAGCAAACCTGTCTTTGGGATCCTGGAACCATGGATAACCATTTTTAGCATACGCAATCAGCTGCCGGACAAACCGCTCGGGATTGGCTTTTGCCTCTTCCACAGTGGTGATCCGTCCCGCCCACCAATCGCTCCATCTTTCTTCCAAATCTGCAAAAAATTCGTTCAATTTTCTGAACATGGCGCCTCCTCGCAAATTGTTAAAGACCGGATTTAATCTGAACATTATCATAAGCGCCAAAAAAAACAACCCGCAAAAGAGTAGCTTTTATATATTCGTTGAATTCAGTGTTTAAAACCGGCGACTGCCTACTTTCCCCTTGCGAGTATCATCGGCACGAGAGAGCTTAACTTCTGAGTTCGGAATGGGATCAGGTGTGTCCCCTCCGTCAAGCCACCGGATTTAAAAACTCAATCCAACATAGTAATTTAAGATTTATCCCCCACCTACTTTGCTTTTGAATTGTTTTGGCGACGCGCGGGCGAATAGCCCGGCCCTATTCGGGCCAGCGTCGCCGAGAGTAAATGCGCTTATGTGTGCATAATCGCTCTCTGCGCTTGTCAATGGCAAAGTAGGTGGGGGATGGAAAATTTGCAGATTTTCTAACGGGATATTGATTATTAGTACTTCTCGGCTGAATCCCTTGCGGGACTTACACCTGAAGCCTATCAACGTGGTAATCTTCCACGAATCTACGATTCCTAATCTTAGGGTGGGTTTCCCGCTTAGATGCTTTCAGCGGTTATCCCGTATCAACATAGCTACCCAGCGATGCTCCTGGCGGAACAGCTGGTACACCAGAGGTTAACTCTTCCCGGTCCTCTCGTACTAGGGAAGAATCCCTTCAAGAATCAACGCCTGCAGTAGATAGGAGACCAACCTGTCTCACG
>JBBTRG010000010.1:0-28267 GCA_038065295.1 Patescibacteria group bacterium
CATCATGCTCATTCCGCACAAACAAACGCGCCAAGGTAGGGAACGCTGCCACGCTGTAAGAAACTCCGATTAAACTTAACGGAACAGATTGCAAATTCTGCGCCAAATTGAAAACCGCGATACTACCCACCGTGAGCGTTGAAGCGAGAGCCGTTATGGCGGTTAACGCCAATTGATTCAAAGAAAGCCCCAAAGTACGGGGAAAAGAAAGCTTGATAACACTCCACAAATCTTGTTTAAATCCGTATAATTTTAAATTTATCCAAAAACCCAAACGCACCAGGCTGGGAATCTGAATAATCAAATGGAAGAGCGACCCCAACGCCACGCCCCAGCCCAAACCGACAATGCCCCAGCGCGGATAAAACACCGCCACGCCCAATATTATGCCTACATTATAAAAAATGGGGCTCAAGGCATAAACAAAAAATCTTCGGAAAGATTGGATGACGCTGGAAACCAAATTGGAAAGCCCTAAAAGAAGCGGGGACAAAAGAAGAATGCGGCTCAATAGCGCGACTTCTTTCGCGTCCGAACCCGTGAATCCGGGAGCCACGATGCCCGTCAAAGCAGGCATAAATATAAAAGCCACGATTACCATAATAGCCGTGACTATAAAAAAAATAGTAAAAATTCCGCCCATAAAATTCCTCGCCTCTTCTTCATTATCGGAAAATTTCTTGAGAAGAATCGGGATAAGCGCGGTGTTCGCCGCGATAAGCAAACTTAAAGTATACAAAAAATCAGGAACGCGGAACGACGCGAAATAAATATCCAAGGTGCGACCCGCCCCAAAAGTGGATGCCAAAAGCCGGTCTCTTACCAAGGCTAAAATATCCGCCAAAATGCCCGCCGTAGCCAAAAGAAAAGCGGCCTGATGGACGCCGGAAAATTCCTTATGAAAAAGTTTAAAAAATCTTGAAGCCACGACAAAAAATAAATATAAACTACCCGATCTCGACGGCCAAAAATCATTTATTAATCTACTCTACCGGAGGGCTTTTCCTATTTTCCGGAGCCGGTGCCGGAGGAGAAATATTGGACAAAGCTGGTTTACCGGCTCTCAAATTTTGTACTATCTTCAATATCTCGGTGTTTCCGGGATTTAATTTCAAAACACGTTCAAACTGCTCTACAGCCTTGTCTTTTTTGCCTTGCTTGTCGTACGCCAATCCCAAGAAATACAGCGCGTTGGAATAATCAGGATTCAAACTTATAATTTTTTCAAAAGTCGCCGCGGCATCATCCGTTCTATTTTTTTGGTAATACAACAAGCCAAGCTGAAACAGAAGACCCATGTCATTGGGATCCAAAATACGCGCAACTTCGGCCTGCGACAGAGCCTCATCAATTTTGCCCTCCTCCACCGCCAACTGAACCAAAAGATACCTCGCCGGAGTATAATCACTCTTCAACTCCACGGCCCGCGACAATAACTTGCGGGCATCGTCTAATTGGGATGCCTGTATGGCAACCCGCGCTTTTGCCAAAACTATTTCCGGACTCAAAGGATTGCGCGCACTCGCTTCATCATACATTTTGTTGGCGGCGTCCGAAGCTCCCGCCACCTTGAAAGAAATCACCGCCTCATAAACGCGACCCACCTCCGTCCAATTCAAGGGATCCGCCGCATTTTGCCTCACCGCTGCCTGCCCATAATTGATGGCATTGGAAAGCAAGCTCTGGAAACGCGCAGTCAACTCATTGGCGGGAACATCCTTGTCGGAAAGCAGCTGCTGAATGCGCGCGAGATTGATATCGGCCAACGCGCGCATATATTCATCGCGATTGTCATATTTCACAGTTCGCAAAATGGCATTTTCCGCGGCATCAATATTACCCGCCCCGCTATACGCCAAACCTTGCCCAAAAGACCACAAAGCGACATATTTCTGCGCAAAATAATAAATACTACTAATGCTGAAAATCAAAGCAAAAATAATCAACATGACGGAAACAAATCCAGAAGCCGAATTCTGAAAAGGCGCCGCGCGCAGATTATCGGTAATCCCCAGCGAAACGGACATCGCCACGAACAATCCGGTAAAAATAAAAGCAAAAAGGAACAAAACAAAATTCGGAGTATAAAATATGTTAACCAACCACAAATACACGCTGGCGAAAAGAGTGACTATCAAAAGGTGGTACTCACCGGTATTTTCCATGCGCGCGATCACCCGGTACCCCTGCCACAAAAGAGAAGCCAAAAACATCAACATCGCCAAAATACCCAAAATTCCCGTGCTTGCTGCCCAGGAGATGGCGTGCCCCATGCCCGAGACAAAACGCACGTTCCAAAACAAAGTATCATTGATACTCACCGGCTTATAGCGCAACCAGTCATATACAAAAGTATTGGGACCGGAACCAACTATCATATTATCCGCAAGAGATTTTTTCACAACATCTATGGTCGCCCCCAATGACGGACGCACTTCCAAAAAAGAAATCCCGGTATACGACACCAAAGAAGCCGCCAATTGCTGCGCCAAAATAAAAAATAAAACCAGACAGATTATAAGCAAAGTGGGGCTCATAAACGAATACGACCCCCCCCTTAAAACAAACAGGTAAGACAGGAAAATTATAAGCAAAACGGCCAATATCCACCATGTGACGCTGAAATTAACCACGGCCAAAGCCAAAAAAGACACGGCAAGCATGGCTATCAAAAACTTTTTTATTTTCTTCGGGCGCACGATTTCCAAGAACGCGAGAGAAAGAAACGCGATAAGTCCGGCAAAAACTCCAAAATTGTTCCACCCGCCTAAAAGATTGGAGGTCGGTGAATTAAAAATATCTCCCATCCATAAAGAAAATCCGAAAATAATATGCGCCAATTGGAATAAAAATACCACTACCGCGGAACTGAAAAGAACCATTATCCATCGCATAACAAATGATGCGTCCTGAAAAATCAACGCCACCATAAAAGCCGCGACTACGGCAACAAGCATGGTGACAAAAGTTCCCACTTCATGCCCAAACGCCATAAATGAAAAATGCGGGCTTTGTGAAAAAATAGTTGCCGCTCCCCAGGTCAAAACCAAAATACCAAAACTCGCCAAGATCACGCTCTTGGGCAAAACTAGCTCGCCCTCCTTGATGCGCCCTATCAGCCACGCAATAAAAGCTATCAATATCAAAAAATAAGCCAAATATGCTTTATTGGCATCCAACGGAAACGGCGTAACAGGCAAAACCCATAGCGGGAGAAGAAAAGCTAAAACGTAAAATATGACTCTGGCTACTTTATTATAAATACTATCCGAAGCGCTGCCCGCCTTTTCCGAATCGGCGAAAGAATTGTTCGCCACCGCCTCTTTATCCGCCACGGTTATAGAAATTTTGTCCTCTTCCATAATATTTTAAAATTTAAATAAATTATTATTTTAATAAAATAAAGCCGCCTTGAGAGTCCGTCTATACACAAGCAATAAATATTATAGTATCATTATAGCGATACTAAGCAAGGCAAAACCGAATCCATGGAAAAAAGATTCTTCACCATAAAAGAAGCCGCGAAATTCTTGGGCGTCTCCACTCTGACGCTCCGCAATTGGGATAAAGCTGGCAAACTGCCGGCCAGCCGGCACCCCATCAATAATTACCGGATTTACACCATTACCGATCTGGAAAAATTCCTGACCCAATTCAAACAAAAAACCCGCAGAAAAATTCCCGTAATTTTGATCAAAGATTAAAAACGCGCCATGAAAACCTGGAGCAACGGAAAAATCATAACCGGCAGAAAAAATATAGACAGCTTGAATTTCTCTCTGCACTACGCCAATCCCGTGATATGGGAAGGCATACGCGCCTACCGCCAAAAAGACGGCAAAACCAAGATTTGGAAATTAGAAGAACACATAAACCGGCTGTTTGATTCCGCCAAGATAGTGAACACCGAAATTCCTTACGGCAAAAAGGAAATTATTGCCGCGTGCGAAGCCGTGGTCAAAGCTAACGGCGGCGGCGATTTTTATCTACGCCCTATAGCGTACAGCAGCCAAGACGCGGAATCAGCCAAAGCCAAGCAATCAAACATATCCGTTGATATATATTGCTTCCCCATTCCCGCGCTCTACAAGCCGAAAGCCGAGGGCATCAAAGTAAAAATATCAAATATCATCCGCAGCTACCCTCAATTCCAGATGCAGGCGAAAACTTCCGCCAATTACAGCGTAATTTATCCCAACAAAAACGAACTCACGGCAAGCGGCATAGACGATCTTTTAGTAACCGACAATCAGGGGTTCATAGTGGAAGCCACGGTAGCGAACATCTGGGTCTTCAAAGGAGACAAGGCCATGACTCCGCCCAACAACGGCAGCATATTGCCAGGCATAACCCGCCAATGCGTTATGGATATTTTAAAAAATACTGAACTTATGACGCGACATAATCTATCGCCGCAAGTCATGGAAAAACCAATTACCAAGGCCGATCTCTACACCGCTGATGGCGTAATACTTTGCGGCACTTACGCGGAAATAGTGAATGTGTCCGAAATAGACGGACGCAAAATAGGCGACGCGCAAACGCATTCTTACTACAAAGTTCTCCGCGAAGAATACGGCCGCATGGTACGAGCATAATACAATAATAAAACAAAAAACGCGCCGTTTAAGCGCGTTTTGATATTATAAATATTTCTTAAGAAATACGAGCATTTCTTCAGAAAGTTCGCGAGTTATTTTGAATCTTTTCTCCATCGCCCACCAGGCATTAAGATTGTCGTATTTCTTTTTGCTGAATTCTGCATCCAAGGCATAAGGCAAGATGCCCTCCTGCCAACATCCCCATCCGTGATCCCACGCTTCTTTGTTATAACCATCGTAAGTGTAGGGATTGGCGGATTTAGGCGCACTCTCCATAGCGGACGCAAAACCCCTCAAGCTTGCACGGTTCTCTCCGGCAATAATATACTTTTTCTCTCCTTCATATCCTTGGCACATGATCTCCTCCTTTCAAAGTGCTGGTTACAGAAAAGATATTACGTCCGCAGAATAAGATCAAGCCGCGCAATTAAAAATCCTCTCTGCCTTGGGCAGAGAGGATTTTAAGAGATCGCGCATCTATAAGCCGAATTCTGTATCCCAATATAACATTAGGATGACGGCCATCTGTCTGGGCCGTTAATTACTCAACGGCTCGAGCGACTCTTCCCCCACCAAGAGCTTTCTAGGTGGGGGACGCGGTCTTGCATCAGGTGGGGTTTACCATCGCGCCCCGTCACCGGAGCGCAAAGAAGATTTTATCCTTCACTTTTCACCTATCGCCTCTTGAGAGAATTCCCTCAAGGTGGGCTGTATTGTCTCTGTGGCACTTTCCCTATCCCTCATCCAAAAATTTTGAATGAAAAACGGTGGACGTTATCCATCACCACTTTCCCAATCCCGCTAAAAGCGAGATCAGGAGATGTTCGGACTTTCCTCCCCTTATCTATATAGATAAAGAGCGGCCGTCCGATGCGCGATCCGCTTACTATAATAACATATAATAATGAAAAATCAAGCTTCAAATCTCGCAGGTGCCGCCCATGCACGCCAGCTCTTTTGCCCCTTCGGTAGAGTCATCACGCTCATACAAAACGATCTGCGCGAAATCCACATCCGGAAAACTTTTGACCAATTCTTCGTATTTCTCTTTGGTAATTTCTTCGTACGGGGCGAGCTCGTAAACATATTCTTCGCGTGGCAAAAAAGAAAGCCCTCCCACCATCGCCCAATGATCGTAAACCCAATGCGCCACATCAATCCATTCTTGATCTCCCACGGAAACGGTCACGGACGGATTGTGTTCCGTAAAATTCTCTTTGACCACTTTCCAATATTCCAATTGATTCAAAGCGGATAAATCATTTTTTATTACAGCGCCTTCCGGGGATTTCACCGGAAATTCCACCACAAAAGTGTTGGCTGAATCCGCGCTCTGCCCAACCTCCGGCTTAAACGGAACTTTCTGGTCTTTTAACATCTGAAACAAACTGTCCGTGGCGGATATGCGCACGCGCCTTATGTAATACTTGGAATGCCTCGGATGCATGCCGCTTGAACTGGCCACTAATTGCGAGCCGTTGCCGGAGGGCTTGACGCAGGTTACCGCCGTGGACTGCCTGATACCGAACCGCTTGGCGTATTCTCTGTTGACGCTTACCGCCAATTCCTTCATTTTCTGCAAAGTTTTTATGTCACGCGCCGCCGGAGAGTCCCATTGTCCGGTTATAGACACGCCCAGCAGACGCTCCTCTTCACAATTCTTTTTCCATTCTTTGGACAAATACGGAAAATGAGTGAGCATGGATTGATAAGTTCCCAAAATGGCGGCTATGCGAATTTTTTTAAGCAAAGATTTTTCGGTATCGTCTTTGCGCGCCACCACATCCGACAAATTGCAGAATTGCTTGCTTCTTAAAATAATTTCTCCGCACGGATTCATGCCGCTGGTCTGAAATCCTTTTTTAAAAACTTTCCAGCGGCGCGCGGGCATTTGGCGCTCCAAATCTCCTCTATTGAATATTCCGCGCTCTCCGGATCCGCTCTCAATTAGCGCCAGCCATTCTGACAAAAATTCCGCGCAAGTCGGTTTTTTATTGTAAGCAACGGAATTATTGGCCAAACTTCTCTGCGGCTCTTTCAAAAAAAACTGCCCCTTTTTGGCGTCACGCATCTCCGCGTCGTCCAAATCGGAAAGAGAAATGAGCGCGCTTCGCCTCACTCCGCCGGCAACCACTATCTCGCCTATTTTGCAGACAATATCGTGCAAATCAATATTGGAAAGCCGCCTCCCCTGGCGCGCCAAAATTTTTCTTCGCGCGAATGAAAGCAAATCTATCAAGGGCGCGGGACCGGACGATCGTCCACCCATAGTTTTTAAGCGCGCGCCTGCGGGACGCAATTCCCTGAAATCAAAATCAATATCTTTGCCGGCAAACCAGGTTTTGAGTCCCAAAGTAAGGGCGTCGCACCAGCCGCTTTTGCTATCAGCCACGAGGTGCGTCTTTAATTTCTGGCCGGTTTGCATTTTTATCTGCGAGAATGACTGCGCGGTCTGTGATTCCACGGAAAAACCCACGCCCGCTCCGCACATGAGTACATACATAATCTCCGCCAAATCTTCCAATTTAGACGGAGCTATGAATGAACAATTATAAGCGGCCACATTGGATGCACGCGCCGCCTCTCCCGCGCTCCACAAAAGACGCATGGAAGGCAATATCTCCTGGTGCAAAATCGCTTCGCGAATTTCTGCGTATTCCTCATCGCGCAACTTGTCGCCCAAATGTTCGCGCATAAAGTTTATGTAACGATCAACTGTTTCAATCCAAGTTTCCCTGCGATTCTCTTTTTCTATCCAACGGGAATAACTCCGATAATAAACAAATTCGGACAGCGTGTTTCTGAAATATTTTTTGCTATCTTCCGCCAATTTCTGAACCGCCGCAGGAACTTCTTTTTGCATTTTGCGCAATTCCGCGCGCTTGTGGCGATAAAGAATGTAAGCCTTGGCGGTTTTGGCAAAATCCATCAAAATCAATTCCTGTTCCACCACATCCTGTATGTTTTCTATGCCCGGTATTCCGCCCGCGCGGTATTTTTTCTGCAACTCGCGTACCACCGAAGCCGTAACGCGCTGGGGATCCAGTTTCAAATCGCCCTCGTTCGCCGCCCTCATGGCACGAAAAATAGCATAAGAAATACGCCCCGCGTCAAAATCCACAATGCGGCCATCCCGCTTTTTAACTTTTTTCAAAATAGTCGGTTTAAGCGCCATAAAATAAAAAATGAGTAAATTAAAATCGGATAAGAATTTAATTATAACAGGTTACGCCACGCAAACCTCTGTGGATAATTAAATTAAAAACCCCGTCTGCCCAGAGCAGACGGGGTTTTCTTAAATATAATTAAACTTTTTTGGATCTTCTCAAAAATGCCGGAACCGCGTCCCATTCTTCTTTCCCCTCATGACCGTTACCCGGCTGTCCATTATCAAATTGCGGAGCAGGCGCGCTCTTTGCCAGCTTATCGCCCTGGAAAAGCGACTGGCGCTTCGTCAAAGTTCCTGAAAAACCGGCGGCGATAACAGTCACTTTTAGTTCACCCTTCTTCAATCTGTCGTCTTTAATGGCTCCGAAAATAACTTTGGCCGAAGGATCTATGGATTCGGTAACCACCCGCGCGGCTTCTTGAATTTCATGCATAGTCATATCAGGCCCGCCTGAAATCGCAAAAAGCACCCCCTTGGCTCCGTCTATGGAAGCGTCAAGCAACGGAGAATTAATAGCCATTTTCGCGGCTTCTTCCGCCCTCTTTTCTCCGGTAGCGTAACCCACGCCCATCAAGGCGGATCCCGCGTCCTGCATAATCGCCCGCACATCCGCAAAATCAACATTGATGATTCCGGGCATGGTAATCAAATCGGAAATGCCTTCCACGGCCTGTTTTAAAACATCATCGCACATCGCGAAAGCCGTAAGAAAGGGAGTATCTTTCTGCACCACGCTAAGCAATCTGTCATTGGGAATAACAATCATCGCGTCTACCGCGTCGCGCAACTGATTCAATCCGCCTTCAGCAATGCTCCCGCGTTGCATACCTTCAAAACCGAACGGCTTGGTAACCACCGCCACAGTCAGCGCTCCCTGATCTTTTGCCATGCGCGCCACAATCGGCGCCGCGCCCGTACCAGTGCCTCCGCCGAAACCGCAAGTTATGAAAACCATGTCCGCGCCTTTCAGCATTTCCTGAATCTCGTCTTTGGTTTCTTCCGCCGCCTGCCTGCCCACTTCCGGATTCATGCCCGCGCCCAAACCGCGCGTCAAATTTCTTCCGATGTGGATTTTGCGATCAGACAAAGAATGATGGAGATCTTGCGCGTCTGTATTTATCGCGATAAAATCCACGCTTTTGACTTTGGAACGGATCATATGATCCACGGCATTCAATCCCGATCCTCCCACTCCCGCGACTTTAATGCGGGCAAAAGCTTCTATGTTTGGTTTTACTTGCGGCATAATTTTTAAAACTTATGAGATGATTAAACTACTAAAATAATAACTCATACAAAAATTTGCGCAAGCCCGCGCATCTAAGGCAAAAACGAGCGGAGCCAACGCGCCGCGGCGCCACCCGCGCCTTTCATAAAATACGAACTGTAGCCGGATTCTTTCTCCAAACCGTACAAACAAAGGCCGGCCACAACCGACCATTTGGGATCCTGAATCTTGGAATAATTGGATTGAATGTTTTGAACCGTGCCCACTTCCGCCGGCAATTTAAGTTCTTGCTTGGCAAATTCGGCAATGTCCGCCAAATTGGCTCCACCTCCGGTTATGACTACTCCGGCGGGAAGCAATTTCTGCCTGCCCATCTTTTTTAAATGTTTATCAACCAATTCAAAAATATCGGACAAACGCGCTTCTATAATGTTGGCGAGACGCGTCTTGTTGCCCGATTCGGAGGCGGAATTACATTTCATCGCCTCCGCCGCGTCCATGGGCAATTGAAATCCTATGGCGATGTCGCGGGTAATATGTTCGGATCCCACCGGAAAAACTTCCAGCGACAACGGAACCCCTTCTTCATAAACTATGATGGAGGTCGTGCCCGCTCCGATATTCACCAACGCAACCCCGGCTTCTTTTTGCCGCTTGGACAAAACCGACACGCTTTCGGCAAAAGGGGCCGCCACGATATCGTCCACCGCAATGCCCGCCGCCTCCATGCTTTTAACCAAATTCTGCATATATTGCGCCGCACCGGTAGTGAAAAGAGTTTCTACTTCCAATTTTCCCCCCACCAAACCTATAGGATTATGAGACACCGTATCGTGATCCACGACAAAATAAAGAGGGTCGGTATGTACGATTGATTTGTTGGCGAGCGAAGGCAATTGCGCTTGCGACATTTCCACCGCGCGACGCACATCATGCTCGGTAATCTCGCTATCCGCCCGCGAAACCATAACCATGCCTTTCTGCCGCATGGATCCCAAGCTCATTCCACACAGAGAAACATAAGCGTTCTTTACGGAAATACCGCTCGCTTTTTCCGCGTCTTTAGCCGCGGCAATTATCGCCTCCGACACATCTTCCGCGTCAACCACGCACCCGCGCCTTATGCCCTGGCTTAAAGCGGAACCAAAACCCAAAACCCGGGGAGTTTCCTCTCCCTTTTCCCTCTCGGCAACCATCACCTTGACCGATGCGGTGCCTATATCTATTCCTACCGCAATATTTTTAGCCATTTTTTTTCTTCTTTTGCCATACGCTCGCTTTCGCGATTCCCTTGATGATCAAAACCTTTCAAATGAAGCAGAGCGTGGACAAATAATGCTTTCGTATGTTCTTTCGCGCTTCTTCCAAAAAGACTCGCTTCGCGTCCTATAAACGCCGGACACAAAAAAATTTCTCCGCTGTTCTTATCCATTAAAAATGAAAGAATGTTGGTGGCTCCGGAGTCCGCCCTCTTTCGCAGATAACCAATCGGCGGATAAATTCTTTTTATCTCCGCCATTTTTAATTCGCTGACTAAAACCACGCTCACCTCAAACTTTTTTCCTAAAATGCGCTCCGCGATTTTCCGCCACGCAATCCGAGGCAAAAACCTGCGGCGCGACAGATCCGAAATAGTTATCATTTTTTAAAAGAAGCAAGCGCTTCCCGCACCATGGCAGATACGCGATCCCCATCCGCCCTGCCTTTCAATACCGGCATAATCACTTTCATAACCTTACCGAAATCAGACATGCCTTCTGCTCCGCATTCCCTGATGCCGTCCCTTACTATTCTCGCTATCTCCTCGTCCGGCATTTCCGCCGGAAGATAGCCCTTTAACGCGGAGAGTTCTGCTTCTTCCCGCGCGACCAAGTCTTCCCGTCCGCCTTTTTTGAATTCAGTCACCGAATCCTTGCGTTTTTTAACCTCCGACAAAAGCACCTCCAAAACCTCCTCATCGGAAAGGCCGATATCTTTTTTTCTTATTTCTATTTCCTTATTGGCGACCGCCGCCAATACCATGCGCAAAGAAGAAACGCGCACTTCATCTTTTTTCTTGAGCGCGTCTTTCAAATCTTCGCTTAACTTTTGCTTAAGAGTCATGTACTCTCTTATTCTATCGCGAATCACTCTATTTTGCCTAATTTGCGGAGCCTACCCATTTCCTTCTGCCAAGCAATGCGTTTCAACGCTTCTTTTTTCTCAACATATTCGGACTTGTTCCGGCTGGCGCGCGAAACTTCCCTCGCGCGAAACAAGAGCCCGGACTTTCTGACCGCCAGCGTAAAACGCCGTAACATTCCGGCCACGGATTCGCGATTTTTCTTGGTTATTTTTATATTATGCGCCGTCATAATTATGGAATTTTATTTAATACCCGCTCCGCCCAAAAGGTGCAGATGCAGATGATCAATAATCTGACCTCCTTCTCGACCGACATTAAATACTAATTTATAGCCCGATAAATTTTTTTGGTGGGCAATATCGCGTGCCGCCAAGACCATTTTCCCCACCATCTCTTCGTCTCCGTCCGCCAAATCATTCACAGAAATTATATGCCGCTTCGGTACTATCAAAATATGAATGGGCGCCGAAGGTTGAATATCCGCAAACGCCACGATGCCATTACGCTCAAAAACCATATCAGTATCGGTTTTTCCGGCTGAAATATCGCAAAAAACGCAATTTCCATTTTCTGCCGCCATAAGCTACTGTTTGGATTTTAATTTATTCTTAACATAGCTCAAAAGCCGGGGTAAGGGAATAGTCTCCTGCACTCCCGCCTCCATGTTCCGCACAATGGCAGTTTCGTCAAAAGCTTCTTTCTGCCCGATTATCACAGCGTAACCTACTCCCAATCTTGAAGCAATTTTCAACTGGCTGCCTATGCTGTCGCGAGAAAATGACATAGCCAAAGGAATGTTCGCCTGGCGAAATTCTTCCGCCAAAGACAGGCTTTTTTTCTTGGCATGAGAACCGAGCTGAATTAAAAATAACTTAGGCGCTTTCTTGCGTCCCAAATTAATGTTCAATTCGCGCACCGCATCGGACAAACGATCCAGTCCGAAAGCGCCGCCTGTGGCGGGAATGTCTTTTGAACTCAACATTTTCCCCAAATAATCGTACCGGCCTCCTCCGGCAATGGCAATGCTTGGCACGGCTTTCTCCGGACCTTTAGCCGCTTCTGCCGACTCCTTAACTTCTATTTCCGCGTTTTCTTTTTCTTCTTCCTTTTTCTTTTTTTCTTCAGGCTTCTTTTCATCCAAAAATATTTCAAAAACCGTGCGGGAATAGTAATCCAATCCGCGCACCAATGAATGATCCAGCAAATAAGGTATACCGAGCTCATCCAAAAACTCCAGCACCTCCTTGAAGTGCGACTTGCAGGCCGCGCACACATATTCAATCGTCTGCGGAGCGCCTGCTTTTATTTCCGCGCAATTGGGATCTTTGCAGTCCAGAACACGCAAAGGATTTTTCTTCAGGCGGATCTTGCAATCTTTGCAAAGATAGTTCGCTTTCTTACGCAAATACTGCACGAGCTCTTTTTTGTAATCTCCGCGGCACTCCTTGTCGCCCAAAGTATTGATGCGCACGGTAAAATTTTTAATGCCCAAATCTTTCAAAACCAGCGTTAAAATCCATATAATCATGGCATCCGCCACCGGACTTTCATCTCCCAATATTTCAAAACCGAACTGGCCTAATTCGCGATAGCGTCCGCGCTGCGGATTTTCATGCCGGAAAAAAGAACCATTGTAATAAAGCATGACCGGTTGTGGCCACGCCCTCATGCCGTGCTCCAAATAAGCGCGCATAATAGGCGCCGTGCCCTCGGGACGCAAAGTCAGCTTGTCGTGGCCCCGCGTTGCAAAACTGTACATCTGCTTTTCCACCACATCGCTTGCTTCTCCCAAAGACGCGGTAAATAATTCCGTATGTTCTATATGAGGAGTCCTGATCGGCCTAAAACCGTAATATTCCGCCACTTCACGCGCCCTCTCTTCTATTTTCTGCCATACCGCCGCTTCTTCGGGCAAAAGGTCGCGCGTGCCCTTCGGAGTTTTTAAAACGTCTTTTAAATTTAATTTGGTCATTCGTTTAAAAAATTATTTAATACCGGGCCACAAACCAATGCTGGCGACTGGCCACAAACGAGCCGCGGCGCGTCCCACTATTTTATCTTCGGAAAGGGCGCCCCAATATCTAGAATCAAAACTGGCGGAACGGTTATCTCCCATAACAAAATATTCTTTCGCTTCTAAAATAACTTTGGTGTCCGAAAGCGTGGCGCCCCGCATATAATCCTCGCGTAAAACAAAACCGCCGGAATGCTCGGAATTGTAAATCGTAACGGCATTTCCTTTGATGCTTATGGTTTCTCCCGGAAGTCCGATGACTCTTTTAATGAAAAATTTGGAAGTGTCCAAAGGATAGCGGAATACCACCACCTCGCCTCGCTTCGGCTGGTTAAAATGATAAGACAACTCGTCAATTATCAGATAATCGCCGCTGTAAAACGACGGATCCATGGAACTGCCTTTCACTATAAACGGCTGCGCTATATAAAGCCGTATGGGAACGATAATCAAAAGCGACACAATAACCAGCTTCAAGAATTCCCAAATTTCACTTTTATTTAATTTGCTGAAAATGCTCATTGAAAATAAAAAAATAGCAATATTTTGCACTGTTATTTTTCAAATATATCACAAAAATGCGCCCTTGGCAAACTATGATGATTTAACAAATTGAACCTCAAAATAAAATACTTTCTCGCCAAGCGTCTTTGCAACACGGCCTCTATCTTAGTCCCGCTTTAGCAGGACACGCTAATGACCCATACCAGCCCAGTGTTTCAAAAACGCTTGGCTTCAAATATTTTACAGACTTGCCGCAACAACTTCACTCAAATAAAAAAGAGCTGCCGTTGGATTAACCAACATACAGCTCTTTATTCTTATTAATAGAGAAGGTTCATGCGGCGACCTTCTCCTCACGGAAAGTTTCGGAGAACGGCTTCATGCCGATGCTCTTCAGCCAGCGGTCGGATGCGGACAGCGGATGCGCGTCCTGTTCAGGCACGGTTTCATTAAAGGGCTTCATGTGAAGCTTCTTTAGCCACGCCTCGTCGTTTTTGCCCACATCATAGTCTGCCAGGAAATTCCAGAAAGCCAAATGGCTTAGGGAATAAGCCTTCAATGGCTTGCCATCCACCTGGTCGAGCATCCGGTAAGCGGGACAGGGAACGCTTGTGCGGCCTTCGGACAAACCATTCTTATGATCCAGGAAGGTCCGTAACATAAGCTCCGCATCCCATACAGTCAGTTGGTTCACGCACTGTTCCTGCATCAACTCTTCCACCGCAGCCGACACCTTGGGCGAATCATGCAACGCTTTTAGAACAGCGTATATCACGCCCTCATAAATGTCCTCGGGCATTTGCAAGATGTCTTGTGGATAAATGGCGAGATGCAAACGGGGTTCAACGACCCCGTTTCTGTATAGCGACAGGTCATAGCCCTCTTTCACAACGTATCGGCGCACCTCCCACTCCACCTCCCGCGAAGAAGCAATGGCGTCCTCCATCGCGCGCCGTAGCTCGTTTACCTCGTGTTCCCAATCGGTATCGCCCTCCGCGCCGTCCGCCATCCCAAGATAGATCTCAAACCAAGGCCTGTTCGTACTCATAGCATCCTCCTAATTTTTATGTTTTTAAAGTTCTTAGCTAAAAATAAAAATCCCCCCACACCGAAAACATCGGCATGGAGGATAGAGTCGGCTCCGTTCACGGTTTTAACAGATGCCCTTCCCTCTTTAGCTTAATAAACATACTATCACATAAAATAAAACTTGTCAATAGTGTGTCAAAACCTCTTATTTCATATAATGAAAACATGACACACACTATCGCTGGCTTGGGCAACCCCGGACCGGAATACGAAAACACGCGGCACAATACGGGGCGGATTTTCGCGCTCTTTTTCGCCAAATACGCCAATGCCAAGGATTTCTCGTTCAATAAAAAATTAAACGCCGATACCGCAGAGGGCGCCATCGGCCGTGAAAAATTTCTCATCATTTTACCCGACACTTACATGAACAAATCCGGCAACGCGATAAAACCGCTCGTAACTTCCGCCAAAAAAGCCAAAAACTTAATCGTGGTACACGACGACCTGGATATTCCTTTCGGCAAATTCAAAATATCTTTCGGGAAAAATTCGGGCGGCCACAAAGGCGTGGAGTCCGTAATGCGCGCGATAAAAACCAAGCATTTCACGCGCGTCCGCGTCGGCATCTCGCCCAAGAAAAAACCCTCCGGAGAAAAGAACGTAGAAAAACTGATATTAGGAAGATTCACACCTGCGGAAACCGCGGAATTAAAAAAACTTTCCAAAAAAATAAATCAGGCGCTGGAAATCACAATCAAAGAAGGCTGCCAAAAAGCAGCCAGCCAAATAAACTCCTGATCATCAAAATAAAAAGAAGCGCTCCACAAGCGCTTCTTTTTATTTATTTAATTTCTTTTGCTTGTTCGGGCTCCGCCGATCCCTCCACTCCTTCCTGCAAAAAACTAAAAGTCAATTTGTGATCCGCCGGCTCAAACATCATTATCTGAAAAGGCAATTTTTTGCCCAAAGTGAGTTTCGCTTTCATATCGTCCCCGGATTTAAATTCCGAAATATGCACCAACCCACACACGCCTTTGGCCACGCAAACCAATGCCCCGTACGGATTAAACCGCAAAACCTCGGCTTCAATAATATCGCCCTTCTTGAACTTATCTTGAACTTCAGTCCACGGATCGGGAGTCAGCGCTTTTACGGATAAAGACACTCTGCCGCCCTCTACTCCTATCACTTTGGCTTTTACCGTATCGCCAGCCGTAAACAACGCTCCCGGACTCTCCACCAAAGACCAATCAAGCTCTGATATGTGCGCCAAGCCTTCCAGACCTTCTTCCAATTTTATGAAAATACCGAAATCCACCACGCCGGTCACCGGGCCCTCAATCACATCACCAACTTTATATTTGCTGACAAGCCCTTTTAATTCTTCCGACTCGGTGTGTTTTTCAGAAAAAATCAACTTCTCTTCTTTGGGGCTGGCGGTAATAATAGTTACCGTTAAATCTTTTCCTACGAGATTTTTTAACTCATTCAATATTTTTTCTTTATCTCCTCCATCAACGCGGGGATAATGATTGGCGCGGAGCTGTGAAGTCGGCAAAAATCCCTGCACGCCCCTCCATTCAATCACCAAGCCTCCTTTGTTCGCTCCGGAAACTTTCAAATCAATCGGTTTATGGCTGGCTAAAAGTTCCGCGGCCTCCTGCCAAACGATATCCTGCCTCGCCTCGCGAAGCGACAACTCCACATAGCCGTCTTCGTTTTCCAATTCAATCACCTTGGCTGAAATAGCGTCTCCGGGATGCAATTTTTTTATAAGATCACGCGCATTTATAAATTCGCGCCCGTAAATAACTCCGGTACCGAACGATCCCAAATCCACGAAAACTTTTTGACCCAGCTTGGAGAGAACCTTGCCGTCCAAAAGATCACCCGCCTTCGGAGCGGACACATTTATGGATTTAAACAAAAAATCCATGGAAGTAGCTTTCTTCTTTTTGACGTCTGGCGTCAATAAAGCGCCATTGGAAACGGCGATATTTGAATCTAACATAAGAATTAGCTTATATGCTTTGCAAATATTTGTAAAGACTGCCGGATTCCTGTAAAATAATAAGCATGATTATCACCTACTATGGCGCTTCCTGTTTTAAAATACAGTCCGGGGAAATAGTACTCGGATTTGATCCTCCGTCCAAAGAATCTGGCCTCAAAGCGCCGCGTTTTGAATCGCATGTGGCGTTAATCAGCCATAATCATCCCAAACACAACGGGCGCGAAGCTCTAAACGCCAAAGGAGAAAAACTGCTGATAATTGATGGACCGGGAGAATATGAAATAAAAGGCGCATTCGTAAACGGCATCTCCTCGTTTCATGACAGCGAACAGGGCAAAAAATACGGCCTCAACACCATCTATAAAATAGAAATGGAAGGAATGACTTTAGCCCACTTCGGAGACTTCGGAGAAAAAGATCTGCGAAGCGATATCAAAGAAAGCTTGAACGGCATAGACATACTGATACTCCCCATAGGCGGCGACACGGTAATGAGCGCGGAAGTTGCCGCTCAAATCGTAAATCAGATTGAACCGCGCGTGGTCATACCCATGCATTTTGATTCGCCGGCCAAATCCAAAGGCGGCAAAATAAAATCAAGCATTGAAATATTTTTAGAAGAATTGGGTCAGGAAAAAATAAAACCGGAAGAAAAATTCACCATCAAGAAAAAAGAGCTTGCCGAAGAAGGCATCAAAGTGGTCATCTTGCAACCGATAATTTAAACGGGACGCGCCATGCATCTAACGGACAAAATTGAACAGCTGCAAAATAAATCCGAAGCCGAAAGAAAAAAAATAATGATAATTTCTTTAATTATAGGTATGACGCTTATCACGGGCATTTGGATAGCCACCATAAAAAACCGGCTGCAGACATCAACACGAGAAGACACCGCCCAAAAACCATGGAGTCTGTTATGGAACGACGCCTCCGATGCGTTTTCCACCGTAAAAACCGGCATAATAACCACCTGGAGCTCGCTTAAAACCGGAAAAACAAACGACAATGCCGCTCCCCAAGAATCGGATCTGATCTATAACAAAAACCAATAATCATTTATGGCCAAGAAATCAAATTCAAAAGAAGAAATGCCTAAAATGCCGGAACAATCTCCCCGGCACGACATCGTCAAAGAGATGCGAACTTCGTATCTTAGCTACGCCATGTCGGTCATAGTTTCCCGCGCGCTCCCCGACATCCGAGACGGATTGAAGCCCGTGCAAAGGCGCATTCTTTTCGCCATGCACAAACTGGGGCTCGGTTATGGCGGAAGGCACCGGAAATCCGCTACCGTAGTCGGCGAAGTGCTGGGCAAATATCATCCGCACGGAGACTTGTCGGTTTACGACGCCATGGCAAGAATGGCGCAGGATTTTTCTCTGCGCTACACCTTGGTGGACGGCCAGGGAAACTGGGGTTCCATTGACGGAGACCGGCAAGCAGCCATGCGCTACACGGAAGCCAAAATGTCCCGCATAGCCGGAGAACTGCTATCGGACATAGAAAAAAATACGGTGGATTTTACCCCGAATTACGACGGAACGCACCAGGAACCGTCCGTAATGCCGTCTGCCATACCGCAGCTGCTTTTGAACGGGTCATTGGGCATCGCGGTAGGTATGGCAACAAGCATCCCTCCTCATAATTTAAAAGAAGTGACGGATGCCACCGTGCATTTAATTGATCACCCCAAAGCCACCACCGAAGAATTGCTTGAATTCGTGAAAGGACCCGATTTCCCCACTGGCGGAATAATATTCAACAAAAGAGACATCCATCAGGCGTACGCAACCGGCAAAGGCGGCATTGTCACCCGCGGCGAAGCGGAGGTGGTGGAACAAAAAACCGGAAATTACCAAATTATAGTTTCTTCCATACCCTATCAAGTAAACAAGGCGGAGTTACTGACCAAAATCGCAGATTTGGTGCATGAAAAAAAGCTGGAAGGCATAAGAGACATCCGAGACGAATCAAACAAAGAAGGACTCCGCATAGCCATAGACCTGAAAACCGACGCTTATCCGCAAAAAATCTTAAACAGCCTCTACAAGCATACCGATCTGGAAAAAACTTTCCATTTGAGCATGTTGGCGCTCATAAACGGCATAGAGCCGCAAATTGTTCCCCTTAAAACCATACTTGAAGAATTCATCAAACACCGCCAAATAGTCATAGAAAGAAGAACGAAATTTGATCTGGCGCGCGCGGAAGAACGAGCCCACATACTGGAAGGATTAAAAAAAGCGTTAGACCACATAGACCAGGTCATAAAAACCATCAGATCGTCGGAAGACCGCGAAGACGCGCATAAAAACCTTATCAAAAAATTCCAATTCTCCACGGAACAGGCCACCGCCATATTGGAGATGAAGCTGCAGGCTCTGGCCAATTTGGAAAGGCAAAAAATAGACAACGAGCTTAAAGAAAAACAAAAACTCATCAAAGACCTCAAAGCGCTTCTCAAAGACCCCAAAAAAATACTCCAAGTGGTAAAAGACGAAACCGTAAAAATAGCCGCGCAATACGGCGATGAACGCAAAACTAAAGTAATGGATCGCAGCCCGCGCTCCATATCCATAGAAGACATGGTGCCCGAAGAGGAAATGGTGATGGTTTTGACGCGCGACGGTTATGTCAAACGCGTCAGCCCGTCCGAATACAAGGCACAACGCCGCGGCGGCAAAGGACTTATCGGCATAACGGCCAAAGAGGAAGACGTGGTGGAAAAATTCTTAACTGCCGGAACACACGACGATCTGCTCTTTTTCACAGACAAAGGACGCGTGTATCAACTAAAAATGTACGAGATTCCGGAAGGCAAAAGAGTGTCCAAAGGCAAATCCATAGCCAACTTCCTTTCTTTGGCGGCAGACGAAAGCGTTACTTCCATATTAAACATCCCGAAAGGCAAGGGTGAAAAAATTCCAGCCCTCTCTTTAATCATGGTCACCAAAAACGGTATAATAAAGAAAGCAACCTACGACCACTTCCGCGACGTTCGCCGATCGGGCATCATAGCGATCAGGCTTCAAAAGGGAGATATTTTACGCTGGGTGATGACGGCGGACAAAGGAGACCTTGTACTTTTAGTCACCAAAAAGGGACAAGCCATCCGTTTTAAAGAATCAGACGCGCGTCCCATGGGACGAACCGCAGCCGGTGTCCGCGCCATCAGACTTAAAAAAGATGATGCCCTGGTAAGCGCCGACACCATTCCGGCCAAAAGCCGCGCCTCGGTTTTGGTAGTAAGCGAAAAAGGTTTTGGCAAAAAAACCGACATAGAAGAATACCGTCTGCAAAAAAGAGGTGGATCGGGAATAAAAACCGCCAAAGTCACCGACAAAACCGGACCATTGGTGGACGCGAAAATCATCACGGAAGAACAGGAAGAACTTATAGCTATTTCCAAAAAAGGACAAGTAATACGCACGCCGTTAAAAGACATATCATCGCTCGGACGGCAAACTCAAGGAGTAAGAATTATGAGATTAGACAGCGGAGACGCCGTAGCGTCGCTAACCTGCTTATAAACAAATGTTCGTAAGTCCGCAAAATGTAATAAATAATCTTGAACTTAGATCCGGCATGATCGCGGCTGATTTCGGTTGCGGAGCCGGCTATTACAGCATACCTCTGGCGCATGCCGTTGGCGGAAACGGTAAAGTTTACGCTTACGACGTGCGGAAAGAAATGCTGGAAATGGTGCGCTCGCGCGCCAGACTGGAACACCTCTTGAATATTGAAGCCGTGTGGGCCGACCTGGAAATGTCGGGATCAACCAAACTGCGCGAAGCAACCGTTGACGCGGCAATCATATCCAATATTTTATTCCAAATAGACGACAGGAAGGCAGTTATAAAAGAGGCTGTGCGGATATTAAAAAACGGGGGATTATTAATGCTAATAGAGTGGGATGAAACCGCGAAAATGGGCGGTCCTACGCCCCAACAAAAAATTTCACGGGAAGAAGCCAAGCGCCTCGCGGAAGAAAGCGGGTGCGAATTCACCAAAGAATTTAACGCGGGCGACCAACATTACGGCCTGCTTTTCAAAAAACGCGCCCCAACCCAATAATTTTCACGGATTATAAAAATTATGAAATTCAATTTTGTACAAATCGCCGTCATAGCCGTAATAACCGTCTTGATTTTTGTCGCCCTCGGCATATTTACGGGAGCCATTCCGGGACTGCGCGGCACACAAACGATATCCGGCACCATATCCGTCTGGCTGCCGCAAAACTATGCTTATTTGGAACAAGCGGCGCAGGACTTTGCCGCGGCAAATAAAAATATAATAATAAACGTAAAAATTCTACCCGACGCTTCCTATGAAAGCGAAATTATAAACTCCCTTGCGGCAGGTACCGCGCCGGAAGTATGGCTTCTGCCAAACGATCTCGTGCTCAAACACAAAGACAAAATAGCGGCCATGCCCTTCTCCAGCTATCCGGAAAGAACTTTTGTAGATACTTTCATAGACGCGGGCAAGCTTTACATGGAAAAAAATACACAAAACGGCACCGGACAAATACTAGGCCTGCCTGTGGCAGTTGATCCTATCGTGCTTTATTGGAATAAGGATCTTCTGGCAAGCGCCGGATTATCCAAGCCTCCCCGAACCTGGGATGAATTCGTAACCCACGCGCAAACCGCCACTAAACTAGACGCGCAAGGACAAATAGTTCGGAGCGGCACCGCGCTAGGTTCCTTCAATAATATAAAAAACGCAAAAGACATGATCTCTCTTCTTATCCTGCAGTCCGGTAATCCGATAATAGATTCCGCCACGATCAAGGCCGCGCTAAAAGACAATGTCGGGCTGCCCGTTAATCCGACAGAATCCGCGGTACGTTTTTTCAATGATTTTGCCAACGCGCGCAAAACCACTTATTCCTGGAACCGCAACTTACCGGACGCTTTTGACGCGTTCACCAGCCAAAAACTTGCCATGTATTTCGGCTATGCTTCGGAAAATTCTAAAATTCTGAAAGCCAATCCGCATCTTAATTTTGATGTGGCCGAAGTACCACAAATAAAAGACGCGCCCCTGGAAGCGACTTTCGGAAAAATAGAAGCCGCTGTTGTTTCCAAGCAGGCGGCAAAATCAGAAGCCGCTTTTCAACTGATATATTACCTGTCTTCATATCAAGCTCAGAAAACAATGCAAACCGCTACATTGCTACCGTCCGTCCGGAGGGATGTTTTAGCCGAACCGACCAACAACATAACATTGGATATATTCACAAAATCGGCCATTAAAACTAAAAGCTGGCTTGATCCGGACACGGAAAAAACTTACGGCATATTTAAAAATATGGTAGAATCAACAGCATCAGGGGCAAGCAGCTTAGCTGGAGCGGTACAAAATGCGCAAAATCAATTACAATCTGTTATTTCGGAAATTTAATCCGGCGCTAGCCGCGCTATTGGCGGTCATTTTGCTTATGCCGATCCTCTCTTACGCCGCGCCATTGGTGCCTTGCGGCACAAGCGGCACACCATGCACGCTCTGCGATCTCGTACAACTCGCTAATAATCTGATTGATTTTATGCTAATCCAGCTTGCGGCGCCGCTTGCCACGCTTTCCATAATCATCGGCGGCATTCTCATGATAACCGCCGGAGGCAACGAATCCCAGCTGCAACGCGGCAAACAAATATTTTCTTACGCGGTCATAGGATTCGTAATAGCGCTAGGCGCCTGGCTTATAGTGGATCTTATTCTCCAACAGCTCCTCACTCCAGGCTCACTGATAAATCCATTAAGCGAGCCGGTGTGCTAATTTTTAAAAATCATTAAATTTTTGCTTAAATACGCATATTGTTTTATACTTAACTTAAGCATTATGATAACCGCTAAATACGCATTTGCCGCGGCAGCCATACCTAATCCATTGGGTACAATTACCAATTTTGGCGAGTTAATCAATAAAATCGCGAGCATCGTCCTGGCCATTGGCATACCAGTGGCGGCAGTATTCATAATTTATGCCGGATTTCTTTTCGTAACCGCGAGAGGAAGTGAAGAACAAATTAAAACAGCCAAAACTACGCTGTATTGGGCGATTATAGGCACGGCTTTGGTGGTTGGAGCAAAAGTCATTGCCACTGCCTTGCAGACCACCATACAAAGTTTATAAAAATGAAGAAAAGGTCGTTAAATTAATCAATATTATTATTAAAATGAACAGCAAAATTACAAGGTTGATTCCCGTCGGATTGGCAATATTGCCTTTAGCTGCTTCTGCCGCGACAGCGACAGATCTTATCACCACAGTGCAAGGGATCTTAAACGCTCTGATCCCCTTATTTATGGTGATTGCGACAGTGGTTTTCCTTTGGGGAGTAGTGCGTTACATCACCTCCGCGGGTGAAGACGAAAAAGTCAAAGAAGCCAAAAACTTTATCATGTACGGCCTGATTGGTTTGTTTGTGATGGTTTCAGTATGGGGCTTAGTAGGAGTTTTGGTCAGTACTTTTGGAGTAGGCGGAGGATCTGGTGGCATACAACCACCCGCCGTCCCGCAATAAAAATTAATATTGAAAAAATCAAAATCCCCCTGCTTTGCGCCGGGGGATTTTGATTTTTTGAAAACTGCGGTAAAATAACATTATGACTTGTTCCGGCGTAACAACTATAACTTCCTTTACGGACTTCCTGTGCCAAATAATTAATATTTTAAATAACGCCATTCCTTTGCTTTTGACGCTGGCGACGGTGATTTTTCTTTGGGGAGTGATTCAATTCATTTATAACGCGGACAATGAAGAAAAACGCAAAACCGGACACATGTTTATAATTTACGGACTAATAGGATTATTTGTCATAGTTTCCATGTGGGGGCTGGTGCAAATACTGCTCTCAACTTTCGGTATTGAAAATATCGGCGTACCGTCAGGGCCCGCCATCTAATTTAAAATATGCTAAAAGAAATTTTTCAAATCAATATCGCAAATGCCGCAACAAGCGCCGCCAACGCGGGAACACTTATTTCCGGCATCAAAACAAGCATCATCAATCCCATCATTACTTTTTTTATGGTGGCCGCTACCGTGGTCTTTATTTGGGGCGTGGTGGAAATGATAATGGGCGCGGAAAACGAAGAAGCAAGAACCATAGGAAAACGCCATATCGTCTGGGGCTTACTCGGATTATTCATTATGGTCGCTACCGGGGCTATAATATCCATGGTTTGCCTTTTCTTTGGACTGTCGTCCAACTGCTCATAAATCTTCATCTGACAAAAGAAAAACCCGTACGCCTTTTTGGCGTACGGGTTTTTTTTATAAAAGAGCTAAGGCGAAAATGACTGCCAAGAAAGCGGCAACCGCAAACAATCCAGGCAGTTCGTACTTAAAAAAATACTCGTGTTCGCTGACAAACTTTTTCCAATTTCTCACGGCGCACCTCCTGTTGTAAAGAACAATTTTATTTCTTATTTTTATAAAATAACATACATTACTTAGAAAGTAAAGCTATTAGCAAAACCGATTCGATTCTCCGACCGACATATAAGCACCCAATACAAAATACCCCCACGAAGAGGGGTATTTTGTATTGGGTGTGCGGTCACGGGGAATCGAACCCCGATCTCCACCTTGGCAAGGTGATGTTCTGCCACTAAACCATGACCGCTTATATTTATTTTTTATTATAGCCGATTATTTCTAAATTTAAAGCCAACTTGGCATGTCCCCACACTAATGCCGCGGGTGGGAGTTGAACCCACAATCTCTTTCGAGAATCAGCTCCTAAGGCTGACGCGTATGCCAATTCCGCCACCGCGGCATTAGTGTGGGGATAAATCTGCCATCTTTACTCCGCGCCAAATTATATTTTGGCGATGGGGTCACCACCCCAGCAAACCCAATGCCCGGAGCCGGACTCGAACCGGCATGACCTTGCGGCCAAGGGATTTTAAGTCCCTCGTGTCTACCAATTTCACCATCCGGGCAAACCTTGAAGAATAAAAGGCCACGGCGGGAATTGCACCCACGCATAGGAGTTTTGCAGACTCCCGCCTTACTACTTGGCTACGTGGCCATCTTATTACTATATATTAATCCAATTTTTCTAAAAGTTCTTCAACGCGCTGCTTCTTTTGAGCCGATGTATCGGACAAAAGCATAATCTTAGGCACAAATTTCGTATTAATCCTCTTCGCGAGATAATGCCTGAAATCTTTTTTAGCGGCATAAACCTCTTTCAAAACACGCCTTTCTTTTGCCGGAGGAAAAACCGAAAAAAATATCTTAACGTTCTGCAAGTCATCGGAAACCTCAACGCGCGTTACGCATAGAACCGCTCCGGGCAATCCCGCCCTGTCCAGGAAAAAAAGTGAAGCCTGGCGCGCCAATTCAGCTGAAAATTTTTCTTTGCGCGTACCCCCCATTTATAATTTGCCTTTTACCATGCTAACCGTAGCAAATTCAAGCATGTCTCCAGCCGCTATGCCTATCTCGGATGAAACCATTAAGCCAAATTCCTGTCCTTTTTCAACCTCTCCCGCTTTGGACTTAGCCTTCTGCAGTTCCAAAATCTTGCCGGAACCTATATCATGATCATTTCTTTTTATGTGAAATTCCGCGCCTGACTTAACCACGCCGTCCGTAACACGCCCGCCTATGACCTGTTTTTGGCTCACCCTTGAAAAAACTTTCAAAATTTTTGCCGTGCCGGTATTCTCACTTACCGCTTCTTGCGGAAGTCTCATTTCCAAAACCTGTTTCAGCCAATCTGCCACTTCATAAATAATTTCAAATTCTTTAAAAGCGATTCTGCTCTGCCTTAAGGGTTCAATTATATTTCTGTCTATGCCCACGCGAAAGGCGACAATAATTAAATCCTTGGTGCTGGAAGCTATTTTTAAATCGTCTTCGCCCACCATGCCGGTGCCGGATTTTAAAATTTTAATTTTTATTTTATCCGATCCGAATTTCTTTATTTCTTTTTCCAGGGCTTCCAACGAGCCGGAAACGTCGGCGCGCAAGACAAACGGAACGACTATCTGTCCGTTTTCCATATTTTTTTCGCCGTCAGCAAATCCAACATGAGGTTCTTTTACAACGAATGCTGCCGCCTTCTCGGCATCTTTCTTCAAAACAAACGCCTTGAATTCAGACCCCACCGGAGGAATTTTATTAAAACCTACCACTCTAACCGGAGAAGAAAAACGCGCCTCTTTCAGGGGATGTCCCAAAAAATCTTCAAAAATGCGCACCGGCGCCAGGGCGCTATCCGCCACCACAAACTCTCCCTGCCGCAAAGTCCCGTTTTGTATCAAAAGCGTGGCGGCATTGCCGCGTTTCTGCTCCAGACTGGATTCTATAACTACGCCGGATGCCGGCGCTCCGGCGTCCGCTTTCAATTCCTCCATCTCGGCCACCAAAAGAACGGTTTCCAACAAATCCTCCACGCCGGTTCCTTCTTTCGCCGAAATAAGCACGCATGGCACGCTCCCTCCGTGCCCTTCCACGTAAATCCCTTTTTCCGCCAACTGCATTTTAACGCGTTCGGGATTGGCGCCCTCCTTGTCTATCTTGTTTAACGCCACCACGAAAGGAATATCCGAAATCTGGATCGCTTTGATGGATTCCTCGGTTTGCGGTTTTACGCCCTCGTCCGCCGCTACCACTAAAATAGCGACATCCGCCACGCGCGCTCCGCGCGAGCGAATTTCCGAAAAAGCCTCGTGACCAGGAGTATCCAAAAAAGTTATTTCGCTGGCAACACCGCTTTTAGTACTCACCGCGACTTCGTATGCTCCTATATGCTGGGTAATACCGCCGGATTCTTTCTCTATGACATTGGATTTCCTGATATAGTCCAAAAGTTTGGTTTTGCCGTGATCAATATGCCCCACTACGACAACGACTGGAGAGCGTGATATTTCGGATGATTGAGACGATAAATTTTTATTTTTTTCCGTCATAAGACAATGCCTCTATATTACAGCAATTCACGAGATTTTCAAATAAAAAAACCGGAAGCATGTCCGGCACAACGCTCTGCGGCATTCCAAATAATTAAAAAAATTGTTCTTTCAACGCTTGGGCAATGGCCTCTTTTTCCTCGTCGCTTAGGGTAAACTGGGAGACGCCGCCTACCAGCGGCTTGGCGTAGACCCGATTGGTTTCTCGGCCGTAAAGACTGGAGAATACAACGCCGTTTTTGCGCTCGTCCATAAACGCCGCCGCGAAACTTTGGTTGCCGCCCACATCTCCGTAAGAATCAAATCGCACCACGCCGACGTGCTTGACGCTAGCCGCTATGCGCGGCTCCGCCGCCTCTAGATATTTTTGTATTTCGGAGACATCGCCGCGAAGTTTATCCGCATCGCGCCTCAACCCGACAAGCACGCCCTGCAAATCTTTCTCCGCGCTGCCGCGGAACAGTTTTTTCAGCCGCCATTCAAAACTGATTACCCAAAATAAGGCCGTGAGCGCCAACGCCGCCGCCCCAATCGCAATATATACGAGATAACTTTCTATAATTACCATGGATTAAATCATTATACCGCGCGCGCCGTGCCGTGCGCAACACAAGCGGATCGGCAGAAACCATATCAACCGCATTTTCTGAAAGTTCGGCTAACCAATCCAAACAGTTGGCATGATAAAGCTTGAATTTTGGCTTTTCGTAATATTGCATATCCGCCTTATTTCACCTTAGTTCAAAGTTGGAAATCTAGCGGTGTGAGTCGGTCTAGAACTTTGCTTATGCAAGCATCGTAAGGGTTTTCGGGTCTATTTTCCAGAGCATAATTTGATGTAGGTCGGTCGGTATCTATTTTGAAAATGAGACAAATGAGCCGCGAGATGGGCGCCTCATAACTGTATCTTATTTTAGACTTCCCATAATTCATCCAAATATGGATCGACAATGTTCCCATTAGAATTTCTCACTTCAAAATGTAAATGAGGAGATGTGCCATCCGCTTTCCAGTTCTCAAACTTTCCTGTATGGGCAATTACTTGGCCTCGTTCCACTTGGCTATGTTTACTAGAATCACTCCCTATTTCATTTTCAATTTTATCTTCCATTTTCTCACAATGGCGAAACCAGGTTATAAATCCATTTGCGTGTTCTATATAAAAAGAGTGGTCTTTGCTCCAGTTTGCGCCATAAATTTTATCCTTGCCTTCCGCGGCTTTAAATAATAAGCCATTTGCGGGTGCAACTACTGGAGTGCCTGGTGAATACGGAAAATCGTAACCCGCATGACCATCATAATTCAGATAACAAGTTTTTTGATATTTATCTTTCGCATCATAAACTCCAACATAGTTTATTGCATTTCTTAAGAATGGGGTGTTGTCCGTTTTGCTATAACCAAATGGCGGAGAAAATGTTGGCTCATTTTCTCCAACCTCACCGTTAAATGCTTTAACTCTTTTATCCTTTGCGCTTTTGCCCCAATGATTTTTGCTTTCAAAGTCAATAACCGTACCAGAATGATCTAAAACCGCGCTGATTTTTACTGTATGCGAAGTAAGCGGTTGTCCATTGGCATCACTGCCCTTAATTGGACAAATTAAAAACTTTTTATTTATTGGCTGGGGTGACAGTGTTTGC
>JBBTRG010000011.1:0-6724 GCA_038065295.1 Patescibacteria group bacterium
CAAGCGTGGAATGGGGGCGTAGCGGAGTGAAGTCGGGTTTGGGATTTTGAAGGGTCAGGAGGAGAAAAGCCAGTAAATATAAGACAAATCGGTTGTGCTACCCCTTCATCCTGCGACTGACCGAATGAAGGGGTGCATGAAGGGGTAAATCAGTCCAAATTTTGCTCGAAAAAGGTTCTAACTTTGTCGTATAATGACCACAAAAACAAAGAGTCCCGTTTTGCGGACGACTATGTTTTTGTAGGATGCCGAAATACGCAAGTATTTTGGCGCCACCAAAGTTTATTTACTATATATGATTACTAAGTTTGAAGAAAAATTTGCGGCTTTTTTGAATATTGCCAAAGGGTTAAACCGGCAGAGCATTATTCCGATTCTTTACGGATCAGTCGGCTTGTATAGGGTTACCGAAGTTTATGACGAGGTGGGCGATTTGGATATTGTGATTCCCGATGAGTGGCTGGGCGATAAGTTCGCGGAATTTTTGAATATTATGAAAGATCTTGGCTATCAGCAATACAAGGACTATCCCCATACTTTTATTAAAGACGATATTATGGTTGATTTTGAACCGGAAAGCGGATTTGCGGCATGCGCTTGCGCTGATTTTGGCGTGCTTCCTGTAAACAAATTAGACGGAGCGGAATTTAAGGAATTAAATCGCAACCATTATTTGATTATTTATAAAAAAGCCATGCAAAGCTGTGAGAAAAAATTTGAAAGCATGAAAAGAAAAGTACAGCTACTGGAACAAAAATGCGCTAATTGATTATAAGTGATTATTTAAAAATCTCCCGCCTTGGGCGGGAGATTTTGGTCGCAGTACATTCACCTTACAGGTATTTTATAGGATGCCGAGAGAGAATATGCGTAGCCAGATTTTGTGGGGAGGTTCTTCTACCAGCCTGATGTTTTTGTCGCCTACCTTGGAAAACAGCCGTCCCATCCAGCCCAAGGTGTGCACGCGGTGGTAGAGTATGCCATTTTCTTCCCACGGGTCGCAGGTTTCCATGCCGTATTCCCAGCCGCTTTCTTCCGGAGTCGGTCCCCATACCGTTCTGATTTCCACCAGATTCAGTTTTCGTTTCGGCAGAATGAATACCACCACCAGCCAGTTCACGAGCGGTATTTCCAGCAGAAATTCTTTCGCGAAACTGATGAACCATTCGCGGGTTACCAGGTAGCCGCATAGACAGGCCGACAAGACGGCAATGGCAATGGTAATCGGAACATCATAATAAGGATTATGCGTCAGGTGCAAACCGGCATTATTTACGAACATCCAAATCCAATAGATTAAATATATGGGAACGGATAACGCAAAAAGAGGCACAATGCCGGCTTTTATCAACTGCCAAAACTTCTTCGCCGCATCCTTCATTGTACATACCCTCCTCTTTGTTAAGTTGCTGACTATGAATATAACCAATTTTGGCGGAAATTGCAATCCGGGTGAATTACGTTTAATGTAAGGGGCATGCGATACAAATTTTATACAACCTCTGAAAAAGCATGGGACGCAATGTTTGAAGCGATTGCCGGAGCGGCAAAATCTATTTTTCTAGAGATGTATATTTTCGCAGATGACACGGAAACGCATCATTTCTTTGATATTTTGAAGCAGAAAGCGCGAGATGGAGTTAAGGTTAAATTGGTGGTGGACGCGTTCGGCAGCAGCGCTTTGCGCACGGAAGATGTCGCTCGATTGCGTGAAGCGGGCGTGGAAATTCATTTTTTCAGTTATTGGTTGCGTCATACCCATAAGAAAATCCTGGTGGTGGACGGGAAAATCGCTTTTTTGGGCGGAGTGAACATAAGCAAGTCGTTTCGGAAATGGAACGATCTGCAGGTGCGTTTATCCGGCAGGATAGCGCGCGGGGTCATAAGATCTTTTGCCAGAAGTTATCGCGACTGCGGAGGGCAAGACCAAGAAGTGCTGTCGTATCTGCGGAGAAAAAATTTCTTACAGCAGACAAGAATTAAATTTTTTGGGAGACAGTATTTTGCTTTAAAAAGTCCATTGGCGCGGCATTATCGCGCTAAATTGAGCGATGCGAAGGAAAGCGTTATCATCGTTACCCCGTATTTTGCTCCCCGTCGATGGCTGGTAGGCGTACTTCATCAGGCGGTGCTTCGTGGCGTGCGGGTTGAAGTATTGCTGCCTCGGCATACCGATCATCCGATTTTTGATCGCATGAATTATATTTTCATTCCTAAACTGCATGCTTTGGGAGTGGTATTTTACCTTCATCCCGAAATGAATCACGCCAAAGCTTTGTTTTTGGACGGGCGTGAAGGAATGGTTGGTTCGCACAATATTGATCCGTTTTCTTTCAGCTCCAATACGGAGGCGGGCGTAGTTTTTACCGATAAGAAAATGGTGGAGGAGCTCGGGAAAATTATTGAGGAGTGGAAAAGTGTTTCGGAGGTTTTTACACCATCAATGTATCGCCCAGATTGGTTTGATCGCTTGCTTCGGTCTTTGGTGGACAGAATTTGGTAATAGATGCTTTGACATAAATCGCGGCGCGGATAATATATAGGAAAGAAGTTTTACGGAGGACATAAGGAGATGAAGCTGTTTTTGAGCGCGTTGTTGGCGGTTTTGTTCTTTTGTTTGGGGATGTATTTTCACGATTTTCGGGTAAATCGCGGGGCAGAGATTTTGTTTTTTGGTGTGGCGGTTTCCGCGGCGCTTGCATTTGAGTGGCTGCTCCACAAATAATGGTTTAGAATAAAGAGAGCTCAACAGCTCTCTTTTTATTTAATCGGCATTATTAACATTATTAAAATTAATTTTTTATGAAACAATATCAGGAGGAATTGGATTTATGGTTCAAAGAGCGCGGTTGGCCATATTGGTCGCCGCTCGCGATTCTTGCGCGTCTTTTTGAAGAGTGCGGGGAATTTGCGCGTTTGGTAAATCATCTTTACGGAGAAAAGCCCAAGAAAGACAGTGAAAAAGAACAGGATATGGAAGAAGAAATGGGAGATATAATGTATACGCTCATGTGTTTTGCCAATTCTAATCATTTGGATATGGATCGTGCCATAAGAAAAAGTATGGATAAAGTGATGAAGCGGGACAAAGACAGGTTTTCAAGCCACAAGTCGTAGACTGGAAAATTAGCCGTAATGCGTTATAATTTTTGGCATGAGCGAAGGAATTCATATTGCGCTGTCGCCCGAAGTGATTTTTGAATTTTTGGGGGTTCCCATAACCAACACGCTGGTCACCAGTTGGGGCGTGATGGCGGTTTTAATCGCGCTCGCCTTTTTGGTCGGCCGCAATTTGAAATTGATTCCTGGCAAACTGCAAATTCTTTTTGAGAGCGCGTTCGGATTCGTTTTGGATTATATGGAAGAAACCCTAGAGAATAAAAAATTAGCGCAGCGACTATTCCCCCTGCTTGCCACGATTTTTTTGTTTATTTTTACCGCCAATCTCCTGGAATTTACTCCGGGCATAGGCAGTGTAGGATTTTTCGCGGAGAAGCATGGCGCGAAAGAATTTTTGCCGCTGTTTCGTTCCGTGAATACGGATTTGAACATGACGCTCGCCATGGCCATTATCGCTTTTTTTGCCATTGAAATAACGGGCGTCGCGACTCTTGGATTCTTGAAATACGCCGGCAAATTTGTTAATTTTAAATCTGTTACCGGATTCATGATGGGGATTATAGAAACTTTCAGCGAAGTAGCTCGTTTGGTTTCTTTTTCTTTCCGTTTGTTCGGAAATATTTTCGCGGGGGAGGTGCTGATTCTGGTGATAGCGTTTTTCGTTCCCGCGTTTCTGCCAGTGCCGCTTATGATCTTTGAGGTGTTTGTGGGGTTTATCCAGGCGGCGATTTTTGCGGTACTCACGCTTTTCTTCGTAAAAATAGCGATTGCCGAGCCCCACTAAGATTTTATTTAATAAATTATTTATTAGTAATTAAAAAATATTATGGATATAGAAGTAGCAAAAACATTTGGTATGGCCTTAGCCGTGGGCTTGGGCGTGTTGGGTCCCGCTTTGGGTATTGGGTTTTTGGTCGCTAAGGCGCTGGAGGCGATTGGACGCAATCCGGCAGCGAGCGGCAAGATTCAGGCAGTGATGTTCGTGGGTATCGCGTTTACAGAGGCGCTCGCGATCTTCGCGCTGGTTGTCGCGTTTATCATTAAGTTTACATAATTTAAGGCGCGCGATGGAAAATATTTTCGGCGTTTTTGGAATTAATTGGAAATTGTTAGCGGTCCAAATAGTTAATTTTGGAATTCTTTTGCTGGTTTTGTGGTATTTTTTGTATCGTCCGGTGGTGGCGATGTTGGAGCGGCGAAGGCTTTTGATTGAAAAAGGAGTGCAAGACGCGAAAGATGCCGCGGTGAAACTCTCGGAGGTGATGGAGGAAAAGAAAATTATTTTATCTGGAGCGACAACCGAGGCGGAAAATATCGTTTTGCGCGCGGAAGAGCGCTGTGCGGCAAAGGAACGGGAAATTTTGGACGAAGCTGAGAAAAAAACCGAGCGGCTGATCCGCGAATCCGAGATGCGTGCCAAAGAAGAACAAAGAAAAATAATGGAAGCGAGCCGTGAGGCAATCGCGAAATTAGCCGTGCTCGGCATGGAAAAACTTTTGCGGGAAAAAGTCAAATAATATGCTGTCAAAATATTACGCGCAAGCGCTTCATAAGTCGTTGCAAGGCAGGAACCGGGAATCGGTGGACGCGCTTTTTGCCAATTTCATCGCGATTTTGCGGGCAAAAGGACATATGTCTTTGCTGTCATATATTTTAAAAGATTTTGCACGGATACGCGGCAAAGAAGAAAAATATAATGCCACCAGGATTACGGTGGCGGACAAATCGGCGGCAAAGCGTTATACGGAAGAGGCGGCGGAATACGCGGGACAGGCGGGCTTTGAGGCAAAAGGAGCGATAATAGAAGAAGACTTGTCTCTTATCGGCGGTTTTCGGGCGGAGAAGAGGGATATGATTTTGGATCGCAGTTTCAAGAGAATGTTAATCGAGCTTTACCGCAAATTTATTGCCGCGTAATTTTTACATAATTTTAATTCCATGGATAACGTAATAATAGAAAAAATTAAAAAAGAGATTGAAAATTTTTCGGGCAAGGAGAAATTGGAACAAGTGGGAAGGGTTGTTCGCGCGGGTGACGGAGTGGCCGAAGTGGAAGGATTGACTGACGCGGTGATGTCCGAAATGGTAGTTTTTGACGAAAGCGAGGGTATGGAGTTGCAAGACGCCATTGAAGGCGCGGAATTGGTTTATGGGCAGGTTTTGAACTTGGAAGAAGATGTGGTGAAGGTGGTTATTTTGGGCAATGCCGGACGCGTAAAAGAGGGTACACTCGTGAAAAGTTTGGGAAAGGTGCTTTCTATTCCGGTTTCCGAAGAAATTATAGGCCGAGTGGTGAATCCGTTGGGTGAAGCGTTGGACGGCAAGGGTAAGTTTTCTATCGCAAATTATATGCCGATAGAGCGTGAGGCGTACGGCGTGATTGATCGTCAATCGGTTAATGCCCCTCTTCATACTGGTATCAAAGCGATTGATTCCATGACTCCAATCGGCCGCGGACAGCGAGAACTTATAATCGGCGACCGTTCCACGGGTAAGACCACGCTCGCCATAGATGCGATTTTGAATCAGAAAAACGAGCCTAAAGAAGCGAGGCCGGTTTGTATTTATGTCGCCATAGGGCAGAAAGAATCCAAAACCGCCCGTATTGTGGCGGAGTTGGAACGGCGCGGAGCCATGGAATATACGGTGGTGGTATCCGCTCCGGCTTCGGTTTCCGCGGCGCTTCAATTTTTGGCGCCTTATGCCGGTGCCGCCATAGGCGAATATTTTATGGATCAAGGCAAGGACGCGCTGGTGATCTATGATGATTTGTCCAAACAAGCGGTCGCTTATCGGCAAATGTCGCTTCTTTTGCGCCGTCCGCCGGGCAGAGAGGCGTATCCCGGGGATATTTTTTATCTGCATTCGCGTTTGCTTGAGCGCGCCGCCAAATTGTCTGACGAGAAAGGAGGCGGATCGCTTACCGCTCTTCCCATTATTGAAACGCAGGAAAGCGATGTCTCTGCTTATATTCCGACCAATGTTATTTCCATTACGGACGGGCAGATTTATCTGGACGCGGAACTTTTTAACCGTGGCATGAAGCCCGCCATTAATGTAGGATTGTCGGTGTCTCGCGTGGGTTCGGCGGCACAGACCAAGGCTATGAAAAAAGTGGCCGGAAAAATTCGTTTGGAACTTGCGCAATTCAGGGAATTGGAAGCGTTCGTGCAATTCAGCCAGGACTTGGACGAAAATACTAAGCGCCGCATAGAAAGCGGAAAGCGATTGAGCGAGGCGTTAAAACAGAACAAAAATATGCCGCTCGGTTTTGAACGTCAGGTGCCGATTATTTATGCCGCCGTAAACGGGCTTTTAAATCAGGCTCCGGTGGAAAGGGTGGGCGAGGTGGAAGAAAAATTTTTGGCGTACATAGACATGGAGAAGCCTGAAATATTTGAAAAATTGAAACGCGATCGGGATATAACCGAGGAAATTGAGAAACTTTTGAAAGAAGCGTTGTCGGATTTTATAAATACGCATAACGAATTGTTCGCAAAATAATGTCATTAAAATCCATAAAAGAAAAAATACGCGGCGTGGATAAGGCGCACAAGGTGACCAAGGCGATGGAGGCGGTCTCCGCCGTAAAAATGCGCCATAG
>JBBTRG010000012.1:0-18657 GCA_038065295.1 Patescibacteria group bacterium
TGGTACAATAATAAAATATTTAAAGGTTTTAAAATATTATGAATAAAAAAATTGTAAAACAAACGGATAAATATAGCGCAGTAGAAGCCACCATCAAAGAAATTCAGGCTAAGTACGGCGAAGGAGCGATTATGAAATTAGGCAGTGCGCGAAGGGTGGATGTGGATAGTATTCCCACTGGTTCTTTGGGTTTGGATTTGGCTTTGGGCGTGGGAGGCGTGCCACGTGGCAGAATTATAGAGGTATTCGGGCCGGAGTCGTCTGGCAAGACTACGCTTGCTTTGCATATAGTGGCCGAGGCGCAAAAGAAGGGCGGTTTGTGCGCTTTTGTGGATGCCGAACACGCGTTAGACCCCGAATATGCCAAAAAAATCGGAGTAAAAATAGATGATCTCTTGGTGTCGCAACCGGATACCGGCGAGCAGGCATTGGACATTGTGGAGGGCTTGGTGCGTTCGGGAAGTCTGGATGTTATCGTGATTGACTCTGTGGCGGCGTTAACCCCCCGCGCGGAAATTGAAGGTGAGATGGGTGCCACACATATTGGTTTGCAGGCGCGGCTTATGTCGCAGGCGCTCCGTAAATTGACCGCTATTACCGCGAAATCCAAAACCGTGGTGATATTTATAAACCAAATCAGGATGCAGATAGGCATTATGTTCGGCAATCCCGAAACTACGCCAGGCGGTAAGGCGCTTAAATTTTATTCTTCGGTCAGGATTGACGTGCGCCGAGCCGCGCAGATTAAAAAGGGAGAAGAGGTCATAGGCAATCGTGTTCGCGTTAAGGTGGTGAAAAACAAAGTAGCCGCGCCGTTTCGGACCGCGGAGTTTGACATAATGTATAACGAGGGCATTTCGTACACCGGAGATATTTTGAATTTAGGCGAAAAGCACGAAATAATTAAAAAATCAGGCGCCGCGTATTCTTACGGCGCGCAAAAGCTGGGGCATGGATACGAAAATGCCAAAAATTTTCTCAAAGAAAATCCGAAAATTACCTCTGAAATAGTCAAAGATATTAAAGAAAAAGCAAAGTCTTAATTTAATTGTCTAGCGGCTGGTGTAGGGAATTACGGCAAGTTCTCTCGCGTGCTTGATGGCGCGCGCCAGTTTGCGTTGATGAAGCGCGCACATGCCGGTACGCTTTCGCGGCAGAATTTTGGATTGAGGATTTATAAATTTTCGGAGAGTGTCCGCGTCTTTATAATCAGGAGCCTTATTACTGCTAGTGCAAAAATAACATTGTTTGTCCATATTTTTTGGCATTAGATTAGAAAGGTATGTCGTCCGGATTAATGCTCTCTTCCGGATATTCTATGGTGTCTAAATGCTCTTGCGGAGGCATTTGTTCGGCAGGAGCTCGGGGAACGTCTGTTTTGGCTCCTCTTGGTCCCATTTGCATGCCATCGGCTATTACTTCCGTGGTGTATCGTTTGCTGCCGTCTTTGGCCTGCCAGGAGCGCGTTTGTATGCGACCTTCTATCATGGTGAGCGCCCCCTTGGTCAGATATTGTTTGGCGATTTCCG
This sequence comes from Patescibacteria group bacterium, assembly GCA_038065295.1. Taxonomy (GTDB): domain Bacteria; phylum Patescibacteriota; class Minisyncoccia; order JACROR01; family JACROR01; genus JACROR01. Next base: position 1,530 of record JBBTRG010000012.1, read on the forward strand.
CCAGTTTGCCGAACATAACTATATTATGAAATTGCGTGTCTTGCTGTTTGGCGCCGTTTTGGTCTTTCCATACGCGGTTGGTGGCTATGCCGAAATTAACAACCGGTTTGCCGGAAGGCAAGGTGCGCATTTCCGGATCGCGGGTCAAGTTGCCTATTAAAAATACTTTGTTTAAATTCATATTTTGTTTTTAACCCAATAACTCCTCTAATTGTTTGTCTATTTCTTCGGTGGTCGCGGTTTTCTCGGTCGTGGTTTTCTTGGCGGCAGGTCTTTGTCTTTGGTTCATTCTTTCTTTGGTGACTTTGGTGAGGGACATTCTTAGTATTTTTGGATTTTTATCCAGCTGTTTTTTCAGAGACTCCATTTGATCCGGTTTTAGCATGAATTTTATGCAGCCTCGGATGCCTTCGGCGGTTTTTTCTATTTTATACCAAAGCCTTTTGGCTTCGGGCGCCGTTTCTTCCACGATTATGCCTTTGAGGTTGGAGATGGCCGATCTCATTGCGTCCGTAGCTTGGGCGAGGTTGGTTTCGTCAAGTCCCGGCTTTAATAAGTAGGAAAGTTCATAGAATTTGGGATCCGCGGGTACGACAAATTCGCTCGCGTCCACGAGCTCCTCGGCAATTTCAGGTTCTTTCAATTCGTTTTCCATAGGGATTATATTACCGCAAATATGAGAAGGGTGCAAGCCCTCACCAGTACAATCTAGGTGTAATTGCGGTAAATAAAAAACCGGAACGCTGTTAGCGTTCCGGCGAGTGGTCATGATTTCTTTTACTTGGCTTAGGGTTTGAAATCGTGGGCTGCAACAAACAAGACCATGGCCACCGAAGACACGGCCAGTACTGCGGGTAAGAGCGGTATGCCAAACATTATAGCTAAGCTAATGCTGGCAAGAATCGCCAGTATTCCTATGAACGGCGCACCTAATCGGCACATTTCTACTTTAGTTGACATGATCCGTCCTCCTTAAAGATCGTTTTTCAGTTTTTAAGTTACCGTACTTTAAATTAAATATTAGCATTTTTATGGTATTTTGTCAATAGCATGTGATAATGTGCCATGGCTAGATCTTAAATTCCATCACATCTCCGTCTTTGACGATGTATTCCTTGCCCTCGGTGCGGAGGAGCCCAAGTTCGCGCGCTTTGGCCATACTGCCTGTTTTTACCAAATCTTCCCAGAAAATGACGCTTGCTTTTATGAATTTGGTTTCAAAATCGGTGTGAATGGCGGCGCCGGCTTGTTTGGCGGTAGAGCCGTTTTTGATGGTCCACGCGCGGGTTTCTTTTTCACCGGTCGTGAGAAACGATATCAGTCCCAGCATTTTGTATCCGGTTTTAATGATGATTTCCAATCCGTTTTGTATTCCCAATTCTTGCCGCTCCTCGGCCGACATATTCGCCGCGTCCAATTCTTCTTTTATGTCCAATACGAAAGAGTTGGGCGGAAAATTTTTGAGATCGGTTTTTTTAGGATCGCCGTTGACTAGATACATGAAAGGCTTGGCGGTAAGCAAGTTTATGCTTTGCGAGAGCGCGCGTTCCGTTTCGTTCATGTCGTGTGCTGGCGCGCCCGCTTCCAGTTTGGTTTTGATGGAGGCGAAAGCGGTAACTTCCGCTTCTATTTTTACGGCCGCTTCTTTTCCCGCGGATCTCAATTCTTTTTCCACCTTGGGAATGTGGCGGGTTACGGTGTCCAAATCTTTTAACGCCAGTTCGGTTAAAATGATTTCCATATCCCGTTTGGGATTCACGGCTCCCTCAACATGCGTCACATCGGATTTTTCAAACGCGCGCACAACTTCCAGTATGGCGTCCACTTCCCGTATGTGCTGTAAAAATTGGTTGCCCAATCCTTCGCCGGTACTCGCGCCTTTGACCAGTCCCGCGATGTCCACGAATTCAACGATTGCCGGTACGACACGCCCGGATTTGGATAGTCGGGCAAGTTCATTTAATCGCGGGTCGGGCACGGCAACTACGCCTACATTGGGTTCAATGGTCGCGAAAGGGTAGTTGGAGGTATCCACAACTTTTTGAGTCAGCGCCTGAAAAAGCGTTGATTTGCCAACATTTGGCATGCCCACGATTCCGATTTTCATATCAAGTTATGTTAAAATAAATACCAATGAAGATCAAACTAAATCCCATCATATTTAAAGCCTACGACATCAGGGGAATTTACCCCGAGGAAATAAACCAAGAAGCTGCTTACCGTATTGGCGTGGCGTTTTGCCGGTATTTGCTGAAAAAAACCAAGAAAAAAAATCTTAAAATAGTGGTGGGCAAAGACGCCAGATTGTCGTCGCCCGAATTATGCAAGGCTTTTGTCAATGGATGTTTGGATACTTCCGCCGATGTGGTGGAAATCGGGCTTTCCACGACTCCTATGATGTATTTCGCGGTGAATTTTCTAAAAGCCGATGGCGGAGCGGTTATAACCGCGTCTCATAATCCTTCGGAGTATAATGGCATAAAATTGGTGGGTAATGGGGCGTTACCCGTCAGTCCCGCGGAAATTAAAAAATGGTGTGTTGTTTCCGCGCCAACTGTGGATGAAAAAGGGAGGTTGGTAAAAAGCGATATTGCTTCCGCTTATGTGGATTTTTTGGCGTCATTCTCGCACGATGGCGTAAATAGCGCTTTTCGCGTGGTGGCTGACGCGTCCAACGGCGCGGGAGGGGGGCTCCTTAAGTTGTTGTTTGATAAGTTGGAAGTGTCTTATTGGCCGCTTTATTTTGATCCTGACGGCAGATTTTCCAATCATTCGCCGAACCCTTTGGAGCCCGAGGCGGTGCAGCGCGCCAAGGAGCTGGTGATACATAAAGGCGCGGATTTTGGATTTGTGTTGGATGCCGACGGCGACAGAATAGTGTTTTTGGATGAGCATGGGCAATCCGTGCGGGGGGATTTGGTGACAGCGCTTTTGGCGGATAATTTGGCTAAAAAAGGAGACACGGTGTTGATTGAATCCGCTTCAGGAAAAATAGTTTTTGATGTCGGTAAAGCAAGAGGGGCGAAGATAAGGCGTGTTAAAACCGGGCACTTGAATATAAAAAACGCCATGCGAAAAACCAAGGCACTATTGGCGGGTGAAGTTTCCGGACATTATTATTTCAGGGATTTTTTCTCGGCGGATTCGGCGTTGCTCGCGCTAATCTACATGTTGAATATTTTCGCTGGTTCGCGGAAAACATTTTCCGCGCTTTTGGAGCCTTATGATGTTTATTTTCACTCGCGCGAATACAATTTTAAATTGCCCGATATGGGCAGGACGGACAATATTTTGCAAGGTCTGTCCAAAAGATACAAAGATGGCAAGAAAATTTTTATTGACGGACTGACGGTGGAGTATCCGGATTGGTGGTTTAACGCGAGGCGTTCGGAAACCGAGCCTTTATTGCGATTAAATATTGAGGCCGCTAAAAAATCTTTGTTGGAGGAAAAAATAAAAGAGTTGACGACTTTCGTCAATAAATACCAGCATTAAAAATTAAAGCCCCATAGCGTTTTTAGCCGCTTTTAGCGTTTGATGGGCGATTTTTTCGGCGTCTTTTGCTCCCGCTTCCAGTATTTTTTCCATTGTTCGCGGATTTTTTTCCAATTCTTTGTATTTTTTTTGGATCGGCTCCAGGCTCATTACGATAATTTCCGCCAAATCTTTTTTGAATGTTGCGTATCCAGCGTCCTTGTATGTCTTTTCAATTTCTTTTATCGGTTTCTTGGAAAATCCGCTGTAAATGGCGAGCAAGTTGGAGATGGCCGGCTTGTTTTCCAAATCATATTTTATTTCCGCTTCCGAATCCGTAACCGCGGATTTTATTTTTTTATGTATAATCTCCGGTTCGTCAAGCAACGCAATGTAGTTGGCGGTATTTTTCGCGGATTTGGACATTTTTTTGGTGGGGTCATCCAGCCCCATGATTCTTTTGATTTCTTTTTTTAGGGCAACATTGGGAACGCGAAATACTTCGCCGTAAAGACGGTTGAATTTTTTCGCGATTTCTCTCGTTAATTCCACGTGTTGTACCTGGTCTTCGCCCACGGGCACGACATCGGTTTGGTAAAGCAAAATATCGGCGGCCATTAGCACGGGATAATTGAACAGCCCTGCGAGAATGGATTTTTGTTTGCCGGCCTTGTCTTTGAATTGGGTCATTCTTTGCAGGTCGCCGAACGGCGTAATGGTGTTTAACAGCCACGCCAATTCGGTGTGTTCCGGAACATGGGATTGGATAAATATGGTGGACTTTTTGGGGTCTATGCCCGCCGCCAGATATATCATGGCCACCTCTTTAATTTTGCGCCGTAATTCTTCCGGTTTTTGCGGTACGGTTATGGCGTGTTCGTCCACTATACAAAAAATACTTTTGTATTTATCGGAGGCTTGAAGCTCCACCCATTGTTCTATGGCGCCCAAATAATTGCCTATATGTATGTTACCCGAAGGTTGTACTCCGCTGAATACCACTTCTTTCATAATATTTAGTATATCATATATCTTTCAGTCCTTAACAAAACGCGCCTTTCGTGCTATCATAAAAAATTGTAAGGCATTACAAATTAGTTAAATAACCATGGATAATAATTTAATGTCACAGAGGCCTTATTGGAGAGAAGTTTTCAGGTTTTATTTCGCGCCCGTATGGCAGTCAGCGCTTACCATTTTATATCTTTTGTTTTTTATGTATTTCGCGGTGTTTTATTCCGGTAATGTCTGGACGGCCATAAAATTCATAATATACACGCTGGCTCAGTCGGGCACCTTGCTCGGTTTGGCATATCTTTTCTGGGGCGTTATATTTTTGATAACTTTGATAATCCCATTTTCCGTGAGCGCGTACGCGATGCTTTTGCTTTATGACGTGTGGATGCAGAATTGGAGCAGAAAAGAAAAAATTATCGGAACCGTTTTGCTGATAGTGTTGGTGCCGGTAATTATAATTTTGATGGATGAGGTGGTGAGGGTGGTTGCCGCGCAGGATGTGTTGCGTTCGTTCGTGGAAGAAAATCAGTTAAATATCAGCGGAAAATAAACAGAGTTTGTGGAAATAAAAAATCCCCCGTTTAGCGGGGGGATTTTTTATTAAACTTCAATTATGACCGACAGAACCATGGGACGCTTTTCGGTTTTGGTAAATAGATACTGGCCCAACCGCTCTTTCAGAGTGTCTTTGACGTATTCCCAGTTCACGGGATGCATATTGGCGGTAGTCTCTTCTATGATTTTGAGCGTTAATTGCCTGGCCTCATACAAGAGTTGTTTGGATTCGCGGAGGTAGATAAATCCGCGCGAAATTATATCAGGCGATCCTTTGACTTTGCCCGTCGTGCTGTCCACCGCGGCGATTACCACGAAAATGCCGTCTTCCGCGAGCGCTTGCCGGTCGCGGAGCACTACCTCTTGCATGTCGCCGACACCCAAGCCGTCTACCATTACATAATTGGCGGGAACGCGCTCTTTGGTGAGTCTTACCCCTGTTTTGTAGGCTTCCACGATTTGTCCGTTGTCAGCGAAGATAAGCTGATTGTCTTTCATGCCGGTTTGTTTGGCGATTTTTCCGTGAATTTTAAGGAACGCATGATTGCCTTCAATAGGCATAAGATATTGCGGCTTTACCAGGGTGATCATTAATTTCAGGTCTTCTTGTTTGGCATGGCCTCCGGCATGAATATCCAACATTTTGTAATTTATGACTTCGGCTCCATCGCGATAAAGCTTGTCCGTTAAATGCTGTACTGATCGTTCGTTGCCGGGAATTACAGATGAGGAGAATACTACCGTGTCGCCGGGTTGGATGCGGAGATATTTGTGGCGTTTGTCCACTATGCGCATCAGTACGGCGTTGTCTTCGCCCTGCGCTCCCGTGGCCAGAATCATTATTTTATGCGGCGGATAATTGGGCACTTCTTGTACGGGGATTATGGTTTTTTTGTTGAATTTCATGTAGCCCAAGCGTACGGCTATTTCAATGTTGGTTTTCATGGAATAACCTTCAATGACTACTTTCTTTTTATGCTTTTCCGCTAGCTGGATTATTTCGTTCAAGCGGCCGAGGAGCGACGCAAACGTGCCGAATATGAGCCTGCCTTTCGCGTCTTTGACTATGGTTTCAATTTCCACGGTGATGTCTTTTTCGGAAAACTGGCTGCCTGCTTCGCGGGCATTGGTACTGTCCGACATCAGAAGAAGAACATTTTTCTTCCCCAGGGCTTTTATTTTTTCTATGTCGGTTTTTCCGGCGATATCCGATTTAAGATCAAGTTTGAAATCTCCGGTGTGGACTATGATTCCGACAGGCGTGGTGACGACTACTCCCACTGATGCCGGTATGTTGTGGGAAATTCCGTAAAATTCAAGCAAAAAGGGTCCTAATTTTATTTTGCTTTTATTGTTGACCTCTTTGAGATTGAGCGGCGTAGCTGGCCTACTGTCGTCCTGGCGTTTTTTAATTATGGCGAGAGTAAGATCGGTCCCGAATAGCGGAATGTTTCTGCCGAGTCTAGGCATTAGATGCGGAATACCTCCTATGTGGTCATAATGCGCGTGGGTAATTATGACGCCTTTTATTTTGTGGCGTTTTGGTACGAGAGATGCCACATTAGGGATTATGTAATCAATCCCCGGCATATTGTCTTCGGGAAATTGGAGTCCCATATCAATAATTATTATGTCGCCGTGGTAGGGAGAGCCCGGCTCATAATATTCCATATACATCATGTTTCTGCCGACTTCCTCCAGCCCTCCCAGGGGCACTACGCGTACGTGTTTGTCTTTGCGCGTTTCTTGGGCGCCGTAAAAACGAACTGCGGTTTGGCGCCTGACCGGAGAGTCCGCGCGTCTTCTGTTTGTTATCATTACGATTTATTTTAGCTGATAATATTAATTATTATTTGGTGGGCAGGAAGGGATTTGAACCCTTAAGCCTTGCGGCACACGCTCCTGAAGCGTGCGTGTTTGCCAATTTCACCACCTGCCCTTGATATTTATTTTAGGATCGATACCAATCAGTCCAATAGAAACTTCCATACTTTTTTGGTATCTATGTACCATTGATTGACTGTCGCGAATCTTTCTGACGGTGTCGTGATGTGCGCTGTGTCGTTGCCTTTGAGGTAATTGGGCACGGCATACAGATAATGCGGGGAGTATAGGAATATTGCCGGAATGTCTTTTTGTATTTCTTTTTGGAACGCTGCGTATTTTTGCGTTTGTTTTTTTGGGTCGGATATGGCGCGCGCGTCTTCCAGCAGACGGTCAACCGTTATGTTGGCGTACAGCGCGATATTTAATCCCGGATCGTTTCTTTGCGAGGAATGCCAAAAAGCGAAAGGATCCGGATCATAGCCCGCTATTTCTCCAAAAAGCAACGCATCGTAATCTCTCGGCCTTATAATGTTTTTGTCAAAATCTCCTATGTCAAAAGTTTTAATTTCCGTTTTAATGCCGACTTCTTCCCACATTTTTTTCAGCATTTCCGCCGTTGCCACAAGGTCTGGTGTCATGGATGTGGATAGTGTTATGGCGAGTTCTGTCGCGCTTTTTTTGTTGGATTTTTCAAAAAAGCCGGATTTATTCTTTTTCCATCCCGATTTTTCCAAAAGTTTTTTAGCCGCTTCCGGATCGTAGGTTTTTTCTTCGGAGACATTTGTATTCATTGAGCCGAAAGTTCCCGGAGGAATGGGATGGGAAATCGTCGTTCCGTAATCCGCTAAAATTTCGGTTACTATTTTTTCTTTATTGGTTGCCAAAAGCAGCGCTTTTCTTACGGAATAGTCGGCCAGCGTTTTATTTTTATTTTGATTAAAAAATACTCCGAATATTCGGGACAGGGTCATGGCGTGCACATCGCTTCCGTGGCGCAACACTTCCGTTATGTTTTTGGGCGATATCGATCCCATGCTTTGGATGCCGTTGTTCAGATAATTAGTTAGCAATTCGGATTCCGAATTGTAAAAATTAAAAACCATTCGTGTTATGTACGGTTCTCCCAGGGCATATTCGCTAAATGATTCCAGCACATATGAATTTATTATGCCGGAAGAATTTCTGTAAATTTTTTTGATGCGATAAGGCCCAGCGCCTACCGGCTCAATGTTGAATTGGCTCAAGCTTATTTGATCCGGAGTAATTTCTTCCCAAATATGCTTGGGAAGCATTCGGAGCGTGGCGTTTTCCAAAAATGGGGTATACGGTTTTTTTAAAATGAATTTTATGGTAAGCGGATTTTGTACTTCAACTTCCACGCCTTCCCAATTGGCTCGTTTGGGGCTTTTAATGAGCGGAGTTTTTGCGGTTTTGATGGTGAATGCCACATCTTCCGCGGTAATCGGTTTGCCATCATGCCAGGTCAGGTTATCTTTCAAAGTAAAAGTGTATACGAGTCCGTCAGGGCTTATTTCATAACTCTTGGCCAGTTCCGGCGTCAGCCCTCCTTGCCCGTCTGATTTCAGGAGTCCGGCGTATACCAGCTGATTGATGTCCTGATCGGCGTCCGATACGGCTATGAGCGGGTTCAAAAAGCGGGGCGTTCCCACGATGCCTTCGTGCAAGGTGCCGCCCGGATACGGAACCTCTATCGCTACTTTGTCGTTCAAGACAAACAGTACGCCTAAGACGGATACGATGAACGCAACAATCAAAAGCAGAAAGGTTATTTTTTCTTTCGGTTTCAGCGTATGGAAAATAATTTTGATTTCATCCAAGGACGGCAGATTCGCGCGCCTTTTTAAGGATGAGAAAATTTTTTTTGCGTCTAACACATTGAGTCAAGACCGGCCTTATGCGGCCGCGCCCGATTAAAAAACAAATTTATTTCAACAGCAGATTAATGAAAGCCGAGGTTAAAAACAGCACGGCTAATATTATGGTCGCGTAGAAAAGCACCTTTTCAAAACCACGTCTGCTCGCGTAAGAGCCGCCGTCTCCTCCTCCAAAAGCGGAACCGATTCCCGTTCCTTGTTTTTGCATGAGTACGGCCATAATTAACAATGCCGAAATGGCTATTTGAATGTAGGGGAGAATTACTAACAGCATTCCTATAGTATATTAGTAAAACGTAGTGCAGTCAAGCAGATTCTTCGTGCGGCGGTAAAATCGTGTTTATTTATAGACACATCTTACATTATATATTACGCTAAACTGGAAAGAATGTAATTTGAAAATTTGAACAGGAGGAACGGAGATGAAGCAGAACAGCGCTGAATTGCCTTATGTTATTGTGCCGCGCGTTTTTTTGCCCGGCCAAACCGGCCAATTAACGGTCGTTTTTGAGGGCGAAGACGCGCCCGGGTACCGTTTATTGTCGGATTGTCATCGGCAAAAAAAGTCCGTTGTTTTGATCGTGCCGCAGGGAATATCAAAAACCCGCTATTATGCTTTTGGCGCGGTGGTAATGCTGCAAGACATGTCGCCGGCGCAAATTGTAGCGGGCGAAAAGGTGCAGTTTACTTTCAAAGCCATTGGGCGTTATCAGTTTTTAGGTTTTGTCACGGGTCCGGAAAGCTGGCAGTTGGCGAGGGTGATTATTTTGCCCGTCCCCGATATTGATGAAGCGGCGTGGCAGTCGCAAGATATGCGCGCCTTGAGAGGCGACATATTGAAATCGTTCAAAGATGTTGTTGAATCATATTCCGCATTGCCGTGGGATGAAATCAGTAAAGCGGCGGAAACTGACGATGATTTGCGCGAAAGTGTTGATATTTTGAAAAAATTCATATTACGGACTCAGTCTGTCATGGCCAATTTGGCCAAATTGAAATCCGATCCTCACCACTCTTATGCAAAGTATCATCGCCTAGTGATGGTGCGTTGGATGGCTGGCGTGAGAGACGATTACAAAGGTTATTTCTTGCGGGCAAATGACGTGAAAGAGCAACTAACGGAAATCCTTTTCGTTTTGGATAGCTTGTTGGATGATTTGGATGAAATTGACGATGCTTTTCAGGCAATTATTTCTACCATGTCATCAGGAGAGCCGCTGATTAATAAAAACCTTCCGGCTGGGCTGGATATAACGGGCAAGCCGCCTCAAAAGAAATCCAATAAAGATTTGTTGGCGGATTTGCTGGCAAAGTTAGAAATTCTGGATAAGCGTCTAGTAGCGATTTTGGGCAAAATAGCGCGGAAGGGAGGAGATGATTCCCATGAATAAACGCCGAGTTCTTAATGCTTTGCCTAACGGCAAACACATTAAAAAATACAAAGATGTGCTAGATAGATATATTACCGGTCAGGAGCGTGCCAAGAAAAAAGTTTTGGAAATCTTATTGCGGAGGGACGTGGGAGTAAACGCTTCCGACAAGCCACTGGGGATCATAGCTCTTTTTGGTCCGAGTGGCGTAGGTAAAACCGAATTGATAAAAACTCTAGCGCGCATCTGGTTTGACGATCCTTTGGCGCTCACTTTGATTGAAGGGCAAAACTTCCAAGAGCGGCATGAATTGTCGGCGCTTGTGGGGTCGCCTCCGGGATATGTGGGTTATGATGATCCAAAGGATGTAAAAAATCGCGGTCCGGCTTTGCTGTCGCAGGCTAAAATAGACAAGCCCGGCAGACAGGCGCTTTCCGCCAAGGTTGATAAATTGGAGCAAAAAGTTACCGCATTGGAAAAAAGCACCGTAAAGGTTGATGCCGTGGCGGGCGGATTCGTAGAATCGCAAGTTATCGCTTTGCGCCAGGAAATTGTGGAAATCAAATCTCTTTTCCGTGACGGCATACCTTCCATTGTTTTGTTTGATGAAGCGGAAAAGATGCATCCGCATGTTTTGCAGATTTTGCTTTCCATTTTGAATGAAGGCCGCGCGACTTTGCTTAACGGCGAGATCACCGATTTCACCAAAACGGTGGTTTGTCTGACGGGTAATGTGGCGCATGAGGCTTTGAGCAAAATGGCATGCGAGACTCAATTAGGATTTCATTCGCCAAGCTCCCTAAGGGGTAAGCGCGACAGGAGCGAGGAATCTTTCAAGGCGGTCAAATCGGCTCTGAAGAAATCGTTTGGCGCTCCGCTTTTGGGACGCATTGGCGACAAAAACATAATCGTGTGCCAGCAATTGACTTACGATGAGATGATGAATATTTTAAACACCCGCGCGATTTCCGAACTTTTGGATAAGCTGGCCAAGCATCCGAAAAAGTTTGAGCTTGTCATCGACGAAGCGGTCAAAAAGCGCGTCGCGGACGAGTGTTTCCGCAATCCGGATTTGGGCGCGCGTTCTCTAGCTAATTTGGTGGAAGAATGGATTTTGCGGCCGCTTACTTTTATTCTCGCCAAGGGCGAGGACGAAGGAGGCATTGCCGTAGGATCCAAAGTGTTTGTAGTTTTGGACGAAAGCACGCAAAAAATAATCTTTGAGTGCGAAACATGAAAAAGTAATCCCGTCGCTTGCGAGCGGCGGGATTTTTTTATTTGGCAAGGGCTTGTTTTTTGTTGCCAATATGCGTTAGGGTGAATATGGCTTAAGAGTTGTTTGATATTTGAATATAAACAGTCAGGAGATCGCATAAGTGCCAATCAGGCAAGGCGAATATTTTATAAAAAATTGGGAAGTAATAATATTGATAATAAAAATCCCCCACCCATGTATGGGTGGGGGATTGCTTTTTTGTTTGTCGCGGGCTATACTAAAGAGTCAAATAAAAGTTTTTGGTTATGGTGCGCAAGGATAATCCAAAAGATTTCATACATATACGGGGGGCGAGGGTCCATAACCTCAAAAACATTTCTCTTAGTATTCCTAAAAATAAACTCGTGGTTTTCACCGGACTTTCGGGTTCCGGGAAATCTTCATTGGCTTTTGATACCATTTACGCGGAGGCGGAGCGGCGGTTTGTGGAGTCCATGTCTTCGTATGCGCGGCAGTTTCTAGGCGTGCGTGAAAAACCGGATGTGGACAAAATAACCGGCTTATCTCCTACCATTGCCATTGATCAGCGTTTGGTTTCCCGCAATCCTCGTTCCACTGTGGGAACTATGACCGAAATTTATGACTATTTGCGCGTGCTTTTCGCTCATTTTGGATCGCCGCATTGCCCGCAATGCCGCGGCGCGGTCAGGCGTCAGAGCGTGGAAGAGATGGTTTCTCGCATAAGGCGCGCGAATTTCGGACGTTATTTAATGATATTGGCGCCTGTTGTTACGGCCAAGCGGGGAGAGCATAAAAAGGCGCTTTTGGGCGTGCAAAAGCAGGGGTTTCTCCGCGTGCGTTTGGATGGCGGAATTATGCGTATTGAAGAGGCGATTGATTTGGAATTGGATCCCGCGAAAAAGCATTCTTTGGAAGTAGTAATAGATCGTCTGATAATGGATAAGCATGCGGAGCGGGCGAGGCTTTTGGAATCGCTGGGCACGGCGCTTAAGGTGGGAAGCGGCAGAGTTGGCGCGCTTTTTTCTCGGAGCGGATTTGATGATATTGCTGACGAAGATCTTGCCGCAGAACTTATTTTCAGCGAGAATTTTTCATGCGTTAAATGCGGGGTTGCTTTGCCTGCTATTGAACCGCGCCTGTTTTCTTTTAATAGTCCTTACGGAGCTTGCCGAGGCTGCACCGGTTTGGGGAGTCGGTTGGAAGTTGAGCCGGAATTGATTATGCCCAACAAAGATTTGTCGCTCGCGGAAGGAGCGATACGGCCATGGTCGCGTTTCGCGTACGGAGCTTCTAAGAAGTCGTGGCATTGGTGGATGCTGGAACATCTAGCGGAGAAACATAAATTTAGTTTGACTGTTCCGGTAAATAGTCTTCCCTCAAAAATAATAGATTTAATCTTGCGCGGAGAATCTGTGGGGCAAGAAGTTTCAAAAGAATCACAGTCTGACAAATACGAAGGAGTTATTCCCAATCTGGAAAAACGATGGAAGGATGCTGATTCGGATTGGGCAAGAGGAGAGTTGGAACAGTATATGCGTTCTCGCATTTGTCCTGATTGCGGCGGTCGCAGGTTAAATATGGAAGCCCTTGCCGTCGTTATAACGGTCGGAGGAAAAAAATACGATATCGCCCGAATTTCAGACATGTCCGCGGAAAACGCTTTGAATTTTTTTGAGAGTTTGATGCAAGAGCAAGCTAAAAATAAAATAGTCGCGCCCTTGCTTAAAGAAATTATCGGTCGATTGCAATTTTTGTTGGGTGTGGGATTGGGCTATATTTCGCTTGGCCGTTCCGCCGATACTCTATCCGGCGGCGAGGCGCAGCGCGTGCGTTTGGCAACGCAGATAGGGCTGGGATTATCAAATGTAATATATGTATTGGATGAGCCGTCGGTAGGCCTTCATCCGGCTGACCATTGCAAATTAATTACCACGTTAAAAGATTTGCGGGACGCGGATAATTCGGTATTCGTGGTGGAACACGACATTGAAACTATAAAAGAGGCGGACTGGGTGGTGGATATAGGGCCGGGAGCTGGCAAACATGGCGGACAGGTGCTTTTTGAGGGAACTTATGAAGAATTGAAGAGGGCGCCTACTTTAACGGGGCATTATTTATCTGGCAAAAAACGGATTGAAATAAAAAAACTAGGTATTGATAAAAAATTGGCAAAACTGACGATACGCGGCGCGAGCGAACATAATTTGAAAAATATTAACGTGGAAATTCCTCTAGGGAGGCTGGTCTGCGTTTCCGGAGTTTCCGGATCGGGCAAGAGCACGCTGGTAAACGATATTTTGGCGCGCGCGTTGCGCCGTCATTTTCACGGAACGCGTGAAGTCCCAGGCAAGCATAAATCCATTTCTGGGCTGGACGCGATAGACAAGGTGGTGATTATGGATCAGTCGCCCATTGGCAAGACTCCGCGTTCCAATCCCGCGACTTATACCGGAGCGTTTTCTTTTGTCAGGGATTTGTTTGCCGGAACGCGCGATGCTATGGCGCAGAAATACAAGGCGGGAGATTTCAGTTTCAACGTAAAAGGCGGCCGTTGCGAGGCGTGCGAAGGGCAGGGAGTGAAAAATATAGATATGTATTTTTTGCCGGATATTTTCGTGGAATGCGAGGAATGCCGCGGAACGAGATATAAACAAGAGGTTTTGCGGATACTTTATAACGGTTTGAATATCGCGGAAGTGCTGGATATGTCGTGTGCCGACGCGCTGTTATTTTTTAAAGATTCTCCCCAGTTAGTTGCGCGTTGGCAAACATTGGTTGATGTTGGCTTGGGTTATATGAAGTTGGGACAGGCGGCGACCACGCTTTCCGGCGGAGAAGCGCAGCGCGTAAAATTAGCCGATGAGCTGGCAAAAAAAGAAACCGGCAAAACTTTATATATTTTGGACGAACCGACCACGGGGTTGCATTCGGATGACATACAAAAACTTTTGTCGGTGTTGTCAGCTTTGGTGGGCAAGGGAAATTCGGTGCTTATCGTGGAGCATAATTTGGATGTTTTGCGGAACGCGGACTGGATCATTGATATGGGTCCGGAAGGCGGTGAAAAAGGAGGGGAGGTGGTGGGAGAAGGAGTTTTGAAAGATATTATGAACAATAAAAAATCCCAAACCGGCAGGTGGTTGAAAAAATCTTAAAGTGTGTTAGAATTGTAAAAAGCGTTTAGCCGAAGAGTTTTTTGACAATGAAATAATATTATACCGCAAAGGAGGTTCTTTTGGGCAACAAATTACTGGGAGACCATCATAGGCGTCCTACATCTATAGGCGGCACGGATGATCCGGCAAATATATCTCATGTTTCTATCGGGAAGCACGTTGCATGGCACATGCTTTTTAAGAATTATATTCCATCAGAAATTGCCAAGATCATCAATACGATTTGGCTGGATCCCGACTATATGATAGTGGTGGTGAATGTCGAATCTGCGGAGCAGCCAAGACAGAAAAATTCGTACTTTGTTCCATTTCTTGAAAAAGCCCGCGAACGCAGGAAGCGTAAGCAGGAAAGTCGGCATCATAGGCGTCCCAAATCTCTCGGTGGCGGCGGACACTCCTGGAATATTTCCGTGGTGGAGCAGGAAGAACATGCGGCGTGGCATATATTGTTTTCCAACATGACTCCGGAGGAGATAGTGGCGGAAATCAATGCCGTGTGGCTGGATCGCGCGTTTAATTTTGCATCGCGTGCAAAAATCGCGGGTGCGGCAGGAGTTGTGAATGGCGGGGCAGTTTTGAAAGGCAACACTTTTATTTACCGATGCTTCGTATGCGGAGAACACCACCAGTCTGATAAAAAGGCCAAGCGTTGCAAAAAACGGGGATTCATCGCTCCGAGGTACGCTAAAGGAGAACGTGTTCGCGTCAGTATCCCGAAGAAAAAACCTGAAGAAGGCGTGATAGTCGATTGGCACAGGGAAGATTCTGCCAACCCTCACACTTACGAGTTTTACATGGTCAAATTGGACAGCGGCGCGGTTGAAGGCGTTTTCGCGTACAATATGCAGATTTTCACGCGCGGCAAATGGGTTAAGCGGAGTCAGGTGACGAAAAAGTCTAAGCAGAAGCGCGACAGGGTGCTTAGGAAAAGAGGTTTTAAATATTAAGTCAAAAGAGGGGCGTAATACCCCCTCTTTTTTTTGCGTGCGCGCGGCGCTTGACAGGATTTTTTATTTTTATAGAATTCTTATTAGCACTCTTTGGTCAAGAGTGCTAAAACGATAAAATTAATTTTTATGTCAAAATTGAGCATCAAGCCATTGGGCGACAGGGTACTTTTGGAGCCGGTGGCGGAGGATACCAAAACCAAGTCGGGCATCGTTATACCGGATACGGCGGAAAAAGAGCGGCCGGAGAAAGGCAAGGTTGTAGCCGTGGGCGAGGGCAAGGGCCGGGAGGACGGGTGATTAATTTCCATGTCCGTTAAAAAGGGGCAGATAGTTTTGTTTTCTAAATACGGCCCGAGCGAAATAAAGGTTGATGGGAAAGAATATTTGATTGCCAAAGAAGACGATATTCTGGCGATTTTGGAATAATAGTTTTAAACAAAAACATGGCAGCAAAACAAATAACTTATAATGAAAAAGCGAGAGAGGCGTTGAAGCGGGGCGTAGATGCCTTGGCTAACGCCGTAAAAGTCACCTTGGGGCCCAAGGGCAGGAACGTGATTTTGGATAAGGGATACGGCGCGCCGACCATTACCAATGACGGTGTGACTATTGCCAAAGAAATAGAACTTCCGGACAAGATTGAAAATATGGGCGCGGAAATAGTAAAAGAAGTTGCCACCAAAACTAACGATGTGGCGGGAGACGGCACTACCACCGCGACTTTATTGGCGCAGGCGATTGTAACCGAGGGTATAAAAAACATCGCGGCAGGCGCGAGTCCTATCGGCATCAAGCGTGGCATTGAGCGGGCATCAGACGCGGTAGTAAAAAAACTTCGTGATATTTCCATTGAAATATCTCCGTCCAACAAAGAAGAGGTTGCGCAAGTGGCCACCATTTCAGCCAAGGACGCGGCCATAGGCGACAAGATCGCGGACATTATAAAGAAAGTCGGCAAAGACGGAGTGATTACGGTTGAAGAGGCGCAGACCTTCGGTATTTCTACGGAAGTGGTGGAGGGCATGCAGTTTGATCGCGGATACATCTCTCCTTATATGGTTACCAACGCGGAGAGAATGGAGGCGGTTTACAAAGATGCTTATATTTTAATAACGGATCGCAAAATTTCTTCCATCAATGAAATATTGCCTTTGCTCGAAAAATTGGCGCAATCAGGCAAAAAAGAATTGGTAATTGTGGCGGAAGACGTTGATGGGGACGCGCTGACGACTTTGGTATTAAATAAATTGCGCGGAACTTTTCATACTTTGGCGTTGAAAGCGCCGGGGTTCGGCGACAGGCGCGAAGAAATGCTGGAAGACATCGCCACGGTGACCGGCGGAAAAGTAATTTCTGAAAAAACCGGAATGAAATTGGAGAGCGCGGAATTGAATATGCTGGGCGAAGCTAAAAAAATAGTCGCCACAAAAGAAAATACCACGATCGTGGGAGGCGCGGGCGGCAAGACGGACATTGAACATAGGATCGCGCAGATTCGCAGTCAGATAGAACAGTCCGATTCTTCTTTTGACCGCGAAAAATTGGAAGAGAGGATGGCGAAACTTTCCGGCGGCGTGGCGGTGATTCGCGTGGGCGCGGCGACCGAGGTTGAACAAAAAGAAAAACA
>JBBTRG010000012.1:18757-23543 GCA_038065295.1 Patescibacteria group bacterium
CAGAACGCGGTTTCCGCGGCGAGCATGCTTTTGACTACGGAAGTAGTGGTTTCGGAAATTCCCGAGAAGAAAGAAGCCGCTCCTATGCCCGATATGCACGGAATGGGCGGAGGATTTTAAATTTCAGACAAAGCGCCATAGTGCGATTAAAATACCGTCAGCCCGAAGCTGACGGTATTTTAATAAAATAAAACCCGTTTATAAAACGGGTTTTAATATTGCTCTCGCGTAATTATCCGTGAAGTATTTGTTTGCAACTTCGCGGATCTTGCTTCGGGTTATGTTTTTCGTATTTTGTCCGATGAGATGCATTTTTTCCAATTCGGTATCCCCGTTAGTTGCCGCTCTCAAAATCATGTCCGCCAAGTCCGCGGGACAATTTTTGAAAGCGTCTAAAAATTGGTAATAGGAGTTAAAAATGCAAGCATCCAGCTCTTTCGGATCCGCCAGTTCAGTTTTGAGTTTGCGGCATTCTTCTAAAATAATATTTTCACCGTATTTGGCGAATTCCGCGTCAAGTGTCGCGAATCCGAAATAAATAATGCCGTGGAGAAATGTTCTTTCCGTAAATCCGAGCGCCCGGTATGTTCCTTTGTTAAAATCCAGATTGGCATCCCGAAGGCGGCGTTTCATGCGGAAAGCGATAAGTTGCGCGATGATGTCTAGAGCTGTGGCATCATGACTTAAATAAGTTTCCGTGGGAAATCCTACCATAACATGGTATTGGCTTGTGCCTGTTTTAGCGAGTTCCAAAGATTTTATACTGTTTAATACGGGGAAAATATCATAGGATTTTATGTTTATAGGAGGAAAGGTTTGGATTTTTGGAGGATCCCAGTCGCCGAAGTTTTGTTTGGCTATTTCCATGGCTTTTTGGAAATTGGGTCCCAGGAAAATAAGAAACATATTTTGCGGCGTGTAATATTGTTTTACAAACTGCCTTACCTCTTTTAAGGTGGCTGATCTCACATGTTCCATATTGCCGTCTATGCCGTTTCGCGCCAGATTGGTCTCGTAGAGCGCTTGGTGTATGAGCTCACTCGGAATGGTTTCCGCTATGTCTACTCCACGGAGATAGTGTTCATTATTAATTGCGGCTTTTTCGGCCGCCAAACGATCTTCCGTAATTACGCGATCTTTTATTATTTGAGACAACATTTCAAAAAGCGATTTCATGTGCCGTTCGTAATAAAGCGAATTAAGCGGTCCAAAAAATGTGCAAGTTTTATCGGTAGAAATCATAATATTGCCTTCGGGTCCGCCGGTAAATTTTTCAAACAAAAGATCCGCTGCGTAATTAGAGAGATTTTTGGATTCGGCACACATAACATGTTCCGTCAAATGCGCCATGCCGAGCAAGCTCTGCGGATCATAGAGGGATCCTGCTTTTATGCCAATGCCCCACAAACAAGATGAGGCGCTGAAATCATATTGTATGTATACTTTCATTCCGTTACTTAACTTGCCAATACTTACTTTTTTCATGTCTTGCTCCTTTCAGCGGTGGCGTTATTGTTGGTTTTTCAAAGAGCTGCTACTATATATTTATAAGTTTAATTTAATATATTTTTAATATGAATACAACTTTGACGATTATAGCGGCGGTGGCCGGGGTTGCGGTATTGTGGCTGGTTTTTACATATAACAGGCTGGTAACGCTTCGTTTTCGCGCCAAAGAGGCGATTTCGGACATTGATGTGCAGTTGAAGCGCCGTTATGATTTGATTCCCAATTTGGTGGAGGCGGTAAAAGGTTATATGGCGCACGAGAAGGGCGTGCTGGAGAACGTGACGGCGGCTCGCGCGAAAGTGGCAACCGGAGGGAGCCCGTTGGAGCGGGCAGAGGATGAGAATGTTTTGTCAGGCACTTTAAAGACCTTATTTGCCGTGGCGGAAAATTATCCCGATCTTAAAGCCAACGTCAACTTTTTGGATTTGCAGAGAGAGCTCGCGGACACGGAAAACAAGATTCAGGCGTCGCGCCGATTTTATAATACGACGGTTCGCGATTTGAATACCAAAATAGAAACTTTCCCCACGAATATTATCGCCGGTAAATTCGGTTTTTCTCACATGGATTTTTTTGAGGCTGACGGCGAAGAAAAAGAGCCGATCAAAGTGCAATTTTAATCCAGCTGACATGTTTGAGAGTTTTAATCCGTTCTCCAAAGAGCGTAGAAAGGAAGAAAAAAACGCTCTTAAAAGCGAGCATCTGAAAGAGGGTGTTAAGCCGATTATGGCTTGTATTTTTGACAGTGAAAATCTTTCGGAATATAGGGCGTTTGAAGCGCTGGATCAAGGGCATGCTCTGCCGGTGGATTATTTTTTTCGCGATGAAATGATGCGTGAAAAAGAGCTGACCAACGCAGGCGAAAAAACTTATGTAATATCGCCCAACAATGAACAGGACAAATTCTCGTATGGATACAGGAATTGCACGGGTGTTGTAGTGGTGGGGCGGAGCAAAGAAAACGGCAAAGAAATTTCTTTTATGAGCCATGAAGATCCACAGAGGTTTTTGGAGGATGTCACATCCAAATTTACGGTTGATTTGAAACGTAAAATTTCCGAATTGAAAGCATTATCGGAGGATGGCACAGTTGACGCTGTAGTGTTCGGCGGTAATTATTTTAAAAGCTTGCCAGACTATATAAAAAATTATTTGGATTCCGTTAAATTGCTGGACAAAATTATAGAGAAAGAACTTGGTTTTTCTCCCGTGGTGTTGGCGGGTCCCAATGTTGTGGGAGGAGATCAGGCGATATATTTTGATACGCAACACAGGAGGATTTATATGCTGAAGCCGGAAGATTTGAAAAAAACCAATGTTCCTTATATGGCATCCAAAGCTCGCCAGGAAGAAGAGAAGTGGAAAGAGGCGGCGCAAAATGCGGCGCAAAAATATTTTTCTGGAGATTTTTAATTATGGCGTCTCTTTATACGCATCAGGAATCCAATATCCGTAAAACCTGGCTTTTGTTCGCCTTGTTTTTTGGCGCGGTGATGGCGGTAGGTTTTGTTTTCGGCCAGATTTACAATAATTCCGGCATTTTGTATTTTGCCGTATTTTTCAGCGTAGTTATGAGCGTCACGAGTTATTGGTTTTCCGACAAAATAGTTTTGGCGACAAGCCATGCTGATCCGGTTTCCAAACAAAACGCGCCGGAACTTTATAATATCGTGGAAAATTTGGCGATTACCGCGGGGTTGCCCATACCGCGCATTTTTTTAATAAAAGATTCGTCTCCCAACGCTTTTGCCACGGGACGTAACGCGGAACATGCCGTGGTGGCGGTGACTACGGGACTTTTGGATATATTGGATCGTTCGGAGTTGGAGGGCGTGCTGGCGCACGAAATGTCGCATATAGGAAATCGCGATATGCTGGTGTCCACGGTTGCCGTGGTGTTGGTGGGATTTGTCGCGCTTCTTTCCGATATGTTTTTGCGGAGTATGTTTTGGGGATCGTTCGGAGGCAATCGTGATGACCGCGGGCGTAATGGCGCGATTATTATTCTGATCGGAGTAATTTTGGCGATCTTGGCGCCGCTGGCGGCTTCTTTGATGCAATTGGCGATTTCCCGCAAACGCGAATTTTTGGCTGACGCTTCGGGAGCGATGCTGACGCGCTATCCCGAAGGCCTGGCGCGGGCGCTTCAGAAAATTTCGCAAAATCATACGCCTATGAAGTACGCCAACAATGCCACCGCGCATCTGTATATTGCCAATCCTTTGAAGGGAGGTGGCAAGCATTGGCTATCTGGGTTATTCTTAACGCATCCACCGATGGAAGAAAGGATAGTGGCGTTGCGTAATATGAGTATTTAATTTAATATTTTGTTGTATGGAAAAAGAAAAGATGCGGGGAGAAAAGCCCGAAAAATCTCTTGAATGGTTTCGCGAAGAAATGCGACAGATACGTGATGAAGAAAAACAGGGTTTGCGTAAAACCGCGCATTTTACCGAACACAAGAGTCTGGGAGTGCCGGAATTGGATCCCGAACAATTAACGGAGAGGGATTTGGCAATATGGCAGAAATATGAAGCCGGCATGTTGACCACGGAAGAATTCAAGGAATACAGAAAATATAATAATGAACGCGATTTAAAGGCCTCCGACACCCTTGCGCAATACATCGCTAATAAGATGCAAATAGCGGAATTGGAGGCCGCTGTGGCAAAACTGCCTCCCAAAAAACAGGAAGATAAATAAATAATGGAAGGGTGACCGAGTGGTTTAAGGTACACGCTTGGAGAGCGTGCGTGGGGTAAAACTCACCATGGGTTCGAATCCCATCCCTTCCGCCAGATTTCCAACTTTGAACCGTAGCAACTGCAAGGCTTTTTGAGCCTTTCGGAGGCTTAGGCGGCTCGATGTTGGAAACTTGAGTCGGACTTTGTAAGTCCATCAAGATATCAAAGACTGGCGTCCAAATGGGCGTCAGTTTTTGATTTTTGACAATGAACCCATCGAAGCAAAGCTTCATGATCGTGCGCTTCTGGTAGTCACTGCTTTTATGGAATACTTCCTCTGCGTGATCCGTGAAGTCCAGTAGTTCGTTGAACTTCTGCACGAATTTGTCCGACTTGCCCTCAAGTATCGCCAAGCGATCCTGATACATCTCCTTCTCCCTCAGAAGCTCATCCTGAATCTTTACAAACACCTCTGCATCAATAATGCGCTTGGAACGATCCACCACGATATTGCGAATCTGCTGTTGCACCCTGACCAGCTCATGCTTGAGACTCTTGCGCTCACGTTCCTCCTGAGATAGACGCTCTTTGGC
>JBBTRG010000013.1:0-10452 GCA_038065295.1 Patescibacteria group bacterium
AGCGGGGGCAGGACATAAAACAAGTGCAAAACGCTTTGAATCTTTACATAACCAGCGTGGGGCGTTTCCCGATTTGCGATGGCGAAATAATTGTAAACGGAATTGATGATTGTCTAACCGTAGAATTGAAGCGAGTCGGCGTGTTGGTTGGAGTGCCTACTGATCCTTTGAGCAAACAAGGAGGGCAATGCGGCGCCTTTAATTCCCATGTTTATTGTTATGAGTCTTTGGATGGATTGGATTATGTATTAAAATATAATTTAGAGGCGGAGAGTGCCACGGGGAGCGGGTTAGGATGGCGTTCGGTCAGCCCTTAACGGCGGAATTTTTCAATAAGAATAAAATTTATTTGTTAAAAAAAAATAAAATATGGCAAAAGACTATAAAAAAGAGCTGGCGGATTTAATAATGATAGTGGCCAAAGAAGAGGCGTCCGATTTGCATATCTCCGTGGGCAGACATCCGACCGTTCGTATTTCGGGAGCGCTGGTGCCGTTGGTCAAAAGCGCGGTTATAACGCCGGAAGATGCCGAAGGGTTGGTCTATGCTATGTTATCCGAGGAACAGAAAAAAGAATTGGCGTCCGAGCGGGAGCTTGATTTTTCGTATAATTTTGAAGACAAGGCGCGTTTCAGAGTTAACGCTTTTTATCAGAGAGGATTTATCGGCGCCGCTCTTCGTTTGATTCCGGTCAGCATTAAAGATTTGAAATCTCTGAATATCCCCGAGGTGCTCGCTGCTTTCACCAGAAAAGAGCAGGGGTTTTTTCTGGTGGTGGGGCCTACCGGACACGGCAAATCAACCACTTTGGCGAGCCTGATTGATATAATAAATCACGAAAAAGCCACGCATATTATTACCATTGAAGATCCGATGGAGTATATTTTTACGCAGGATAAATCCATTATAGATCAGCGTGAAGTGAGAAGTGATACCAAGGATTTTCACAGGGCATTGCGCTCCATGTTTCGCGAGGACGTTAATGTGGCGATGATTGGCGAGATGCGCGATTATGATACTATATCTTCGGCCGTAACGGCCGCGGAGACCGGGCATTTGATTTTTTCTTCTTTGCACACCAATAACGCGGCGCAAACTATTGACCGCATCATTGATTCTTTTCCTCCGGAACAGCATAATCAGATTCGCTCGCAGCTCTCTAGCACCATTTTGGGAATATTTTCGCAGCGGTTGGTGCCGCGCGTATCCGGTGGGCTTATACCGGCGTACGAATTGTTGATTGCCAACAATGCCATTCGCAATTTAATCCGTGAAAATAAAATTCATGAAATTGATTTGGTTATAGATACCAGCGCCGATTTGGGAATGGTCAGCTTTAACCGGTCTTTAATGGAGTTGGTGCGCCAGGGAGAGATAACCATGGAGAGCGCGCTTAAATATTCATTGAATCCGAGCGCGCTACAGGCGCTATATAAATAGGCCTGCCTGTCCGGTAGGTAGGCCTGCCTGTCCGGCAGGCAGGCGTGTGGTAAAATAAAATTATGCTTTTTAAATATCAGGTCAGAACTCCGGAAGGAGAATTAAAATCAGGAACCATAGACGCGGCATCCGTGGAGGTGGCTTTGGCGTCGTTGCACCGCCGCAATTTA
Organism: Patescibacteria group bacterium; assembly: GCA_038065295.1. Classification (GTDB taxonomy): domain Bacteria; phylum Patescibacteriota; class Minisyncoccia; order JACROR01; family JACROR01; genus JACROR01. The sequence continues at coordinate 1,611 of JBBTRG010000013.1, forward strand.
ATTGTTGTGGCGCTTGAATCAGATGAGGGCGGTTTGCCTTGGTATAGGCGCGGAACCACCTTGTTTGAATTTATCAAGGCACGTGATGTGGTTATTTTATCGCGTCAATTGTCCACTTTGTTTGAGGCGAAAGTTCCGGTGGTGGACGCCCTGAAAGTGCTTATCGCTGAAACGGCCAACGCTACGCTTAAAAAAAATTTAAGCGAAGTTTTGGACGACATTCATAGCGGCATGTCCATATCCGGAGCGTTGGCGAAACACCCCAAAGCATTTTCAAAATTTTACGTGAGCATGGTGAGATCCGGCGAAGAGTCCGGCAAGCTGGATGAAATATTTTTATATCTGGCGGATTATCTAGAGCGTTCTTACGATTTAATGAATAAAGCGAAAAACGCGCTGACTTACCCCGCGTTCGTATTGATTGCTTTTACGGGCGTCATGGTGGTAATGCTCACCGTGGTTATTCCAAAGTTAAGTTCCATATTGATAGAAACCGGGCAGACACTGCCTCTCTATACCCGCGCCATTATCGGCTTCAGCGATTTCATAAGAAATTTCGGAGTTTTTATATTGGTGGCCATGGCCATTGGCGTTGTATTTTTATGGAGATATTTGAAATCCGATGCGGGTAAAATGGCTTTCGCGCAGTTTCAGATATCCATTCCCGCCATAGGCACTTTGTACAGGAAGCTTTACATCGCCAGAATAGCGGATAATTTGCAGACTCTTTTGGCGGGCGGGGTTCCGGTAGTGCGCGCGCTGGAAATTGCGGCGGATGTGGTCGGCAACGAAGTTTATGCCGCCATCATGCGCGATGCCACTGCGGCGGTGCAAGCGGGCAGTCCTATTTCCGAAGCGCTAGCCCGGTATGATGAAATTCCCAAATTGATGTCCCAATCCATTAAAATAGGAGAAGAAACCGGAAAATTGGATTTTATTTTGGGAACTCTGGCGCGTTTTTACAGGAGGGAAGTTGATAGTGCGGTGGATAACATTGTAAGTTTGATTGAGCCGATTATGATTATAGTCCTTGGCTTGGGGGTGGGGCTTTTGGTGGCTGCCATACTGGTTCCGATATACAATATTTCGTCAGGATTATAATGAAGGGCGCCGTTGTTATCCACAGCCGCCTTTACGGCGAAATGATATAATAATATCAAGGTCGAATTTAAATTTAAATTCTTACGTTAACGTAAAAGTTTATAGAATCATATGTTTAAAAACAAAAAACAAGGTTTTACCTTAATTGAGCTTTTGGTGGTTATTGCCATTATTGGTATCTTGGCATCCGTGGTCTTGGCGTCTTTGAATAGCGCGCGCAAAAAGGGCCGAGACGCAAGGCGTGTTGCCGATATCAAACAAGTCCAATTGGCGCTGGAGCTTTATTTTGACGCTAATAGGAGTTATCCGCAGGCTTTATCCAGTTTAGCACCCGCTTATTTGCCAACCGTTCCCGCCGACCCTTTAACCGGTACTTATAGTTATGCGGTGGATGCCAGTCCGGCTACTACGTATCATTTGGGGGCTACTTTGGAAGAGTCTACCAATCCGGCACTGAATTCCGACAGGGATTGCAATAGTGCGGCTGCCGGAGGTTGTGGTACGGGGGCATACACTAATGGTTTTGACGGAACCGTAGCTCTTAAGTACGATGTTACGCCATAGAGCGTGTTAGTCTGATAGAATTATCGTGTGACAACCCCCGCCATTAAATGGCGGGGGTTGTTTTTACGAGCTATGTTATAATTTAATTGATGATAGCTTTTTTTATTTTTGTTTTTGGTCTTATAGTCGGAAGTTTTTTGAACGTAATTATTTTACGCTTAAACACTGGAGAATCCACGATGGTCGGCCGTTCGCGGTGTTTTGCTTGCGGTGCGAAACTTAAATGGTTTGAGTTGATCCCGCTTTTGAGTTTCGTGATGCTCCGTGGCAGGTGCGGGACGTGCGGCAGTCGCATATCTTCGCAGTATCCTTTGGTGGAATTGGCCACGGGGGCAATTTTTTATGCCGCGTATGCGAAATGGCTGATTTCGGCGCCTGATTTTTCTGGCATAATTTGGCCAGTTTCGCTTTTATGGGTTTTCGCGTTTTGGTCTGTTTTTTTGGTGTCGGCGGTTTACGATTTGCGGCATAAAATTTTGCCGGATCAAAATACTTATTTGCTGATAATTATCGCGCTATTGGGAGTGATTATTTTTGATCGGGAGAGGTTGCTGCAGTCCGTTGCCGTCGGAGGCGTGCTTTTTTTATTTTTTGCTTCTTTGTGGCTGATTTCGCGGGGTCGCTGGATGGGGTTTGGTGATGCCAAACTTTTTTTCGGAGCGGGTGTGTTTTTGGGCTGGCCACAGGCACTTTTAGCTTTGTTTTTTTCTTTTTGGATAGGAGCTATAATAAGTGTAGCGGTTGCGATATGGCGGAGAACGCTTAATTTGAAGAGTGAAATTCCTTTCGCGCCATTTATTTTTTTAGGGTCGTTCATCGCTTTTTTATGCGGTAATGTCATATATTTGTGGTATTTAAATTTATTGATATGACAAACAAGCGGACAATAATTTTAGTTTTTATAGGCCTACTTTTAATTTTGGGAGGAATGTACGCAAAAGATATCGTAAGATTTGCGGGCAATTGGGGAACGGGCAAGGTGGTTTTCAATGATGAATATATGTTGATTATTGATTATGGCAACGGTAACACGAGAAAATTTAAAGGGGATGTTGAGGCAGAATCGGTTAAGGCGTGGGATTTGTTGCAGCAGGCTTCGGCTGCCGGAGTTTCTGTGCAGATTGAAAAATATTTTTTACCGCGCTCCATTGACGGAGTGACTAATAATGGTGATAAAAAATGGATTTTGTATATAAATGATTCCAGGCAAGACAAAGGGCCGTTTGAGGCGCGCGTGCAAAAAGGAGACATAGTTACATTTAAATATGAATAAGAGCGTGAGATTTTCCGCCGCTTTTACCATAGTGGAAATGCTGGTTTCCATTTCTATTTTTACGGTAATCACTTCTCTGGTTTTGACGAATTATCCGAAATTTTCCGAGCATTTCGCGCTTGAGCGTACGGCACAGGAAGTGGCCCAGTCGCTTCGGGAAGCTAAAACTCTTTCCTTGGCGGTCACCGAATCAGCTTTAGGCGCCCAAATTTTTCCCGGCTATGGCGTCCATTTTGAACAGAATTCCAAAAATTATCTAATTTTTTCTGATATATATCCGGCCGTCCCTAATAAGATTTTTGATGCTTCGGATATTTTCACGACCAAGGACCGCACGGACAGCAGTTATGGCATTCAGGCCGATGCCATTATAACCGGTTTTTGCGCCGGCAATGATTGTGTTTTAAATCCCGCCCTTCAAGTCATGGATATAGTTTTTACCAGGCCGGAACCAGTGATAACTTTTTGGTATAAAGATGTCGTCGGCTATTATGAGTTGTCCGATCAAAATATAAGTATTTTTATAACTAATGCCAAAGGAGAATCCAAAAAAGTTGTTATGTGGAAAACCGGACAAGTGTCGGTCAAGTAAAACAGAGATGCCATATTTCAATTCAAATTTTAAAATCAGTTGTTCTCGGGGTTTTAGTTTACTTGAGACTTTGGTGGCATTGGCTATTTTGAATGCCGCCATGCTGGGCCCCATAACGCTGGCTTACAACAGCATCCGATCGGCGAGCTTGTCTCATAACACGGCTATAGCCGCTTTTTTGGCGGAAGAGGCGGTAGAGCTTGTGCGCGTCAAGCGCGACGCCAATATTTATCAGGCGAAAAATTGGTTGGACAGTTTGAATGTTTGCGTTGCTGGCAGTCCTTGTTTGGCTGACGCCACCGTGGATTTGGGCACTGCCATACAGCCGTGTGCCGGAACTTGCCTTGTAAAATATCAATATGACGCTTTTACCAATTCGGGTTTTTACCAACATCAGGCGGGAGACAACACGGTTTTTAGCAGGCAGATTTTAGTAGAAGAATTAACCGCCGACAAAGAAGCTAAGATTACGGTTACGGTCAGCTGGAAGGAGCGTTTTTTGCCTCTAACATCAAGAGTGGAGATAGAAGAGCATATTTTTAATTGGCATTGATAATGAGTGCTCCAAATAAAAAATTCGGGTTTACCTTGTTTGAAATAATTGTGGCTATGGGAGTTTTTTCCATGGCTATTTCGATCATTTTGAGCGCGATGCTTTCTATGACAGATGCCCAGCGCAAAGCAATCACCCTGCAATCCGCAGAAGACAATTTACGTTTCGCGATAGAAGCGTTGTCCCGAGAAATGCGCACCGGGCACGGTTACGATTGCAATGTTACCGGCACTCCCAATAATTGCAGCCAGGGCGCGCCTCGTATGGCTTTTGTTTCCGCCAAAGGAGTGGGAGTCATATATAGGTGGAACGGTATTGATTATGCTATTGAAAAATCCGTTGATAACGGCATTACTTATTATCCTATAACCAGTACTGATATTAAAATTGAAATGCTGCGTTTTTATATTTTTGGGGCAGGTGGAGTTGGAACCGATGGAGTCGGGGAGCAGCCGAGAGTTTTGATATCCATCAGAGCCACCGCGCAAGATTTAAAATCTAAAACCCAATCGCAGTTTAATATACAAACCACTATCGCCCAGCGCGAGCTGGATTCATAATATGAAAAATAATCGCGGAATGACATTACTTTTATCGCTTTTGATGCTCTCTATGGTTTTGGCGACCAGCTTGAGCGTGTCGTATTTAATTATGACGGGAATTAAGTTATCGGAAACCATAGAGCAGTCGCAGTTGGCTTATTATGCCGCTGACGCGAGCATTGAGTGCGCGCTTTACGTTGATTTAAAAGTTAAGGCTTTTGGTGCCGGCAACCCTACCAATGACGTGGAGGGGGCGTGCAACGGCGCGTGGGCCGTGGACAAAATTCCTGGCGAGCCGTCATGGAACGCGGGGGCGATTTTCAAGGTGGCTTATGCCAATAATACTTGTTCGGAAGTGACGGTGGATAAGCGAACCGGCACTATTATAACGGCTTTCGGTTTTAATGATTGCCGGCTGTCCGCTCCTCGCAAAGTTAATAGAAGTTTGAGCATACAATATTAATCAAACAATGGCTGATAAAGAAGTTAAAGATCGCATAGACCGGCTAAAAAAAACCATAAATCATCACCGTTATTTGTACCATGTTTTAGACCGGCAGGAGATTTCAGACGCGGCTCTGGATTCTTTGAAGCATGAATTGAAACTTTTGGAGGATGCTTATCCGGATCTTGTGACTCCCGATTCTCCCACGCAGCGTGTGGGCGGGGAGCCGGCGGCAGGATTCAAAAAAGTTAAACATTTCGCGCCAATGCTTTCTTTGGAAGATATTTTTGAAGAAAGCGAATTTGATGACTGGCTTGCCCGCATACAAAAATTGCTGGGAGGCGGGAAAATGCCGTCTCTTTTCGTGGAAAATAAATTTGACGGGCTGGCGTTGAGTTTAATTTATAAAAATGGCGTTTTAAACAGAGCCGCTACGCGCGGAAACGGCCTGGTGGGGGAGGATATAACGCAAAACGCGCGAACCATTGAAGCCATTCCGCTTAAATTGGAAATACATAAAGACTTGTCTACCGGACAGGTAGGCTTGCCGTCGCGTATATTTAAAAATTTGTCAGCCGTGTTGCGTGATGGGACATTGGAAATACGCGGCGAGATATTAATTAATCAAAAAGAATTCAAGAGAATAAATCGCGAGCGGGAGGAGCGGGGCGAAGCTGTTTACGCCAATCCGAGAAATTTGGCTGCGGGATCCGTGCGACAGTTGGATCCCAAGATTACGGCGTCGCGTAAGCTCACTTTTTCCGCTTATGATCTGGTGGGAGATGTGGGGCAAAAGCGGCATTCCGAAGAGCATCAGATTTTGTTTGCTTTGGGGTTTAGATCGGATCATGACGCTAAAATATGCGCGGATGAGACTCAAGTTTTTAAAGCGCGGAAAGAAACGGAGAGACGCCGCGAGCATTTAGGTTATGGCATTGACGGATTGGTGGTAACCGTTGATGAAAATCTGTTTTTTGAAGGGTTGGGCGTGGCGGGCAAAGCGCCGCGCGGAGCCGTGGCTTTTAAGTTTCCGCCTTTGGAGGCGACAACCGTGGTGCAAGATATAATTGTCCAGGTGGGACGTACCGGAGCATTGACCCCCGTAGCTTTACTTCGGCCGGTGAACATTGGCGGAGTGGTGGTGAGCCGCGCCACGCTCCACAATGAGGACGAGATTCATCGCTTGGGCGTTAAAATAGGCGATACGGTTATCGTGGGTCGCGCGGGAGATGTGATACCTGACATTAAAAAAACGCTTGCGGATTTGCGGAGCGGCCATGAGCGCGCGTTTCATATGCCTAAAAAATGTCCCGTATGCGAAGGAGAGATAAAAAAAGATAAAGACGGCGTGATGCACCGGTGCGTCAATAAAAAGTGTCAGGCGCGTTCTCTGCGTTTTATTTATTATTTTGTTTCCAGGCAGGGTTTTGATATTAAAGGACTGGGCCCCAAGATAATTAAAGCGCTGTTTGACGCCGGGCTCATTCAGGATGCGGCGGATTTGTTTGAGTTGAAAGAAGGCGATCTGACGCCGCTCCAGAGGTTCGCGGAGAAGTCAGCGGAAAATTTAATCAAGTCCATCGCGGCAAAAAAAGAAGTTGAGTTGGCGTCTTTTATACGATCTTTGGGCATATTGCATGTGGGAGTGGAAACGGCAAGGGATTTGGCTATCCGTTTTCGATCATTGGAAAAATTGCGGGAGGCAGCATTGGAGGACTTGGAGCGCGTGCCGAATATCGGCACAGTGGTGGCAAAAAGCATTTTTGAGTGGTTTCAGGACGCTCGCAATAAGGAATTTTTACGAAAGCTGCTGCGCCATGTTAGTATAAAATATAAAAAGGCGGAGCGATCCAAGAAATTATCAGGAAAAGTGTTTGTGTTGACCGGCACTTTCAAGGCGTTGTCTCGCGATGAAGCGAAGAAGCGTATAAGGGAAATGTCGGGCGATGTGTCGGAGTCGGTGTCGCGCAAAACTGATTTCGTGGTGGCGGGCGGGGAGCCCGGATCAAAATTAGCACGCGCGCAAGAATTCGGCGTAAAAATCTTAAACGAAAAAGAATTTTTGGACATGTTAAGTTAAATTTATCCGGTATTTATTATGGATATAGAAAAAATTTGCCAATTGGCGAGATTAAAATTGGATGACAAGGAAAAAGAAAATTTAAGCAAAGAGCTTAACTCAATTTTGGCGTACATAGATAAATTGAAAGAATCGGATGTAAGCGGCGCGCCGGAATTGACGCGCTCGTTAGAAATGTTTAATAATTTTCGGGAAGACGAAATGCCGCGCGATATGCGGGCGGAGCCTGAAGATTTAACGAGGGCGGCGGCGGAAAAAAGCCGGGGATTTATCAAGGTAAAAGGTGTTTTTGATGTCCAAGATTAATTTAAACGAATTATCCATAGCCAAGACACGAGAGCTTATTACGTCAGGTGAAGTTTCTTGTCGGGAATTGGTGGAAATTTACCACGGGCAAATAAAAGAGCATAGCAACCTTAACGCTTATTTGGAGGTTTTTGATGACGCTTTTGAGGCAGCTGAAAAAGAAGATCTTGCCATCAAGGGCGGGCAGTCGTTAAAGCCTTTGTCTGGCGCGGCATTTGCCGTTAAAGATAATATGCTGATAAAAAACAAGTTGGTTACGGCAGGATCAAAAATGCTGGAAGGTTACAAGGCGTCTTATGACGCTTATGTGATTGAAAAATTGCGCGATGCCGGAGCGATTTTTTTGGGGCGCACCAATATGGATGAATTTGCCATGGGGTCGTCTTGTGAGAATTCGGCGTATGCCGTTACTAAAAATCCTTGGGATGAGTCGCGCGTGCCCGGAGGGTCGTCAGGCGGTTCGGCGGCGGCTGTCGCGTCACATCAATGTTTGGCAGCGCTGGGATCGGATACTGGTGGATCTATCCGCGAGCCGGCTAGTTTTTGCGGGACGGTAGGATTAAAGCCCACGTATGGTTCGGTGTCGCGGAGCGGGCTTATTGCCATGGCTTCGTCTTTGGATGTAATCGGCCCGTTTACCAAGAGCGTGGATGACGCGGAGGAAATTTTTAGAATTATTCGGGGGAAAGATCCCAAGGATGCCACCACCGTGACTTATGCTCCTAAAAAAACGGATAAACGTCCGGTAATAGGCGTACCGCGCGAATTTTTTTCGCTGAAAGAGCGAGGCAAGGAAGGAGTGGACGGCGATGTTGCGAGAATTCTGGGAGAGGCGATAGACGAGCTTCAATCTTCGGGTTACGAGATAAAAGAAGTATCGTTGCCTAACGCGGATTACGCGCTGGCTTGTTATTATATTTTGATGCCCGCGGAAGTTTCTTCCAATTTGGCGCGTTTTGACGGAATAAGATACGGCGCGAGAGCGAAGGCGGAAAATCTTTTGGAAATATATGCCAATACGCGGGGCGAGAAGTTCGGCCGGGAAGTCAGGCGCCGCATTATTTTGGGAACTTATGTTTTGTCTGCCGGATATTATGACGCTTATTACAGTCGTGCGGAAAAAGTTCGCTTTTTGATTAGGCGTGATTTTGCAAGCGCGTTTCGCGAAGTGGATGCCATCATTTCTCCCACGGTGGCGACGCCCGCTTTTAAAATTGGAGAAAAAACCGCTGACCCGTTATCCATGTATTTGTCGGATATTTTTACCATTCCGGCCAATCTAGCGGGTATTCCGGCGATGTCCGTGCCGTTCGGTTTCGCGGAGCGAGATGGTAAAAGGCTTCCGGTGGGGGTGCAGTTGATGGCGCCCTGGTCTGCCGAAGGTGT
>JBBTRG010000014.1:0-10684 GCA_038065295.1 Patescibacteria group bacterium
TTTTCCACTCTTTTTTCTTGTATTTTGTTTAAATATTCCTGGCGCAAATTCTCATCCTTTATGTTCATAATGCGCTGTTCTATTTTGTTGACGACTCCCTCCTGGGATGATTTTAATTTTTCTTTGAGAGCCTCCGGCAGATTTTGTTTTTCCAGCCGATTGATAATTTCTACTTGCTTCAATTCGTCGCCTCCGATTTTTTCCAAATAGGTTTTGAATTTCGCCTGATCTTCGGGTGACATGTTGCTCAAATCTCCGTGCAGGCGGTTGAGCGCGTTTTCTTGAGCTTTTTGAATCGCCGCTTTAGCTTGCTCCGGCAATTTTTCTTCCAGTTTCAGCAATACTTCCAGATTTTTAAAATTTTTGTATTGGCTTCCTTTTTGTTCTTCCAGCGCTTTTTCCATTCTTGCTTTAATTTTTTCAGGATCTTCTTTTTGCATCAATTCCGCGAATTTTTCAAGCGTTTTTTCCTGCGCTTTTAGCACTCTTTCTTTAGCTTGTTCCGGTAATTGTTGGCCGAGGCGATCCATTAATCTCTGACGTTTTAATTGGAAGTCGGTCAGTTTGTTTAATAATTTTTCGGCAGCTGGGTCTGTGGAGGATAGCGCGCTCGCGGTTTCTTTGGCGCGTTCCATTTCCGTTTCGTAGTTTTGCATCGCGTTATTTAGCGCGGCGGGGTCTTGTGTTTTCTCGGAAAGTTTTCGGGCTTCTACTAATTTTTCATTAGCGAATTGCGCTTGTAGTTCCGCTTTTTTGATTTTGTTGAAAGTAAACGCGGATTGTATGCCACGGCTTAAGTTCTTGAAAAAATAAAACGGGCTGTCGGGAAGGAGAGTGGGTTCTGCCACGCCTAAATCCGCTGCAGTCACCGTCTGATCCGCCGCTACAGCGGCATCTACCTGGCCATTTGTTACGGCCGTAGTGTCAGTCACGGTTGTCGCTTCCTCCGCAAAAGCGAAAGAAACGCCCGCGAGCAGTACGAATATTGATAATAACGCTATTTTTGTCTTCATAGGTTTTGTTTAATTAATAATTACTAATAATATTATTCTATCTTATTTTCAAAAATATTGCACAACCTGTTTTATACGATCCGTTTTATGAGTTTGATTTGGAAATACGGATTTTTGGTGAGTGATGAGAGTTTTTGTTTGGCTACGCGTTTTTTGCTCGCGCGCGCGTGGATGATGTCGCCGTTTCCCATATATATTGCGACATGTCCGATATAAACTCTCCTGCCGCGAAAAAGTTTGTGCGCGTAGTGTCCCTGCACGCCTTCAAAGAAAACAAGATCTCCTGCTTTGAGGTCGCGCGCGCGCTTGACGGCGCGGCCGCGGGTGGCCTGGAGGACGGAACTGCGCGGCAGATTAACGCCCGCTAGTTTGTAAACATATTGTATGAAAGATGAACAATCTACGCCTTCGGGTTTGGCGCCGCGGTTCGTGAGCGCGTAAGCTCCGTATCGGTACGGCGTTCCCAAAAGCGCGCGCGCCGCGTCCATCACTTTTTTGATTTTTTCTAGTTTACGATCTAGCATTTTGTTTTGTTTTTTTTTATTTATTATTTCTGGGCAGGCTTTCTTTGAGCCCCGCGTCCGTCATTTTTATAAATTCGGCGTTTTGTCGGAAAGTTTTTAAATTTCTAGCTCCGAGATAGCTCATGGACGAGCGCAGTCCCGCTAAGAGATCCGCCATCACGACTTTGGCGTATCCGTGATAGGGGACACGGCCGGATTTGCCCTCGGGCGCGCGGTGGAATCCGTCGCGCGCGTTGTCTATGTTTTTTTTGTCTTCCGCCGCTTCGTAAGACGCCATGCCGCGATAAAATTTATAAGCCACCCCGTCTTCCATCAAGTATTCTCCAGGCGCTTCATCGGTTCCCGCGAGCAAGCTGCCTATCATTACGCTGTCGGCTCCGGCCGCAAGCGCCTTGGCGAAATCTCCGGAATTTTTTACTCCTCCGTCGGCTATAATGGGGATGGCTGATTGTTTGACGGCTCTCGCGGCCTCCATAATAGCGGTAATTTGCGGGACGCCCACGCCCGTTACGATTCGCGTGGTGCAAGCCGCTCCCGGTCCGATGCCTATTTTAATCGCGTCCGCTCCGGCGCGTATCAAATCTCTGACACCGTCATAGGTGGCGATGTTTCCAGCGACAATTTCAATGCCCGCGAATTTCTTTTTTAAATTTTTCACCGCTTCCGCCACGCGCATATTGTGCCCGTGCGCTACATCCACTACTAGGGTGTCCACGCCCGCTTTGGCGAGAGAGTCGGCGCGCTCCATCATATCTCCTTTGATGCCCAAAGCGGCCCCCACCATCAGGCGGCCTTTTTTGTCTTTGGTGGCGAAAGGATTCTGTTCGCGTTTCAGTAGGTCTTTTAGCGTGACGAGTCCTTTTATTTTGCCGTTTTTGTCCGTGAGCGGCAGTTTTTCTATTTTGTTTTTACGTAAAATGTTTTTGGCTTCCGCGGTGGAAATTTTCGGAGTGGCGGTGATAACTTTTTTGGTCATAATGTCGGCGACCAGAGTATTTTTGCCCTGGTCAAACATGAGGTCACGGGAAGTGAGGATGCCGGTTAATTTGCCGCGGGAATCAACCACCAAAAATCCGGAGATGCCCAATTGCGCCATTTTTTTGCGGGCTTCGGATACGAGCTTGTGCGGCTCTATGGTGTACGGTTCGTCTATGATAAAATTTTCAGCGCGCTTTACGCGGCGCACTTCTTCGGTTTGTTCGGTAATGGATAAGAAGCGGTGGATGATGCCCAAGCCGCCCAATTCCGCCATGGCGCGCGCCATTTTTGATTCGGTCACGGTGTCCATATTGGCGGATACGATAGGAGAGTTTAATTTAATATTTTTGGAAAATCTAGATTCCGTATTGATGTCTTTGCGGGAAAAGACGAATGATTTTTGAGGAATAAGCAAAACATCATCAAACGACAGCCCTTCTTTTATTTTAAAATTCGCCATGCGGTTTTATAATTTATTTTTAGTCGAGAGATGAGGACTGTTGTATTTTATCATGTTTGCGGTTAGCGGCAAATTTTTGAAAACTTCGGCTTTTTGCGTTAAACTGAACGTATGATTTCAGCGATTATAGCGATACTGGTAAAGTTTGTGGTGGCTGCGGTGACGGCTGCGGGATACTTCAGCGTTTTCTTTTTGATGGCTTTGGAGAGCTGCGGCATTCCCATTCCGTCCGAAGTGATTATGCCCTTTTCCGGTTTTTTGGTAGTAAAAGGGCAGTTCGCGTTCTGGCCCGTGGCGTTTTTCGGGGCGTTGGGTAATCTCGCGGGATCATGGCTCGCTTATTGGATAGGACTCAAAGGAGGCCGCCCGCTTATTGAAAAGTACGGTAAATATATTTTTCTTTCGGAGCATGATTTAAATATCGCGGATCGCTGGTTTCTGCGTTATGGCGAATGGATAGTATTTTTCGGTCGCTTATTGCCCGTCATCAGGACTTACATTTCTTTTCCAGCCGGGATTTCCAAAATGAATTTCAGAAAATTTTCGGTTTACACTTTTGTCGGAGCATTTATCTGGTCAACTTTGTTCACTTGGCTGGGAGTGAAGTTGGGTAATAATTGGGAGGTGATAAGAGAACAGTTGCACAATGTGGATGTGCTGATCGCGGTCTTGGTGTTTTTGGGAATTGTCGGATTTGTTTATAAACACAGAAAACACGCCGTTCGCGCGTCGGATTGAAAAATTTAGGCGAGCGATTTTTGGCGAGGAAATTTTGTTTTGAATTTAAATTTTTTTGAGCGCCTGCGCGAGGTCGTCAATCAAGTCCCGCGGATCTTCGCGTCCGATGGACAGACGCAATGTTCCGGCAGAGATGCCGGCTTTTTTTAATTCTTGTGAAGTGAGTTGTCCGTGGGTGGTGGTGGTGGGATGGATTACGAGAGACCTTGCTTCGCCTATGTTCGCCGCGTGCCAGAAAAGTTTGAGCGACTCCAATACCGTTTTTGCTTTTTTCTCGCCGCCTACAATCTCAAAAGCCATAAGTCCGCCGAATCCTTTGGGCATTAGCCGTTGGTTTATTTTTTTGCGCTCGCCGTATTCTGGATAAAAAACTTGGGTAACTTTCGGGTGGCGGGAGAGAAATTTCGCGACTATGGAGGCGTTCTTGCAATGTTCTTTTACTCGACCGAAAAGCGATTCTATGTGGTAGCAGAGAATTGCCGCGTTGTCAGGCGAGATGCATGGGCCGGTGTCGCGAAACCACCCAACGCGCAAATCGTCTATCAATTTTTTCTTTCCCAAAATCGCGCCGCCTATGACTTCGCCATCGCCCATGTATTTGGAGAGGGAATGGATGATGATGTCGGCGCCGAGCTTGATTGGTTGTAAAAGTATGGGGGTCGCCAGAGTATTGTCCACGATTAGCGGCAGTTTATGTTTATGCGCGAGGTTGGCTAAATGTTTAATATCAAAAATATCCAAAGTGGGGTTGGATGGATTTTCCACGTATAAAAATTTGGTGTTGGGGCGGATGGCGGCTTCCCATTCTTTGTCGTCAAAAGGGTTTTCCACGAAGGTGGTTGCTATGCCTAAGGCAGGCATGCGCTCGCGGAATAAATGGAAAGTTCCGCCGTAAACTCGGTTGGAAGTCACGATGTGTCCGCCGGAGTGGGCGAAGTAGAGCGCCAAAAGCTGGATGGCGGACATTCCGGACGAGGTGGCGAGTCCGGCTTCCGCGCCCTCCAGCGCCGCCAACCGTTTTTCCAGCTTATCCACGGTGGGATTGTTGACGCGGGTGTAAATAAATCCTTCTTCGGCGCCGGCAAAAAGACGTTTGGCTCGCTCAAAAGAGCCAAGGGAAAATCCGATGACCCGATGGAGGCCTGGCCTAATTTCCAAATCAGACACCGATCCGCCGCCGTGAATTTCCAGCGTTTTGGGGCGTAATTTTACAGTTTTGGTTGGTTTAGATTTTTTGGGCATGGGTTGTTATTTTTATAGATAAAATTCTCGAAGTGGAGGGCGGCCTGCCTGCCGGCAGGGACCTGATTTCCTCCTAGGGGAAATCCCGCGAAGTGCCGTATGGCACTTCGTTCAAGTCCCACCAGCACTATCATTAAAAATTTTGATGCCAGAAGGCATAAAAATTTTTAATACGGAGAGGGCGGGACTTGGCTTCGTCTCTCGTCGGCTTCCGCCTCCTCGGGCTAGCCACCAGCTCGCTGTTTCGCTCGCCCATTGCTCGCTCTACAACGCTCCGCTGTTCAAGTCCCGCACGCCTTATCCTACTAATGCTTTTTCGGAAGACCGTTAAGGTCTTCCTCAAAATCATTGCGGAGAGGGCGGGACTTGAACCCGCAAGCGGCTTTTGGACCGCTACAGATTAGCAATCTGCTGCCTTACCATTCGGCGCACCTCTCCATATATTTTTTTAAAGATGTTTTATATTGCCAGCCTTGGGCTGGCCATCAGGGACAATTTAACACAATTATCAATGCGCCACAACGAGAGCGATGATGTTTTTTGTTCCGGCTTTTTTGAGTTCGCGCGAACATTCTATGACGGTCGCTCCGGTGGTTAAAATATCGTCCACCAAAATCGCGGTTTTGCCCGCGATTTTTTGCGGGTGGGGCACGGCAAAAGAGCCCTGTAAATTTTCCAAGCGAAGCGCTCGCTCCGCTACTGCCACTTGCGAAGCGGTATTTTTGATTTTCAAAATAATGTCGGGAGCGAGCGTGATGCCGGTGTGGCGCGACAACGCGGCCGCCAAAATTTTGGACTGGTTGAATCCGCGCTCCCGCAACCTTTGTAGGGTGATGGGTACGGGCACGATTATGGCATTTTCGCTTTTCAGATTTTTTAATCCATAGCCGACATTGTCGCAAAAAATTTGGCTTAAAGTTTCCGCAACCTTGGTCGCGGATTTATATTTGAGATCGCGGATCAGGGTTTTTACGGCCTGATTGGCATAGCGGGCGGCCCAAAAAACTTTGATAGGGGAGATGCCGTAGGCGCGGGCGCAGGCGGCGCATATTCCAGTGTCCGACTCTCTACCGCACGCGAAGCAAAAAATCTCCGGAGGGCGCAGTTGTCGGCGGCAATCGTCGCAAAGTGCCGCGTCAGACAGACCGCACCCGCGGCATTTTTCGGGGAATAAGAGGTCCAGGGTTTTGTCCAAAAGGTTTTTTAACATAAAGGCTCACACTCTCCATACTATATAGAGGCATGTGGATAATTTATTATTATACCATCAGGGTGTATGATATACTTAAATTAGCAATTATGTTCAATGGAAGACACATCCTTTCTAAAAAGATTGTTGTCCGGAAAATTTTTGATTGATCTTTGGCAAAAAGAAGGCGAAAGCATTCTTGGTATTGATTTGGGTTCTTCTTCACTAAAGGTGGTGCAGATACGCAAAACTAAGGAGCGCGCGGTTTTGGAAACTTACGGGGAATTGAGCGTGGCGCATTACGCGGGGACCGATGTCGGTATGGCGGCAATTTTGCCCGAAGACAAGGCAGTGGAGATGATTACGGATGCCGTGAAAGAATCCAATGCCAAGGCGATTGACGCGGTAGCGTCCATATCGCTTAGGAATAGTTTTGTTACGGTCATAGACATGCCCACGATGTCCGATAAGGAATTGGCAAAGTCCATTGCGTACGAAGCGAGACGATACATTCCGGTTCCCATTTCCGAGGTGGAAATGGATTGGTGGGTTTTGCCCCGTGTCATAGAGGCAGAAGGTGAAGAAGCGGGAGTTGCCAAGAAAAAAACCACCGTTCCGGTGCTTTTGGTCGCGATTCACAAAAATGTTCTGGACCAGCAGAAGAATATGATCAGGCGCGCCAATTTGAAACTGAAAACTTTTGAAGTGGAAATATTCAGTTTGGCGCGTGCGTGCCTTGGCAGAGAATTGGTGCCGGTACTCATCATTGATTTGGGAGCATCAGCCACCAAAATGACCATAGTGGATTATGGCATAGTGAGGATGGCGCACAGTTTCGGCAGCGGAGCGCAAGATATTACCGCGACATTGTCCCGCGCGCTTCGCATAGATTTTGGCAGAGCAGAAAAATTGAAGCGCGAAGTCGGCCTTTCCGATCGTCCGGAGCACAAGGAGATGAAGCAGGTTATGAGCCCTATGCTGGATTATGTTTTCGCGGAAGCCGTGCGTTTGTCGTCCGATTACCGGATGCGGCACGGCAGATCTATCAGCCGCGTGATATTGGCGGGCGGCGGCGCCCTCCTTCCGGGCATTACGGAGTACGCGGTGAACAAGTTTGGCGTGGAAGTGAGTATGGCCAATCCGTTTACCAAGGTGGAGTATCCGGCATTTTTGGAGCCGGCGCTTCGCGAAGTAGGGCCTAATTTCGCGTCAGCCATAGGTTTGGCTCTGCGCGGACTCAAACAATAAATATTAAAAATTAAATAAAATAATAAATTAAGGCGAATATGCCTCCAGATACCACATCTTTCATATCAAAAACCACAGTTTTGCCTAAGCCGATTTATAAATCAAAAGGCTTGGGTTTTCTCACCATAATATCCGTGGTATTTTTAATCGCGTCATTCGCATCTTTGGCGGGCGTTTGGCTTTATATGGGAGTTTTGCGGGGAGATATGGACAAGTTGAGCGCTGATTTTGACAAGACTAAAAAAGAATTTGATATCGCGTCCATACAGGATTTGTCCGGCGTATCAACTTCTATTGATGTTTCCAAAAAAATATTGCAATCCCATATAGCCGCATCTAAAGTTTTAGATTTGCTGGAAGTCAACACTTTACCGGAGGTGCGATTCGCCAGTTTTAATTATGGGGGAGGCGGAGGAAATTTAATCGCGCTTTCGGGTGATGCTAAAAGTTATACCGCGCTTGCGGAGCAGGCTTTAGTTTTGGAAAGCACCAAAAATATTGAAAGTCTGTCGCTTTCCAATTTATCTTTACGGAGCGGCGGACGCATAGGTTTTGATTTGACCATTACTATAAACCCCGATCTTATAAACTATCAGTTAAAATAAATTCATGAGGCAGATTATCGTGGCAGTCATATTCATAAGCGCGGCAATAGGGGTGTTTTGGGGATGGACCATGCCAATGTTGAACCAAATGAAGGTTCTGCAGAAAGACATATCGGATTTGAACGGCGTGATGTCTCGTTTTTATGATTTGCGGCAGATTAAAAATGATTTGACCGCCGTTTATAATTCCATAAGCTCCAAAGATTACGCGCAGTTAAATCAAATAGCGCCCAATTCCGTGAAAGAAAGCGATTTGATCGTGGAATTTGAAGGGCTGGCTTCGGCCAACACGATGGTGTTGAAGCGCGTTGATATCAAGCCGACCCCCAAAGAAGTAAAAGGCGTCAAACTTGCCACCAAAGATTCGGCGGAAGGGATTTCCATAAATTTGGTGATAGACGGATCTTACGCGTCTCTTAAATCGTTTTTGCGCCAAGCCGAGGATTCGCTTCGCGTTATTGACGTGAGGACGCTGTCTTTTTTGGCGGGAGACAAGGATTTTTATGAATTTAATGTAACGGCCGAGGCCTATTTTCAAAAATGAAAGCTAATATTCTAACCATAATTTTAGTAATAGCGGTATTGGCGGCGGGTTATTTAGGTTATGTTTATTTCAAGCCGGTGCCGGCCTCTGTCGTGGAAAAAACTTCCGCGGTAGCCGGATCGGATACGGAAATGCGCGCTCTTTTGGATGCGCTTTCCATTATGCAAGGTTTGCATATTGACACGAGTTTTTTTAACAGTCCCACCTACAAGAATCTCAAAGATCTTTCTCCGGAAGTCAGCGTTCCGTCCGTGAAAGGCAGAACCAATCCGTTTTTGCCTTTGCCGTAAAATAATAGCTTCAAAGCGAATGCAAATTAAACGCAGTATATTATGGACGATACAAGATTTGCCGATCTTTTGATAGAGCGCGGCGTCATAACGGCTGAAAGTTTAAACAAGGTAAAACAAGAGGCATCCTCTCGGGGTGTTGCGTTGGAGGATATTTTGCTTGAACGCGGAGTGCCGGAAGCGGAAGTTTTGACGGTCAAGGGCGAAATTTTAGGCGTGCCTACCAAATCTTTGGGCAGAAAAAAAGTTCCTTTTGAAGTTTTGAAAATGATTCCCGAAGAGTCGTCCAAGCATTACCAATTCGTGCCCATTGGCTTGACGGACGGAGTTTTGGAAATCGGCATGTTAAATCCGCAGGATATTACGGCGAGAGAAGCTCTTAATTTTATTGCCGCGAAAGTGAACATGCCGTTTAAAATTTTTTTGATAACCAAATCCGATTTTGACGTGGTGTCGGAAGAATACAAAAGTTTGGGCGGGGAGGTGACCAAGGCGTTGGGCGAATTGGAACAGATGTTAACCGAGGCGGAAAAAGCCGTTCCGGATAAAACCAAGAAAGAATTGGGTTTTGTGGAGGAAACTCCGGTTACCAAAATGGTGGCGGTGATGTTGCGGCACGCCGTGGAAGGTCACGCTTCGGACATTCATATAGAACCGCAAAGAAATCAGTTGCGGGTGAGGTTTCGCGTAGACGGGGTGCTTCACACCAGTTTGGTATTGCCTCTCAAGGTGCATGAGGCCGTGGTTTCCAGAATAAAAATACTTACTAACATGCAGCTGGATGAAAAACGAAAGCCCCAGGACGGTCGGTTTGGCGCCATGATAGAGGGGCGTGAAATAGATTTTCGCGTGTCCACATTTCCCACTTATTTCGGGGAAAAAGTGGAGATCAGAATTTTGGATACCGAGGAAGGGGTGAAGAGCCTGGAGCAGCTTGGCTTAATCGGACGCAATTTGAAGGCGGTAAAAGAAGGACTGAAGCGTCCGCACGGATTGGTTTTGATAACCGGACCTACGGGATCGGGGAAAACCACCACGCTTTATTCCATGTTGAAGATAATTAATCAGGAAGGAGTCAATGTGGTCAGTCTGGAAGACCCCGTGGAATATAATGTTGAGGGCGTGGGGCAGTCCCAGGTGCGTCCCGAGATAGGGTATGATTTCGCGAGCGGTTTGCGTTCCATTCTCCGTCAGGATCCAGACATTATAATGGTGGGCGAAATCAGAGACAAAGAAACCGCGCAGTTGGCTATTCACGCCGCGCTTACCGGACATTTGGTGTTATCAACTCTTCATACCAATTCGGCTATCGGAGTCATCCCACGGTTGATTGACATGGGCGTGGATCCTTATCTTATAGCGCCGACTTTGATCGCGGCTATAGCGCAAAGATTGGTCAGGGTTTTGTGCGAAGATTCTAAAAAAGCAATCGCGGTAAAGGATCTTATAAAAGAAAATTTGGAAAAAGAAATATCCGGCATTCCCGCTTCCGTACAAGAATATTTTAAATTGCCTGAGCAGATTTATCAGGCGTCTCCTTCACCGCAATGTCCCAAGGGCACGTTGGGGCGCATAGGAGTTTTTGAAGTTATTAATATGACACCGGGGCTGGAACGGCTGGTTTTGACCAAGCCCAATGAATTGGAGGTTTTGGACGAGGCGCGGAAGCAAGGAATGACCACTATGCGCGAAGACGGCATTTTAAAAGTTTTGCAAGGCAGAGTGGGTTTGGAAGAATTGGAGGAAATTATATGATGCGGCGTCAACGAGGAATGACAGCTTTGGAGATAATGGTGGGCGCGGCTTTGGTGATAATTGCCGGAGCGCTGTTTTTCTGGATATTTTGGAAAATG
>JBBTRG010000015.1:0-18835 GCA_038065295.1 Patescibacteria group bacterium
GTTATTGGTCAGCCAATCCATATCTTTAAATAAACTTTTGCCGGTAGCGTCAGCCAGTATTTTTCCGGGAGTTCTAGTTTCCCATTTTGTGCATTCCAATCCTACGCGCTCGCCACTTGTAAGTAATTCCTTAAATTCATCTTCTGATAATTCAAGACCGTTGTCTGTGATTGGCTCTGCGGGATTTTCAGTCGTAGCAGCTGTAACTTCATTAGAATTGTAATAACTTACGGATCGGCAAACTTTGTCGCCTAAAAATCCCGATCCGGCAGCCGCCTCTGCTTTGGATGAGTCTTGTTTTGACGCTACGCGAGTCATTTGTTCATTGAGCGCGGTCATATAGACCATATAAGGATTGTTGGCTGATTCTGACACTTTGATCCACGCTGACCAGCCTCCGCTGGTAAAATTTTTCATAAACTCGTCGTAATTCGCTCCAATTTTATCCAAACTGCAAATAGCCTTTTCGCCGAAGGTGGGAGCTTTTGAAAGCGTTGCTCTTATGTCAATTGCCCAACTTGGCTGGCAGAGTCCGGCCATGGCTACCGGACCGATGACTTGGCTGTCTTGCAAGGCAAGCGCTATGGTGTCTTTTCCCACATCAGTTAAAAAATTGCCGAGATCGTTCACAAATCTTGGATCCCCCTTTCCTCCTTGTATCCATTTGATTATCTCGTTGACCATGGTGTCTAAAATCTGTTTGCGGAGTTTCGCCGCGGCCACTCTTAAAGCGGCATAGCCTACTTGTACGGCCACATTAGCATAACCGCCTCCGCCGTCGGTTCCGACGGCGGTTGACGGAAAAGATGTTGATACAAAAATGATTAATAAGACGACAATGCTTATTTTTTTAAATTTATAGTGTGTCGTTGAGTTTAAGTATTTTATCATGGCGTGTATGCTTTGGTTTGATCCGTGAAGTTTTGCAATAATGTAATTAATTCATCGTGAAGCGTCATATTTTCCTGATAGGTGATCAATGCTTTGAGCGGATCGTTTTTAATGTTTTGCAATCCTTCATAGGTTTTGCTAAGTCCTAGAAGTATTTCAGCGCCTCTTTTGTGCGTTGCGGCAAAATCAGATGGCGCGTTTATCAGTTTTAGATTGTCAGTCATTCTACCGTAATAATCGGCGTATTCCTTAGCCACAGTATTGTTATAGCTTTGTATTATGGATAATAATGCGTCTTGTTCCGGCATTGACGGTGGCACTGTTATGGTTGGCAGTTTGTTAATTTCAAAAATATATTTTTGTATAGCCTTTGGGCTGTTATCTTGAGAAATGCGCAATTCATTGAGAGGAATGCTGGGTGTGAGGCTCGTTTTAAAATTTTGTAGGGCGGTTTGGGCATTAGCGTCCAAATTATTCATTGACAGGACTGAATTGCCGTCTCGCAAGCCTTGTAGGGCTTCTAGGTCGAAATTTCTGGCTAATTGTTGAGTCAAGTTGGCGGCAGATGCATATGTGTAATCAGGCGATAGACCCGCATTGAAACTGTCTGTTTCCAAAGAGATCCGTTGGTCGTCTAGACCTGCCTTGAGCGGGTTGCGATTTTCTTTTATTTCTTGTCCGTCAGGGGTGCCGTCTTTGTCCATGTCCTGATTGTTGGGGTCGGTTTTCCAGAGAGCCTCTTCCCAATTTTTTAATCCGTCATTATCGGGGTCGCCGTTCGCGTCCGCTATGGCAATGCGTTCCGCGGTTAATTTCGCGCTTTCATTTTTGTTTTTTTGTAAGAATTTTTCGCCCGATAGCCAAAAAAATAACACTATGGCGAGTAATGCCAAAAGCGCGCCTAATATAATCTTTGGATTGCGCCAATACATCATTTTAATTATATCAGTTTTTCAATATTATAATAGCGATTTTCATTAAAAATGTGGATAAAAATGCTCCGTCAGCATATAATTTAATTGGTATATTTTATTAAAATTTGGAGGCTAAGCCTACAAATATATGTGCATGAAAAAAATTGAAATAACGCCCATAATCTCCGCTTTGGCGTTACTGCTTAGCTTTAATTACCCGGTTTTTTGGTCGGTGGGGCTGTTTGCCTTGGTTCCATTCCTGGTTTGGATATATAAAGCGGAAAATTGGAAAAAAGTCTTTATTTGGGGCTTGGTTTTCGGTTTTATTTTTATGGGTGGCGTTATCAGCTGGTTTTGGAGCGCTTATCCTCTTGATTGGGCGGGCATTGATTCGGCGTTTGCGGCCATCTCCCCGATTTTTTTTATTTGGTCGTTATCTGCCACGGTATTCGCGCTATTTATAGCTTTGTGGGCAGTGGCTTTTTGGAGATTGAAGCGAAATAGTGCGGCGGATTTATTTATTGCCGCATTTTTATGGATTATTTTTGAATACGCGCGTTCCTGGGCCTTTTCTATTTTTTGGGCTGGTTCTGGCGCGCTTATAGGCGCGCATTGGTCTTTGGGCTTTTTGGGGTATATTTTGGCTAATAATGCGGCATTGCTCCAGTTGGCGGGCATGGGCGGAGTTTATCTTTTAAGTTTTGTTGTAGTTTTGCTGAACATATTGGTTTATGGGGTCTGGCATTTATGGCATAAAGGTTTTTTCTCTTTGTTGAAAAACAAGATTATTGCGGTCTTTGCACTTTTGCTTATCGTGATAGTTATATCGGGTGTCAATTATTTTTTGTTAAATTCGGCCGGTTCCGAGGAGCGTATTACGGCGGCTTTATTAACCACTAATGTTCCCGCAGTCTTCGGCTCGTCTTTAGAGGAACGCGGAGTCAAGATAGAACAGCTTTACGAATTTTTAGACAGAGAAAGTAGCGGTTTGAAAAATGTTGATTTATTGGTGTTTCCCGAGAGTTCGGGTTTTATAAATGCGGTTTCCGGATTGACCGGCTCTTTATTTTTGAAAATGCTTTTGGGGGAGGACGAGAAATTAGTGATTGACTCATCGCCCGTCAAAGTTGTCGACAAAGAAGACATTTATTCCAGAATGTATTATTTAAACACTAAAAAGTCGGGCGAAACATTTAATGATTATTACGATAAATTATTTTTGATGCCGTATGGAGAATACATCCCTTATTTTGCTGAAATTTTCGCGCGAGTTGTCGGATATTCTGAATGGGTGCAAGATTTTATACGCATACGCGGGTTTAGCGGGGGTGACGCGGTGTCGTTGGGAGAATTTCGCGGAATTAAAATCGGAGCGTTATTTTGTTCGGAAACAATTTCTCCGGCGCTTTATCGAGAGCTTGCCAGTAAGGGCGCGGAAGTTTTGGTGAGTGTTTCATCTTACGCGGTTTTTCACGGATCGCCCTTGCATTTTCAGCAGTTGCTTGCCATGGCAAAGGTTCGCGCCGTGGAAAATAACCGTTATTTTTTGCAGGCAAGCAATTTTGCCCCGTCTTTTGTAATTGATAATCATGGGCGCTTGCTTCAATCGTCGGTTCGCGGGCAAGACTCGGTTTTGTATGGGAATATCGAAGTGATTTCCCAAAAATCTTTTTATAATGCTTTGCTTGACTTATTTTAAAAATCCCGTATAATTATTTAAACTAAAAGAACTTTAAAATAATAAGAAAAAACAACTTTTTAGGAGGAAGCGATGAAAAAGATATTCGGTCTGATTTTGGTATGGCTTTTGCTTGCTGGTTGCGCTTTGGGTAAAACCGTTGCCACCCGCTTTGATGTTTCGGCGTCTGGCGGACCCGCGGTTATAGCTGGTATATTTTCTGGAGAGCATATCCGCACTACGCCCGGAGGATTTACCGCTCTTGGTGTTGAGCTTGAGCGTAATTCCCAAAACCTGTTTGGCGTAATGAGCAACGAAAACTCCGGCGAAGAGAAAGATGTGTTTATTTATGTTCGTCGGCAGGGTAAGTGGGCTCCTTATCTCGGGGTATCCGAAGTAAAAACCGAAGGGTATATCGCAGTGGACGGCGGTGAGAAGATGAAATTGTCTTCTCCGATTTTCCAGGTTGAACGCTTGGAGGCCTTGCATTTTGGCACCGCGTCTTTGCAGAGCGTAACGCTACGAGTACGTCGCGATTCGGGCGAGGTGTCGGAAATCGTTTTTGATACCGGCGGCGGACGGCTTATCGGCAACCATTATTATCGCGCGAACGACCTGTTCATTAGATTGCCGGAAGGGGATTATAAATTAATGGTGTATTCTTATTCCGGTTATGGTGTTTTCCGCCGCATGACGCGCGTCCCGTCCGAACAGTATGTCGCGGTGCGCAGCGGAACCCGTTCTTATCAACAGCTCGGCAATGCGCTGGCTAGTTGGGTGGTACGTTTATAATGGGATGGAACAACAGTAAATTTTAGCAGATTAGGAGGTGATGATAATGATGACAGCCGTTTTGGTGAGTTTTCTGATTCTGTTGGAGGGGGCGATCCTTTCCCTCCCTCCGGGGCCGGCCTATGCTGGCTGAAGGCTAAGGCATAGGCAGTAGATCCGTTTTCAAAAAGTCGTCTGTAAACAGATGACTTTTTTATTTTGCCGGAAATCTAGCTTCTGACAATTTATAGATTTTTGTATAGGCAAATCCAGTGCGCGATTTCCAAATTTTCCGCGCGCGCTTTAAGCGGTATTTCGCATTTCGCAAAAATGGATTCCATCCGGTCTTTTTTAATTTTTTGTTGGCGGCAGAGATTATTTATCAAAACTTTTCGTTTTTGAGCGAAGCCCGATTTTACAATTTCAAAAAATTTTTGCTCGTTTATTTTGTGCGCGGAGAAAAATTCGCGTGAAATATCGCTTATGTTTATGACCGCCGAATCCACTTTGGGCGCGGGCGCAAACTCCCTTTTGGATATTTTGAAAGCGATTTTAGGCGATCCAAAAATTTGCACTGAAAGAGCGAGCAGATTCATGTGCGGCGGTTTGGCGCAAATTCTTTCCGCTACTTCTTTTTGGATGGTGAGCGTCATGTTTTGAGGCGGGCATTTTGCTTCCAGCATTTTCCGCAAGAAATGCGAAGTGAGGTAATAAGGGATATTTGCCACAATCTTGTATTTACCTGGCAAAAGGCCTTCTGTCGTTGGTTCAAATTTTAAAATATCTTTTTCTACGAGCGTGAGTTGTCCGCGCGTCAATTCGCTTGCGAATTTTTCTCGGAGCGTTGTTATCAGCACGGCGTCTTTTTCCACCGCCACTACGCGTTTGGCGCGAGCCAAAAGCTCTTCCGTTAAGATCCCCCTTCCCGGACCGACTTCCAGTATTTCATCCTGCCTAGAAATTTGAGCGGATTCAGCGATGCGGCGCGCCGTATTTCGTGATTTTAAAAAATTTTGGCCTAATTTTGTTCCGTGGCTGCGCATATTTTTATTATAAATTTATGATCTCCGCGCCGTTTTCCGGATATTCGTTTTGCCAGTCATCGTGGCTGACTGCTTCCGCAAGTTCTTGCGGGATGTCTTCTAAAAAGCGTGATGGTTTGTTGATTTGTCTTCCTCCGAATATGGTGCGGAAAATCGCGTAAGACAAGAATAAATTTTCTTCCGCTCGGGTCAGCGCGACATAAAAAAGGCGCCGCTCTTCTTCGGCCTTCAGAGGATCGCTGCCGCCGCCCATAATGTTGTGCGGGAACAGCCCGTCTTCCATTCCTCCTATGAAAACCGTATTGAATTCAAGCCCTTTGGCGGCGTGCACGGTCATTAATTTAACGGCTTTTTCCCGCTCTTTTAAGGTGTCTTGATCGGACATCAAGGCTGCGTTGGAGAGCATCTCTTCAATGCCCGCCGGAGGAGGAAAAATGTCGTATTTTTTAGACAAACTTACCAGTTCCTGGATATTTGCCAGCCGCGCGGCGCCTTCTTCCGTGCCGTCTCGCAAAAAATCAGCATAGCAGGTTTTTTCTATAGCCAGGCGTACTGCCTCCGAAGCGGGCTTTGTTTGCGCGGTGCGGTTTATACTTTGGATGACTTCTTCAAAGTTTTGAAGTAAGGCTTTTCCCTTCGGGCTTATATTTTTGTCTCGCGCCAGATATTTGGTGAGCAATATTTTACCGATGCCTCGCGGCGGAGTATTTATGATCCTTTTTTTGCTTAAAAGGTCTTGGGGATTTAGCGCGGCGCGAATGTACGCCAAAATATCTTTTACTTCTTTTCTTTCGTAGAATTTCACGCCTATCAGTTGATAAGGCACGCCTTGTCTTAAGAATTCTTCTTCCAGAACTCTGGATTGAAAGTTGGTGCGGTAGAGCACTGCTATTTTGTCGGCCGGCGTGTTGTTGCGCATGTATGCGCGCGCTGTTTGGGCGATAAAGGCGGCCTCCTCCATCTCATTGGCGGCCATGAATATTTTTATTTTGTTACCGCCGGTTTTTGCGGTGAACAGATTTTTAGGCCTGCGGTACTGGTTTTTTATGATTACGGCATTGGCGGCATCCAAAATGGTTTGCGTGGAGCGGTAATTTTCTTCCAAAGTAATTATTTTGGCTTCCGGCCAGTCTTTTTCAAAATTAAGAATATTTCTAAAATCAGCTCCGCGCCAGCCATAAATGGACTGGTCTATGTCGCCCACGGCGCAAATGTTCCGGTGCGCGCGCGAAAGAAGTTGAGCCAGCAAGTATTGCGAACGGTTGGTGTCCTGGTATTCATCAATGTGAATGTGCGTCCATCGCTCTTGATAGTGTTTGAGCGTTTCCGGATTTTGTTGCAGCAACATAATGGTTTTGGCGATAAGGTCATCAAAATCCAAAGCTTGATGTTCTCTTAATTTTTTTTCGTAGAGCTGCCAGACGGTTGCTAATTTGGCGAGAAACGGGGAATTGTTGACGTCCTCCGCCAGATCTTCCGGAGACAAAAGTTCGCTTTTATGAGCGGAGATGACGGAGCGCATTTTAGCGGGTTGGAATTGCTTAGGATCAATGGATAAATCTTTCAGACATTCTTTCATGAGGGAGAGCGAGTCTTCTTCGTCAAAAATGGAGAATTTTTTAGAAATTCCTATGCGGGTACCTGATTCGCGGAGTATTTGTACTCCTAGAGCATGAAAAGTGCTTACAAGGGGCCGGCCTGAAATCTGTAAATTATCATAAATGAGCGTGGATATGCGTTTTTGCATCTCCTCCGCCGCTTTGTTTGTGAAAGTTATGGCCAAAATGCGTTCCGGAGTGCCGCCAAGACAGATGATATTGGCAATTCTATGAGCTAAAACCTTAGTTTTTCCTGATCCGGCACCGGCCAGGATGAGAACGGGGCCATGGATATATTCCACCGCTTCTTTTTGGCGGCTATTCAGACCGTTTAGGATGTCGGAGGAGGTGTTTTTCTTCATTATTTGCCAGGATAGCATCTATTTATTTTATCCACAAATACGGGTATTTTTGATTGACCTCGGACGTTAAAAGGAGTATATTAAATAAGGTAGCAGAAAGACCGTTTGATTGCGCTGTAAGCGCGATTTAGGGCTAAAACAGCAACCGCGCCGTATGCGGGAGCCCGGTCTGACCAATTAAATTAGTAATTAAGCCTATTTTAAACAACATACAAGAACCTGACCCTGGTTTTTCCAAGGGAAAGGGTGAAATATGCCACCTGGCAAGCCAATATAGCATTAGGCTTTTTAAGGCTTTTTTGACGATTTTAATTGTATTTTCCGTATATTTTAGTTCTGCTGTGCCGGCTTATGCCGGATTTTTTTCGTTTTTGGGAGATTTGTTCAAACAAGACAAAATATCTCAGCCAGCTGTTATAGTGAATTCCCAAACCATCTCACTGCTTGACGCCATTACTAATGAGAATTTGTTAGCGGGCACTGGCGGCGGAGATATTACCATAGTGGAAAATGCCGCGTTGCTTCCCGTGACCGGGCCTTTGGGTAGCCTGGTGGACGCGCTGGAAGTTCAGAAAAAATCCGATCAGATCAGTATATATGTGGTAAGAGAAGGAGATACGCTGTCACAGATTGCCAAACTTTTCAGTGTCAGCGTTAATACTATTATTTGGGCGAATGCGGATATCAGTCGTGGAGATCTCATACGCAAAGGACAAACTTTGGTTATTTTGCCTGTTAGTGGCATACAATACATTGTTAAGAAAGGAGATACTTTAGTTGGTATTGCTAAAAAGTTTAGTGGAGATACGCGGGATATTTTGGATTTTAACGGTTTGGCGTCGGGTAGTGATTTGGCTGAAGGGATGGAAATTTTGATTCCCAATGGAGAGGTGGCCACGCCTAAATATGTCACAGAACAGCAGTACAATGCGCCTAGTGCCACAGAATATGCCGGCTATTATTTGAAACCCGTAAATGGTAGAAAAACGCAGGGCATTCACGGATATAATGGTGTGGATTTGGCGGCTCCTTACGGAACACCCATTGTTGCCGCGGCAACCGGAGATGTTTTAATTTCTAAGAGTGCCGGTTGGAATGGAGGTTATGGCCAATATATCGTGATTCAGCATCCCAACGGCACGCAGACCTTGTATTCTCACTTAAGTAAAAATATAGTTTGGAGCGGATGGCATATTGTGCAGGGCCAGATTATCGGATACGTGGGGTCTACTGGCAAATCCACAGGTTCGCATTTGCATTTTGAGATTCGCGGAGGGCCGCGCAATCCGTTTTGAGTACGATTTAAGTTTTAAATAAGATTGGGAGAGGGGCGATATTGTATAGCTTCCAGGAGGTGGTTTTCGCTTATATTTTTTTCGTTTGCAAGGTCCGCGATAGTGCGGGCTATTTTTATTACCCGGTGGTAGGCGCGCGGTGAAAGATCCATTTTCTTTGCGGCGAGATTTAGTGTGGCGCGGTAAGCAAGGGAGAGCGGCGCTAAAATATCCAAATCTTTGACCGGCATTTCGCTGTTGGTAAAATATTTTTTCTGTTGGAAGCGTCTGTGTTGGATGGCGCGCGCGGCAATCACTCTTTGGCGGACTTCAGCCGAAGTTTGCCCGCGTTTGTTGGTAGATCCTAATTCTTCATGCGCTATTTGGGGTACTTCTATCCAGAGATCCAGGCGATCTGCGATAGGTCCGGAAATTTTTCGCTGATAGCGTAAGATTGCGTTTTGATTGCAGACGCATCTTTTGGTTTTGGATCCTAAGTTGCCGCAAGGGCACGGGTTCATCGCGCAGATCAGCATAAAGCGGGCGGGAAATTCTACGGTGTCTTTGGCGCGCGCTACGGTAATGGTGCCGTTTTCCAGCGGTTGCCGTAGCGATTCTATGACTCTGCGGTCAAATTCCGGGAATTCGTCCAGAAAAAGAACTCCTCGGTGCGCGAGCGTAATTTCTCCGGGTCTGGGCCATGCGCCTCCGCCGACTAACGCCACATAAGATGAAGTGTGGTGTGGGTTATGGAAAGGTCGCGCTGACAAATAGGGCGTTTTTAGCTTTCCGGTCACGCTGTGTATGGCGGTTACTTCCAGGCACTCTTCCGCGGAAAGAGGGGGAAGAATGGACGGCAAGGCTTTGGCCAGCATGGTTTTGCCTGTGCCGGGAGGACCGACCATCAAAAGATTATGCCCTCCGGCTGCTGCGATTTCCAATCCGCGTTTGGCCGCTGTCTGGCCTTTTATTTCCGACAGATCGGGCTGTTCTTTTATTTCGAACGGTATTTTTTCCGGAAGTGTTCGTGAACATGGAGGAATAATAATTTCATTTTCCAGGTGCTGCATGATGTCACTCAAACTTGCGGCTTCAAATATTTTTATGCCGCTTATAAGCGCGGCTTCCGTTCCGTTTCCGGCTGGAAGATAAATTTCTTCAAATCCCGCTTTTTTGGCTTTTGCCGCCAAAGGCAGCGCGCCTTTTATGGGACGAAGTTCGCCGTTTAAGGACAATTCGCCTAAGAAAATTTTGTTTTGCGGATTAAATTTTATTTGATCGGATGACAAAAGATACCCCAAAGCTATCGCTAAATCAAAAATCGGACCTTCTTTTTTAAGATCCGCTGGAGCTAGGGATATCGTGACGCGTTGGTTTCTTTTCTGGGGAGAGATTTTGCCGCTGTTTTTTATGGCCGCGGAAATGCGCTCTAAGGATTCTTCTACCGCCTTGTCGGGCAATCCTACGATCGAGAGTTTCTTTACGCCCAGGTAATGATCAACTTCCACATCAATGATGACGCCGTTTAGCCCCACGGTTTGGGCTGAGTGAAGTTTTACAGCCTGCGTAGACACAGTGTTGGGTTATTCCGTATTGGTGTGTTTAAGGCAGGTAAGGGCGGCGGGATTGGCGTTAAGTCGTTTGGGATCTATGAGCTCATTGCATTTTTCGCATTTGCCGTACGTTCCTTCTTCAATGCGCTTTAATGCTTTTTGTACTCCGGCCAGTTTTTCTTCCAGGGCGGTTTCTATGCCGAACTGGGTATCAAAGTCTTCAAATTTATCGGCAAGTTCGCTGTCGTCCGAGAGTTGGGGAGTGAGTTCAGGGGTAGTTGGTTGCCAGTCTTCGGGATTTTCCGGATTGCGGACGGCCAAAGTGCCCAGTTCTTTTTCCAGGCGGGTTTTTTCTTCTGCCAATTTATTTTTATAAAAATCAAGATCGGATATCATAGAGTTGGCGGCGATGAAATTAATCTCTCCAAAACTTGCTCCATTGCCGCTTTGGAAGAGGTGATTATTAAAATTTTTCTGTTAAATATAGTGTATGCCAAAACAATTTCATTTTCAACATTTTTCAGGGCGCGGGCGTCATTGTTTTTTATAATGGTATCTTCAAAAGTGGTTTTGCCGGCATTGAGATTTTTATCTTGGGGCAGGATGGTCTGATAATCGGCGAGCATGGCAGGCTCCCAGCGAAGCATGGCGGCAAAAACTCTTTCGTAGTCGGAAATGGGTGATAAGAATACGGTTTCATTGCGGCCTAAAGTGTCCAAAGCGCCGAAAGTGGGATAGCCCGCCAGATTGTCAGTAAGGTTTTGTGGGATTTTTACTCCCATATTTTTTAACAGTTCAGCTGAGTTTAAAAATTGTTCTTGTCCATTTTCCGTTTTGGTGGCGGGCAGATAAGTGAATTCCCCGCTTATTTGCGGCGTGGCAAGCGCGCTTTGGAGGGCGGTCAGGGCAGTTTGTGTGTCGCCCTTCCAGGCGATAATTTTTTCATGATCGGCGCGTATCAGGGCTTGGGGAGTTCTCGGCGTTGGCGTTGTTGCAGCAGGTTTTTTCGCGGAAAATAAAAAATATGCTCCGCCCGCTATGGCGGCTATGAGAAGAATCGCCGCTCCTCCCCACAAAGCCATTTTCAGATAAGGTTTTTGTATCAGTTCTTCGCGGATGGAATCAGACGGCTTCCGTTTGGCAGCTTGCGCCATGGCATTTATGTATAATGTTCCTTTCTTTTGCACATATTTTTGGATATCGCCCGAATAGGTGCGCATGGCCGGAATATTCTCCGGTTTATTGCCTGATTCTGCCGCCGTTTTCTCTGGGTTCAGATTTTTTTCCTCCATTTATTAAAGCTAAATTAACGCGTCCTTTTTCATCTATGCCTATGACTTCCACTTCCACTTTATCGCCTAAATTCACTACATCCGTGACTTTGTTAACGCGGTGTGGAGCGAGCTTGGAGATGTGGATTAAGCCGTCCTGATTGTCTGATATTTCCACCATGGCTCCGAATTCAAATATGCGGCTGACCACTCCTTCCACGCGTTCTCCCGGTTTGAATTCCTTGGTGAGCCCTTCTATGATTTTCAGCGCGGCTTCGGCCGAGGATTTATCCGTTCCGGTAATGTATATTGTCCCGTCTTCTTCTATGTCAATGGCCGCTCCAGTTTTGGCGATGATGCCATTTATGGTTTTGCCTCCGGTGCCCACCACCGTGCCGATTTTATCGGGACTTATCTTGTGTATGAGGATACGCGGCGCAAAGGGTGACAAATCCGGACGAGGAGCGTTTAGTGCTTCTTGTATGACTTTGAGAATCTGCAAGCGGGCGACTTTGGCGCTTGCCAATGCTTCCTCCAGAATGCCTATGGTCACACCTTCTATTTTAACATCCATTTGTATGGCGGTTAATCCTTGGTGCGTTCCCGCGGCTTTGAAATCCATATCGCCGTGGTGATCTTCCGGACCTTGTATGTCGGTCAAGATTTTGTAATTTTTTTCGTCTTTCATGGCGAGCCCCATAGCTATACCGGCTACAGGATTTTTTATGGGAATGCCGGCGTCCATTAGCGCTAAAGTTGAGGCGCATACCGAGGCCATGGAAGTTGATCCATTGGAAGACATGGTATCAGAAACTATTCTTATGGTGTAGGGAAATTCTTCTTTGGGGGGAATGACTGCGGCAAGCGCTTTTTCCGCGAGCGCGCCGTGGCCGATTTCTCTCCTTCCCGGACCGCGGAGCGGTTTGGTTTCGCCGGAAGAATACGGGGGGAAATTATATTGGTGCATAAAGCGTTTTTCTACGCGTCCTTCCATGCTTTCTATAAGTTTATTGTCTTGTGGAGAGCCCAAAGTAACCACGGAGAGCACATGAGTTTGTCCCCGGAAGAACAGGCCCGATCCGTGCGTGCGCGGAAGCAGTCCCGCTTCCGCGTAAAGCGGACGCAGCTCATCCAATTTGCGGTAATCCGGCCGTTTGCCGTGCACCAAAATATTTTCATGCATTATTTCGTCAATTGCTTCTTCGTAGATTTCATCGTATAAACTTATAATTTCTTCGCCAAAGTCTTTGATGGCCGCGTCCACCCATTCTTTTTTCAGTTCCATGAGTCGCGTGGTGCGTCCGGTTTTTTCTTCTATGTAAACATAATCTTCGAGTCTCGGACGGAAATGCTTATTGAAAAGCTCGCGAAGCCCTTCCGGTTCGGAAGCCACTTTCGGTGTTATTTTTTCTTTGCCGATTTTTTTGATTATGTCTTTCTGGAAAGCATTTACGCGCTCTATCTCTGTCACGCCTATTTTAAAGGCTTCAATGGCGTCAGTTTCGGGAACTTCTTTAGCTCCCGCTTCTACCATGTTTATTTTTCCGTCTTTTCCGCAGACCACGGTTTCCAGCTCGCAGGATTCTCTTTCCGCGACGGTCGGGTTCACGATAAATTTTCCGTCTTTTTTGATGACTCGTACGCCCGCTATGGGTCCTCCCCAGGGGATGTCAGAGGTGCCCAAGGCAAGCGAAGTCGCCAAAAGCGCCGGAATATCTGGAGAATTTTCTTCGTCATAGGATAAAACCATGGTTATGACCTGGACCTCGTTTCTGATTTTATTATTGAATAAGGGGCGTATGGTGCGATCTATGATGCGTCCCGTGAGGATGGAGGAGTCCGGCGCCCTGCCTTCGCGCCGCACGAAGCGCGATCCTAAAATTTTGCCTACCGCGTAGTACCTTTCTTCGTAATCAACGGTCAGCGGAAAATAGTCCAAATTTTCTTTGGTTTGTTTGGACATTGTCGCGGTAGCGAGTACCACTGTGTCGCCGTAGCGCACTATAGCCGAGCCGTTGGCTTGTTCCACTAAATTAGAGAACTCCGCTTCTACCTTGCGTCCCGCAAAGTCGCACGAGAATTTTTTTCTTTCCATGAATATATGAGCGGTTCGCGGGCTCGCCGCCAGATTTTAGACTAGTCCCGTTTGTACGGGATAATCTACCTATCTGAAGACGAAACTTCACGAAAGCCGCTTGCTATTTTGAATAATGCTATTTTTTAATAAGATACTTCGCGGACGCTCCCAAGTCAACAAATTCGTCCACCGCCTCTTTGAGAGCCGATGAGGTGGATTTGCCGAAAGATATGACCTCCACTCGCCTGCCCTGGTTTTTTAAGTATTCCACGAGCGGTATAAAATCCCCGTCTCCGCTTGCGATGACTATGGTGTCCACGGTTTGCGCGATTCTTACGGCGTCAATGGAGAGCCCCACATCCCAATCCGCTTTTTTCATGCCTCCAAAAAATTCTTGCAGAGGTTTTTCGCGGGTTTCTATGCCCAATTTGACCAGTGCTTCAAAAAATGGCTTTTCCTCGCCGGTTTTGGTGCTTATGACATAAGCAAAGGCGCGGATTAGATTGCGTCCCGCTACCGCGGTTTTAAGCAGTTCTTTGAAATTAACACGCGCGTCGTATATGCTTCGCGCTGAATGATAAAGATTTTGGACATCCAAAAAAACTGCCACTCTTTGGCTTTTATGCTGTGCCGTGTTCATTAATTTATGCGTATCCTCCTACCCCGTCTTGCGACATATTGTTGAATTTTTATATTTGCACTTTTTTCTTTTTAAGGCCTAATTTGCGGACTACGGTATTATAGCCTTTGGGATCTTCTTCCGCGAGATAGTCCAAAAGCGATTTGCGTTTGGCAACCATCTGCAAAAGCCCGCGGCGGGAGTGATTATCCTTGTGGTGGGCCTTCAAGTGGTCGGCCAGGCGTTTGATTTCTTCGGTTACAATGGCAATTTGCACGGCTGAAGAGCCGGTGTCTTTTTCATGTGTCCTGAATTTTTCCACGATTTTTTGTTTTTCCTTCACATTTAACATATTTCCAGGTTAGCATATTTTACTGTTTTGCGCAAGCCTTGGCTTGACAAAGTGATGATTAAGGAGTATGTTAATTAAAATAGCATTTTGATAATAAAGTTGAATGCGTAAATTACAGGAGGAATTATGGATTTTCTTGTAAGCCTGTTAGTGTTAGTCATTTTTCTGATCGGTTATTATGCGGGCAGAACTAGTATGCCTAAAAAGATACAGGTTAAGAGTTGCTCTTGTGCGACGGTCGACACCGACGCTAAACATAGCTGTCACTGCACTTGCGGACGCAGTAAAGACAGCAAGCACACCATCCACCATGGCATGCATTGGCATTAGTCCATAAAGCCACTCCGATTAATCGGAGTGGCTTTTTTATTTATTGTCGGAAACTCCACTTCCGACAAATTGTGCGACATTCGTGAGATTTTTGTGTTAAAATAAAGATAATGGCGAGCGATTTAAGTATTTTGCATAAAGAATTTTTAGAGCATTTGGAAATTGAGCAGGGTCGCAGTTTGCGTACCGTGGAAAATTACGATCGCTATCTGGCGCGCTTTTTTGAATATTCCAAAATTAAATCTCCTCAAGAAATCACTGATGAATTGGTTAGGCAGTATCGCTTATGGCTCAATCGGCAAGAGGCGATGTCCGGAGAAAACATTAAGAAAAAAACCCAGAATTATTATTTGATTGGCTTGCGAAGCTTTCTTAAATATTTGGCTAAGCGCGGCATTTCGTCTTTGTCCGCTGATAGAATAGAACTTGCCAAAGTCGGCGGGCGGGAACTGGATTTGATTGACGAGGACGAATTGGAGCGCTTGCTCGATGCGCCGAATGAAAATTCGCTAAAATCCTTACGGGACAAGGCAATTTTGGAGCTTTTATTTTCCACGGGTCTTCGGGTATCCGAGCTTTGCGCGCTTAATCGTGATTCTTTTAATTTAAATAGGGGTGAGTTTTCAGTGCGCGGCAAGGGAGAGAAAGTGCGGGTGGTTTTCTTGTCCGATAGCGCGAAGTTGTCCGTTAAAGAATATTTGAATAAACGAAGTGATCCTGGAGAAGCGCTTTTTATAAATTTTAGGCGCGGTGGAAAAGATAAATTAGACGATACGGCTCGTCTGACTCCCCGTTCGGTGGAGAGAATGGTTGAGTATTATGCGATTAAGGCGGGTATCTCTAAAAAGGTTACTCCGCATGTGTTGCGTCATTGTTTTGCCACTGATTTGTTGTCCAACGGGGCGGATTTACGGTCGGTGCAGGCCCTGCTCGGGCACGCCAATATCACAACCACGCAGGTTTATACGCACGTTACTGATAAGCAGCTCCGTGAAGTGCATGCGGCGTTTCACGGGAAACGGCGCTCCTAGGTTTATTTGAACTTGGCGATTGCTTCATTGGTTAAAATGTGGTATTCTTATAGTGTTTATTAATTAAAAAGAGCGCCCGTAGCTCAATGGATAGAGCACTTGGCTTCGGACCAAGGGGTTGTGGGTTCGAGTCCTGCCGGGCGCGCAAAGCCGGAGCAAGCAAATAATTTTGCTTGCGTCAGGACTCGAAGGGTTGAGCGTTGCGCCGTAGGCGCCGCCAAACCCCGGCTCGCGCTATAAGCGCGAGGAGTCCTGCCGGGCGCGCCAAGTTTATGGTTAAATACGAATCTGTTAAGGTGGCGGATTGTGAAAAAATAGAAAAATGTGAAATTCCTCCGGAGGCTCAAGAGGTTTATTCGGTTTTGAAAAAAGCCGGATTTGAGGCTTATTTTGTGGGCGGCTGTGTGCGTGACCTTTTATTGGACAAAAAACCCAAGGATTGGGATATAACAACCAATGCTAGGCCGGAGGAAATAGAAAAACTTTATAAAAAAAGTTTTTACGAAAATAAATATGGCACAGTTAGCGTGATTTCGGAAACGGAAGATCCGGCATTAAAAACTATTGAGATTACGCCTTATCGTTTGGAATCAAAATATTCCGACCAGCGTCATCCGGATGAGGTGCGTTTTACGGAAAAATTGGAGGAGGATCTGAAGCGCCGGGATTTTACTATAAATGCGTTGGCTTTGGACATGGAATCCGGTGGAATTATTGATTTCTTCGGAGGTAGGGAGGATTTGAAAAAAGGCTTAATTAAGGCCGTGGGAGAGCCTAAAGAGCGTTTTGCAGAAGATGCTTTGCGTATAATGCGCGCGGTGCGCTTGGCGACCGAGCTTAATTTTGGGTTGGATGACAAAACGCAGCAGGCGCTTCAAAAGAATTCCGCATCTTTGGAGGTGATAGCTAAGGAGAGAATTCGTGATGAGTTGGAAAAGATACTAAAGACCCCTCAACCGGCGCGCGGCTTTGAATTGATGCGGGAATACGGCGTATTAAAATATGTTATGCCAGAGTTGGAGCGCGGTTTTGGCGTTACTCAAAACAAGGATCATATTTTTACGGTATGGGATCATAATTTGCGGGCGTTGTCTCACGCGGCGGAGAAAGATTGGAATTTGGAAGTAAGAATGGGAGCGCTTTTACACGATATAGCCAAACCTCATACTAAGCGTGGAGAAGGTCCTAAATCAACATTTTATGGTCATGATGTGGTTGGTGGACGCATGACCGAGCAGATGTTAACGCGGCTTAAATTTCCTCAAAAATTTGTAGAAAAAGTTTCTAAATTGGTCAGATACCATCTTTTTTTCTCCGATACTGCTGTAATAACGCTTTCCGCGGTACGCAGAGTGGTGAGGAATGTTGGTCAGGAGAATATAGATGATTTAATGAGGGTGCGTTTCTGCGACAGGATAGGAATGGGTAGGCCAAAGGAACAACCTTTCCGTTTAAGAAAATATCAGGCTATGATAGAAGAGGTGTCGCGTGATCCAATTTCCGTAGGCATGCTAAATATAAACGGAGAACGAGTTATGGCGGCTACTAATATATCGCCAGGCCCTAGGATAGGATCTATACTTAATATTTTGTTAGATGAAGTTTTGGATGACCCAAAATTAAATACCGAGACTTATCTAGCCAAAAGGATACAAGAATTGGCATTATTAAGCGATGAAGATCTAACACGGGCTGGGGTAGCGGCTAAAAAACGAAGCTCCATGGTAGAGGAAGAGGCTATTGGAGAGATTGAAAAGAAATATCATGTGAAATAATTGGTCGGAAACTCCATTTCCGACAGGTGGGATTGTTTCATATGAAACTTAACGGGGTGTAGTATAGTGGCAGTACGCAGGCTTCGGGAGTCTGTAGTCTGGGTTCGATTCCCAGCACCCCGATTAGTAGGGCCCGTAGTAAAGTGGCATTACGCAGCATTCGCATTGCTGAAGCGGGGGTCCGATTCCCCCCGGGTCCATAATATTAATAAGCCGACAGTTTCACATGAAACATAGGTTCCCATGTTTTTTATTTTGTGCATATCTTGTGTATTTCTTTGAAAAATATAACGGACTATAAGTTTATTGGACATTGTTTAA
Organism: Patescibacteria group bacterium; assembly: GCA_038065295.1. GTDB lineage: Bacteria > Patescibacteriota > Minisyncoccia > JACROR01 > JACROR01 > JACROR01. The sequence goes on from JBBTRG010000015.1 coordinate 17,861, forward strand.
CAGACATACTGAGAAATATTCAAGACTATTGAGGTTTCATATGAACATACATCCAAATGCCTTGCTTTTGATGTATGTTATCATGAATATTATGAGGGATTTGATAAGTGGCGAATGGTACCATGTTTATAATCGTGGCGTAGAGAAACGTCGGATATTTTTGGATAACGAGGATTATGCCCGTTTTTTGTTTCATTTGTATGAATGTAATAATTCAGTAACTTTGCCGGATACTGCCTTTAAAAGAAGAATAAGGGAGGTGAATTTTGCTATGGATAATAGGGATCGTCTGGTAGATGTTATGGCGTTTTCTTTAATGCCCAATCATTTTCATATTTTAGTAAGGCCGTGCCAAGATAACGGGATTAGTAGTTTTATGCAGCGGGTTTCCGTGGCTTACACTAAGGGATTTAATAAAAAATATCAGCGTGTTGGCGCGTTATTTCAGGGTCCTTATAAAGCTAAGTTGGCCGATAAAGGCGCATATTTACAGCATATTTTAGTTTATATTCTTACTAATGCTTTGGATATTTATAAGCCTGATTGGAAAGATCGTGGTATGGGCAATTTAAAAGAGGCTAAAAGATTTTTAGAAAATTATAGGTATTCCAGTTATCTATCAGCCATGGGAGGAAAAGATGTTTTTAATTTTATTATTGATAAAGGTAGTTTGCGAGACGCGGTGGAAAGCCCTAAAGATTTAGAAATTATGATTAACGATATTTTGAGTGGTGGGGTGTCTGATGTTGATATGCGAGTTTTTTAGTGGCAAGTTTCAAATATGTTTCATATGAAACATATTATTTATGGTATTAAATAATTCTAAAAAATTTATTGGCGCTCTGGGTGAAAATGTGGCAGCTAAATATTTAATTAAAAACGGTTATGCCGTTATGGATAGAAATTTTAGAAGACCCTGGGGAGAAATTGATATCATCGCGCAGAAGTCTGGCATCATTCATTTCATAGAAGTTA
>JBBTRG010000016.1:0-35404 GCA_038065295.1 Patescibacteria group bacterium
ACTATGTTTTTCAACTGGGTTAGTTCTTCCGAAGTGAGCTGAACGGGCGCGGAAGGAGTTTTGCTGGGAGTTGTCGTTTGGGGCGTAATCGGTGTTCCTTTTTGGGGTGGAAGAGTGGCCGGCTTTTGAGTGATGCTCGAAAATCTTTCTCGGATAATAACGGCAAATTTTGATGTCTGGTTGAGCAGGCGCCGTAAATAATTTATGGTGTTGTCTTTGGCAAATACTATCGCCTCTCCGCTTTTATTGTGAACCGTATTTACGAAACTGGAAATTGTTTCAGTAAATGTTACAACATTATGTTGTTTGGAAAATTGAGGCAAAGATATATTAATGTACGGCCACGATATATCGGACAGATTTAGGTCGGACAATCGGACATTGGGCAATTGTATCGTTATTTTCAGCCTATTAATACCGCCACGAAAACGATTAACGGCTGCCAACAGGCCGTCTTTATCGCTTATGGAATCAAGTACGGTGTTATATTGATATGCGAATCCCTTTGCTGCTCTATCGGCCGCATATTTTATATCATTTAGCCCACTTAGGATGGTTTCAGTTGGATTGGTATTATGAATAGCTTGGATAATCGGTTCGCTGGCAGTATTTAATTTGTTGAAAGTTTGATTTGCCGCTATGCCGATGTTGTCGGCGTAATGGTTTGCCGCGTGTTGAATATTTTCCCCCCAACCGGTCATACTCGCGGCAACTTGCGCCGGATCTCTCACAATAACGAAAGCCAAAATTATTAAAGGAACAGCTGTCAGGAATGATGGCTTGAACAGCGCGCGCAATGAGCCAAAATCAAAATTGGTTTTTATCGGCGCAATTTCTATTTCTGTTTTTACGGAAGAGTTTTTATTTCCCGCGGTAAAATATTTTTTGTAACTCGGTGTATTCGTATTGTCCGTAAAATTCGCAAAAAGCGCGCCATCCCACGCATCTCTGCATTGTTCCTTGCCAGTGCTCAAGATTACTTTTTCAAAAACGGGCTGAAAGTCCCGAGGTTCTCCGAGGGACGGTTCATTAAAAAATCTCGTGTCAAGACTTTTTGCGGCGACATCAAAATTGCGCACGCTGACCATCCGTATTTCGCTTTTATTTTCTATGAACGTAGGCGGAGAAAATATTGTGGACTGCTCGCCATGCACTTCTTGTTTATACGAGATTAAATTTTCAAGGTTAACAAACCAGTCCCTACCCAATCTTCGCGCCTCTATTTTCTTGCCACGGCAAAGCTGGCCAATATAATCCTTGGCATAACGAGATATTTTTGCGGCTTCTTTAAGGGAGACAAATTTTTTATCGTCAAAATTTATCTCGTGTTCTTTTTGCATCAACCTAAGTTTATTTTTGAGTTTAAAAATCTCGCGAGATTTTTTGAAATATTTTACTGTAATAATTTTCTAAAAATTTTTCGCGAACTGACTGTCTTGTGTAAACGAGATTCTGATATTTATATAATTTATTATAAGTTTTTTAAACGAGATCAGATAGTTAAAAACTGGAAAAAATGTGTATAACTCTATATATTTTAGAAAAATTTTACGACATTATTTTGACTTTATTTCAAGTTGGTTGTTTTATTTAATAATTTAAAAAATAAATTTACGGCTCGTAATTTTTTTAGCAAAGTTCACCAATTTTATAATTTTAAAAAATTTTTACTCAAGTATCATCCTGTACGACTAACATTAATAATGTTAAATAAGGTTAAAAATCTCGCGTAGTGAGAATATGAAAATAAAAAAATCTCGTGATTTGTATTTAACTCTACAACTTCACGAGATTTTTAATTTGAATAGCTGATTTTTCAAAGTTTATTAAGGTTTATGAACCATTTTGATAGTGTATTCGCCTATTTTATTATATTTTGCCCCCTGCCTGCTTAAACGGCTTTCCATAATATAAATTGCGCTTACATCAAATGCGGTATTCAATTCTGGCATTGTTAGCTTCAAATTTTCAAAGGTGTGCTGTACTTTTCCCCAATCTTCCTGTTCAAATCTTGCCAAAGTAATATGTGAATATATTTTTTCACCGAATTGCTCTTTTTTAGCAATAAACCGCGGAAATTTACCTGTTTTTTGCGATTCTTTCAACGCGGTTTTAAAACAGAGCGCCAAGTCCAAATATTCCTTGGGTACATCTAAATTAAGCCATATCATGCGCGGCGCGCTATCCGGAGGCCCCCAAGACACAGAAGACGCGTTTATTTTAAAAGTCTGCGTATTTTCCACGCATCTCTTGGCAATTTTATCCAAAACTTTCAGATTCAACTTATCCACATAGCCCAAAAAATGTATCGTAATATGCCACATTTGTTCGTCCAAAAACCTTATTGGCAGAACCCGCAAAGGAATTATGCTTCGTTCTATTGTGGAAATTATTTTTTTCGGAGGAATAATCGCTAGAAATACTCTCTTCTTATTTGCCATGTTATGATAATACCATGAAGCTGCTTACCGTTATACCAATAATTAAAAATGTTTTCACTGGACAACCACTTTCTTATTTTGCCGTACAAAATATCAAGCCCGGTTCGCTGGTTTTTGTAGCGCTTCGCAATAAAAAAATTCCCGCGCTAGTCACGGCGGCTGAAGATGTCAAAAACAAAAAAGCGGAATTGAAAAGCGCCTTGTTTAAATTAAAAAAAATTTTCGGAATAATTTCGGAGCCTTTTTTGTCCAAATCATTTTTAGGCGCGGTAAATTATGCGAGCGATTATTATGCCGCCGATCCTGGACGAATTTTAAAACAGATCATCCCCGCGCACGCCCTCCAAAAGGGCGGCACTTTGGAAAGTCCAGCTAAAACTTTGTCCGGAAATTATTTTCAACCAATAATATTTCAGACGGACGCGGATGAACGCGTCCGTTATTATAAAAATATTATTCGTGAATCTTTCGCTAAAAATGAATCTGTTTTCGTGTGCTTCCCCACCATAGAAGAAACAAAAGAAGCTTTTGAAAAATTGAACCAGGGCATATCGCACAAATCATTTATTTTACACAGCGGATTAAAAACTTCGGAATTTAAAAAAAATTATAAAGAAGCGGCGCGCTCCAAAGATCCGGTACTTCTCATAGGAACTGGCATGCACTTGTTCGTAAACCGGCCGGATTTAGGCACTATTATCGTAGATCATGAGGCTTCTGCTAATTACAAAAAAATGGAAAGGCCGTTTTTGGATATTCGTTTCTTTGCGGAATGTATGGCAAAACACGCTCAAATTCGTTTTATCGCTGGAGATTTGGTGCCTCGCGTTGAAACGGAATATGCGGCAGATGGCGGATTATATCAGAAAAGAACGGCCGGATCACAATATGCCACCTCCCGGAAAACGGCTTTTTTCCTGGCGAATAGCGGGAATACCGAATTTTCCGCCATTTCAAGAAACATAAAGGACATTATCGGACAAATGCTGGAACGCAATGAAAAGGTGGTGCTTTTCGTGAACAGGCGTGGATTGTCCCCGCTTACGCTTTGCCTGGACTGTGGTCAGCCCGTAAAATGCGGTAAATGTTCAACGCCGGCGATTTTGCATAAAAATAATAAGGAATCCTCGCGGCAATTCGTATGTCATAAATGTTTCACCAAAATGACCATTGAAGACCGATGTTTTCACTGCGGCAGTTGGAACCTTAAATCTTACGGCATAGGAACGGAAAAGGTGGAAGAAGAAACCAGGCGATATTTTCCCGACTCGCCGATTTTTCAATTAAACAGCGATTGTGTTAAAAACCGTAAACAAGGAGAGCGTATCCGCGATGATTTCCTGAAAGCTTCGCGTGGCATCCTGGTAGCTACGGAATTGATCTTTTCTTATTTTCACGAACCTGTAGACAATATAATAATAGTTTCCGTTGATAATCTTTTTACGCTGCCTGATTTTCGCGCCTCTGAACGGATATTCCGCATGCTGTTGCGGCTGAAATGTCTTACTAATAACTTTTTCGGCATACAAAGCCGCCTGGAAAACAAAAAGATATTCAAAGACGCGTTAAACGACAATTTGGCTTCATTTTATCGCGAGGAATTGGAAGGCAGAGAACAATTGGGTTATCCGCCATTTTCGCGTCTGATTAAAATAAGTTCGTCCGCTAAATCTTTGGCGCTGCTTGACGCGGATATAAACAGGGCAAAGATCCTCCTCAAACAATCCCAGCCATTGGATTTCCCGTCTTTCATCCATAAAATAAACGATGTCTATACTCACAATATAATTTTAAAAGTGCCTCCGGACGCGTGGCCGTACAAAAATACGACGCTTTTGGAAACTTTACGCAATCTCGGGCCGCGCTTTACTGTGCAAATCGACCCTGTTAGTATTTTATAAAGCGCAATCAAAGAATTATGCAGCATAAAATCGTACAAAAAACAGATCCAATATTACGCAAGCGCGCGGAAGAAGTGCTTCCGGATCAAATAAAATCGCGAAAAATTAAAGACATTATTCATAAAATGTCAGCATCTTTGCGCGCGAGTAGTAATGGAATCGGGCTTGCCGCTCCGCAAATCGGCATCCCGCTTGCCATATTCATAGTTTCCGAAGAAGCCATAGTCGTTAAGAAAGAATCGGATATTATTTACAATGAGGATGAGAAAGAAAAGCGCAGGAAGAGATGGAAACATTTCGTTTTTATCAACCCGCGGCTTATTAAAAGTTCACGGAAGAAAGAACTGATGCCCGAAGGATGTTTGAGCGTTGATGGTATATTCGGGCAAGTAAGACGGGCAAAACAAGTAACCGTGGAAGCCCTGGATGAGAATAGCCGGATGCTGCGCGTTGGAGCGTCTGGTCTTTTTGCCCAAGTTCTCCAGCATGAAACGGATCATTTAAACGGCGTGCTATTCATAGATAAAGCTGAAAATTTAGAAAAATTGCCCAATGAATAAGCCGCGCATTATATTTTTCGGCACTCCTTTGTTTGCCGTGATTGTGCTGGAAGCGATGAAAAACGGGCAGTTGTCGCCAGTTGCCATAGTCACAACGCCTGACGCGCCTACCGGACGGAGTCTCAAACCGATGCCTCCCCTCTCTAAAATATGGGCGCAAGAAAACAACGTACCTGTGTTACAACCGACTAAATTAAAAGAGGGGTTATTTCTTTCATCTTTAAAAAATTTAAATCCCGACTTGTTTGTAGTGGCTTCTTACGGCAAAATCATGCCGCCCGAACTCCTCGCCATTCCACCCAAAGGCACTATCAATGCGCATCCGTCTTTAATTCCCAAGTACCGCGGCCCTTCTCCAATTGAGGGCGCGATGTTGGCCGGTGAAGAAAAAACCGGCGTAACCATATTATTAACGGACGAACTTATGGATCATGGACCGATTTTAGCGCAAGAAGTATTGGACATCCCCTTGTCAGGGCTGGATTTTACACAAACAGAATATTTATTAGCCGAATTGGGTGGCAAGCTTTTGGTTAAGACCATCCCATTATGGACGGACGGTAAAATTACGCCGCAAGAACAAAAACACACGGATGCTTCGTATACCAAAAAAATACTCAAAGAAGACGGACACCTGAATTGGCAGGAAGACTCAGAAATACTTTTCCGCAAAATCAGAACGCTTAATCCCTGGCCAGGAGCCTTTACTTTTTGGAGAAAAAATAAAAAATTAGCTCGACTTTTAATAATCAATGCCGATATTACCCTAAAACCTGCCGATAAAAAATCCGGGGAAGTTTTCCTAATTGACAAACAAATGGCTGTCGCGTGCGGCAATGGCGCGCTTTTAATAAAAGACTTGCAACTAGAAGGTAAAAAAACAATGCCGTCACAGGAATTCTTGCACGGCAATAACGCCATCTTAGAACAAATTTTGCAATGATAATGTTTTAAATCAGCATTGACCAAATACCAAACCGACTATATACTGATAAAAATTGGACTTTAAAAAATCACTTACATTATATTGAAAGGAAGGGATATGCCTTACTATTGCCGCGCGCTAAAAAGTCACGTGCCTTCGAATGCCGATATGGCTGATTTGCAATCGCTCTTGTCACAATTGGATCTCGCGTCGCCTAAATTGACCAAAGACAGAATTCAGCAAGTTATGGCGAATGGACGCGTTCTTGTAATTCGTCATTGCCAAATGGATGGCGGTCCTCTCCGGATCGTGGCTATGGCCACGCTTATATTTAAAGAACAGATGCTAGGACGTTTTGGCTCTATTGAAGATGTGGTTGTGGATGAAAAGCACAGGCAGAAAGGCCTCGGGAGCTGGCTGACAAAGGCATTAATTGCCCGCGCGGAAACATTAGGTATGACTCACCTGGATCTCACCAGTCGTCCGCACCGCACGGTGGCAAATAAGATGTATGAAAAACTGGGATTTACCCGCCGCGATACCAATGTTTATCGTTTTGTATTAAAAAATAAAAGGCTCTGAATCAGAGCCTTTTTAATTTGATGTCTTGAGGCCGGAGTCCCCCACAATAACATATTTGCCGGCATACGTCGCAGGTTCGCGATGCTTATCTAGAAGCCATTGCAGTCTTTTCAAAGATTTGTTGACCTCATACTCCTGGTCAATCAAACCATAATGATCCAAAAATATATTCAATTTATGCGATATGCGAACGCATCCTTTGGAATCGGGCTGCCCCAACCGTTGTTCGCCAAAATCAGGATCGGTCGCGTGCATTAAAAGACGGATGTCGACAAGCGTGCCGCGTCCGTCACGTGATTGATGCCAACCGAAATCCCATACGCGCATGCCTTTTATCCCCAGGCCTCGCCAATTTTTATCGTTTTTCGTGCCCAAGGAGCGATAGCCGATGATATCAACGGTATTTTTGTAAACACCAAGAGGCGTTATAAAAAATCCCTTTCCCCTGTTTGGATTGCCGGTGGAAACTTTGTCCGCGCCTATCAATATGATGTCGCGGCTTGTCGCATCGTAATAACACACAAAAATAAATTGTTTCTTCGGATCGCGGTCAACGTAAATAAAATACTGCGATTGACTGAAATCCTCGCCAACGCCTGATATGGTTTTAAGCATATCGGAACTGACGTCTTGCCAGTAGTCGTTTTCTACGGACAAATTTCCGACATTTTGTTCAAATAAAGTTTTTAATTTAATAATTTCGGAATTTCTCGTCCCTCGGGAATCCTCGGAACTTCCAGCCCAACCGGAACAGATGAAAATGCAGAATATCGCAAAAATCGTCACGGCCATTATTTTAGCCAATGTCTTCATATTTTGATTTACTCCTCAATTTTTAACTGTAAAAGAACTAACGATAACCGAAAAACCGCTTTACGCTAGACCAGGCTGATGGCGACCTTATCGTTATCGCCAACCCAAACATAGCCAAGCACTATTTCCGTTCCTCCAAACTGGCTGGTTGCCAGCTCGCCGGCGCGCCGCAATTCCTGCTCGTGGAAAATTTTCTCTGCCGCCGAATCCGCGAAAACATGGCCTTCCGAGGCGTACTTTCCACAGTTCTGATGATTAAGAAGGATAATTTTATTGGCGTGATGTGCCCGTAAAGCGAGCGCGATGTCATCAAATACGATTTCCCGCCTGGCATCTTTGTCGGGCGAAGAAATGTTTTTGGCTCCACCCGCCAATTTAATCAGATCGTAATCCGACACGCCGCAAGCCTCTAGCAGGGCTTTTTGCAATTGTGCGCGAAAACGAAAATCAATGCAGGCGACCACTACTGTACCTACCATATGTTTATCCAAAAGTTTTTCGTTCTCGTTATATTGATCCATTCTATCCTCCTTAAAAATCCTAAAGAACTCACATTATTATATTACTTTTATACAAATTTGGCAAGACAAGCGCCCCCGATTAATCTTGTTAGCCGCTTGCTATATTTATAAAAAACGCCAGAGCAATAAAGCTCATAATCGCCGTTATGATAATGCCCAAATAATTGGAAAGCGGCGAATTAGTGTTTTTCCCGAGAATTTTTTTATTGTTGCCTATCAATAAAATTAAAATCAAAAGCGGCGGCGCCAAAACCCCGTTTAGCATAGCGGCATAATAAAGCATGGTCATAGGTCCGATTGAAGTAAAATTTATCAAAAGCCCCACGAGAGTCGCTATCATGATTACGCCATAAAAACCATGCGCCTGTTTGAAGCGTTTGCCTAGGCCCACATTCCAATTAAACGCCTCGGAAACGGCATAAGCTGCCGAGCCCGCCAATATGGGGACAGCCAAAAGTCCGGTACCTAAAATTCCCAGCGCGAACAAAAGAAACGCGAAATCTCCGGCAAACGGCCGTAATGCTTCCGCCGCATCCGCCGCGGTTTTAACTTGATGAATATTCGCAACGCCTAAAGTTGACGCCACGGTTAAAATTATAAAAAAAGTGATTAGATTGGAAAAAAACATTCCCAAAAAAGTGTCCAATCTCATTCGTTTGATGTCTAAAGCGTCAATTTGAGGAACGCCGTCTCCGATACCACGTATTTTATGGTTAATTATTTCTTCCTCCACCTCTTCGTCGGCTTGCCAAAAAAATAAATAAGGCGAGATGATCGTGCCTAGTAACGCCATTATATTTAAAAGATACTGTTTGGTGAATATTATATGTGGCACAAATATGGATCTTGCCACCAGCCACCAATCCGGCCCCACTACAAAAGCAGTTACGATATACGCCATCAAAGAAAACGTTAAATATTTCAGATATTTAGCGTATATGGGATAAGAAATAAATACTTCAAGCAAAATCGTAAAAACCGTTATACCAATAAGTAAAACAGTGAAAGGAATATCAAACAATAATTGCACTGACGCTGCCATGGCGCCCAAATCAGCTCCGATGTTTATGGTGTTGGCGATCAGAAGCAATAACACGGCGGAATAAAGAATTTTCCGCGAATAATGTTCTTTGATAACACCGGATAATCCTTTGCCGGTAACCAGTCCTATGCGCCCGCACATTTCCTGGATAGCAACCATAAATGGATAAGAAAATAGGGCGGTCCATAATTGGCCGTAACCGAATTGCGCTCCGGTTTGGGAATATGTCGCTATACCTGACGGATCGTCATCGGCCGCTCCAGTTATAAATCCTGGACCGAGCGCTTTTAAAAAATTCCTGAAAGAAAATTTCTTACTTGGCATAAAATAATTTTATCAGAAGTAAAATTATTAAACCACGGAGAACTTTTAATCAAATTTTTAATTTGACCGAGACGCTTTAGCGCGTTCAATTTTAGTTAAATGTTGTTTGCGAAGCCGTACGCTTTTCGGAGTAATTTCCAAATATTCGTCTTCCACCATAACTTCCAAGCCGCGCTCAATACTTAATTGATAAGGAGGAGTAAGCATTATGGCTTCGTCCGATGAAGATGCCCGCACATTGGTTAAATGCTTGCCCTTGGTGGGATTAACAAACATTTCTTCTCCTTTGGCGGTATTGCCTATTACCATGCCTTCATAAACTTCTATATTCGGTCCGACATACAAAGTCCCGCGATCCTGTAAATTCCAAAGCGCGTAACTTAATGCTTTGCCTGATTCCATGGAAATCATGGAGCCGGTAGTGCGCCTTTTTATTTCCCCCGCGTAAGGACGAAAGCCTACTACGCGAGATGATATTATGCCTAATCCTCGCGTGTCCACCATAAATTGGTTTCGGTAACCCAATAAACCGCGAGTCGGCCCCTCAAACGATAATCGTATAATTTCACCGACTGTGCGCACATTTTTTAATATAAATCCGCGACTACCCAGGCGTTCTATGATTACACCCTGATATTCATTGGGAATATCTATGATAACTTCTTCAAAGGGCTCCAATTTTTGTCCCGCTTCTTCGCGAATAATAACTTTGGGCTGGGAAACCTGCAGTTCAAATCCTTCGCGTCGCATATTTTCCAAAAGGATGGCAATATGCAATTCTCCGCGGCCGGAAACCGCGAAAACATCCGAAGCGCTGAATTCCACTCGGAGCCCAACATTGATTTCCAATTCGCGCTCCAGCCTTTCGCGCAATTGGCGAGAAGTAACGAACTTTCCTTCCCGTCCCGCGAAAGGAGAATTATTCACCAGAAAATTAAGTTCTATAGTTGGTTCATCCACGGCAATGGCCGGCAAAGACACAGCTTCGGCATCAGTCGTTACGGTCTCACCTATGTAAATATCCGGCAATCCGGCGATAAGCACCACATCTCCTGCGCCCGCCTCTTTGGCTTCTATTTTTTCTAATCCTTTAAAAGTAAAAATTTTGGTTATTTTGCCGCTTCTCGTTTCGCCATTCGATTTTTTAATAAAAACATTTTGATTAGGCGCGACTGTGCCTTCATAAACGCGTCCGACAGCAAGTCTTCCCAAAAAATTATCATAACCCAAATTAAACGGCTGCAATTTAAGCGGCATACCGGATGCGGCCGAAGCGGCGGGCACATATTTAAGTATGGTGTCCAGAAGCGGCGTCAAATCAGCCGACTCGTCCGTAAGTTTTAACTTTGCCACGCCCTCCCTGCCTACCGCGTAAACCACCGGAAAATCTATTTGTACGTCGTTTGCGCCCAATTCCATGAACAATTCCAAAACTTGCTCTTCACAGCGCGCCGGATCAGCGGCAGGCTTGTCTATTTTATTTATTACTACGATTGGTTTTAATCCGAGTTCTAAAGATTTTTTCAATACAAAACGGGTTTGCGGCATGGGTCCTTCTTGCGCATCCACCACCAAAAGCACCGAATCAATGGAACGCAATACGCGTTCAACCTCCGAACCGAAATCAGCATGCCCCGGAGTATCCACGATATTTATTTTCGTATCCTTATAGAATATGGCGGCATTTTTAGAATAAATAGTAATGCCGCGCTCAAGTTCCAGCGCGTTTGAATCCATGGAAATCCCTTCCCCACCTACTCCGGTCTGGCGGAGCAAGGCATCGGTAATCGTGGTTTTGCCGTGGTCAACATGTGCGATAATGGCGATATTTCGTATATCCATAAAAAAATGCCTTGCGTCCAAGGCAGTCATAATATAATACGCGGAAAATTAACAACAGTCAATCAAAATAAGCCAATTACTCAACAAAGGTAAGGGCTTTGCCTGTTTTGTCTCCCCGTCCAGTCCTGCCTATTCTGTGAATATAATCATCGTAAGTTGCCGGAATGTCGTAATTTATGACATGGCTGACATCTGGTATGTCTAATCCTCTGGCCGCCACATCTGTCGCAACCAATATCTGAATATGACTTTGTTTGAAAAGGCCGAGCGCTCTTTGGCGCTGGGATTGGTTTTTATTGCCATGTATGGAGCTTGCTTTGAAACCTCTCCGTTCCAAGAGTTTGGACAATTTTTCCACGCCGTGTTTCGTCCTGCCGAAAATAAGCACTTTATTAAATTCAGGCCTGATCAATAGATCATGCAATATATCCAATTTATCTTTTCCGCGCTCCACTTTCACGATATCTTGCGCCACATTCTGCGCGGTATCTCCGGTTTTCACAGAAACGGTTATGGGCTCTTTCAAAAACTCCTTTATTAGGTATTCAATTTCTCTTGAGATGGTGGCGGAGAAAAACAGCGTGTGGCGGGACTTTGGCATTTTAGCCAACATAAATCTCACGTCATTGATAAATCCCATGTCCAACATTCTGTCGGCTTCATCCAGCACTACGGTGCCAAATTCTGAAAGATTGATGTATTTTCTTTCAATTAAATCTTTCAATCTTCCCGGCGTTCCTATGATAAAATTGTTATGATACCGCAAATCCGCTATTTGCCGGTTGATGTTCGCGCCACCGACGCAGCATACTGAAAATATTTTCATTCTGGGGCATAAACTTCTTAATTCGTCGTTTATTTGCGCGGCAAGCTCTCTCGTGGGAACCGCGATTAAAATTTTGCTCTTAGGATCCAAAAGTGTTTTTTGAATAAGAGGAATGAGAAACGCTCCAGTTTTACCAGTACCGGTATTCGCAATCCCTACCACATCAAGGCCTTTCAAAATATGAGAAATAATACGGTCCTGAATGGGGGTGGGAATGGTGTAGCCCTTAGCTAAAATATTGCCCTTTAAAATCTCCGAAATATCAAAATCCGTGAAATTATGTTCGGGCACAAAATGTTCGGATTTTTCCGTGATTTCCGCCTGTCTTATAAACTTGGAAATGCTTATATGCTCGTCCTGACCGGCCTTTTTGCCGGCACCTCCCCGCTTGTTGCTGCTGTAAGCAAATTTAGGGCGACCGTAAGCGGCACCCCCTCCAAAAGATCTTTTTTTACCGAAATTTCTTTTAAACATAGTTGTGCGAAAGCCGCACAAGAAGCCGCTTCATTAAGACCTGCGACGCCGGTGAGATTTTCTTATGGCATATAATATATCAAATGATATATTTTGTCAAGCCTTCAGCACATATTCATAATCTCTGCGAAACAGACGCTCTGCTATATGAAAAATGGCGTAGGTAATAAAAAAAGCCGCGAACACATCAATAGAGTAATGCAAATGCCCCAACAATACGGTAGCGGCCGCAAATATGCTGATGAATATAAAAATACCCCTTAATATTTTTTGATCCCAAAATATCAAAGCCATTAAATATGGCAGACCAGTATGTCCTGAGAAAAAAAGATCGCCGCCAAAAATGAAAAATTTATTTATATTATTTATAATCAAGGGTGATGTCTGCGTAACAGGACCGATATGGGTAAGCATAACAAATACCGAACGAATTATGATGAATAACGCCGCGCTTTTCAAAACAAAAGGGATGTATTGTGGTTTATAAGCCAGCAATGTCGCCATGAATAAAATAAAAAATAGGGCGCCATCAATAAAAACAAAATCAACATCCCAAACCGGCAATCTGTCTAAAAGAATATCCGTCACAGCATTGCTTGCATTCGCTGTCGCGTATACGCCCGCGTTATAATTTATAATCAAACTGATTGTCAAGAAAAGGAGCCCCAAGACAACCGAAATGGCAAAAGCTCTCTGTGACCAATGAAATTTATGCTTTTGTATCAACTGTCCCATTAATAATTGGTTATTATATCTTTATATATTTTTTCCAAGGATGCGGCAAGCGTTTCTACGCTCTCCCGCCGCGAGAGTGCTTGCGCATTGTGTCCCAACTTGTCTCGCAAATTCTTGTCGTCCAATAGCATATTTATGTATCTTTCAAATTCCTCGTCCGTTTTAGCCTTTAAACAATTTTCTTCGTGAATCAGCCAACCGTTATATACCGGAATATCCCGCACAACGACAGGTAAACCTGCCGCGGCCGCTTCCAAAACGGATATGCCCTGATTTTCTTCATATGACGGGAACAAAAACACATCCAACGCGTTAAAGGCGGAGCAAATATCGGCATCCGGCACAAAGCCGGTAAATCGCACATTTTTTGGCAATATAGCGGGCAGAGACTTTACAAGTAATTTGCTATAAATCTTGCCAAACCATATAAATTGATGATCCGGAAATTTTTTCGCCATTAAAAGAAAGGTGTCTATGCCCTTTCTGGGGATCACCAGCCCCTGCGTGCCAACAGTCAAAGTATTCAATCCATATAGCGCCCTGCCGGATTCCCTTTTTCCTCTATCTTGATAGATTCTTTTCAAGTCAACGCCATTGGATCTCACCATCAATTTATTTTCCGGCAAACCGTAAGCCATAAGCAGACCCTTGGTATATTCCGACGGACAAAAAACCATATCCGCAAGCCCGTAAGCATATGTTAAATATTTTTTAAAAAGCGGAGCAATAAAAGGCATAAACCGGAAAACCTGCATAGCGTCTTCCATGGTTGTATGCGACCAGATAATAACTTTTTTGCCGGCTCGCTTTGCCTTTTTAATCAAATAAACGGAATACAGCCACGGCGTATTAGTCTGCAAAATATCGCAAGAATCATCCCATTTTTCCGTAAAAGCAATGCCTAAATGATTAAGCATGTTTTTTTGATGATTATATGAAGACAAAAGACCCGTCCCCACTTTTTTAAAAAGCCAGCCGTTTAAAAAATGATAAAATTCTAAATAAAGGCAGATTTTCATGGTTTCTTTGTTCATTTATTTGTTTTGATAGATATCTTCTAAAAGCCATGTAATCTTATCTTCCGCATAATTAAGCGCTAATTCACGCGAAGCAGATGCAAAATTATTCCTTAAATCATTATTTCCCGCCAACTCTACAATCTTTTGTGCCATAAGATCCGGATTATCTGGCGCTACAATAAATCCGTTCAAACCGTCTTTCACTATTTCCGGAACCCCCAAGGCATCCACCCCTATAATCGGTAATCCTGCGGCCATTGCTTCCAAAATGGAAATAGGCATATTTTCACTCTTGCTCGCGGTCAGAAAAATATCTCCGCGCCACAAAACTTCCAGTAAATCGCTACCGCGGCAAAAACCAAGAAATCTAACATTCGTTTCTACGCCCAAATCACGCGTTAATTTTTCCAAATCAATTCTCGCAGGACCATCCCCCACTATGATTAATTGAAGATGGGACAAATTTTGCAAAGCCGCGGCCAAAGCCCGTATGATGATGTCTATACTTTTTTCGTAACTCACTCGGCCGATATAAATCAAAGTTTGTCCGGCAATGGTTGATGTGTTCTTTGATTTTTTCTGTAGAGCCCCGTCAACAATAGGATGGAAAAAATCCGTATTTATGGAATTCGGCAGAATTTTAAGCGACCGCACCACTCCATAAGATTTCAAAACTTCGGCCAACGATTGGGATGGGCTCAAAATTACATCGCAACGATTATAATATGCCACGGTATAACGCCAGGAAAAAATTTTAACCAAATTGTAATCCAAATGAATTAATTTCAAATAATGATCGTAAAAAGTATGGTGTGTTCCGAAAAGCGGGATTTTTAACATTTTAGCGGCAAATACCGCTTCCCAGCCTACACCGAAAGGCGTATGCGTATGAATTACATCCGGCCTAAATTTTCTGATCTTATTCATGGCAAATCCCAAAGGCAGAGTAATGCGTTCGCCCGAATAACCCCAAAAAGGAATGGACGGCAAAAAAACCACACTCGCCCTCCCTCCTGGCGCGTCAGCAAACAAAATCTTTGGATTATCCTTTTCCGAACAGCCCACGGTAAAAATACGGACATCGTGGCCGCGCCGAGCCAAAGCAATACTGGAACGATAAACGACATTGGAAACACCATTTATCTGTGGAGGAAAAGTATCGCTAAAAATGGCTATTTTCATGGTTTTTCAAAAAATTAATTACGATTTCAGCCGTTTCATTTTGGGAATTCGTACTCACAAAATGACTGGAATTATTGGAAACAACAACTTCTGCGCCAGGCATAGCCTGGGTCATATCATCAATCTCCGCCCGCGTAACAAACGCGTCACGTTTTCCATAAACAATGGTGGTCGGCACCTTAATCCGCCGGATGGCGTCTTCCAAATCAATACGAAACGTTTGAGCAAGCATCCAAAAATTCACGGATATAGGCATAGTTCGCAAGCCATCTTGCACGGAATCCCAATATCCCACAATCTTGCCATGCTTGTAGTAATGATAATTTGCCCTTTTTTGCCACGACAAGAGCGCGGCTGCTAAATTAAAAAATCCAGAAACAACCGGAGTTAAAAATTTCAAACCCACGTATTGTAACGGCTCTTTATGATTAACGCTTATTAAAACAAGTCCGTTAACATGTTCGGGATAGCGATCCGCGTAATCAATGGCAATGCCGCCGCCAAAAGAATAACCGACCAATACTAAATTTGAAACGTTTTCTTGTTTGGTTATTCCCAGTAAATCAGCGGAGAAAATCGATAATTCATAAAGCTTTTTATTTTTTGTTTTATCGGAGAACCCATGACCACGCAAATCTGGCGCGATACTGTTATATTTGTTGCTGTGCAGAAAATCCATAATATTGAGCCAAGTGGTATGATTGGAAGCAAGTCCGTGCAATAAAAACACTGTCGGTCGTTCGGGAAACGATATATCCGCGTAATAAATTATTTTGCCATTTTTAGTTTGCAGCGCTTTTTGCGTTAAATATTGACTGCTCATACTATTCGCCGCCTTCTTTTTTATTATAATAATAGGAAATAAACATTAATAAAATAATAATGCCGGCGCTTATTGACATGGCGCCCACAAATTCAAGAATAGAATTTATTTTCACCAATGCCTGACCAAAATAAAATCCGATTAAAAGCAGGGCTAGGGATTTGATAAGCGTCGCAAAAAAATTCGCGCTGATAAATTTTAAAAATGACATGCGCGTCAATCCCGCGGCAATTAAAAATATAGCCCCTATGCCATGTGCCAGCTTTCCCAAAAGCAGCGTTTTACCGCCATGTTTCTCAAAATGTTTTTCAAAATGAAAAACTCTTTCCGGATTCAATCCTATATAGCGGCCCCATCTTTCCACAAAATGTCTTCCGCCAAAACGGCCCATGACATAATAAACGGCATCTCCGGCAATATCGCCGACCATAATAACAAGATAAACCGCAAAAAAATTCATATAACCCAAAGATAAAATAAATCCCGCTGCGATTGTCGCAATTGGTCCTTCCACCACTACAATGGGAAATAAGATCAAATATTTATATTGGATAAGCCATTGCATAATTTGTGACAGATCAATGCCCATGTCAAAATGAAAATTATTTCTTAAACTGCAATATTTTAGCTTCTAGCATCAAAAACAATGGTATCTCCTTGCGCGCCGTATCTTCGGCAATTTGCCTCGGGCCCCGCCCGCTTTTTTTATGCGAAATCCATTCTTCCAAACGCGACACGGCAAACCCGTTTTTGATCAAAGCCTTGAAAAAATCCTGTAAAGATCTGTGATACGAAAAAGTCCGTTCACCCACTTTCTCGCCAGGATGCATTTCAATCGCGACTTTTTCCGATGAAAGATACCGGTCAATTCTCCTATATTGCGTTTTGATTTTTTCGTCCCAGCCCCAACTGGAACGCTTCGGAATGCGAAACGTCGGATGATTCAATACCATAACGAATCTGCCACCCTCGGCAAGCACGCGCCTGACTTCCGCGAATACTTCGTTTATATTCTCAATGTTTTGTAAGGCATGTACCGCGATCACCGCATCAAATTCTCCATTGCGCGCGAAAGATAGTTTATGAGCCGGCATGGCGTGAAAATCAATACTCTCGGGAGAGCGTTGTAGCGCGATCTTAACCAACTCCGGAGAAATATCGGCACCCGCCGTCTTGGCTCCCAATTTCGCGAACTCGCGCGCGAAAAATCCCTGTCCGCATGCCAGATCAAGCACTCTTTCACCGCGCGCAATGTTTAATACACGGAGCAAATTTGGCAATATTACCTGTCGCTGATAACTGTCCGTGTCTCCTTCCAAATAAACATCGTACCACTCGGCGACTTCTCCCCACGAAGTGGTTTTTGATTTTCGTTGCATGATTATTTCGCTTTGTTCGCGTTTTTATATTTTTCCGCCTCTTGGTAAAGACCAGGTAAATTAGCTAGGTGGCTAAAAGCTAGAAACATCACGGATAAAGCCGCATTGAATATTTTATCCAAAGTGCTCATACGCTAAAACCCTAAAATACTTTTAATCTTTTTAGTATATCACATTTGAAGTCGCATAAAAAAAGCCCCCGATTCGGGGCTTTGTCATTATACATTGAACGAGCTCATGATTTTTGCGAAAACCCCGTTCAACTCTAAAAGATCTTCTTCGGAAAGCTCCTCACGACTTTGCGCTTTGTGTTCCGCCAAAAACATTTTTTCCATGGCTTTGCACAAGGTTAATTTGAGGTGTTCGGTCAACTCCCGCATACCGTCTTTATCAAGCTCCGCAACCTTTTTCAGGCCTTTGCTTGCTAGAAAATTTCGCGTGGCTGGAAAAAACGAATTTAAATTATTCAATTCTTCCAAAGTATCTTCAAGAATTATTTTGCTTTCAAGAAACTCTAAAGACTTCAAAGCGTCAATATCTTCATTGCCCTTATTATCGTTCGCCATTATCAGCGCCTCCTTTGCTTTATAAAAATAGTAATGCCATCCATGCCTCTTGTAAAGCGCGCTTAAATTATTTTATCGACGTCTTCCTTTGTTCCTTTTTGTATTTTATAAACTTTATTACATTATATGCGATAACCGCAGTGATGCCGCCGATGGCCGCAAATATAAAAGCAGAAATCAAGAGCACAACTGGCGCTAAGGCGATAATGCCCAAACCCACATCTTTGGTCGCGATGTGTTCCAAAAGCGGTTTGGCAAACAACACGACCGTAAATAATCCCAAAATTCCTCCCACTGCAAAAGCTAGAATATTTTTTAAGAGCGCGATCAATATTTTATAAATTTTTTGTTTCAAATCCACGTTTACCGTATTCGCCATGCTTTAATTATTTCTCCAAATCAAGAATTTCGTCAACTCGTATCTTTTCCACGAATTCCCGCGCGTGAGAAACTAAAATCATCGCACCTTCGTATTTATCAAGCGCGGCGGCAATCAGCGGAATGTGGCGGAAATTTATGTGATTCGTCGGCTCATCCAAAATGAGAAGTCCCGGCCTCTCTAAAACTAGACGCGCGAACGCGACCAATCCTTTCTGCCCTTCGGATAAATTGCCTATTTTAGTATTGATAACTTCGGCAGTGATTAGGAATCCCGCGGCAACGCTTCGCATGTGCTCTTCATCAGGTCTCTCCATCGCCGCCATCAAAGATTTATGAACCGTATCTTCAAAATTAAGCGTGGAAAAATCTTGTCGATAGTATCCTATTTTCACCCCCATGACGATAACCGATCCTTTATTACCGCCCCTCGCAATAGATTCAAGCAAAGTACTCTTACCAATGCCGTTTGGTCCGCGAAGCAGCAAATGCTCCCCCCGCCTTAAAACAATATTTTTCTTTTTTACGATCGGCTGATGATCTGGGCTAATCGCGGTAAAAGAAGAAATGCGCGCCACCTCTCCCATAAGCCCCTCTTGCGCCGGGATATTAAAAGGCCTGATGGTTCTGTCTTCTTTCCGCACATCCACCTTCTCTTCTTCCAGCTCTTCAGCTTTGGCGCGCATGCGTTTGGCGACAAGGCGCATCTGCCCGCCTTTCATCGCGAAAAAATTCGCCTTATCCTTATTTTCCTGAATTTCCTTGGCAAGCTGAGCGTTCTTCCTGTTTTCTTTTTCTATGCGTGCGGAAATTTCTTTCACCACATCAAAATAATTGCCGGCGTACTGTTCAACTTTTCGCGTATGCAGATCCAAATACAGCACTCCATCGGTAAATGCGTTCAAAAAATCCGCGTCATGGGAAATAACAATGACTGTTTTTTTGTAATCAACGAGGAATCGCGTCAGATGCAAAATTCCCTCTTTATCCAAATTATTAGTCGGTTCGTCGAGCAAAAGCAAATCAGGATTTTGAATCAGCGCCGAAGCAAGTAAAATTCGGGCTTGTTGGCCTCCGGAAAAAGATTGTATGATTCTGTCATAAGGCGCCCTCAAATTAACAGCTTCCAGAGCCGCGTCAATTTTTGGATCAATATCGTAAACTTTTTGCGGAAAACATTTCTGAAAAAATTCACGCACCGTCAGTTCCATATCAGCGCGCGGGATGACCTGCCGCGAAAGCGCGATTGTCAGACCGTTCACCACATTCACCTTTCCCGACTCCGGTGGCAAGGCACCGATGATTAGCTGAAATATCGTACTTTTGCCGGCGCCGTTTTGTCCCATAAAAGTAACTTTCATTCCGCGACGCACAGAAAAATTGACCTCGTCTAAAATGAGCTTGTTATGCCCGTATTCAAAAGACACATTTTCAAATGAAACTACGCTTTCCGCTTTTGCCATTGCTATAAATTATTTATCCGCTCAAAACCAGTAAGAACTAAAAGAGCCGCCCCCTACCCAGAGAGCGGCTCTTTCAATAAAGCGTTTATACTCGCGAAACGCCTGTGGCGGCCGGACCTTTATCGCCCTGCACGACATCAAAGGTAACGGCATCGCCGACCTTCAATTCGTCGTAAGTCACACCCTTCAATTCCTTGGAATGGAAGAAAAGATCCTTTGCCTCGCCTTCACGAGAAATGAATCCGAATCCCCTATCCGTCAGAGTCTTGATTGTTCCCTGCATGTGATTTTCTTTTAATTGCTATTTATACAATACTGCGAAACTCGACACTTTGTTTCCGTATCTTAATTTTCTATTATAACTTATTAACATTTATTTTGCAAGCGCGGCTTAGCGAATTCAACAAGTAAGTACAACGCCTGAAGTCAAACTTGTCTACCGTCAGACAGGCCTGCCTGCCGGTAGGCAGGTATCCGCCTCTCCCGCGCAAAGTTCCAGGGCCTGGATTCGAACCAAGATACCCGCCTCCAAAGGGCGGTGTCCTACCATTAGACGACCCTGGAGCTTTATGCAGGAAAATACCGACAATATTTCATTATTGTAGCTTATTTTAGGCTTATTTCAAATAAAAATACCCCGCGATTATTGTTATGGTCGCGGGGCTTCTAAAATTTAGCGGGTCTTCTTATGACTTTTGTCATGCCTGTAACCCCGCCAAATTACAGAACCTTATATTTTGACAATATAACAAATATTAAAATCTGTCAACACCTATTGCCTCATCGCGGCTTTAACAACAGCGAGCTCCAGCGGCAAGTGCGGCAGATAGCTCAATCTGCGGGCACCGTAAATTTCAATTAAAAGCGATAGAATTTGTTCCAATTCTTTCTCCCTCGCTTTATCCGCGTTTTTCCTCAAACCCGCAACCGCGCCATCCGGCATCATTTGCGCCAGCTCTTTTTCATATTCCGGCCGCATCTTTAAAAGAAACGCGTTTCTGAAATCACGAAGCAGAAATTTCAAAAATATCTGCGAATCAATGCCGGATTTCACCATCTCATCCACGACGCAGACGGCTTGCTCTGGGTTTTTAGCAAGAATGGCGTCCATCATTTGTTCCACTAGATGGGCGGGCGGCGCCCCGAAAAGCATTCGTACATCATTGCCCGCGATTTTGCCTCCGCTTACGGAGACTAATTGTCCTAGCATGCTTTGCGCGTCGCGGAACGATCCGTCCGCAAAAAGCGACACCAATCCCACCGCCTCGGCGTCAATTTCCGCTCCTTCTTTTTTCGCCATGGCAACCAGCGACTTCTGCAAAACCTCTTCGGGGATTTTGTGGAAATCAAATTTCTGGCAGCGGGAAATTATGGTATCCGGAACTTTGGCGAGTTCGGTCGTCGCCAAAATAAAAATCACGTGCGCCGGCGGTTCTTCCAAGGTTTTAAGAAGCGCGTTAAAAGCTTCGCGCGTCAGCATATGCACCTCGTCTATAATGTAAACTTTATACGGCGCGCGAAAAGGCATGAGCTCTGCCGCCTCGCGAAGTGTCCTGATTTCATCAATGCCGCGCGATGACGCCGCGTCCAATTCCACCAAATCAAACGCGTGTCCCGCCAGAAACTCTTCACATATCTCGCATTTGTTGCACGGCCGAGCGCCGCCTGCATTGCACGCCGCGGCGCGCGCCAAAATTCTCGCCACCGTGGTCTTGCCCGTGCCGTAAGGCCCCGCGAAAAGATAAGCGTGCGCCACCCTGTTTAATTCCAGCGCGCGCTTCAAAACATTCACAATATGATCCTGCCCCAAAACCTCGGAAAAATTTTTGGGACGGTATTTTCGGTACAAAACAACCTCATTCATTACTAAAATACTAACTTAAAATCGTAGCTCGGTAAACTACCGCAACAAAAATAATCATTTGGAGGCTAAGCCTCCAAATGATTATTTTTACGCCTTAAAAACTATGAATTTGAAACCCAAAAAATTCCAGACCAAAGACACGCCAGTCGCCAAAGCTTTGGCAATATTTTCCAAAAGCGCCGGATTGATGCCGTCCAAGCGCGGCACATAAGTGGTAATGACGTAAACCACGCCGCTGTTCACCAAAAGCCCTACAAAAGCGACGACAACGAAAGCCGCGAATTCACCCGCGCGCGCCCCGCCCTTCTGCCCGAAAGTCCAGTATTTATTCCAAAAATAACTGTTGGTGACCGCAACCGTAAAAGAAATGCTGTTCAAAAATATTATGTTAAGACCAGAATAAATACCGGTCACAAAACTCAACAAATTCAATACGCCAAAATCAAGAGCGGTATTGAGAAATCCCGTCACGATAAATTTTGCCGCCTGATAAAGCCAAAGCCTTTCTCCGGCAATTTTCCGCACCAAAAAAAGCCCCGCCATCCAAGCAATAGGCATTCCCACGACAAATAAAACAGCCGTGATCACGCTCAAAAATCCCAAATTCGCCAAAATCGGCAAAACCAAAATGCCGCTCAAAATCCCCGCGGCCACGCTTAACTTAAAATCCCTTGTTCCGATTTCCGGAATTCGCGCCTCTTCCATAAAAAATAAATTATCTTTTTAAATATATTTCTTCTGAATTTCCGCCTCTACTTCAGCTTTCGGCCTGCCGTATTTTTCCGCAGAAAGTTTTTTGACAGCCGCGGCAACGGACGGATCGGCTTTTGGCGCCACTACCGTGTGTATGTTGAATGGCCGCGAAGTCTGTCCGTTTATAAGCAACTTAACGAAAGCGTTTTGATTTTCCACATTCATCAAATCCTGCGCGGAAAACACCGGTTCGTATTGCTTCGCCATCAATTCCGCGTCTTCGGCCCCAATCCTAAAGCTCACCATTGATCCAACGTTGCCGAACACGGCTTTTTTCACATTTTCCGCCAATTGTGCTATAAACTGATGCGCCATAATCATTACCAAGCGATATTTTCTCGCTTCCGACAAAATCGTGGCAATGGAATCGGTAGTCACATTTTGAAACTCATCTATATACAAATAAAAATCCCGTCGCTTTTCTTCCGGCATATCTCCGCGGGAAAGCGCGGCAATGGACAAACGGCCTATGATAATCAAACCGAGTAAATACGCGTTAATGTCACCCAAGCGCCCCTTGGATAAATTAACGAGCAAAATTTTTCCCTCATCCATAACCTTGCGAAAATTTATCGCGGAGCGTTCCTGCATAATTATCGGGCGCATAATCTCGTTGGTGAGAAAAGTATCAAATTTGGAAGTGATATAAGGCACCATATTTTGGAGCGACGCTTCCCCGCCCGCTTTTTCCGCCACATCTTTCCAAAAAGATTTCACCACGGGATTTTGCGAACGGGATAATTTGTATTCGCGAAAAGTTTTGTCGGCAAGCACGCGACCAATCTCCAAAAGCGTATTGCCGGACGCGGGGTCATCCATGACAAGCATGGCGGCGTTTCTAAAATACTGTTCAAACATCGGCCCTCCGGCAACCGACATATCAAAAAGCTTGTTAAAAATGCCGAGCAGCTCGTTTATAATGAGGGTTTTCTGCTCGGGACGCGCCGAATCGTATTCCAACATATTCAAACCAAGCGGTCTTTCAATATTTCCGGGATCAAAAACTATGACATCATCCATCCGCTCTTTCGGAATCCATCCCAAAATCTCTTCCACCATTTCTCCGTGCGGATCAATCAGGCACACCCCCTCGCCCGCCTCAATGTCCTGGCGCGCCATATTTTGCATAAAATAAGACTTGCCTGTTCCAGTCTGACCAACAACATACAAATGCCTCCTTCTATCGTCTCGCGTTATGCGGACATCCGTTTCTTCGCCGCGATAAGAACTACGGCCAAGCAATACTCCCATCTTCGGCAACTCTACCGGCGGCGGCGCGTCTTTTGCTTTCAAATATTTCAATTTGGGAGCGGACACGAATCCCACCGGAAAATGGAAAATTCCGGTCAATTCCGCAGTATTCAAAAGTACCGCGTGTTTATTGTCAAAATCGCGCATAATAAACTGATAAATCAACTTGTCGCGGTCCCTGCCCTTGGCACTAACCAGTTTGAAATTATTGCCTTGCGGCTCGGCAAATTGCGCGAACGCGCCCTCCAACTCCTTCAAAACCATATCCGCCTCCTCCTGCGTGGAAGCCGACGCCACCAATCTGATATTTGCGTTAAAAAACATTCTGGAAGACTTATCCCCCAAAAGTTTCGCCACATTTTCATCAAATATCGTTTCTCCTTTTTTCTCCTCGTGATTATGTCCGAACAATATATGATCTATAAAATCTACGAAGTTAACGATCCAGCTTGAGCTCTGCACGGCTAATTTGCCGGTCCGTTTGTAATGCTCTAGCGCGTCTTTAACTTTTCCCGCGAAACCGCTGTCATCCGGCGTCATCACCAGCTGTAGCGATGCGCCTTCTCCGTTCTCACGCATCTTGGAGAAAGCATTGGCAATAACTTCCAAGGGATCAACGTCCAATTTTGAATAAATTCGCAGCGGCAGAATCGCATTTTTGGAAACCGTAAAATAACCGGCCGCCACCGCGCCCTTGGGATTGAAAATATTATAATCGTTTTTCTGCGTTATGATTTTGGCGTGCGGAAAAAAACTCTCTATTTGCTTTTCAAAGAAACGCGCGCGCTCGCGCGACACTGCCGCGAAAAAAGTGGTTTCCGCGCCCACATTGGGTAACGCGAGTTCCAGCGAAAAATACGCCGGCCCAGAGAACCAACGCTTCCAGCCCCTCTCGGCAATGGACGACATACCGACATAAAACTGCTCCATCACGGATATCAGGTCTTTAAAGCTCTTGCCCGCTTCTTTGCTTGCTTCTTGCGGCTGGGTAATTTCGTAAAGCACCAGATCAAGCTCCCGCGACAAACGCGCCTTGCGCCGCGTTCTCACCAAAAGCCACCACGACAAAATCACAACCAGCAAAATGCCGCTTAAAATTACATAAAGATAAAATAGCTGGGCGGGCGTCATCTTTTTATCCTAAAAATTCATCATGGCGTTTTATAAAAGCGTCGTGAAATACGTCCAAAAGATGAGGGTTATGCAATCCCTTGGCAACTTCAAAAGCATTGGTAATCCCTTTATCCTGTGCCAGCTCAAACAAAGCGCTAATCCGGCCTTCTTCCGTCTTTTTTTCTTCAATATTGAGCGAACAGCGATGTGCTTCTTCTGGAGACATTTTATAACCATCGCTCGCGCGCTCGCGCGTTTCTTCCAAATGCCGGGTCAATGCCTCGCGCACTATTTCCGGCCCCGCTTTTTCAACGGACGATTCTCCATAACTGCTATCCAGCGTCTGCAAGCGTTCTTTTAGCGCCTGAATTTCTTGCGCCGGATTTTCAATTTTAGACCCCATATTTTCCATAAATAGATAGTAACACAAATATAAGCTACAATAAATATATAAAACCGCTATAAATGGCATTTATATGAATAAAAATACGATTATATTGTTAATTTCCATAGTGGCCTTGGCGTCTTTTTTACGGCTGTGGGATTTAAAAAACCTGCCTCCGGGACTGTATCCGGACGAGGCCATGAACGGCAACAACGCGCTGGAGGCGACAGCCACCGGCAATTACAAAATGTTTTATCCGGAAAATAACGGGCGCGAGGGTCTTTTTATAAACTTGCAGGCGATGTCTTTAAAAATATTCGGT
Source organism: Patescibacteria group bacterium (assembly GCA_038065295.1). GTDB lineage: Bacteria > Patescibacteriota > Minisyncoccia > JACROR01 > JACROR01 > JACROR01. Next base: position 25,485 of record JBBTRG010000016.1, read on the forward strand.
AACGAGCCGTGGGCGTTGCGTTTGATCGCGGCGCTATTCGGCATTTTAACCGTGTTGGGAACTTTTTTTCTAGCGCGCGAATTATTTAAACGTGACCGGCTGGCACTCTTGGCGGCATTTTTCATCGCCACGTCGTTTTGGCACATAATTTTTTCGCGCATCGGATTCCGCGCGATTATGGCGCCGTTTTTTCTGACGTGGAGTTTGTATTTTTTATGGAACGCCATAAATGACAGGCAGAATGATAAACCAAAAAGCGCATGGGATGCGCTCAAATCCGCGTTCGGCGGAATTTTATTCGGCTTTGGATTTCATTCGTATATTTCATATCGTGTCGCGCCGGCACTTCTCGCCCTTCCGTTTTTCAAAATCCTGCAAAAACGCGGAGAAAAATGCAGCATGTGCCAGCTGGCAATTTTTATATTATTCGCGTTGATAGCCGCAGCGCCCTTGGGGATATATTTTCTGGAGAATCCGGCGGATTTTTTAGGGCGCACCTCGCAACTTTCGATTTTTTCCACTGACGCGCCCCTGCAACAACTCGGGTTAAATATTGTAAAAACCGCCGGAATGTTTTGGATCGCGGGCGATTACAACTGGCGGCATAATTTATCAGGCACGCCTGAATTGTGGTGGCCAATCGGCATTTTATTTATTATAGGAATTATCACCGCCATCCGCGCGCTTGTCGCAAACTACAAATCTTATTTAAATTATTGGCTGCTTTTTTTGTGGATCGCCATCGGGCTTTTACCGGTTATAATTTCCAACGAAGGCATACCGCACGCGCTTCGCGCTATAATCGTAATTCCTCCGGTTTTAATTTTAGCCGCAGTGGGCGCGGAAAAATTGCTGGATTATCTTGCCGTAAAATGGACCAATCGCCAAATAGCAATTCTGCTTTCCGTCTTCATCATAGCCGTCGCGGCACAATCCTATATTCAATATTTCAAACGCTGGGGACAAAATGAAAATACTTTCTATGCTTTCAGCGAGAATTATGCGAATTTGGGACACAGGCTCGCCTCAGAACCCCGCGAGATACCGAAATATATCGTGGCCAACGCCTCCGGCGACGACGTGCGCGGAGTGCCCATGCCCGCGCAAACCGTAATGTTTTTGACGGACACCTTCCGAACCTTCGAACAGGCCGCCAAAAACCTTTATTATGTTTTGCCGCAAAACCTCGCTCAAATATCCTGTGATGCAACCTGCGTCATCGCCTTGCTGGAATACGACTCCTCCATAATATCCGCTCTGCAAAAACAAATTCCGGAACTTCACGTAGATATCGGGCAGGGCTTCGTCATTTTGCAAAAATAATCCCCCGCCCGTTAATCGGGCGGGGGTATAACACTATCCCTCACAGGCCGAGCTTATCGGCCATGATTTTAAATTTCAAATTGCGACAAGAGGACGGGTTATCCAAACTCTGCTCTTTGATGAATGCAACGGGATCTCGCGCCTCAAACAATGAATACATCGCTTCTTGATAATTAAGGCGGATAAAAACATATCCCGCTTTGTCACCAAAATATTTTTCCAATTTGCGGCGTGCGCGGTATATGTTTCTGATTTGGCGATGTAGTTTGAAAAGATTCCAAAAATTACTGCGATAAAATCTATTGTGTGCCGCCCGCTCTTCATACATGCCTACACCGCGATCATAATCTCCGTTAAAAAAGTAGTTTTCTGAAATATCCGCTCTACCGGCATGAATCAACTCATGCGTTATAACACGCGCGGAAATTTCTCGAATAAAAATCACCGGAATAACCACGCTAAGATTATTGGATCGCCAGTCTTGCCGCATGGCAAAACCAAGCGGAGGATCAAATATCCTTTGGACTTCATCGTCAATGAATATTTCAAGAAAACGCACCCATGTCAGATCCATACCGTACTTTTCCAATGTATACGCCAGAGACTCCCGCCTCAAGATGTCGCTATGATCAAATTCATCATGCGAACCAAAAGTAAAATAATCATGACGGTAAAGGCCGTAAAACATTGCTCTACCCATTAACTGCGCGTCACTCAATTTAGCGGAAACATCTAAAATGGCATTGCCGCGTCTTATGAATTGCTCCTCTTTTTCATCGTCATACGGCAAAATTCCCCTGTCATCCAGCCCGTACTTATCAAACATATCTGCCTCCTCGCGGTGATATTTATTGCATTTTCAAACAACGCTTTAAACTGCCCCAAATTTATCACAAAAACACGCGTTTATCAACCCCGTTAGAAGTTCAGCCGAGTTGGTATATAATAATATTATGCTCTCCCGATTAATGACCAACGGCATAGCGTGCTTGCTTTTAGCGCTCATGTTCGGATTGATGTTTTTTTCCGCGTGGAATGAAACGGCGATCATGGACGAACTCGCCCATATTCCGGCGGGCTATTCTTACCTCACGCAAAAAGATTACCGCCTCAATCCCGAACACCCCCCGTTAGCCAAAGACATCGCGGCTTTTCCACTTTTATTCGCGAATTTAAATTTCCCGTCCAATTCCACATATTGGCAAAATGATATAAATGGCCAATGGGCTTTTGGCGCAGTTTTTTTGTATGAATCCGGCAATAATCCAGACACCATACTCCGCTTGTCCCGCCTGCCCATCATGCTTTTAACCATTCTTCTCGGATGGCTTTTATTCCGATGGTCGCGTAACAGATACGGCAACAGCGTTGGATTGCTCGCGCTTTTTTTGTTCGCCACATCGCCCACCTTCATAGCCCACGGACGCTATGTGACCACGGATGTCGCAGCCACTTTCGGATTTTTTATCGGCTTCGCCACCTTCATTAAATTTTTGGAGAATGACGCGTCAGGCGATAAACCAACCAAATATTTGGCGATAGCCGGACTCGCTTTCGGCGTGGCGCAACTTTTAAAATTCTCGCTGGTGCTTTTGGCGCCGTTTTATTTTTTGCTTGGCGCGATCTGGGCGTTCGCGCAAAATTACAACCAAACCAAATTTATGTTTTCATGGCGCGAAAAAATACTCTACATCCTGAAAGCGGAATGTAAAATTTTCGGCAAAATAATATTAATAGGGCTCGTAGGACTCGCGGTTATCTGGATATTTTACGCTTATCACGTATGGAATTATCCCGCGGAACGGCAAGTGCGCGACACTGAATTTATATTAACTTCTTTTGGCGTGCGGGCGTTTCCCGACATCACGACATGGATGGCGGGAAACGCCTTTTTCCGTCCGCTGGGAGAATATTTCCTGGGAGTGCTTATGGTCATGCAGCGCGCCGCGGGCGGCAACACGGCGTATTTCTTGGGCGAAGTCTCAAGCACCGCCTGGTGGTATTATTTCCCAATTGCTTATCTTCTCAAAGAACAGTTGGGACTGCACATACTCACGCTCATCTCGCTTATGCTCGCCATTGTTTACATTTATAAAAGCCGCACAAAATCGTTTGACTCTTTCGTAGAATGGATACGCGACAATTTTACTCTTGCTACCGCCATAATCTTCGTAACCGTTTACTTCGCGTATTCCATGAAAAGCAATTTAAATATAGGCATACGGCACATCTTGCCCACCTTTCCTTTTATTTATCTTTTGGTATCCCGCGGAATAGTCAAATGGGTAAAATACGTGAGCATTTCCAATCCTCACAATTTCATGGAATGGATGAAATCATTATACGAAAAATATATAGCCTCCGCCCCGAAATATATTTTGGTCGGGATTGTCGTTTTATGGATGTTTTTGGAAATCGTCCTCGCGTTTCCTTATTACCTTTCTTATTTCAACGAATTAAGCGGAGGGCCCATGAACGGATATAAATATGTCGTTGATTCCAATTATGACTGGGGACAGGATCTAAAACGGCTCCGCGAGTTTACGGAAGACTCCGGCATAAAAAAAATAAAGCTGGACTATTTCGGAGGAGGATCTCCCGCATATTATTTAAATGGTATCTTTGAACCCTGGCAATCCTCTAAAGGAAAGCCATATTATGGCGACTGGTTTGCCGTATCCGCCACCAATCTGGAAAGCGCGCGGGGTCTTCCGATAAAAGGTTTTGTAAAAAGTCCGGCCGATTCGTACAAGTGGCTCCAAAACAAAGATCCCATCACTCGCGCAGGAACCTCAATTTTTATATATAAATTTTAAATACTCCTCACTTCAATTTATAGAAAATCTTATTGCTGAACCTTAAATCTATATATTCCAGCGAAGCGGATTTATCCCCTATTTCGGGCAGCGCCAAATTCAAATTGTTGCGCGCGGTTTTATAATTTACGGAGTCGTCCGTCAAAACATACCAGTCTTTCAAATAAAATTCTTTCGCGCCACTCTCTTTCAAAACAATACGTGATATATGGCCATTCAAATCATGTTCCAATTGAGCAATAAATTCGGCCATAGCCAAAAAATTATCCCGATTTAACACAAAATCACCCGCATTAAGCATGCCGTTCCGTTCATCGTACACTTTAAGCAATAAATTGCCTTGAAAATCAGGCGCGCTGGAAAATAGCCGTCCTTCATAATCCATCAGAAAGCACGAATCCTTACAATAAATAGCCCAAGTGGAGCGTTCTCTTCCGCTTATTTTCAAACCGGTAGGCCATTCGCGCGACACGGCGAAATCTTTGATGCCCAGCAATTTTTGGCCTAAATTTTCCGCCAACTTATCCGTGGATAAAATAAACATATTGTCACGCGGGAATACCAGCGCCGCATTGCCCAAAATAAGTCCACTCACTTCACGCAGAACTTGCTCTCGTACCGATCCGCTCAATCCATCAATTTCCATATTTTTTACGCGGAAATAAGGCGCGCGAAAAAAATAAATCACCACTCCGGCTAAAATGCCGAAAATAATTAGCAAAAAAAACAAACGCCGCAAAAAGCGCCTTCTCTTGAACTGGCGGGAATAATACAATGCGTCCTTAATCATAAAATTATTTTGGCGTAATAACTTCCTTACCCAAATATTTCCGCAAAACTTCCGGTACGGTAATCGTGCCGTCCGTATTCTGATAATTTTCTACAATCATAATAAGCGGCCTGCCGGAAAGCGCGGTATTGTTAAGCGAATGGGCAAATTTCAGTTTGCCATCATCATCGCGATAACGGATATTAAGTCTTCGCGTTTGAAAATCATGGAAATAACTCGCCGATCCGGTTTCTCGATATGCATTTTCAGACGGGAGCCAAACCTCAATATCATATTTTTTAACCTGTCCCAAACCAAGATCTCCTCCGCAATTAGCCACAACATGATATGGCAACCCTAGAGCCTGCGTAATTTCTTCCGTATTCGCCTGTATCTCCTCGTGATATTTTACAGACTCCGCGTGCAAAGCCTCGCACAAAACGACTTGTTCAATTTTGTAAAATTCGTGTACGCGCAAAATGCCTTTCGTGTCTTTGCCGTGGCTGCCCGCCTCGCGACGAAAAGAATCAGAAAACGAAAGCATCTTTACAGGCAAATCTTTTTTGTCCAAAACCTCATCCATATAAAATCCCATCGTGGCGACTTCCGCGGTACCGGAAAGATATTCACCGTCCTGTGTCTTATACAAATCCTCTTCACCTTGCGGTAAATAGCCCGTACCGAGTAAAAGTTCTCGTTTTAACATGGATGGCACAATCATTGGGATAAATCCGCCCTTTTTCAAAAAGAAATCCTGTACGAATTGCCATAAAGCAAACTGAAGTCGGGCTCCGTCTCCCTTCAAAAAATACCCGCGAAAACCGGCAACTTTTATGCCGCGTTCCAAATCAAGCATTCCCAAATTTTCCATAAGTTCAATGTGATTTTTGGGAATAAAATCAAATTTCTGGATCTCTCCCCACCTTCTTATTTCTTGATTGTCGGCGTCAAGCGCGCCTTCCGGCACGGACGGATCGGGAACATTGGGAACGCCAAGCATAAGCGTGTGCCATTCTTCATCAATTTTCTTGAATGCTTCTTCGCGCGAAGCAAGATCGGTTTTCATGTCGCGCAATTCATCAATTAGCGCGCGGCGTTCCGCGTCATTAGAGATACTGGCAACATTTTCGGATAATTTATTCTGTTTGGCGCGGATTTCTTCAATTTCCTGCAAACGCGCCTTTCTTTTTTCATCCGCTTCAAGCAGACGCTTAACATCAAAATCAATGTGTTTTTTGCGAGCCGCTTCTTTCACCAAATCCGCGTTTTCCCTTATAAATTTTATATCCAGCATATTTTTATTATACCTCTAAATACCGAATAACCTTATTCCCTCCGTGATCATGTTTTGCTTCGTACATGGCAAAATCCGCTCGTTCTATCAATTTTTCCGGCGTATCCGCGTCATCCGAAGAAACCACGCCTATGCTCAAAGTTACTTTGGGCGCTTTTTTGCCGCGCTTTTTGGGAACCATAACGGACTTCGCCACAATATGCCTGATTTTTTCCGCCTGCGCGAACGCGCCATCCGCAGACGACCCCACCAACACAATGCCGAATTCATCTCCGCCCAACCGCCCCATAAAATCAACTCGCCTGATTTCTTTTTCCATCAACGAAACTATTTTCTTGAGCAAATTATCCCCCGCGGCGTGCCCTAATATGTCATTTACCGGTTTGAAATTATCCACATCAATATATAAAAGCGCGGCGGAATCAATAAAAAAATGTTTGCGCGACTCCGCGTGTTTTTTGGCAAAATGTATGTCGTCAAAAATCTTGTTTAACTCCTCAAAAAAACCGCGCCGGTTCAAAACGCCGGTCAATTCGTCTTTGGTAACCAATGCACGCAATTTGTCTATCTCCGCGTCGCGTTCCGCGACTTCTGCTTCCCATTGCCGCGCAGTTTTGCTCTGGCTGTCCGCTTTATGTAATGTTTTAAGTTTTTTATTCATATTTATTTTTGAATCCGGGGAGAATCGCCAGCCCGAGGCTGGTCCGCCTTGGGCGGAAACTCCGTTTTCCGGATGTCCCGCTGGATTTTGGTGGACCCATATGGACCCGGGGAGAATCGAACTCCCGTTTCCCGGATGCAAACCGGGTGCTCTACCACTAAGCTACGGGCCCACCAAAATCAAACCGCCAAAGAAATCAAATGTTCTACCAAATGCGGAAAGCGCAATCCTACGGAAGCAGCCGCTTTTGGAAAAAGCGATTCCGAAGTGAGGCCCGGCAATGTATTGGTTTCCAAAATATAAATTCCATTTTTGCTTACTATAAAATCCGACCTGGAATAATGCCGACAACCCAAAGCCGTGTGCGCCGATTTTGCCGCTTCTTGAAGCGCTGATTTGGTCGCCGCGTCAAAACGGCCGGGGCAAATTTCTTCCGTAGTGCCGTTGTATTTCACTTCGTAATCAAAAAATTTATTTTTAGGCGGCACTATTTCCACCGCGGGAAAAGCGTACAATTTTTCTCCCCGAAAATTTTCCAGCACGGCAACCGTCGCTTCCCTACCTTTGACGCATTTTTCCAACAAAACCATGGAATCCTCCGCGAAAGCTTTTTCCAGCGCCTTCGGCAATTCATCAGGATTGCCGACTATGGATACCCCTATGGAAGAACCGCGCCTTGCTGGTTTTACCACCCAAGCCGGACCAATCTTTCGTACCGCGCGCTCTGTGGCTTCCGCCAAATTAATGCCTTTTCTCACCACCATTCCCGCTGGAATTTTTAATCCCACGTGCTTAAAAGTTTCGCGCGCCATTACTTTGTGCATCGCCAAACAAGACGGCCAACTCTCGGATCCCGTAAAAGGCATATTGTACATTTCCAATATACGTTGGACTCTGCCGTCTTCGCCGTATTCCCCGTGCATGGCGTTGAAAACCACATCCACGGAACGGAGCGCCTTTTCGGGCGTAACCTCCATTCCCGCCAAATGCCACTGTCCGCTCTTGCTCACCCAAATATCCAAAGGCCTGTATTTTTCACGCGGAAAATTCGCCAGGACGCTAGCCCCTGTTTTTAACGACACATCGTATTCAGAGGACGGCCCTCCCCGCAAAATCCCAACCGTCAATTTCATCAATTAAATATTAGCAAAATTCCACCAAAAAAGGAAAGCCTCAACTAGGTTGATTGGAAAAAATTTTGCCAAAAACATCTTGTATAGATACAACAAACAACTGTAAACTTGATTGAAAACCTCTTATAGACCACTTCTGTGCACCCTTTATGCAAGCATATTCATAGATTGATTTTTGACCTGGCAAACTACCAAAACCCTGAATGAGAGATCTATCTATAACCAAAATGCGATCTGATCTCAAAACATAAACTGAATTACTATTTTCATGCGCTACACAAATATTTTCTGTTTGATAAACTGCGCCATCTCCTACAGGAATACCAAGGGAATTCAAGATTTGTATATTTGACGATGTCATTAATAAAGAAAGTGAGCGCGGCTGACCGCCGCCGATGATGGCAGGTACTATCGGGAAAACATAAATCACATACCCGACAAAATAAATAAGAAACAGGAATGATAGAATACAGAACCTACAGAAGGCAACATAATCTTGAATTTTTTTAAATCTTAAATAAATTTTTACGCACTCTAACAGGCGTGAGAAAAAAGCCTGGGGTAAATATGATAAAATTTTTACAATCCAGCTTATATTTTTTAATTTTATCCAGAGCCAAATATACAAACTTATGGCGCTACGATAAATGCTATACAATGTGCTATAGATAATAAAAGTTATAATGCCAAATAAAGCCCCGCTTAGGATAAATTTTGCTCGCAATAATTCTTCTTCTAAAAATCCAAGGGTGAATAAATAAAAATTCCAAATTAAAAATCCGCAAATCATTGCCAAAATTGGTAATGTCAAAACAATCGAATATTTATTGGGAGAATAATTTTCGATGAGATTTTTTATTTTTTTAAAAAAATTTATCTCCTCTTTTTCCATATTTTTCACATAATCAATCTTTAAAGCAAGCGCCCCATCTATTATAAAAAAATGCAGTTTATCCACTTTGGGTGGAAGAAATCGAACCCCAACACTAGAAGCTTCGCTTCGGTGCGGGGCATGCCTTCGACCGCTGCCCCGTATTAAATTTTGGGCTGATGGGCAATGAAGGAATCGAACCTTCGACCTCTGTCTTATAATTGGCAGCGAGGAGCGGATGAAAGTGCGTGTGGAAGGAATCGAACCTTCGACCTCTGTCTTATCAGGACAGCGTTCTACCACTGAACTACACACGCATGATTAGCACTTTTATTTCGTCCGAGCGAACCAATTATATGCTTTGCATATCAGGACAGCGTTGTCGCCTTTTATATGAGGCGACCCACATCGCTTCGCTCGGATAAACGACATCCCATGTCGTTTATCCACTGAACTAATTGCCCAACATTTTAATAATATACAATACACAATACGATAACAAAAAATCGTCCCGCCAACAAGCGGGACGATTTTTTGTTATAGAGATTACTTTTTCCCATGATTTGTCTTTAATATGCCAAAGTAAAAACACACCGCCAAATAGGCGGTGTGTTTTGATGAAATTATCTTTATTTAGCTTTACCCAGTATCTTAAACATCTTGGTGCCGCATTTGCCGCACTCGCCCTTCAATGCCTTCATACCGTTCTTCATCACCACTTCCTCGGTCTTCTCCATATCGCGCTGCTCTTTGCACTTCATGCATCGTCCTTGAACTTTCTCCATAGATTGATATTTTATTGGCTGTTAAAAACGACCTTAGATTGTAGACTAATAATTTTAAAAAAGATTGCTTTCTTTTGCCCCGTTTAAAGGTCTCAAGTCAGAGCTCCGAGACCAACACTCATGTCCCGCTTGCGCGAAACAACGACCTAATCCCTTAATCTAAATAAATAGATAAGAGACTCGTTTCCTTAAAAGGAGAATTTCCACGACCAGCTTCCGCTAGCCGTGCCTTGTTACGACTTATGCCTTGTCACCGAGCTTACCTTAG
>JBBTRG010000017.1:0-39155 GCA_038065295.1 Patescibacteria group bacterium
GAAGTTAAAAGTGTTACTTTGGTCGGAAATGGAGTTTCCGACAGGATGGGGGCGGATCCGGAAGATAATGTTAATTATTTTAAATTGAAAAGATTAAATAGCGTAATTCAGTCATATTTAGGATATAAAAATGTTAAACAGAACCAAGAATGGCAGATTGATATTTTGGCGGTGTTCGTAGATTTGGCTAGTAAAAAAGCCAAAATGAGGTTTACGGAGGATGTTGGTTAGTTTAGTATTAGATTGTCGGAAATGGAGTTTCCGACAAGGGGCGGGGTATGGTGTAATGGCAGCACGCATGCTTTGGGAGCATGTAGTCCCAGTTCAAATCTGGGTACCCCGAATTTTAAGATTACAAAATAAAATTTATGTTATTTTTTGACGCACATCTTATTTTTGTTATAATTTTAGTATGTACAAAGATGGCACCGGAGGATGGGCTTAAACTAAATAAATATAAAACGCAATGTTTTGCGCGGATCCCGTTTAGTGAAGGATTTTAAATTAGGCGGACGTAGTTTAATGGCAGAACGTCTGCCTTCCAAGCAGAGGGCGCGAGTTCGATTCTCGCCGTCCGCATAAGTTTTAAACGGGATCCAGGCGAAATATTGTTGTTTAGTACCTTAAAATAAAATAATTTTAAGGGGAGAGGGAGGCATGACATGGATAAGGTTACCAGAAATGCCGGATATTTTTTGTCGCGGTTTCGTGACCAGTGCTTGGCGTATTTAAAAACTCATTCTGCCGGTGATTATGAAGCGGCTATGATGGCTATTGTTGAAATTATAGAACGCGAACAAAAAATCCTTTTTGAAAAAGAAGAAGATCTAAAAAGAGATAAGCATGGCGGTAGCTAAAAGAAATAAAAAATGCGCTTCGTAAAACGAAACGCATTTTTTGTGTGGCAAGCATTATCTGACTAGGTCTTTCAATGCTTTGGCTGGACGGAATTTGGGAACTTTCATGGATGGGACGTGCACAGTCGCTCCTGTGCGTGGATTGCGGGCTTCTCTTGCGGCTCTAGTTTTTACCGCGAAAATGCCGAATCCTGATAAAGATACTTCGCCGCCTTTTTTAAGTTCGCCGGCGATAGAATCAAAAATCATGTCTACCAGCTCTTCGGCTGATTTTTTGGTGCCGCCTATTTTTTCGTGCACCATCTCAACTAATTTAGCTTTATTCATTATGTAAATTTTTATTATTGTTTAATTTGCTAAGACCTTTATATGCTTATATTTTACCGCATATTTTACGCGTTAACAATGTTTCTTAGGCGATTTATCCCCACCGTCTTTTTGGTTTTTTTATCAATATCTAAAAGCACGGCGTTTATTTCCACCGGCCCCTCTTCTTCCACTTCAAATTTGGCGGGAAAATTCATAGCTAATCGTTCTAGTGCCTCTTTTATTTTTACTCCAATAATTGAATGGTGGGCTCCCACCATGCCCGTATCGCAGATAAATCCGGTACCATTAGGCAGTATTTGTTCATCTGCCGTTGGCACGTGCGTGTGCGTGCCAAGCACGGCGGAAGTTCTCCCGTCCAAAAAGTAGCCCATTGCTTTTTTTTCAGAGGTGGTTTCGGCGTGCATGTCTACGATGATGATGTTTTGTTTCATGTCGTCTTTTTGCAGAAATGTTTCAATTACTTCAAAGGGAGAATTATAGTGTTCGCGCATGTCGTGTTGGCCGATTAAATTAACTACGGTTACACTGGTTTCATTGTTTATGTTTTTCGTTATAAATCCCCGACCAGGCCAAGATGTGGGAGCGTTTAGCGGCCGCATGAGGGGCAATGTTTCATCCGCGAGCAATAAGAGCGCGTTTTTGCCTTGAAGTATGTGATTGCCTCCGGTAAATATTTCCACCCCCAATCTTTGTATTTCTTCCAACGCTGTTCTCCCTATGCCTAAGCCGTGCGCTATGTTTTCCGCGTTAGCGATTATTAGGTCGGGCGCGAATTGAGTTCGCCACAATGGGATTTGGTAAGTGAGTCCGCGTCTCCCCGCTTTGCCTATGACATCCCCAAAAAAAAGAATGCGTATGGAAGACGCGGGCTTTAGCAAATTATCTAGCATATTCCACGAGTCTTGTTTCACGAATTACGTTTACTTTAATTTCTCCGGGATATTTAAGTTCTTGTTCAACGCGGTTGGCGATTTCGCGTGCCAGAGTTTTCATCTGGAGATCGGAGATTTTTTCGGGAGTCACGAATATCCTGATTTCTCTTCCGGCTTGTATGGCGTAAGATTTTTCAACTCCTTCAAAAGAGTTTGCTATATGCTCCAGATCTTCCAGTCGTTTTAAATAATTTTCAACCGTATCTCTGCGTGCTCCTGGGCGAGCTGCGGATATCGCGTCTGCCACGAGCACGATGATGGATTCCACCGTTTCAAAAGGGTATTCTTCATGGTGCGATTGCATGGCTTTGATAATGCGTTCGTCGGTGTTGAATTTTTGCAGAATGCGCCTTCCGATTTCCACGTGCGTACCTTGAATTTCATGTGATACCGCCTTGCCTATGTCGTGTAAAAGCGCGCCCTTTTTGGCGATTTGCACGTCAGCGCCCAATTCAGAAGCGAGCATGCCAGCGATGTGTGCCATTTCTATGGAATGTTGCAAAACATTTTGTCCGTAGCTAGTTCTGAATTTAAGCCGTCCCATTATAGTCAAAAGCCTGGGATCAAGATCTAGAATGCCGATTTCATAAGCCGCGGCTTCTCCGGCTGCTTTGATCATGCCATCTACGGATGCCTTGGCTTTGTCCACTGCTTCTTCAATGCGCGCTGGCTGTATCCTCCCGTCCACTATCAGGTTTTCCAGCGCGATTTTCGCAATCTGTCTTCGTACTGGATCAAAGCAGGAAATTATTACTTCTCCCGGAGTTTCATCAACAATGATTTCTACTCCGCTGGCGCGTTCCAGCGCGCGGATGTTTCTGCCTTCTTTGCCTATGATTTTTCCTTTAAGGTCGTCCGAGGGAATGGTGACGGAAGAAGTGGTAATTTCTGTGGCAGTGGAAGAAGCCAGCCGTTGTATGACGGCGGCGAGAATATTTTTGGCTTGCTGTTCTAATTTATCTTGCCCGAAAAGCTCCAATTTTTGGATGCGCGCCAAAATGTCGCCTTCGTATTTTTGTTCCACGCTTTGGAGTAATTGGTGCTTGGCGTCTTCTTCCGAGAGCTGGGCGACTTTCTCCAATTCTTTTCTTTTACTTTCTTCCAAATCTCCCAATTCTTTTTCAATCTGTTTTATTTTGTTCGCCTTTGCTTGCAGAACATCCCTCTCTTTATCAAGATCAAGACGGCGCTTTTCCACAAGCTCCTCTTTTTGGATAACCCTTTCTTCCAGTTTCCTGGTTTGAGATTCGCGTTCGCGCTCGTCGCGTTTGGCGGATTCTATTACTGACTCTGCTTTTTTCTTTGCTTCGTCTAATGTTTGGCGAGCTTCAGTTTTGGCGTCTAAGAGAATTTGCTTTACGTCTAATTCTATTGAGTCGCGTTTTTGCTTGGCTATGATCTGGCGCAATAGATAGCCCCCCGCAATTCCTACCAAAACCGAAACCACCGTTACGACAAGTAAGGTGGATGTCATAAATTGTGTTTCCGTTTATTTTTTCCATTACTATGTTCATGAAAATAAACTCACGGGTTTTAATTGGATTAAAATTTAATAATTACTAATAATTTAATAAACATACTATATCAGAAGTTTTTGATTAGTGCAAGCCTGCGCCGGCAGGCCTGGTTTTGCTGGAAGGCGGCTATGGGTCAATATGATTAACGCATGATACAATACAGAATATATGGACGGAGAAAATATGAAGCAAATCAAGAATAAATACAGGCCGGTGGTGCTCTTGGTGTTGGACGGTTTTGGTGTCAATATGTCGGTGCCGGAATCCACCTGGAAATTTGCCAAGAGGCCCACTCTTGAAATATTGGAAGCCCACTTTCCTTTTACCGTACTCCAGGCTTCTGGTATTGCCGTAGGTATTCCTTGGAATGAGGCGGGAAACAGCGAGATTGGCCACTTAACCATTGGCGCGGGTCGGGTTTTGTATCATCATCTGCCGAGAATTATAAGTTCCATTAACGACGGATCGTTTTTTGAAAATCCGGCTTTTTTGGCGGCAGCGGAAAAAGCGAAAAAGCCGGGCGCGCGCCTTCATTTAATGGGGCTTTTTTCGTCAGGTTCGGTACATGCTTACGTGGAACATCTTTACGCGCTTTTGGATTTTGCCAAGCGCCAAGAAATTCCGGAAGTTTATCTGCACTTGTTCGGCGACGGCAAAGATGCTCCGCCTAAAGAAATGCTTGGGTTCATAAAAAAATTCAAGGAGCTTCTACAAAAAAATTATTCTAATATTAAAATAGCTTCCGTAATAGGCAGGTTTTATCCGATGGATCGCGATGAGAATTGGGACAGGATTGAAAAGGCTTATCGGCTTTTGGTGGAAGGCAAGGGCAAGCCATTTTTCGATCCCGTGGAACACGTCGCGGTTTCTTATGAGGCGGGCCTGAATGATACCACGCTTGAGCCTGGATTTTTGGCGGATAGTGCAAGTCTGCCTACCGAACAGGTGGGCGTTCCCGTGGGGAGAATGCAGAACGGCGATGCGGTAATTTTTTATAATTTTCGTGAAGATAGCGTGCGTGAATTAACCTCCGCCTTTGTTTCGGAGCGTTTTGATCGTTTTGCGAGAAGCCGTCTTGATTTGGAATTTGTGACCATGACCGAGTATGAAAAAGGTTTGCCGGTGAAAGTGGCCTTTTCGTCGCTTGATGTCGCGCATACTTTAGCGGGAGTCATTTCCGATGCCGGTTTGCGGCAGTTGCATATAGCGGAAACGGAAAAATATGCCCACGTCACTTATTTTTTTAACGGCGGCAAAGAAAAACCGTTTCCTGGAGAGGATCGTATTTTGGTGCCTTCTTCCGGAGTGGCGAATTATGACGAGCGTCCCGAAATGTCTACAGGAGAGGTGGCGGACGCCGTGCTTTCCAATTTGGATAAGTATGATTTTATTTTGGCGAACTTTGCCAATTGCGATATGGTCGGGCATACGGGAAACTTTGACGCGACTGTGAAAGCCATAGAAGTGGTGGATTTTTCGGTTGGGAAGATTATGTCTAAGGTTTTGGAAATGGGTGGGGCGTTAATTATCACCGCCGACCATGGCAACGCGGAAGAAAAAAGGTATCGTCTGACCGGCGAGAAACGAACCAAACACACTACTAATCCCGTACCGTGTTTTTTAGTTACCAATGAGTTTAAAAAAGGATTGCCTCTCGTCGCGGCGGAGATAGACGTCAAATATGTTGATGTGGGCGGCGTGATCACCGACATCGCTCCCACAGTTTTGAAATTAATGGGATTGAATTCGCCCAATGAAATGACCGGTTCTGATTTGGTTGACAAATTATTGGATTAATGTTATAGATTGTCATATAGTGTTTTTTGAAAATTTATATTTTGCAGAAAGGAATCAGCCATGGAAATGGAAAAATGGCTCGGTAGTATGTGCGCTAAAACATGCCCCAAGCCATGCTTAAAAGGGCGCGTTTGTCAGGAGCGTATAAGAAGCGTTCAAGTCTTATGTCAGAAGGTTCATGATAAAACGGGTCTTTATTTGGTGGGCGAAGCTTTGGATGCGGCCAGGTCTTATGTAGCCACTATCTATAATTTTGAACGCCTGTCTCTCATTTGGGCGGTTCAAGATGCGGATTCCGTGGAGCAGTTCAGAGCGGCGGATAAACGGCGCAGAATGGCGCATGACGCTCTGTGTTCCAGCATAGCCGCGGCTAATAGGTATCTCTTTCAGCATTTCGTGGGACAGATTTCGGTTGGCGGAGTCTGTGCCGGGGTAGACGAAAATATGCTGCGAGGAGAACAGAGACATGGATTCGCGGAGTGGGCTCGGATTTTCGTTTGTTCCGAGTTTCACATGAAAGAGAAAAAAGAAAAAGTCCCGCTGTAAAGGCGGGGCTTTTCAATTTTTCGCCATTTTTATTATTTTTTGTTGGTTTCGCTTTTGGATTTTATAATTTTGTCCACGATGCCGTATTGTTTGGCTTCCTCGGCGGTCATAAATAAATCGCGGTCAGTGTCTTCTTCTATTTTAGATATCGGTTTTTCCGTGTGATGAGCTAAAATGTGGTTTAGCCGTTGTTTGACTTTCAGAATATGTTTGGCGGAAATTTCAATTTCCGTGGCTTGCCCTTCGGCGGCTCCCAACACTTGATGAATCATGACTTCGGAGTTGGGCAAAATAAAACGCTTGCCGTGGGCTCCGGCCGCGAGAATGATGGCACCGCCCGAAGCGGCCAGTCCCACGCAAATGGTCGCTACATCGGGCTTGATGTGTTGCATGGTGTCATAGATGGCCAATGTCGCGGTAACCGAACCTCCAGGAGAATTTACATACAGATTAATATCTTTTTTTGGATCTTCGGATTCCAAAAATAAAAGTTGGGCAATGATGGTGTTTGCCACCGGATCGGTAATGGTCCCGCCTAAAAATACGATGCGGTCTTTGAGCAATCGCGAATAAATATCATAAGCGCGTTCGCCAAATTGTGATTTTTCTATGACGGTTGGTATAAGCATAATTTTTTATTATATAGGAAATTGCAAAAAAATCAAATTTTAAGCGCTCGCGATTTTAGCGGAAAATTGAGTTTTATTTATGATTATGCTTTAATTTTTTTATGGAATCAGCGGAAAAACCATTGCAGCAGCCGGAAGAGGGTGGGGTGGAAACTGGGCCGAAGTATAATTTTGGACAGATTGAACGATTACAAAAATCCGCCGAATCCCTTGTTCAGCAGTTAAAGGAGAAGATTGATGGTGATGAATACGATATGTTGATAGGTGATGATGTGAGTGGCAGGATTCCAACACTTATTTTACGAAGCGTAATCAATGAGCGGAAGCGTCAGTTGCATATGGACAAGTCGCCCCAAGAAAACGAGATTCCCACTAAATTTATCGTGGGTGGCAGAGCATACGACGTGGAGAACATGGAAGAAGTAATGAAATTTTTGGAAAAAATAAAACCGCAAATCAAGAAAAAGGCGCTTTTGGTTACGGAGTTTATGGATTCAGGCAATGGCATGAACAAGATGGCGCGGGCTTTTAATGGGGCGGGTATTGATTTTGATGTCGCGACTTTCGCGTCCTTTGAGGATCCGGATTTTTATCAAAAAAATTGTGACAATTTACGCGGTCATAAAATATTCGTTGGCCAGGAAGGATTTGAGCATGTTAGCGGTATTTACGGGCAAAGAAGTTTTGTCGGTGTTATGAAGCATCATTCGCATGAGTCGGCTCACGCTATAAGATATAAAAAACGCTATAATATACATTTAGAGCCGCAAGGATCTATTAATAAGGCTCACCATGATGTTAAAATTTTGGCGGATGATGTGATAAAAAAAGTTTGGGGTTAGGATGAGTTGCGATTTTTAAAAATCCGCTTTGAGGCGGATTTTTTTATTTTTCGGTATCAGTCGGTTTGTTTTCGCAAGTTTCCAGAAAGTGGAGGGTTTTTTCATTGCCTAATACGCTTTGCGCGTATTCTTTGAGGCGGTTTTTATCAATTTTTGCATGATTGGCTCTGCCGTATCTTTCCAGTGTCTGATTGGCATAAGCTTCTATTTCCGTTTCTGACGGTTCGATGTGTTCTTGGACGCCGATTTCTTGGATGACTAACCCATATTTGACGCGCTTTTCAGCTTCAGATTGCCACTCTTTTTTCAGTTCATCTTCGGGTTTTTTGATGTTTTTCAAATAATCTTCCCACTTAAGTCCCATGCTTTCTATGTTCCCTCGCATTTCGGCAATCATTTTGTCTTTTTCAGCTTCTATGATTATATCGGGCAGTTCCCAGGTGATTGCTTCAGCGATGTTTTGGAGTATGTCCGTGCGCCGCTTTTCTTTGTTTTTCATCTCTTTTTCAAAAGATATATTTTCGCGAAGCGCTTTTTTTAACTCTTCCAAGGTGTTGAATTGGCCGACGCTTTTGGCGAAGTCGTCGTTTAATTCTGGTAGATCGTTTGTTTTGTTGCCGGAATTTGTTTCGGTGCCGGTTTCGTTAGATGCTCGGGCCTTTCTTAAGTAATCCAGCGCTTCGGTGATTTCTTTTTCTTCAATTTCCGGTTTTGCGGCGGGCGGCACCTTACTTGCTATATTTTTGTAGTCCGGTAGTTTGATTTTCGGCAATACGGCGGTTTTTATTTTAAATTCCAAAGCATTGCCGCGCGCCATTTTAGTGATGGCGATTTGCGGCCGGCCGATGGCTTCTATCTTTTCGGATTGGAGAATTTTCGGATATTCATTTTGTAGTGCTAATTCCGCCGCTTCGTGGAGAATGGCGTCTTCGCCTATACGCTCCAGCGCGATTTTTTCCGGAACATGGCCGCGCCGAAATCCAGGAATTTCCATATTTTGCGCTAAGTTTTTTATGCTTTGCGCGACAAATTTATCAAAATCTTCCGCCGGAATTTCTCCGGTGATTTCCATCTCCGATTTTGGAAGTTTTTTAATATTTATTGGCATTTAATAGATTTTAATTTTTTACATCAGCAATCCCACCAAAAGCAGCGCCACAATGTTCACTACTTTGATCATGGGGTTGATGGCCGGTCCCGCGGTGTCTTTGTAGGGGTCGCCTACGGTATCTCCGGTGACTGCCGCTTGATGGGCGAGCGAGCCTTTGCCGCCGTGATGTCCCATTTCAATGTATTTTTTAGCATTATCCCAGGCCGCGCCGCCCGAGGTCATGGAAAGCGCCATAAAAAGACCGGTTACGATTATGCCTATGAGCAGGCCGCCTAAAGCTTTAAACCCGAAGATTAAAGCCACAGCGATAACTATCGCAATAGGGAGAAGCGCGGGAAGTATCATCTCTCTCAGAGCTGATTTGGTGGCAATGTCTACCGCGCGCGCGTAGTCCGGTTTGCCGGTGCCTGTCATAATGCCCGGGATTTCTTTGAATTGCCGCCTGACTTCGGCGACTATGCTTTCAGCGGTTTTGCCTACTGCGAGCATTGCTAAAGATCCAAAAATATACGGCAACATGGCGCCGAAGAAAATTCCGGCGAGCACCAACGGATCTTCCAGTCTAAAAGTTATGGCTTGGCCTAATTTATTTATTTCAGCTATATAAGCTCCAAAAAGTACCAGTGCCGCGAGTCCGGCGGACGCTATGGCGTATCCTTTGGTGACGGCTTTAGTGGTGTTGCCCACGGCATCCAGCGCGTCGGTTATGGCTCGCACTTCCGCCGGAGCTTCTGACATTTCCGCGATACCTCCGGCATTGTCAGTAATTGGTCCGAAAGAATCAATCGCGACTATAATGCCCGCAAGCGAGAGCATGGCTACGGCTGCTATGGCAATGCCGTAAAGTCCGAAAAGCCACCACGCCAAAAGCATGCCCAAAGCGATCGTAATTATGGGCAGTATGGTGGCTTCCATGGAAACCGCGAGACCCATAATTATATTGGTAGCGTGTCCTGATTCGGAAGACTTGGCGATAGAACGCACGGGTCTAAATTGCGTTCCAGTGTAATATTCGGTTATGGCCATCATTAAAAGCGTGATTACCAAGCCAACCAAGCTCGCGAAATAAAGATTTAACCAATTGCCGGAAATGGTGCTTATGGTGTTGCCCGCGAAGGACACGGTTTCTCCCAATGCCGTAACGAAGAATTTCGTAACAGGCATAAAAAGAACGGCGGAGATAATTCCGGATGCGATCAGTCCTTTGTAAAGGCCCCGCATGATATTTTCTTTTTTCATGGCTTTTACAAAAACTGTTCCAATGAGGGAGCCTATAATGGATATGGCGCCCAACATAAGAGGAAATACGAAAGCGGCGGAACTTTCCGGAAAAAGCAGATTGCCCAAAAGCATGGTGGAAATTATGGTTACCGCGTAAGTTTCAAAAAGATCCGCGGCCATGCCCGCGCAGTCTCCCACATTGTCCCCCACATTGTCCGCTATGACCGCGGGATTTCGCGGATCGTCTTCCGGAATGCCCGCTTCCACTTTGCCCACGAGATCTGCTCCCACATCCGCGCCTTTGGTATAAATTCCTCCGCCTAAGCGTGAGAATACGGAAATAAGCGACCCGCCGAAACCCAGGCCTACTAAAGCGTTAATATCTTTGGTCAGAAGCCAAAATACGGAAACTACCAAGAGGCCGAGTCCTACCACCAAGAATCCGGTGACCGATCCGCCTACAAAGGCGAGCCGAAAAGCCGCGGAGAGTCCTTTACGCGCGGATTCGGTAACACGCGAGTTGGAAGAAACCGCGGTCAACATCCCCAAATATCCTGCCAGACCGGAGGCCGTGGCGCCTATTAAAAATCCTACAGCCGTGGTCGCACCGAAGAAAAACCAAAGCATTACCGCAAGTATCGCGGCTACGACAGTGACGACTTTATATTGTCTCTTGAGGTATGCGATTGAACCTTCTTTTATGGCGCGCGCTATTTCTTGCATTTTTTCCGTGCCCGCAGGTTCTTTTTTAATGCGCGCTCTCCAAAAAAGAGCGAATGCGATGGCCGTCAGGCTTGATAATACGGGGAAATAAATAATATTCATAAGGTTTAGTTATAATGTAATAATTTTTTATTCAATAAACGCTTACTCTTTTTTCATTTCTTTTATTTCGTTCTCGTCGGGAACTTCTATTTGTTCACCGCTTACATTGCCTTCTTCGGTGGCTTGCGCGATTGATTCTCCGCTTTGCGATCGAATGTCTATTTTCCAGCCGGTTAATTTGGCTGCCAGGCGCACATTTTGTCCGCCTTTGCCTATGGCAAGCGACAATTGATCTTCGGCGACAGTAACTTGCGCGATTTGGGTTTTGGAGTTTATATCCACGTTCAATACTTTGGCCGGGGACAGGGCCTTGGCTATGAAACTTTCCGGATTGTCTGACCATTCTATGACATCTATTTTTTCGCCGCCCAGTTCGGAGATTACGGTGTTAACGCGGATGCCTTTCTGTCCCACGCAGGAGCCTACCGGATCAACGCCTTCTTCATTGGAAGCGACCGCTATTTTGGATCGCGATCCCGCTTCACGCACGATGGATTTGATTTCCACGGTTCCGCTTGCGACTTCCGGAACTTCAATTTCAAAAAGTTTGGCAATGAGCCGCGGATGGGTGCGTGAAAGATATAAGGACGGGCCGCGCGCGTTTTGGTCAACATTCAGAAGAATTACTTTGATGCGTTCACCTATGCGGTAACGCTCCCCCCGGACTTGTTCCTCGGGCGGCAGAATGCCTGTGGCGCGCCCCAAATCTAAAAATACATTCCGGTTTTCAATCCTTTGCACCAGTCCGCTTGTCGCCTCGCCTTCCTTATCTTTAAATTCGTCAAAAATGGAGCTGCGTTCGGCTTCCCTGATACGCTGAATGATTACTTGTTTGGCGGTTTGCGCCGCGATTCTTCCGTAATCTTCTTTGGTTTCCAAAGGGAAAATCAGTTCATCTCCGGGCTTCACCCCCTTTTTTTCTTTTTTGGCGTCCTCAATCATGATATGCCTTTCTTCGTTGAAACGGACTTTGCGCACGCCATCTTCGCCTTCCTCGGTCTCTTCTTTTTCGGTGGTCGTTTCTTCCGCGCTCTCCCCATCCTCTTCTTCCGGTTTGAGCATGGATTCATCCACCACGATTTTTATTTGGGAAAATTTGACTTTACCGGTTTGGGGATCAAATTCAGCACGAATAATCTGGCCTCGTTCGCCGTATTCTTTTTTATAGGCTGCGGCCATGGCCATTTCAATGGTTTCTATGATTCTTTCCTTGGATATACCGCGTTCGGCCTCCAATTGTTCCAAAGCGGAATGGAGATTTTTTAAATCAAGCATGATTTATAAGGTTGGTTTTTAAAAATAAAATCCGTTTTTCGAGAACGGACTATTTTTAATATAACAAAGTTTTTTAAAATATGCAATACCTGCCTGTTGGCAGGTAGGGAGCGAGCAATATACACACGAAATTTTTCTCGCGAGTTTTGCATGTGTTATTATATATACTATATAAGTAAAAGGCCATGTTTGATTTCAAGCATTTTTTAGAAGCATTAAATATTAAAAAACATTGCGAGGAATACAAGGTGGGGCTGTGGGGCTGCCCGCAATTTTTGTTTATACTGATGGGCATTGTGATCATCGTCGCCATATTGGCGACTTATGTCGTGGCCCAGCGTTATACCGAGCCTGAAATTTCAGCGTTGATTGCCATGGGCATTACCGTGTTTTTGTTCATAATAGGCAATTCCGTGGTGGCATCGTTTGAACGCATCGCCGAAGACTCCAAGGCAAAGTCGGATTTTATAAGCATCGTTTCTCATGAGTTGCGGGATCCCTTGGTGTCTATGCGCTGGCAGTTGGAAATGTTGGAAGATCCGCAATTGAATTTATCCGAGCATGATTGGCAGGAGACGCTTGATTTGTTGAAAAAACAGCGCGAAAAAATGTCCGGTATTGTGTCCGATATGCTCGCGGCGCACAGAATGGAAGATAGGATGGCGCAATTAAGTTCCGAGTGTTTTTCTTTGCGCGAATTGACCGATTTTGTTCTGAAAGAATACCAGGAGAAAATCAAGCATTATGGAAGCACAATTTTAGTTTTCGCGGATGACTCTTTGCTTGAAGTATGCGCTGATAAGAAAAAAATTCAGATGGTTGTGGAACATTTGCTGGATAACGCGTTAAAATACGGCAAGAGCGGGCAGCAGGTGGAGATTAAAATTAAATCGGAGCGCGGAGAGACGCGCTGGTCCGTTGTCGATCAGGGCGTGGGCATTCCCGTTGAGGATAGAAAAAATATTTTTGGTAAATTTTTCAGGGCGCACAATGCGATGGAGGGACAGATAGATGGCATAGGGCTTGGGCTCTATATAGTTCGCCTTGTCGTAGAAAAATCCAAAGGACGCGTGGGGTTTGAGAGTCAGGAGGGCGCGGGTTCTCTTTTTTGGTTTAGTTTGCCTACTTACCATAAGTAAATTTTAATGTTTCGGTACGGCTTCATTTATAAATATTATTAAAAAGTAAAGATATGGATAATAAAAAGCGTTATAAAGTATTGCTGGTGGAAGATGAGCCGGGCTTTCAAAAAGCGTTGCGGCAGGCTTTGGAACAGAAAGCGGGATATGAGGTGATCCAGGCTTTTGATGGCGAAGCAGGCATTAAATTGGCGCAAGAAAGTAAGCCGGATATTATTCTTTTGGATTTGATTCTGCCGAAGAAAAATGGTTTTGAAGTTCTTCGTTTTTTGCGTGAGAAACCGGAATTGGCCGCTATTCCCGTGGTAGTGCTCACCAACTTGGAATCCGGCAACGATATTGAGCGCGCCATTTCCATGGGAGCCAAGGCTTATCTGATAAAAGCTGATTACGGTTTGGATGAGATTACCCGCCGCATTTCCAAATTGGTGGGAGATTATATAGTTGATGAAGTTGAATGAGAATAGATAATCAGCAATTAAAGGCGTTTTTACTTGACTCTGGGCTGGTGTCCGCGGATGATGTTGCAGTCGCGGAAAAAGTTGCCGCCAAAGGGGATCAAAATATAGGGGAAGTTCTCGTAACGGCAGGAAAAATTTCAACGGAAGATCTGACGCGTCTCAAGGCTTATATTCTAGGCATACCGTTCGTGTCGTTGCAGGACCAGAAAATAGAGCCGGAGATTTTGCGCGTGGTGCCGGAACCGTTGGCGCGCAGTCATAATGTGATAGCTTTCAAAAAAAAGGGCAGCGCGCTTGAGGTTGCCATGTTGGATCCGGAAGACTTGGAAACCATTCAAGCAATTCAAAAAACCACCAGTTTGAAAATTTTGCCGCGCTTAACCGATAAAAAATCCATGCAGGAGGCGTTGAAGCAGTACCAAAAAAGTTTGGAGGTGGAATTCGGAGAGTTGATAAGCAAGGATGCGGAAATTTTGCGTCCGGTGGAGGGCGAAACCAAAGAAGCGGGCAGTGAAGATTTGAAAAAAATGGCCGAAGATCTGCCGGTGGTGAGAATAGTGGATACTTTGCTCAAACACGCCATTATCCAGCGAGCTTCGGATATTCACATAGAGCCGCTGGAAAAAGAAGTCATCGTGAGGTACCGCATTGACGGCATTTTGCATGACGCCATGGTTTTGCCCAAACAAGTGGCTCCGAGCATCATTGCCAGGATAAAGATTCTGTCCAATTTGAAATTAGACGAGCATCGCCTTCCTCAAGACGGGCGGTTTAAAGTGGAAACCGCGGAATACAAAGTTTCTTTCCGGGTTTCAGTGTTGCCCATTTATGATGGAGAAAAGGCGGTGCTTCGCCTTTTGCCGGAAAACTCCAAGGGATTCACCTTGGAAAAACTGGGATTTTTCGGGGAAGGGCTGGATAAAATACATCGCGCCATAAAAAAGCCGACTGGCATGGTCTTGGCCACTGGTCCTACCGGATCGGGCAAGACCACCACTCTTTATACGATTTTGGATATTTTGAATACGCCAGATGTAAATATTTCCACGATTGAAGATCCTATAGAATACCGCATGCCCCGGGTCAATCAATCGCAGGTCAGGCCGGACATAGGTTATACTTTTGCCAATGGTTTGCGGTCGCTTTTGCGCCAAGACCCAGATATTATTATGGTGGGCGAGATCCGTGATAATGAAACTGCGTCCCTTGCCATAAACGCGGCTTTGACCGGACATTTGGTGTTATCCACGCTGCATACCAATTCCGCGGCAGGTTCGCTACCCCGCCTGATAGATATGAAAGCCGAACCGTTTCTTATAGTTTCCACGGTTAATTTGATAATAGCCCAACGCTTGATTAGGACTCTTTACAAAGTAAAAGAGCCCTATAAATTGACGCGTGAGCAAGTGGATAAATTGAGCAAGGAGATTGATATGGATCAAATGCTCACGATTATGAAGCATGAAAAAATAATAGGCGCAAAAGACGGCTGGCAGGATATAACTTTTTATAAACCCAAGGAGTCCGCCGACGCGCCCGACGGTTATCAGGGACGCATAGGTGTGCATGAAGTTTTGAACATGTCGGAAACCGTTAAAAATATGGTTATGTCCGGCGCGACATCCGATGACATAGAAAAACAGGCGAAAAAGGAAGGCATGATAACCATGCTGGAAGACGGCATTATTAAAGCGGCGCAAGGCATTACTACGCTGGAAGAGGTTTTGCGCGTAACCAGAGAAGAAATCGCATGACTATTTTTTCTTATGTCGCCAAAAAAATATCCGGTGAAGAAACGCGCGGCACCAAAGACGCTAAAGACAAATTTGATCTGGCTAAAATACTGCGGCGTGACGGTTATGATTTGATATCTTATGCGGAGGTCAAGGTGGCCGGAGCTTCGCGCGGCGCGTCTTTTGATTTATTCAGCCGGGTTTCGGTGGTGGATAAAATGATTTTCGCGCGCAATGTAGCGGTGATGATAGACGCGGGAGTTTCTTTGGCCAAGGCTTTGGATATTTTGGCCTCTCAAACTAGGAGCGGAAAGTTCCGCATCGTGTTAAATGCCGTGGCTTCGGAGATTAGAAAGGGGAAGTCTTTGTCTGACAGCATGATGGAGTATCGCGATGTTTTTTCTTCACTTTTTATATCCATGGTGAAAGCCGGAGAAGAAAGTGGCAGCTTGTCGGAAACTTTTAGGATCTTGGGCCACCAGATGGAAAAAGAGCATACATTGCTTCGCAAGGTGCGAGGAGCGTTGGTTTATCCGTCTATTATCATTGTTGCCATGATGGTTATTGGCGTGCTTATGCTGATTTATGTGGTGCCCACTTTGGTGTCCACTTTCAACGAATTGGGCATTGCTTTGCCGCCTACGACCAAATTTATCATTGCCGTAAGTAATTTTATTGTCTCCCACACGATTATATTTTTAACTGCGGTTGCGGCCGTGGTAGGCGTGTTGGCGTGGTTTTTAAGGACAAGTATCGGCCGGCGCGTATTGGCTTATGTGCTTTTGCATCTGCCGGTTTTTAAAACACTGACGCAGGAAATAAATGCCGCGCGCACCGCGCGTACTTTGGGTTCTTTGATAGGTTCCGGAGTGGATGTTTTGCGCGCCCTGGAAATTACCGAGGATGTCGTGCAAAATTATTATTATAAGATAGTACTGCGGGAGGCCAGACAGAGGGTGCAAAAAGGCAGTCCTATTGCGGAAGTTTTTAAGGAAAATACCAATTTGTATCCGTTGCTGGTGGGAGAGATGATGTCGGTGGGCGAAGAAACTGGAAAATTATCCGAAATGTTGGAGCGCCTTGCTGATTTTTACGAAGAAGAGGTAGCCGCGGCGACTCAAGATATGTCAACCATCATAGAGCCTATTTTAATGATTATAATCGGCGTAGTGGTGGGATTTTTTGCGATTTCCATGATTCAGCCGTTGTATTCAAGCCTTTCCGGCCTGTAATCGGCAATAAAAATAAAATTGGATATTTTGATTAAATATGATAAAAATCGCTATTTAGGATTTAATTTGCTGGAGGTTCTAGTGGCTTTGGCTGTCATGTTTATGTTGGTCGTGGTAGTTGTGAATGGTTTTTCTTCTTTCCGCAGAGGACAGGAATTAGGCGCGGCTTCAGGCAATATAGTGTCTTTATTAAATGAGGCGCGAGCCAAGACATTGGCTTCGGAGGGCGCTTCTCAATACGGCATTCATTTCAGTTCAACGCAGGCTGTTTTTTTTCAGGGAACGGTTTTTTCAGCTGGTAATCCGACCAATAAACCCTATAATTTGCCTTCGTTAATTGAAATATCCGCCATTGCTTTAAATCAGGGAGGTTCCGACGTGGTTTTTCAAAGGCTGACGGGAGAAACTAATTTTTACGGCGCAATTACTTTGCGCTCCAAAGGAGACGATCCTAAAACCAAAACCGTAACTATCCGGCAAGGAGGAATTATAAACGGTGATTAGATGAAATTCATGTTTTTTATATTTGGAAATAAAATTTGCCGCCGTATTTTTAACGGAGGTTTCGGATTAGCCGAAATTGTGGTGGGCGCCGCGATAATTTCCGTATCTTTATTCGGTTTGGTTGCCGCTTCGCAATTAGCGCTTCGCGTAGCCGATGAAAATACCAAAAGAGTCCAGGCTTCATTTTTATTGGAAGAGGGCGTGGAGGCGGTCAGGGTTTTGCGGGACGGAGGGTGGAATGTGTATATGGCGCCGTTGTCGGTGGGCAGCGCGCATTATTTGGAATTTAGCGGGTCTTTTTGGAGGGCCACCACGACTAATATTTTTGTAGACGGAAAATTTGAACGTAGTTTCACGGTAAATAATGTTTATCGCAATGTTAATGATGATATAGCGGGCGCTGGCACGCTGGATCCGGATACCAAAAAGGTTACGGTTACGGTGGCGTGGCGCGCGCGGACCGGCACAACTACGGAAAGCATTTCAACTTATTTCACGGATTTGTTTAATAATTAAAGATATGTGCGGCATATTGCATGAAAAATTAAAACAGATAAAATTTCGGCGAGGCGGGCTGTCCGGCTCCTTCGGGTTTACCTTGGTGGAGATGGTGATTTATGCTGCCATACTTGCGGTGATTTCCGTTTTAGTGGTCAACACGATTTTAATGATGGTGAGATCTATTGGCTTTTTTCGTTCAGTGCGCGACATCAATAGTTCGGCGGAAATATCCATGGAAAGAATGGTGCGCGAAGTGAGGTTGGCGGCAAGCATTGATGTTGCAGACAGCGTTTTGGGATCGAGTCCCGGACGGCTTACGTTAAACACTATAGACCTTGTAACTGAAATTCCCCAAAAAATAACTTTTTTGATTGATAGCGGCAAGATTTCACTCCAATATGACGGGGAAGCGGTTCGTGCGCTGACTTCCGATGCGGTTACGGTAAGCCGATTGGTTTTTACGGAGATTGCCAATTCCACTTCCACTCCGGCTGTGAGAGTGGAGATGTCGTTTCAGGCGGGCGGCGGAGCTTATCAAAAATCGGATAATTTTTATGGCACTGCGGTGCTGCGGAGAAGTTATTGATATGAATTTTTTAACTGCTTATTTTTCATTAAATTTTAAGAAAGGGCAGGCGCTTTTAATCACGGTTGTGTTTTTTGTGTTTATTTCTTTGGCTATGGCGTTTGGCGTAACCTCTCCCGCGGTAAAAGAATCCGTAATCTCTCGTGATTTAATCAGTTCCAAAAAAAGTTATTTTTTGGCGGAGGCCGGAGAAGAGGATGTTTTATATCGTATTATGCGCGGTAAAAATTATTCTTCAACGGAGATTTTGTCTTTGGATGGTTTCGCGGCGACTACCACCGTGGTTTCTTCAGAGGGGGGATCGCGATTGGATGTGGTGGCCGATGCATCTATCGTGGGCAAGGTTCGCAAATTGCGCTCCGTCTTGGTGGAAGATGTCGGCACGGTTTTCAATTATGCTTCGCAGGTGGGCGATTTGGGCGTTGATATGTCTTCCAATGCCGAGATAAAAGGCAATGTATTCAGCAACGGTAATATTGTTGGGGCGAGTAATTCTAAAATTGAAGGCGATGCGTTGGCGGTAGGCGCCATATCTTCGCCTTCGCCGATTGTGACCGGCACGAAAACCGCCGGAGTGGATCCTGTCGGCCTGCCGTCTTTAGATATTGATTATTGGAAGGCGCGGGCGAACATAAACAACAATCCTATCAATGGAGATGCGGAATATAACAGCGGCTCTCAAACGCTCGGGCCTCGTCAAATTAACGGCTCGCTTCGTTTGAACAATAGTGCCGCATTAACCATTGCCGGTCCGCTTTATATTACCGGTAATTTGGAGATGAATAATAATACCGATATGTATTTAAGCGGCGCTTTCGGATCAGACGGAACAGTTATCGTGGTAGACGGGCTTATTACTTTTAATTCCAATTCTGAAGTGCATAGCACCTCGGCTTCTCCCAAGGGGTATATTATTTTCGCGGGATTGCATTCCGGAAGCGGCGCCATAGTATTGAATTCCAATGCTGAAATTAAAGCCGTGGTTTACGCGTTAAATGGTTGGGTGGATATCAATTCAAACGGTGAGGTGGTTTCTCTTTCCGGACAAGGCGTGCGTCTCGGTTCTAACGCGGAATTAAAATATGATTTGGGTTTGCGGGATAGGCGGTTAACCGGGGGGCCGTCCGGAGGATGGCTTATCAATAGCTGGCGCGAAACCGAATAACGCGTGATATAATAGAATTAATGTCTTTTTATTCATTATTTCCGCCGCCAAAGTATTTAAGCATACCGTCGGTCGGTCTTGATTTGTCAGATCGGTCATTTAAATATGTTGCGCTGTCCAAGACGCGCCATGGTGTACGCGTAGAAAAATACGGCAAAGTTGCCGTGCCGCAGGGCATTATAGAGTCGGGCATAATTAAAAAACGGAAAGAATTGATTGATTTGTTGGCGTCTAATTGCAGGAGTTTGCATATGGAGTATGCCGCGATCTCTTTGCCTGAAGAAAAGGCGTTTTTATATGTTACGGAACTTCCTCTTATGGATAAAGACAAGATACGAGATGCCGTGGAAGTGCAGCTAGAAGAGCATGTTCCATTGCCACCGCATGAGGTTGTGTTTGATTGTGAGGTTTTGCCGTCCGCTACCAAAGGAGAACACATGGATGTTTCGGTGGCGGCATATCCCAAGAGTATAGTTGATGAGTACCGCGATGTATTGGAAGAAGCCGGCATCACTCCGGTGAGTTTTGAAATAGAGGCTCAATCCATAGCAAGGGCGGTGATCCCCCGGGGTAATGACGGCGCGTTTTTAATCATAGATTTTGGTAAAACGCGTACCAGTCTTTTTTTGGTCAGTTCGGATCAGCTTCGTTTGACCACTACAATCAATGTTGCGGGAGAAGCCATAGATCGCGCCATAGGTAAGATTTTTAAAGTTGATGGCGGTAACGCGGAGCGTATTAAAAAAGAACAGGGTAACATATTGAATGCGGTTCCGGATAGCGATATTTATGCCGCTATCATGCCCACCGTGTCGGTTATTAAAGACGAGGCGGAAAAAAGTCTGGGTTTTTGGGAAACGCATGCCGAACACACGCATGGAAATAGCCACATTAAAATAGAAAAAATCATACTTTGCGGCGGAGATGCTAATTTATACGGTTTGCCCGAATATTTGTCCCGCAGCTTGAACGTAAAAACTGAATTGGCGAATGTTTGGGTGAATGTGGCTTCGCTTGAAGATTACATCCCTGGGATAAGCTTTCGGGAGTCGTTAGGTTACGCTACGGCAGTAGGTTTGGGTTTAAAAATTTTAGAGATATGAATTTATTACCCCTGGATGATCAAAGAAAAATAGCTCTGGAAAGATTTTTGCGATTTTGTATTGTCGCATGCATCGGTTTGGTTTGCGTGTTTGCCGTTGCTTTGGCCTTTCTAGCGCCGTCTTATTTGTATTTGGTTTTGCAATCTAGAGAGATGGAACGGGGTTTGCAAATTGAGAAAGAGAGCCCGGAATTGCGCAGGGCCGAATCCATAGAATTAGCTATCAGGGATTTGAATAATCAGGTTAATGCTTTGCGCGGAAATGCGGTATTGTTGAGAGATCCGGCCGGAGAAGTGGACGCGGTATTGCGTTTTCAACCTGCCGGCATTTCTTTTCATAAATTTATTTATGAAGCGAACAAGGGCGAAGGCGCCGGCACTTTGACTATTTTAGGTTATGCGGGTACGCGTGAAGCCCTTTTGAAATTTGTGGACGCGTTGGAGAAAAGCAGGTCGTTCGGAAAAGTTTATTCTCCGATTTCCAATTTGCTTAGTCGGGAGAAGGTGGAATTTTCTTTGGTTTTAGACATTAAAAAATGAGTCGCAAAATGGGAAAATTATTAGTTTTAGTGGCTGCTACGCTATTTTTCAATATAGCGGCTATTTTGTCCTGGATGTTTATTTTGAATAAAATTGCCGCGGAAAAGAATAATATTTTATCGGTGAGATATCAATTGGATGAGGTTCGCCTCAAAGTGAATAATGTTAAGAATTTGGAAGATTTGTTGCGAGGCATTGAAAGCGATAGAATCTCCATAAACAATTCCTTTATTGATGAAAAAGATTTGGTGCAATTCATAAAGGAATCGGAACGAATAGCGGATTTAAGCGAAGTCAGTCTAGAAGTGAGCAAGGCCAATGTTCCGCGCGATCAAAAAGATTTGGGGCCAGGCTTCGGTCTCGTGGTTCATGGCAGTTTTGATGGCGTGCGCCGTTTCATTTCTTTGATAGGTAGCGTCCCGCGTCAGGTTTTATTTGAAATTGTGACCATACAAAAGAGCGTGAGATTAATTGATAAAAGTCAGCCATGGGAGGCTTATTTGGACATCAAAGTATTAAGTTACAAGTTTTAATTATTTTATGGACGGTTTTATAAATATCAAGCAGAGTATAATTTCAAAGATTGGCGGATTTTTTATCTTATTTTTTGGCGGTTCGCCCAGGAAATATTGGATTTATTTAATTATTGTAATTTTAGCATTAATGGCTGGCGCGTTGTCTTTGGACGCTTGGGTCTTCTGGCATATGACCTCCGCCGCTTTTGAGAATATCAGCGTAGGTCCGGTAATGCGCGCGGAAGCGGTGAATCGCGACGCGCTAGACAATATCATTGGTACCATCAAAGAAAGAGAAAAGCATTTTAACGATACTTTATTGGCTCCGCCCGTCCGCGATCCCTCGCTGTAGTTTTTTGTGTGAGCAAAAAAGAAAACCCCGGCTTAGCGCGCGGGGCTTTTAATATACAAAATGTACATCATGATAGTTTGTGTGGCGAAAAATGTTATGGGCTGGGCGGCGTTAGCTACAGTCCACGCGGGGACGGCCATTAATGCGAATATGCAAGAAATCCAAAATATGGTCCAGGCCGACTTATCTTCACGGCTTGCATCTCCCCACGCCGATACAAAGGTTGGTATGGAGCCAATAGACATTACGCCTAAGCTCGTTATGATGCCGAAGATAGGATTGTTGAATATTAGCCAAAGGATGATTCCCAAGATTGCGCCGGCAAAACAGCATTTATCAAGTCTAGTCCAGCCCGAAGCTCCGTATTTGAGCGATAAAATGGTCACCAGGGAGGAGCCTATGACGGCTATAGCAATCTGATAGTTTACGGAATGTTCCGCCATCATGCCGGCCAGCACGATGACATCCAGGACAGCCCAAATTATCCAAGATGCTTTGGAAGGTTTGGTTTCCCCGCGGACAATTGACCGTATGTAGGGAACATAGCCAAAAGCGAATAATATGCCGGAAAATATAGAAAGGATATTTTTAATGTCCATATGGTCGCCCTTTCATGGTAGAGCGCGGTTTTTAAAAAACTGGTTACTTAATTCAAACTATACACTAATAAAAAGATATGCCAAATAAATTCGGCATATCTTAATTGAAAAGTTTCGTTTGGTGGACGGTGCAGGACTTGAACCTGCGACCCCCTCGGTGTAAACGAGGTGCTCTGGCCAACTGAGCTAACCGTCCCTCTAATCTCCCCAGTAGGAATCGAACCTACATGTTCAGCTTAGAAGGCTGACGCTCTATCCATTGAGCTATGGGGAGGATATTCATAATGCATTTTTGTGCCGAGTCCTTCGCTATGTTCATTGTTATGCCGAGGGGGAGGATCGAACTCCCGACACCAGGTTTTTCAAACCTGTGCTCTACCACTGAGCTACCTCGGCGGTTGATATTGCTTCAGCAGATCTTGGATTTGCTGAGCGGATTGGGCGCCCCCGGTCAGTTGATTTAAGGTTCCCAGCAGATTATTTATCATGGGTTCTACATAATAATACGCTCCAACCGAGAGCAGTATTATGATAGCCAATTTTAAAGTATTGTAAACTGCCGCCATGATTCTGGCGCGGTTTATTTTTTTCAATATTTTCAGGCTTTCTTCCGAAACCTCAAGGTTTCTTTGCAATAGTTTTTTGAGTTCCTCGTCCACTTAAGAGTTTTTAATTTTTATTTTATGTGTTCGGTCTTTGTCAATTTTAGGCAGGCGTATGGTGAGCAGGCCGTTTTTAATCGTAGCTTCGGCTTCATCCGCGTCTATTTCTTCGGAAATGAGGATGGATCTGGCGAATTTTCCCCAGTAGAGTTCGCGATAGTAATAATTATCTTCTTTGGCTTCAAAGTCTTTGCGGCGCGTGCCTTTTATGGTAACCATATCTTGGGTGATTGATATATCCAAATCTTCGGGTTTGACTCCGGCGATGGTTGACTGGATGATAATTTCATCTGGTGTCTGAAACACATCAACCGTCAGCTGCCCTTCGTCCGTCCCTTCCAGCCAGTCTTCTTTTTTAATTTTCCCCGCGTGATCGTGCGAGGGGGTTGACTCTTCTTCCGCGGAAACACTTCCCGTTAATCGTTCAAAAAAAGATCTTTTGTCTTTTGGCATTTTTATGAAGTTATTTTTTTAATTTTTTCCAAGCCGAGAAGAAGGGCAATGCCTCCCAGCCACACCAAGGCGAAGACTTGCAGTACTCCTTCGTTGCCTGACTTTATTATAAATAAGTTAAACCACGCATGCAATAAAGTGGCGACGGCCAAGCCGCCCAAGACATTTCTGGAGCGTTTTTCCGGATGAAAGAAAGAGCGTGCGATTGCCAGGCCTACGATGGCGGAAGTAATGATGTGAAGCAGGGTGGCGCCCAAAAAACGCATTTCTCCGGTGATGAGGCTAAGTTCAGGAGTCGTCGTGATGGTTTTGAAGAGAAAAAAAATATTTTCTAGAGACGCAAACCCCACTGCCGCGGTTATCAAATATATCGGAGCATCTATGGGCTCGTTAAAAGCGGGGAGGCGAAGTACCGTCATTTTGGCGGCCAGATATTTCATACACTCTTCAATTGCCGCCCAGATTAAAAATAAGGAAGAGCTGACCGCACCCGCGGCAATAAAACCTAGTTCCAGCATGATTTTGTACGCGGCTTCTTCCAAAAAAAGCGCCACGGGAACTATCAGCATTCCTCCCGCGAAAGCGAGAAGCAATACCCTACGTGGCTCCGGATGCGGGTCTTCTTTAAGCCAAAACCAAAGCCAAAATATGGCAGGCAGAAATCCTATGAATGCCGCCTGCACGGAAACTCCGGCAACGGCTAGCGCTTCTTGGGCCATGATTCAATGATTAGCATTTGTTTTTGAGCGATAGGCAGCGCGGACCAGACCTCTTCCGTCACAAAGGGAATAAAGGGATGCAATAGTTTGAGTGAGGTTGTGAGAATATGCAGAAGTATTTTTTGCGTTTGTAATTTTAGTTTGGGATCTTCCAGTTGTTTTTTTGCGGCTTCCAAATAGGTATCGCAAAAATCATGCCAGAAGAAATCATAAAGATCGTGCAAAGCTTGGCCGAAATTATATTTTTCAATATTTTTATCCGTATTTTGTACGGCAAATTCAAGTTTTTTTAAGATTTTTGTATCTGCTCCGGTTAATTTATTTGATGGGAATTTAGGATTGGCGGCTGTTTTTAATCCGGATTTTTCCACGCGCTCCAAAACAAAGCGGCTTGCGTTCCAGATTTTGTTTAAGAATTTTTTGCCGGCTAACAGACTTTCTTCCGCCCAATGCATGTCTTGATTTTTCATGGCTTGCCAGATCAGGCCGAAGCGCGTGGCGTCCGCTCCGTACAAATTTATCAGATTTATCGGATCAATACCGGTTCCCAAAGATTTGGACATGCGTTGTCCGTCCTTGGTTAGTATGGTGGCATGTATTATTACGTCTTTGAAGGGTATTTTTTTGGTGAATTCAAGCGAGGAGAATACCATGCGCGCCACCCACAGATTTATTATGTCGCGCGCGGTACTTAGGGTTTGCGTGGGATAGAATTTTTTGAAATCACGCGCGTCATATTGAAGCGTGGCAAATGGCCATAATGCGGAAGAAAACCAGGTGTCTAGCACTTCTTCTGATTGGAGCATTTCGCAGTTTTGACAAAAAGGGCATTGTTTTGGCTTGCGGGAAGACACCGTAAAAAGTTCTTGATCCGGTGATTTGTTTTTTGCATTGGCGCAAAACCAGACTGGTAGGCGGTGTCCCCACCAGATTTGGCGGGAAATAGTCCAGTCTTTGACATTCTTGAGCCAGGATAAATAAACTTTCTTCCAGCGATCGGGATGAAAAACAACTTTTTTTCCGCTCACCGCGGCTGATGCGCGCGGCGCCAGGCCGTCCATTTTGAGAAACCATTGAAGAGACGGCATGGGCTCAATGAGGGTGTGGCAGCGGTAGCAGGTGGAGATGTTGTGGCTATATTCTTCCACTTTTTCTATCAAGTTTTGACGTTTCAGTTCTTCCACGACTTTTTTACGGCACTCTTCAATTTTTAATCCTTCAAATAAGGAGCCGGCCTCTTTGGTCATTTTTCCGTCCGGCCCGATTATTTTGTAAATTGCGAGATTGTGGTCGGCTCCGATTTCGGCGTCTAACATGTCGTGGGCAGGTGTGACTTTCACCGCGCCGGTGCCGAACTCTTTTTCAATTTTGCGATCGGCGATAATGGGAATTTTCCGATTTTGCAGCGGAAGAATTATAAATTGGCCTACAAGATTAGCGTAACGTTCATCTTTTGGATGTACCGCTACCGCGCTGTCGCCTAACATGGTTTCCGGCCGGGTGGTGGCGACTACCATATGTCCCGTAGTCTCCGCTAGAGGATATTTTATAAACCATAAATTTCCTTTGGTCTCCTGGTATTCCAATTCCAGATCGGATAAGCTGGTGCGGCAGCGATAGCACCAGCTGATGACGCGCTCTTTGCGGTAAATCCAGCCTTTTTTGAAATAATGCGCGAACGTTTCCGCGACAATTTTTTGGTACTCCGGATCCATGGTGAAGCGCGTGCGGGACCAATCGCACGACGCGCCGAGCTTTTTCAATTGATCCAAAATTATATTTCCGTATTTTTCTTTCCATTCCCAAACTTTTTCTAGAAATTTCTCCCGCCCCAGTTCGTGGCGGAAAATACCTTCTTTGCGGAGGCTTTTTTCCACGACATTTTGCGTGGCTATCCCCGCGTGATCCGTTCCCGGTATCCAGAGAGCGCGCCTTCCTTCCATTCGTTTTTTCCTTATTAGTATATCTTGGATGGTCGCGTTCAAGGCGTGTCCCATGTGGAGCGACCCCGTGACATTGGGCGGAGGAATTACTATGGTATACGGCTTTCCTTTGGTTTTGAGTTTGTCGGGATTAAAATAGCCGGCTTTAAGCCATGCTTGATACGTGCGATTTTCAACTTCTTTGGGGTCGTATGGTTTGGAAAAATCAGCAGCCATAATAATAAATTATATCATAATTGCAGCGAGCCTTCCGCTTTCAAGGATGACGGATTTTTCAGAAATTTACGGTTGGTATAATACAAATATCCGGCAACGGCGATCATGGCGGCGTTGTCGCCCGTAAATTTTTGTTCCGGTAGTAGCAGTTTTATTTCAGGAAATGACCGATTTAATTGTGTTCGCAGTTTGTCTCGTAATTCTTTATTGGCGGAAACTCCGCCACCCAATAAAATTGTATTGGGGCGGTATTTTTTGGCGGCGCGGAGAGTTTTGGCAACCAATACATCGGTGGTGGCTTCTTGAAAGCTCGCGGCATAATCGCTGATTTTTTTTGCGTTTAGGGATTTTTCTTTTTTGATGGCATATAGCACGGCGGTTTTGAGTCCGGAAAAACTGAAATCCAGATTCGGACTGTCTATCATGGGACGGGGAAGGCGGATATTTTTCGGATTTCCAAGCAAGGCGCGTTTGGATATGGCGGGTCCTCCCGGGTATCCGAGATTTAAAAGTTTGGCGACTTTATCAAATGCTTCGCCCGCGGCATCATCCCTGGTTTCTCCTATAGTTTTGTAATTTAACCATTTTTTGATAAAAACCAGTTCCGTGTGCCCGCCGCTTACTAAAAGCGCGAGTGCGGGGAAAACAATTTCTTTTGTTTTAAATTCTTGCCCGCGCATAATTGAAGAAACCATGTGCCCTTCCAGATGATTGATGGGAATGAGCGGCTTGTCCCAGACAGCCGATAAGGTTTTGGCGAAATTTATGCCGGTCCAAAGCGCGGGTTCCAGTCCGGGACCCGAAGTTACGGCAATGGCATCAATGTCGGGCGTCTTTATTCTAGGAATTAACGCGCAAAAATTTTTGAGAAGTTCTTGTTCTCTGATGAGTATTTTTTCCGCGATTTTATATTTTTTCTGTTTAGATTTTTTGACGGATGATTTTAATAATTCGGCGGTTTTCAACGCGCGTTTTAGCACGGGAATTAAATTGCGCTCGTGTTCTCGTCGGGCGAGATTGGGCACCACGCCCCCCCATTTGGCGTGGATTTTAACTTGCGAAGAAACTATATTGGATAGGATTTTAAATTGCGGATTTTTGAGCCCGCCTTTGCATTCTAGGATTGCGGCGGCGGTTTCGTCACATGAAGTTTCAATGGCGAGTATTCTCATATTTGTTGATTTTACAACAAATTTTGGATAATATACAGAAAGATTAGGTTCCATCGCCTATCTGCCGGTAGGCAGGTCTAACGACTAGGACGGCACAGCTTTCATTGTTGTGCTTTTGATAAAATATAGAAATAAATATGGTCCCATCGTCTAACGGCTAGGACGGCACGCTTTCAATGTGCAAACCGGGGTTCGATTCCCCGTGGGACCAAATAATGAAAGAAGTGAGGTGCGGGCGCGGTTAGCTCAGTGGTAGAGCATTCGCTTGACGTGCGAAGGGTCATAGGTTCGAATCCTATACCGCGCATATAAATTAAGCCTATTTAGTATTTATTGCGTTACGGCAATTATTTTATTTTTGCCGTTATGTCCCCGTATGATTTTTATATTGGAGGGGGCGGTATTAAAATATTCCGCCAGCATTTTTATTATTTTTTTATTGGCCGCGCCTTCGTGCGGCGAAGCCGCAACCCATATTTTTAAGGCCTTTTCACCGGTGAGTTCAATTTTGTTTTCTTTGGCGTTGGGCTTAGCGGAAACTTGATAAGTTTTCGTGTTATTTCGCATATTTTCCGGTACGTTGTTTTTTTGCAGTCAGTTCTTCTTTGGACATTTCGTTGATTTTTTGGATTTTTTCCCATGTTGCGCCATGGGCGAGCGCGTGTGCTATCGCGGCGTCACGCATCTGTTTTGTTTCCAATAGTTCATTAATATTTTCTGGTTCGGGAATGCCCTTCGCTATTTCTCCCTCACGTGTAGTTATTTGTATTTTAGGGTCTTCCATGTTCATTGTTTGATATTATACAACTTTTAGTCTATAAGTCAATTACTAATAGTGTTTAATTTCCGTGCGCTTATTTAATAAATTTTTAAATAAGATCTCCCAAAACGATTACCGCCAGCATGGTGAATATCGTAGCCGCGGATATGATGCACCAAGAGCACCACGCGCGGATTACGCGCCATTGGATATAAAGTAATGCGGCCGAAGCGATACTTCCGCTGACGATGATTATTTCCAGCATAATATCAAATATATTTAGTGGATTTATGCCCAAGGCGAGCAGTATGCCGAGAATTGCTACTGCGATATAGAAAACAATGCCCAATACGTCATTGTGTATGCCAAAGATACTGCTGTATTCCGATTCCAAAACTTTGCGGCATTCGTAACCGATGACGCAGATGGGTGGTTCCACGGCAAGCCGTTTTTTTATGAGGTATAGAGTTTCTCCGATGCCCACCGCCGACATCATCAGTAGGATTATAAAATTGACGAATGCTATCTCGTGCGCTGGCTCAAAAATATTCATAAGCATATTTTATATAAAACGCCCGCGCCGCGCAAAGGAAAGAGATGTTTGGGGTGGCTGATGGTCTAGCTTGCAATTTACTGTTTTTCGTTGGCGCACACCTCATCGCGCACTTCCATCCATAATTTGCCGAGATGGTTGGCGCCGTCTTGATTGGAGCCCCAGCCCCAAAAATCGTCGCGCCACGAATTTTCAATAAGTTCTTTATCGCTGGATTCCAGCAGCTTCTTTTTGACGTAGGGATGTTGCGCAACTTTCGCATGCAAAATCTTTTTCATCACATCAAGTTTTATCGCGTCCCAGTCCGCGCGGTATTTATTTTTGTTGGCGTATGCCAGCTTCATCGCGTCATGTGCCGAGCGCGTGTTTTTCAACTGTGCCAGCAGATCGGGGTCGTCAAATTTTTCGGAATGATACGCATGCTCCGATGTCATCCAGTCATGCCCTCTCCAATTCAACTTAAACGAAGAAAAGTTGGAGAATGCATAAAACTCCTGTTCATAGAAAAATATCCGTTTTTCATTATCTAGTCCGTGCATATTTTTATTATTCAGGGGTGGCTGATGGGATTCGAACCCACAACCGTTCGGACCACAACCGAATGCTCTGCCGTTGAGCTACAGCCACCATGTATAACGAATATATATTGATTATAATACAAAATCAATAAAAATCCCCATCAGCTATAAACTGACGGGGATTTGTGGCAGGGTTTAATGCTTACCACAAAAAGATTCTCATTTTGACGCCTATTTCGTATTTATCCGGCTCATCTTGCCCCATGTAATGTTCTTTGAGTTGTGAACCGAATATTACAATTTCTCCTTTGGGCTTATTTTCCGTACCAAGCTTGTATCCGATTTCGGCGTTGATTTTTTCTGAAGACGGTATGAATCTTTGGAATTCCGAAGAAACGGATTCTTTACCCACTTCGGCTCTAAACTTGCCTGTGTTTACGCCAAGACTGACTTCTTCTTTTGTGCCGTATTCCAAACGATGTATGGCGGATTCAAAATTTATAATCGTGCCGGGGCGCACCTCCAATTCGCTGCCCACTTTCAGTTTGTTGCCGATTTCTTTTAGTGACGGTTTTTGTTCTTGCATGTCGGAAATTTGGACTCTGCCGCTTTCCGTGGCTTCAATAAAAAACTTGTCAGTTTCTCGGGGAGTTACATATATAAGGCGCGCGCCCGCAGAACCTTCGGCGCCTGCTACCAACGATTCTTTGCTTGATTGAAGGCGCATGAAGCGTAAACCGCCTTCCAGGGTTAATCCATAATTCAATATGAATTTCCCGTATTCGGATTTGTTTAATTCCTGCGAATTTATAAAATCCGCGTTTAGGCGGTTTATGATTTCTTGTTGCGCCACAACTCCGTTGTTCAAATCTTTCAGGTTTAGATTGAGTATCGTGGCATCCCAATCCAATCCCAATTTTTCGCCGCCTAAGCGCCATGAGACTCGTAATGCTTGCATGGATTCCAGTGATTGGTATGGATTGCCCGCGTCTTTGTAATCAATATAAGCGAGCGCCAGATGATCTTTGGAAAATTCTATTTTTTTGGTTTCATTGCCGATTTCAATGTTTAATTCTTCCGGACGTATTATTTGACTCGCTTCCAGTCGTTCGGACAGTCCTTTTTCTGCTCCCTTGAAGCCCGATGTCTCTTTGACAACTTTTTCCGCGCGGCTTTCTACGGGAAAGAGCGTTTTTTCGGAAGTGCCCACATAAGAGTTGAATGTTCCGAGACGGCCGTGAAATCGTTCGGCGATGCCCAAGGCATCCTGGTAATTGCTAGTGCCCGTTGGAATTAAATTACCATAATCCAAAAATACGATTTGTTTGTTGCCGGAGCTGTCTTCTGCCAGAGCGCCCATCCATATGTGGGTTTCTGGTTTTTCTTTGCCAGTTATGCCACCTTGAAGCCACGCCTCTATGCCCATTTGTTTGGCAGTTTGAACCATAAAAGTATGAATATTCCCGCAGATTCCGGTGGGTCTTTTCTCTCCGGTCTCGTAGTAGAGTTTCATACTTTCAAACATGGCATTATCGGAAATGGCCACATGTTCATCGCGATTCAGCATGTCAAAGTTGTAGGTTTGCTGGAGCCAGCCGCCAATATTTTGCAGCGCCAGAAGCTTTTGCGCGTCGTTTAGAGTTTCGGTTTGCGATAATCTTTGGAAAAATTCTTTTGCGTTTGCGGATTGTCGCATGGCTTCATCCAGTCGTATGTCGGTCTCGTGTCGGTCTGCGATGGAAAGTTCCCGATAAAAATTCTGTTCACCTAAAATTGGTGTTTTGATCGTTTCCTGCTTTTGGGAGATGGTAATATTGATTTGATTTATCAGTTTGTTCCAAGACGATGAGGCGGTATTTTGTTCGGGCTGATAAACTTCTTCCATTTGCGTTTCAGGAATAAGTTTCTCCGCGGGCGCGGATTCGGCGAATGCTCGCTCGGAAATGGTTGACGCGGTTAAAAGCGCCAAAAATGCCGCGAGCGTTTTGAATCCCGTTTTTTTGCGTCCGCTTTCTGTCGCGCGGTTTAGCGCGTTTTTTATCAGTATGTTTTCTTCCGTTTCAAATTGCCGGATGGTTTCCATTTGTTCCGGACTCCTTTCTTTTGTTTGCGGTTTTTCAAAATTTTCCATCATGGCAAAAATTGCTCCAAAGCGTTTTTTTCCATGCCGAGTATTTCATCGGCGAGTTGGCGGTTCGGGTTTTTCATAAATTCGCGTTTTTTGTCAATGATCGGGAGAATATTTCGTAGCTGTTCCGGATGCGCTGAAATAATACCGCGCACTGTCTGCCTTATGTCATAAGGAAGATGCAGAAAAAAGTCAAATAACGCCTTTTTTTCTTTTTCGGTAATATTTTGGTTTTGGATTAAGTCGTCCATTTTTTTTGATATGTAGTGCCCAGGGCGGAGATTTCCGCGCCTTTCTATGGGCGCGGCCTGGGTTTCGCTGCGCGTAAACGCGCATGGCTCAACCCTTCAAATCCCTATGCGAGCCAAGTAGTTGGCTCGCTCCATGGCCATACTTGCTTCTCTCTTGTGCCCAGGGCGGGATTTGAACCCGCACGCCCTTACGGGCACAGCCCCTCAAGCTGCTGTGTATACCAATTCCACCACCTGGGCGTCATTGGCATTATATCTTGCGTGTGCTTTGGCGTAAAGTCTTAAAAAACGCTCCCATCCGGAATGGGAGCGTTTTGTTTTTATTCTTTTGTTGTTTCAGTTTCCGTTGCGGTAGGTTCGGCCAAGCTTTCTTCCGGCGCGGGTTTAGGTTGGGCAAAAGCCGATGAGGCCATGGCCTCCCCTTTGAGTTGTTTCATTTTGCGGCGAATTTCTTTGGCTGCTTTTTCCCGGATGTAATAGAGTTTGGCGCGCCTCACTTTGGATCTGCGTACGATATCTATTTTTTCAATAGCGGGAGAATAAAGAAGAAATGTTTTTTCCACGCCGATTCCGGATGTAACGCGGCGTACCGTAAAAGTGGCTCCCGGTTCGGCACCGTGTTTTCTGGCAATGACCAATCCTTCAAACGCTTGAAGGCGGGTTTTATCTTTTTCTTTAATTTTTTGCCATACGCGGACGGTATCCCCGGCCTGAAGGTCGGTTTTTCGTCTTTGTTCTATGTCCACGGGTGAAAATTTGATTAAATCGATTATTGCCATAATGGTATTATTTTTATCACGCTTTTTTTATTTAGGCAACTGTTTCCTTAGGGCAAGTAGTGTATCCATTAAATCATTAGGAAGATCCGTCTCTAGTTTAATACGAGATCCTGAAGGGAGCGTAAGTTCTAGAGAAGCGGCATGGAGGAATTGCCGCGTGAGGCCCAAGGGACAGATAAAAAGTTTTCCGCCGTATAATTTGTCGCAAGCGACAGGATGTCCCAGGGCTTTCAGGTGTGTTCTTATTTGGTGAGTGCGTCCCGTTTTGGGAGTCATTTGCATTAAAGTGAATTCCGGGAACCGTTCCAGCACTTTGTAATAGGTAAGGGCTTCTCTGATTTGTCCGCGCACCTGCTTGCCGGCAGGCAGGTCCGTCCGTAGTGCTACTCGCTGCGTGGGAGTTTTATATCCGCGTCCAATGGGCAGATTGATTTCCCCCTGCGCCTGTTTTACGGAACCCACTGCCAATGCGATGTAATTTTTGGTTATGCGGCGTTCCTGGAATTCTTTTTTGAGGTAATCAAACGCGGCCTGGTTTTTGGCGATGATTAAAATTCCCGAAGTGTCCTTGTCCAGGCGATGCACGATGCCCGGGCGCGCCGGATCTTCTCCCACGGTTTTTATTTCTGGATGCGCGACAAGTAGCGCGTCTACCACTGTGCCGTTTTTATGCGTGGCGTCCGGGTGGACCACAATTCCCGCGGGCTTGTTTACGGCGATGATGTCGCGATCTTCGTAAATGATGTTTTTTGCTAAGGAAAAATCCATAGTATGTTATAGTAATATAGTAATAGTCGTTTATTATTAAATAAAATTTAACGCGGATATTTTATGGCAAAAGTTGTTATTTATTCTACGCCTATTTGCGGTTATTGCCAGATGGCAAAGGAGTTTTTCAAGGAACATAAAATAAAATACACGGAGCATGATGTCGCTACGGATGAAACCAAGCGGGATGAGATGATAGAAAAGTCCGGCCAAATGGGCGTGCCGGTGATTTTTGTGGATGACGAAATGGTAATTGGTTTTGACGAACCGAGGTTGTCGGAGCTTTTGGGCATTAAATAAATTTTCGCGTTCATGCCTCATACTTTTGAAAGAGCGACGCTTCGCGGCAGAAAACACATCAAAGGAGGACAGTTTCTCCGGAGCATTGTGTATGGAGCGAATGACGGCATTGTCACTACTTTTGCCGTGGTTGCGGGTGTTGCCGGAGCCGCGCTTTCTCCGATCGTGGTGGTTGTTATCGGAGTGGCTAATTTGCTGGCAGACGGTTTTTCCATGGCAGTTTCCAATTATCTGAGTACCAAATCCGAGATAGATCTTTTCATGCGTGAAAAAGGCATTGAAGAAGAAGAGGTGCGGGAAATTCCGGAGCAGGAAAAAGCGGAGATACGAGAAATATTGCGGCAAAAGGGATACGAGGGAGATGATTTGGAAAAGATGGTTGGTTTGGTTTCCAAAAACAAAAAGTATTGGATTGATTTTATGATGAGTGAAGAGCTTAATTTCGCGCCGCTCATAAGTTACAGCCCCGTTGCGGATGCCGCGGCGACTTTTGTCGCTTTTGTGCTGGCGGGATCGCTTCCCATTTTTCCTTATCTTCTTTTGGGTGGTAATGGCGATTATGTATTTCAATACGCCATAGCCATGACGGCTCTAGTTTTGTTCGCGGTAGGGTCGCTTCGTTCAATTTTTACAGGTTTGAAATGGTATCGTTCCGGTTTGGAGATGCTTTTCGTGGGGGGTGCCGCTTCTTTTATCGCTTATTTAGTCGGATTCGTCTTGAGGGGTGTCGGCGCTTAGATCTTGTTTGCTGATTTCGCCTAGCATAATTTTCTTTTCCAATTTTTTACCTTCGCGAAGAACGGTTAATTTTGCCGTATCTCCTATTTTTAAATTGGACAGCTGATCTTCCAGGGTGTTTTCCTCGTTAATATCTTTGTTGTTGCATTGGAGAATGATGTCAAATTCCTTGATGCCCGCTTTTTCTGCCGGGCTGTCGTGAATCACGGCGGTTTCTCCTGGCGGCAATCCTTCGCTCATGATGAGAGCCCCGTTTTCTACCGGCAGATGAAAACGGTCTTTTAATATTTGATTCAAAATAATATGTCGTAATCCTATAAATGGACGTCTGATGCGTCCG
Organism: Patescibacteria group bacterium; assembly: GCA_038065295.1. Taxonomy (GTDB): domain Bacteria; phylum Patescibacteriota; class Minisyncoccia; order JACROR01; family JACROR01; genus JACROR01. The sequence goes on from JBBTRG010000017.1 coordinate 34,612, forward strand.
TATTTTTTGATTTCCGCGAGATCCGCTTTGGCGCGTTCTATGGGGATGGCAAAGCCGATGTTTTGCGCTCCGAAAACTATGGCGGAATTGATGCCGATAACTTTGCCATCTAGATTTATCATGGGTCCGCCGGAATTTCCAGGATTAATGGCGGCATCGGTCTGAATAAGCCCTTTCAAGCGTTCCTGATGCCCCGCGATGTCGGTGGTGGCGGTAATTAGGCGGGAAAGTCCGGACACCACTCCCGTGGATACGGTATTTTGGAATTCGTTTAAGGCATTGCCGATTGCGATCACCGTTTGTCCCAGTTCCAGATTCAATGCCGAGCCGAGCTCCAGATACGGCAGATTTTTCGCGTCTATTTTGATGATGGCGACATCATTCAGGGGGTCGCGCGCCAGAACTTCCGCGTCATATTTTTTGCCGCCGCCCATGATTACTCCATATTCGGATTTGGCATCCATTACCACATGCTTGTTGGTCAGTACGACTCCATCCGGTGATATGATAAATCCTGAGCCGCCGCCTATTTTTATTCTACCGTGTTCGTCCTTCGGCGCTTCGCGGAGTTTTGATTCAATAAATGCCCGATCGTAAGGGTTGTTGAACATCGGGTTGAAAGACAATTCCGAGGTGATTTGTTCCAGATCTTTGGTAATGACGATGCTTACTACCGCGGGTAGAGCTTTTTTGGTAACGTTTATAATTTTTTGTTCGTAATCCATTTTGTTTATTAGATATTTGCTAATGGTGTATTATAGAATTATACTACGTTTAATTTGCATTCGCTCGGAAACAAAAAATTGATATTTTCTGTTTCTCTCGCTCATTTCATTATAGCATAGCATAAAATATTTTAAGCGTTGCAAACACGCCCCCGTAGTTTCGGCCCAAGGCCGATCCGCCCAACTCATCTGTTGCCCTTGTAGTTCAATGGATAGAACAACTCCGTCCTAAGGAGTAGATGTAGGTTCGATTCCTGCCAAGGGCATTATGAAATTTATAGCCGATCTGCATATTCACTCAAAGTATTCGCGGGCGACCTCTAAAAATCTTTGTTTAGAGGAACTTGACCGCTGGGCGGACGATAAGGGAATTTTGGTAATGGGGACGGGTGATTTCACGCATCCGGCGTGGTTCAAGGAAATTAAAACCAAGTTGGAGCCTGCGGAGCAAGGGCTTTTTCGTCTCAAAAAGAAATATAAATTAAAAACTTTCAAAGACACTTTTGCGGACACCCGTTTTTTGCTCACGGTGGAGATTTCGGGGATTTATTCGCGTGGGGGCAGAGTGCGGCGCATACATAATATTGTTTTGGCGCCGGATATGGAGACCGCGGAAAAAATAAACGCGCGACTGTCGCTTATCGGCAATTTGAAATCCGACGGCAGGCCGATTCTGGGGTTGGATTCCGAAGAGTTGGCGAAAATCGTTTTTGAGATAAATTCCCGCGCGGCAATTATTCCCGCCCATGTCTGGACTCCGTGGTTTTCGCTTTTCGGATCAATGTCGGGTTTTGATTCATTGGAAGAATGCTTCGGCAAAATGAGCAAACATATTTTCGCGCTGGAAACCGGGCTGTCTTCCGATCCCGCGATGAACTGGCGGCTTTCCACTTTGGATAATTTGGCGCTTATTTCCAACTCCGATTCGCACAGTTTGCAGAAGATTGGCCGCGAAGCGAATATTTTTAACGCAGCGTTGTCTTACGATGGAATTATGGAAGCCATAAAAAGCGGCGCGCCAAACAAAATTAAAAAATCCGGAGGAAAAAGCAAATTCACGGCGACTATTGAATTTTTTCCGGAAGAAGGCAAATACTATTATGACGGGCATCGCGCTTGCGGCGTGGTTTTTTCTCCTGAAGAAACCGTCAAACATAAAGGTTTGTGTCCCAAGTGCGGCAAGCCCGTGGTGGTGGGGGTTTTGCATCGCGTGGCGAAATTATCCGACAGAAAAATGCCGCCGATATCCCATAATTTCCACCACGAGAGCGCGGGGCGCGTGCCGTATTACAATTTGATTCCGTTGGACGAAGTTATTGGCGAGGCGTTGGGCGTTGGTCCGTCTTCCAAAAAAGTTAAAGAAAAATATAAAAATTTAATCGTAAAATTCGGAAGCGAACCGGATATTTTAATGAAAACAAGTCCCGAAGAGTTGGAGGCAGCTGGCGAAAAGCAAATCGCCGAAGCCGTTGGGCGCATGCGCGAAGGACGGGTGAAAATAAAGCCCGGCTATGACGGGGAGTATGGGGAAGTGAGCATTTTTTAGTGCTATAATTAAATAAGCGAGAGAAACAGAAAATATCAATTTTTTGTTTCCGAGCGAATGCAAATTATACGCGGTATAATTAAAGTATTAGCGGTTTAATTGCTCAAAATATGGATATTTTTAAAATCATAGGCGCGATAGGAGTTTTGTTTATTGTGGCGGCGGTGTTGCTTAAAGACCGTAAGAAACAAAATATGTCATTTATCGCGGCGGGAATACTTTTGGAAATTTACAGCATATATATAGGAGACATGGTATTTATAGTGCTGGAGATTGTCTTTATCGCGGCGGCGGTTTACGAGTTTTTCAACCTGCGCCGCGTTCCGTCATCGTCATTGCCGCAGTAAAATAATTTTGCTATAAATAGTTTGGTTTGATTAAGGTGGTGTGGGGCTAAAACAATTTTGTGTAGCAAAATTGTTCGCCCGATCATCAAGTTTTGCTTGATGATTTAGGGCCTATAGTCTAATGGTACGACGCATCCATGGCATGGATGAGGCGGGAGTTCGATTCTCCCTAGGTCCACCAATCAGAATTTGAAGAAAAAATATTTTGGACACTTCGTGTCCTATCCTGTGTTTCAGCCAAGAACGAAAAGGGTTTTTGGAAATCCACCGAGAGCATTCCCGAAGCAAGGCGGCGGTTCGAGCCGATGTCCACAAGAAAATCTTTCATCCCCGAAAGATTTTCTTGTTTAATGAGATTTCCGGCTTGGTTGGCCTCAATAATCCAGTTACGCATAAGTCCGAGCCAACGATTTCCTTTTCGTTCAAAATCGCTTAATTGCTCGTCCAGCGTCTTCTTTTCGGACATAAGACGGTTCTTGGTTTCCTGATACTCCGCCAATTCAAACGAGCCTCCAAGATAGCCGTCCGTAAGGCGGTCAATTTTAGTTTTCAAATCGGCTATCTTGCTCCGCAGATTTTGAACGAAAAGGTCTGACGAGTGGTGGGCTTCGCCCGTTTCTTTTTCCAATCTTTCTAAATACTTTTCTCGCCACTCATCAGGTAAAGAAACTTTTTGAACATGCTCTATCACTTGCTCGGCTAAAACTTCTTCTCGCAAAAAGCGGGTTTGCGAACAGACAACAGTTTTACTTTTGAATGTGCAATGGTAGTAATGATAAATTTTGCCGTTCCGTTTTATTTTTCGCTCCGCCGTAATCGCATAGCCACATTCACCGCAAATCGCAAACCCGAGGAAGTGAAAGTTTTTATCTCCTCGCTTTTTGCGTGGCTTGCCGTTCGCTATCAACGCTTCTTGTATGCGGTCAAAAAGTTTCTTGGAAATCATCGGCTTATGTGTTCCTTCGTGCACCTCTCCACGATAACGAAAGTGTCCGTAATAAAATGGGTTAGTAAGGATATTAAAAATAGAGGAGAGGTGCAGCGGCTTGCCGCCCTTGCCAACAAGCCCAAGAGAAAACATTTTGTCTCTGATTCTCGTAAGCGTATATTGTCCAGAGGCAAAAGCTTCCAAACTTTCTTTTACTTTTCCGAAAGTCTTTTTGTCCGGCTCAATCGTCCTCAATCTCGGCTCGTTGAAATATCCGAGAGGAGCTTTTGCTGACAACTCGCCACGTCTAATTTTTTGTCGTATGCCCCTTAGAATGTTTTCTCTTAAATTGTCGGTGTAATATTTTGCCTGACCGAAAGCGACAGAGAGCATAAACTTTCCTTGTGGCGTAGCCTCAAACCAAAAGGTAGGGAATTTTAGCGATTGGATTTTCAAGGTATCCACAAGGTAGATAACTCTCCCTCCATCTATGCTATTTCTCGCTAATCTATCGGGATTCCACGCTAAAATGCCCTGTGCCGTGCCTTTCTCTATCTCGCCAAGCATTTCATTAAACACCTCTCTGCCTGGTTCTTTGGCGGTCTTGGACTCGTAGTATTCCTTAGTAACAAAAAGGTTGTTCTGCTTGGCGAACTCACGAAGCTCCGTAAGTTGTGCCTCAATCGAAAGCACCTGACGCTCCTCGTCCTCTGATGACTTTCTGCAATAGATAAAATATTTAATCATATTTTTACACCGACAATTTTATAAATCTTGTTTCCATCGGCTCTTGCGTGATAACGCAAAACAAATTTTATTTGTAGAACCGCCGTCTTGCTTCGGGAATGCTCTCGGTGGATTTCCAAAAACCCTTTTCGTTCTTGGCTGAAACACAGGATAGGACACGAAGTGTCCAAAATATTTTTTCTTCAAATTCTGATTGGTGGTCATTATACGACAAAGTTAGAACCTTTTTCGAGCAAAATTTGGACTGATTT
>JBBTRG010000018.1:0-31144 GCA_038065295.1 Patescibacteria group bacterium
TTATTTAAAGATATGGATTGGCTGACCAATAACGAAACCTGGGAAAGTTATGTAGTGGCCATAGGAGACGCCATAGTAAACCGCCTCACCAAAGAAGGCATCAAAAAAATTACCTCTAGCGATACTAAAGCGGGTAGTACGCTTGATACGGAAATAGTTGATATAATCCCGCCCATCACAACCGCCACCATTGTAAGCCCGTGGAGAATAGCACTCTCATCCAGCGAAGCAGGCAAAACCGGATACACCCTAGACGGCTCAACACCCAGTGCCACTGTAAACTCTACGGTACCCTACGAAAAACATCCATTTGCGGTAGTGACTTCCACCGAGCCTAAAGGCCCGCCAACACTACTTGCGTGGAGGAGTGTGGATACAAATGGTAATACGGAAGCCGTGCGATCGTTGCCGCCCATTCGCACGCCGCTTGTTTTAAATGAATTAAAGTCCTACATAGCGGAACAAGATATGTCTATACCGCAGAACATCAAAAACGATCTCACGGATTTCGTAAACTCCCAAGCGGCTGGAATGACCAAACTCGCCAATGACACGTCCATACCCCAAAACCTTATTTCTACTCTAAAAGATTATATAGCCATAGAAGATTTCAGAATAAGCCAGGGCAAAGCAACCGTGATCCCCGCCATCATTTTAAACCAACTAAAAGCGATGGTGGCGAACCCAACCTTATATACGATTTCTGATTTTATAAATAGCGTTACGGGCATACCAGTCCTTGCAAATTTGTTTACGGAAGCTACAAACATAAAAAAAGCAAGGATTGATTTAAAAAAGGTTGTTGATTATATCATTGAGTCAACCGAAATAAAATCCTATTTATTAGAAAAACAGTCCACATCTACGCCGAACTTCCAGGACGATCTTGAAACCCTCGTAAACGACTGGCCGACAGAAATGACCAAACTCGCCAATGACACGTCCATACCTCAAAACCTTATTGATGGCCTTAAAAAATACGTCGCCTCAAAAGGCGCGGCTGCGCCAAGCCAACTAAAATTGATAGCGGAGAACCCAACCTCGTATACGATTTCCGATTTCATAACCAACACTCAAGGCATAACAGCCATCAAAGATATATTTACGGAGGCTCAAAACATAAAACGAGTAAGAAATAATTTAAAAATCTTTGTCAGTAATATAAAAACGAATGTCAGTTTCGGATTTACCAACATAACCTTGCTCCAGTTTACCGACTTACTCCGCTTGAGCCCAAAATTTAAAACTCTCCTGCAAATAGCCGAGAATACCATTGTTGAGAGATCGCTCATAAAACTGCAGGATTGGGATGACACAAAAATTTATACCGCCGCTGTCGCGGTGGACGACCACAGCCTTGTTCTGCTTTCCAACAAGCCCTCCTGGATAAAATATCAGATTGTCAAGCCAGCCGTAACAGAAACACAAGGTGGCGACAGTAATTCTTCAAATTTTGTGACAGTAACACTAAGCCCTAAAGTTGACATTAATGGATTTTTTAGCCAAAAAATAACCTTTCCCGATATTCTACCGGATGAAAAATATACCCTGATTTTTGGCGGAGCGGATGCGTCGGGCACTTATTTGGAAACCGGCATGGAGGTGCTGGGCGAACCCCTGAAAAATGTCCATACCGCCCCTGTCCCGGACACTAAACTAATTGACCCGAATATATGGACTGGCGGACATATTTTAGCGATACAAGAATCCACCATCATTAGCGGCCTAAATGCCATATCCTCGCTCTTTGGTGGTGGCGGCGGTCCTACCCTGATAACAGCACCCCATATCTTTGAATTTGCGCCGCCTTTCCCCAATACAGCCTTCCCTTATTTGGTAAATTTGGTTAACCCGATCGCGGAAATTAAAAATGCCGACAATCTTGCGCTTACTAAAGATGCGGGCGGATATATTACCTTGGATCCGTCGCTTTCCGTGGATTTTGATCTAACCCCCAATATCACGGGATATGAATGGAGCTTTAGCGGATTTGGCGATTTTGATTGGAAGAGTTTTGACCAAAACCGAGACGGCGCATTTGAAACATTCATTTGTACGCCCGATCCTGCAACCGCGAGCGCCACTTCCTGCATACCGCCCACCTACACCAGTCAAGTTTTGGTCACTCCCGGCCATTACACCTCAGACGGCTATGAGCCGCCAGCATATAACACCGTGACTACTACCGTCAAAGGGTTTACGGATATGAAAATCGTGGATGCCAGTCAGGGCATAATCAAAGTAAAACTTTCTCTCGCGGACAACGCCACCTCGGAAACCCGAACCATCAGGCTTCGCATTACCGACGACGAAGGGCTAACGGCCGAAAAAAGCGCGACCATAACCTTACCTTAATGAAAAAATTTCTGCCCCACATTCTTATAGCGTTCTTTTGCCTCACGGTATTTTTGATTGGAATAAAACCAACATATGCCGCTAGCGCAGCTAACACGGCCAATCTGTTTGAAATACTATCCGACCCATATTTAGCGGTGGCCACCATACTCGGATATGCAACTTGGATGTTATTTTATACTCCAGCGAGCGGCATTTTATGGCTCGCCGGACAAATATTCAACTTCTCACTCAATCTATCTCTAAACAGCGGCGCGCTCGGCAAAGATATTGTAAGCATCGGATGGGCGATATCGCGCGATGTGGCTAACCTTTTTTTCATATTTGTTCTGCTTTATATTTCCATAGCCACCATCTTGCGGCTTTCCGGATATGGCGCGAAAGAACTGCTGGTAAGACTCGTGATAGTCGCGCTATTGGTGAATTTCAGCCTAGTTTTCGCAGGAGCCGTAATTGACGCGTCAAATATCCTGGCTTTAAGTTTTTATGACAGCATAACCATGCAAGAGGGCTCGACTGTCATACAAACAGGCAATGGCATAATAGGAACAAAAGACGTCTCCGCGGTTTTTATGGCCGGTTTTGCCCCGCAAAAACTTTTCTTGTCCGCGGAATTTCAAAAAGCGTTAGATGACAATGGAGGGTCCGTAGCGATAATAGTAAATACTATAGTAAAATTTATATTGGCCGCGATTATTGCCCTAATGGCGGCATTTATACTCTTGGCGGCGGCAGGCTTGTTTATCATACGCACCGTGATTTTATGGCTCATTATGATACTAGCCCCCATCGCCTTCATAAGCATGATTTTACCCGCCACCCGGGGTATAGCCAGCCGCTGGTGGAGCGCCCTTTTCAAGCAATCTTTTTTTGCTCCGGCGTTTTTATTTTTCTACTACCTTGTGGCACGAATGGTTAATGTCGGTTTTTTTGAGCAAATGAGCGTCACGAACAGTGGCGCCACGGGGCTCGCCGCCATACTTGAAGGATCACTTACCACTTTTATGCAATTCTCCGTATTGGGAATTTTGCTTATCGCCTGCCTGGTTGTGGCGCAAGAAATGGGAGCGTATGGGGCAAATACGGCCATGGCCTTGGGAAAGAAAGGATCTACGCTAGCCGCGGGCTATGTCGGCCAAACTGCGGCAAGATATACCATTGCTCCGCTGGCACAGCGCGCCGCCGCATCTCCCACCATGAAAAATATTGCCGCAAGCTTCCCGCGCCTAGGTGGAGTGGCATTACGCACATTACAACGGGGAGCTCAGGCTGGTGGCATAGAAAAAAGAACTGAACAAAGAACCAAAACAGGCCTTGGTCTAGCTCCGGAAGGACGCGCGGAATACCTGACTCAATTAGGTAAAGGAATGGTTGGTGGTAAATTCATAGGCGCAGACAAACGCACCCAAACGGAAATGATAAAGAAAATGTCTCCGCGCGAAAGGGTGGAAATGTTGGAAAGAGCTAAAACTGAAGAACAAAAAACAACCGTAAAAAATCTTCTACGGGAATTACCGGTGGAAGAACAGGAAAAGACTGAAACCATACGCAAAGAAAGGGAGTCCGCCACACAGTTGAATGCCGCGCTCACGGAAGCTAAAACAAACCCCACCGATAAAGGACGCGCCGAAACGCTTATGACGATTATGACCGCCCCGCAACTTAATAAAATAATGGATGAAAAAGGAGAAAAATTAACCACCGCATTTGAAGCCTTAAAGAATTTCGGAGCCGACTTAAAGACAGCGACGCAGAATATCGCAAAAATAAATCCAAGCTTAGCCGGACACATCGCGAGCCAACCGAGAATGCAAAGCACTCTTCGTATTATGTTCAGTGAAAAAAGCTCCGGAGAAAAACCGGGACGTCAAGCCGGATTTACCAGCCCCGAACTTTAAAACTAAAAACGAAAAATGCAAAACCAATAACTAAAAATATGGAAAAATATTCCGCCGAACAAATACAACAAAAATACGACACCCTACCTCTGAAAGTAAGAGAGGTTTTTGAGGGCGCGGAAACTGCGGAAACTCTCCAACAAATAGGCAAAAAACACAAACTCATGCTGGATCAATTGGGAGAATTAACCGACGAAACCGGCCTGGTCATCTTAGGGCTAACCCATCCTAAAGATTATATAAACAATATATCGGCGCGTTTATCCGTAGAAAAAGAAACGGCAAAAAATATCGCCGAAGAAGTGAACCAAAAAGTGTTCCAAAAAATACGGGAAGAGTTGAAAAAAATACACAGCATTGAAGAAACTACTGAAGAAGCGGCAATACCTCCGGCAATCAGGCCCAAAACCACTCCACCGCCCAAGTTCGTCGAAACTCCCCAACCGGCCACCTTACCGGCCATAATCACAAAACCTGAAATTACCGTAACACCCACGCCGCCCTCCGCGCTCGCGACAGAAACCAAAACACCAACCCCCGTCATAAAACCGATCCCCTCGCCAGTCTCGCCCTTTGAACAAAAACTAAAAGATAATGAAATTTTAAGATCACCGATTAAACCGACAATCGCGCCTTCGCCGGAAAAACCCACGCCAACGCCTACTCCGCGATATTCAGGCAACGATCCCTACAGAGAACCGACGGAATAAGCTCAAAACTTAAAACGAAAGGTGTAAAATAACAAGATTTTTATGGCGCAATATCAAGTTCCACAATTTACCGAAGTTGAAGACAAGATTTTCGGACCGCTCACTTTCAAGCAATTCGTGTATGTCTTGGGAGGAGTCGCGTCAGTATTTATCTTATGGACGCTTCTTCCGATATGGCTTGCCATAATACTTGCCATCCCGGTAGGCGGCTTCTTTCTAGCTCTCGCTTTTTTAAAAATGAACGAGCAGCCGCTAATAAAAATAATCGGTAACGCTTTAAGTTTTTCCGCCGGAACCAAAATTTATACCTGGAAAAAAGAAGCGGGCAAAATATCGCCCAAAGGAGCCGCGTTACCCGCGCAACAAGCCCTACCTAAATTAACCGAACGCAAACTCAAAGAATTGTCCTGGAGTTTGGATATTTATAAAAAATCGCCAAGAGCATGAGCCAATCCACCCAACAAATCGTTCCCATATCGGAAATACGAGACGACGTAATCACCCTTAAGGATGGGTCATTGCGGATGATTTTAATGGCGTCTTCCATAAACTTTGCACTAAAATCCAAAGACGAACAAACCGCCATAATCTCCCAATACCAATATTTTTTAAACACTCTGGATTTTTCCGTGCAATTCTTCATACAATCTTCCGAGCTGGACATTAGCCCGTACATTGAATTGCTGAAAGCGCAGGAAAAAACGCAAACCAACGAATTGCTTAAAATCCAAACCAGGGAATATGCCGAATTCATAAAAAATTTCGTGGAAGCCGCTCATATAATGTCCAAAACTTTTTATATTTCCGTGCCCTATACGCCCAATGCCATAAAGGCCGTGGGCGGCGGAATAGCCGGCCTGATCCAAAGCATTTCCGGCAAAAAAGAAACTTCTGGGAAAATATCCGAAGAACAATTTGCGGAATATAAAAACCAGCTCTGGCAAAGAATGGATGTCGTCAATTCCGGATTGGCTCGTTGCGGCGTACATACTGTGCCGCTTAAAACCGAAGAGCTGATAGAACTGTTTTACGGCATTTATAATCCGGGAGAAATCGCTACCGGGATTTTACCGGAAATTAAACAATAATTCATGGCATTATTAGACTTCTTTAAACCCAAAAAGAAAATGGAGGAAGAAATTCTTCCGGTATATCCGTCAGAAATATATGAAGCGGGTGCCTTGGAATTGAAGGACATTTTGGCGCCTTCCGCCATAGAAGTTACTTCCAACTATATTAAATTGGGCGATAAAATAGCCAAAACCATATTCGTTTTTTCCTATCCGCGCTATCTCTCCACTGATTGGTTTTCTCCAATTATAAATTTAGATCAAATATTCAACATATCAATTTTCATACATCCCATAAGCACGGAAACGATTTTAAAACAATTGCAGAATAAAGTGGCGGAGGTTCAGTCGCAAATAAGTGTCCGTTCCGAAAAAGGATTGGTGCGCGATCCAATATTAGATACGGCGCTTCGCGATTTGGAAATTCTCCGCGACAAATTACAACAAGCGGAAGAAAAACTCTTCAGCGTGGGCATTTATCTCACCATATTCGGAAAAACTCTTGAAGAATTAAACAATAATGAGGCGGAAATAAGGCATCTCCTGGAATCCAAGCTGGTACGCACAAAACCCGCCCTCTTCCAGCAAATAGAAGGATTGGACAGCGTGCTTCCTTATAATACGGACAAGCTGCAGGTCAACAGCAGGTTGAACTCCGAACCGCTGTCCAGCATTTTCCCGTTCATATCTTCGGATCTCACTTCGGATAAAGGAACCCTCTACGGCATCAACCGCCACAATAACAGCCTGATACTTTTTGACCGATTCAGCCTGGAAAATTACAATTCCGTTACTTTTGCCAAGTCCGGGTCGGGTAAATCTTATACCACTAAATTGGAAATTTTGAGATCGCTTATGTTTGGCGTAGATGTCATAGTCATAGATCCGGAACGGGAATACGAATATTTAGCCGAAGCGGTGGACGGGCGGCATATCAACATATCGCTTACTTCAAAAAATCACATAAACCCTTTTGATCTTCCGGTGCCGCGCGAAGACGAATCTCCCGCCGATGTTTTGCGCTCCCACGTTATAAACTTAATCGGACTGTTTCGCATAATGTTAGGAGGACTGACCCCCCAGGAGGATTCGCTCTTAGACCAGGCCATCACGGAAACTTACGCTTCGCGCGACATAACCATAGAATCTGATTTTTCCAAAACGACTCCGCCCATACTTTCCGACCTGGAAATGGTGCTTATGAGCACCGAAGGCGGAGAAAATTTGGCGCAGCGAATGAAAAAATATACCATGGGCAGCTGGGCCGGATTTCTAAACCAGCCCACCAACATAGACATGAATAAAAACTTCATAGTTTTCTCCGTACGGGACATGGAAGACGAATTAAAGCCCGTCGCCATGTACCTTATCACTCATTACATCTGGAACGCCGTGCGCTTAAGCCTTAAAAAACGGCTGCTGATTATTGACGAGGCGTGGTGGATGATGAAAACCGAAGACGGGGCGTCATTTCTTTTCGGCATAGCCAAGAGAGCAAGAAAATATTATTTGGGAGTCGCCACCATAACGCAAGATGTGGAAGATTTTCTGAAATCGCCCTACGGGAAACCTATTATTACCAACTCTTCCATGCAACTTTTATTGCGGCAATCACCGGCCGCCATTGACCATCTGCAAGAAATTATGAATCTAACGGATGAAGAAAAATACCTGCTTTTAGAGGCGGACGTGGGAGAGGGAATATTCTTCGCGGGATTAAAGCATGTAGCCATTAAAGTGCTGGCCTCTTACACCGAAGATCAAATCATAACTTCGGACCCCGGCCAGCTTATGGCCATCAAAAAAGCCAAGGAAGAATTCAAACAAGCGGAACAAACAAACTAAAAATAAAAACGAAAAGTTTAAAACAACAATAACAAAAAACTAAACTGAAACTGCGATGGACGAAGAAGATCAAATAGCAACGCAATTGCGGATGGCGCAATCGCAAAATATGAAAAAAAGCGGCGAATTGGCGAAAAATGCCACAAATCCCGCGGCATTAGCTTTAACTTTTCGGCAAAAGCTATCCGAACACTGGATAATATTGGCGACAGCTGGATTTTTTGACATAATCGCCCTGATACCTTTTGTGAGCATCGTAACCAATCCGGCGTTCGGACTGATTTTATTTCTGTATTTCGGACCGAAAAGCAAAGGAGGGTCAGAATTGTTAAAAATCGGCTTACCGACCGCCGGAGGAACCATTTTAGACACCGTAAGCAGCGCAATACCGTTCGCGGATCTTTTGCCTTTTAATATAGGCGTAGCGCTTATCAGAATCGCGCTTAGTTAATACCGAATTAATTGGTATAATAATATCGTAAGATTATTAAATTAATGGCATTAAAACACGCGACAATATTTATAATATCAACCGTTCTCCTTACAGCAACGGGGGTTTTATCGCCACAATTTATCCATGCTCAAGAAGGCTTACTACCAACCACGAATACTGAACTTTTTTCCATAAGATTAAGCTCAAACAGTCCCAAACCAAACACCGCTGTAACGGCGCAAATACTAACTTACCGATTTGACGAGGACCGCGCCTATATCCTTTGGCAAATAGATGACAAGCTCGTTGCCCAAGGACCGGGAGTCACTACCATAACACTGCAAAGTCCGGACATGGGAAAAACCAAAAAAATAACCGCTCATGTAACCACGCTGGAAGGCGATCAAAGCAGTCAATCGTTTAATTTAACCGTGCACGATGTGGATTTTCTTTGGGACGCGCTCACTTATGTTCCGCCTGGATACCGGGGAAAGGCATTGCCCACCCCGCAGTCCAACGCGAGAATATCGGCAATTCCGCACCTTTTCAAAGACGGTAAAAAACTGTCGCCCGAAACCCTGATTTATGAATGGTCGTTTGATGCCAGAAAAGACGCGCGGGCTTCCGGCGTCAATAAAGATTCTTTTATCGTACAGTTGCCCGACTCTGATAACCACACGATAGCCGTAAAGTTATCCGATAGAGCAAATGAAATAACTTTTGAAAAAAGTATTATATTAACGGCCAAAAACGCTTCTCCTGAAATAATTTTTTACGAAGACAATCCGCTGGAGGGACCGATTTATGCCAAGGCGCTCCTAAACTCCTTAAAACTTGCCCAGGGCGCGATTAATCTGCGAGCCGAGCCTTTTTATTTTTCCAAAGAAAACATTTCCGCCCTAACTTATGAGTGGGAAATGAATAATGAATCCGTACTTGCTGAAGAAAAACCCAATGTATTAAACTTGCGCGCTCCTGAAAACGCCACGGGCGAAACTATTATAAACTTAACGATAAGAAATCTGTCGCGTCTTTTGCAATCCGTCAACGCGACACTACGCATAATGTTCGGGCAATAAAAATATGGAACATATTTATAACAAAACTGCGATTTTAATAATTTTATCCGCCATTCTGACATTAATGCCGGTGTTGACTTATGGATATAGCCTGCTTGCGCCATTGCCTGGCTACGCGCCTCCGGCCGCAGGACAGAGCCTCATCTCCGCTTATTTTTCCGCTTTGTTCCGTTTTGCCATAGTGGCGGCGTCCATACTTGCCGTAATTGTTATAATCATAGCAGGCTTAAAATATGTAGGTGCCGCCGGCAACCCCGCCGTCATAAATGACGCTAAAGATCAAATATTCTGGGCTATTTTAGGACTAATCTTGGCGCTTTCTTCCTGGATGATTTTAAATATTATAAATCCAGAATTATTAGAATTAAAGCTTGAAATAAAGCCGACCAAAGACATTCAATCGGCAGAAAGCCTCTTCACCGATAATACTCCCGGGTGTAACAGCGGATTTTGTTGGCTGGCAACCGAATCCGCCTGCACCAACTTTAATGGTAAAAAGGTGGATGATGCTTCGTGCACAGCAACTAAACCCGCTTATGCCACCCTTTGCTGTGGAACTGACGCTACTTATGTGTGCTCGTTTAAGCGACAGCATCTTTCGGGCGTCTTGACGCAAAACTTTACTCATAATCCGTGTGCTGATGGTACTGATGAGTGCACAATCGCGAAATTAAATACATCTTTCGGCAATCCTGCTCCTGAAATGGCGGTTACCAAAATTGTAAGTTGCGAATAAAAAAAACCAAATTATGACTAACCGCAAAAATTTAATTATCATCATATCGGCCATTTTACTGCTAATTATTTTAGGCTGGGTTTTAATTTATTACTTCTATATCAGAAGTGTTCCCGCGGAACAAAGAGGGGCACTAGGAAGACTTTTTCCGGCGCCGGCAGAGAGGCCCACCATACCATCCGAAATACCCGGACAAATTACACCGCCAGAGACCATGGAAAAAGTACGACTAATTCACCTGACGGATGTCGCGATAGCCGGCATGAAAGAAATGCCATTTGACAGGGTGCGCTACATAGAAAAATCAACCGGACACGTGTATGAAATAGGCGGGGACGGATCCAACCGCGTAAGAATTTCCAACACCACCATACCAAAAATTTGGAGTGCCGAATGGTCACCCAAAGGCGACAAAGCCGTGCTCGGTATTTTTGACGATAGCGGCATCAAGTACTTCTCTGCCACATTTAATGGCACGAGCACCGAAGGCGTTTTCCTGCCCAACGACATTAATTTCGGAGCATACGCCCCCAATACGGACAAAATCGTTTACACAACTATTTTAAATAGCAAAACAAATTTAATTTCCGTAAACGCAAGCAATACCAAACAAGACAAAATATATATCGCTCCACCAGTAGACTTTTTGCTGACTTGGCCGGCAACAAATACTATTTCTCTTCTGACTCGCCCCTCTGGAGCTGCTGATGGCTTCCTGTATAAATTAGACATTAAAAGCAAAATCTTAGAAAAAATCACGGGCAATTTAAAGGGATTGGATGTCTCTTGGTCAAACAAGGGCAATATGATATTAACCTCCTTCGGAGGCGCTAAAATGAGTTCGCGCGTTATATTATCAACTGGGGAATTCGTAGCGGAAGGACCCGCAACATTGGCTTCAAAGTGTGCGTGGAGCCACACTAAAGAAGCGGCGATTTATTGCGCGATACCGGCCGCTGCGCGCATCGGTTTTTATCCTGATGATTGGTTTCAAGGAAAAATTGCTTTCAGCGACTACATTGAAGCGATAGATTTCGCTTCAAGCACCGTCAAATTCATCATGGGCGTATCCAACTTTGACATACAAAAAATGATAGTGGGACAAAATGACAAATATCTTTATTTTATAGACAAAAACGATGGCACGCTTTGGGGATTAAGCATAGAATAAAGCACTAAAATAAAAACCGCT
This sequence comes from Patescibacteria group bacterium, assembly GCA_038065295.1. GTDB lineage: Bacteria > Patescibacteriota > Minisyncoccia > JACROR01 > JACROR01 > JACROR01. Next base: position 11,319 of record JBBTRG010000018.1, read on the forward strand.
CCGATGCAATATCGGAGCGGTTTTTATTTTGATTTTTTAAACATAGGGCTTGATAACCACGCGTCGATCTTCTCCCTCTCCCATGCTCTCGGTTATTATATCGGGACACTCGGTCAAAGCGCTATGCACAATCCGCCTGTCATACGCGCTCATGGGCTGCATAATCACGGCTTTTTTAAAATATCTTACCCTCTGCGCGTGCATTTTTGCCAACTCTTTTAAAGATTCGTTTTTTTGCCGCTGATAATCGTTTACATCCAAAAAAAACTGTACGTCTTCTCCTTCGGCTGGCGAACCGCTCTTTACCATTTTTTTGATCACGTGGTTTAAGGCCGCGAGCCCCGCCCCCTTATTCCCTATAAGCATGCCTCCGTCTCTTGCCCTTACCACAAATTGGACATCTTCGGGATGCACGACATCATCAACTAGAGCATCAATGCCCATCTTATTGATGAGCTGCTGAATTATTTCTTTGATCTCTTGGATGCGTTGTGATTGTTGATTTATTTGGCTCATGCTGGGATTTTAAAATATTTGCCCGACGTCGAACCGCGCTTTCATGCACTATAGCAAAAATATTCGTAGTCGTCCAGTACAGCGCGACAACGGCGGGAAAGCGCATGGATATGAATGCTATGAATGCTGGCAGAACATAAGTGGTTTGCAGGCGCATAGCGCGCGAAAAATCCGCCTGGAAAGATTTAGCTTCTCCCTTATTGGGTGGCAAGGGAGGCTGGGCTAGGCGCATTTGCAAAAATTGCGAAATCCCCGCGAGTAGCGCGAAAACCAAGCTTGGCTTTTGCAAATCAAGCAGTCCAAAAAAATTCATATTTATAATTTCAGGCCTGGCCACAAAAGAATACAGGTCGTTGGCCGAAAAATCCAAACCGCGCCAAAAAAGATAATAAAGCGCTATTAAAATAGGAAGCTGAATTAAGGCAACCAAACAGCCCGACATGGGATTAACGCCGTGCTCTTTATAAAGCTCCATGGTGCGTTTTGCTTGCTCTTCTTTATTGTCCTTATACTTATCGCGCAACACGGCAATATGCGGCTCCAATTCTTTCATTTTAACCTGCGCGCGCACAGACTTATGCGTTAACGGAAACAGCGCGACTCTCACTAATATAGTAAGCGCTATAACCGCCAGACCCATGTCATGCCCGGGCATAATGTCCACCAAAAACACCAAGGCGTTAAAAAGCGGACGATAAAGAAATTCGTGATAAACAAAATAAAACATAACTTATTTCAGGTGATCAATTTGGAGCTCCTGCCACGGATGACAGCGCAAAATCCGTTTAATTCCTAAAAAATTTCCGCGCGCCACTCCGTATTTTTGCACCGCCAACAAATAATACTCCGAACATGACGGATAAAAAACGCAGCATCCGCGCCGCCTTAACGGCGCACGGACATATTGATAAATCTTGACCAAAATAATAAAAATAACTTTCATGTTATGAGTCCGGATTTTTTGAATAAGTCTAAAATATTTTTGGATAATTGCGGATACGATAATTCCGCCGCGCCGCTTTTAAAAACTAAAATGGTGGCGTATCCGTCTTTAATATTAAAAAGGTTTTTTCTTATGAGAGAGTATGCCCTGCGGCGCAATTTATTTCTCAAAACAGCCTTTTTAGAAACCTTCAAAGAAACCACGCAAGCAAATTTACTGGGACCGCCGTTTGGCACAAAAAATAAAGCAACAAAGCGGCTAAATGTCTTTTGGCCGGACTTATAAATGACGCCAAAAATTTTTCTGCCCCTGATTTTGCGGCTCTTAGGCAGCATATTTTTATTAAACCGTGAGCTTCTTGCGTCCCTTGTGGCGTCTTTGTTTTAAAACGGCGCGTCCGCTAGCGGTCTTGTTTCTTTTTAAAAACCCGTGTGTGCGGGCTCGCTTTCTTTTTTTGGGTTGATAGGTTATAGACATAAATTTTTATTAAAGCCGTTATAAGATGCCGGCGCTATTAAGGATTTATTTATTATACAACATACAAAACAAAAAACAATATTCACAAGTAATCCACATATTAGTACCATTCTATTAGGGTTTAGTAAAAACGCCTGTTTGTGCGAAGGCCGCAATGATTAGTATAATTATTTTATATTAATATTTTAAAACATCATGACCAACCAAGAATTATGGAAAGCGGCATTAGGTGAAATTGAACTGGAGCTCTCTAAGGCCAACTTTCTGACTTGGTTTAAAAATACAGCCATAGCGGACCAAAAAGAGGGCGTGATAACCGTAAACGTACCGAACACCTTCATAAAAGAATGGCTGGAAGATAAATACCATAAATTAATTATAAAATCGCTTCGCAATTATTCCCGAGACATACGCAATATAGAATATAATATTTCATCCGGAACTCTCGCGGACGCGCCAAAAATTAACAAAACCAAAGACGCGGAAAAAGAAACGTCCGCGCCGGAAAGTCAGCTTGAATTCAGAGAGTTTCAAATAGACAAAGAAACCAATCTTAATCCGCGCTATACCTTTGAAACTTTCATTGTCGGCGAATTCAATGAAATGGCTCACGCCGCCTCGCTGTCCATCACCAAAAATTTGGGACATCTGTATAATCCGCTTTTTATTTACGGCGGCGTTGGATTGGGTAAAACCCATCTAACCCAGGCGCTGGGGAATTCCATCAAACAGAGCAATCCGGACATTAAAATTAAATATTTAAGTTCGGAAAAATTTGCTAGCGATTTTGTTTCCGCGATGCAAAACGCGGATATCCCGGCGTTTAAAACCAAATATCGGAAATATGACGTTCTAATATTAGACGACGTTCAATTTTTGGCCAGCAAAATGAAGGTACAGGAAGTATTTTTTGACGTATTCAACGAACTTTACGATAACAATAAACAGATAATCTTGTCTGCCGATCGTCCACCAAAATCATTCAAAGAGTTGGAAGAAAGAATAAGATCGCGATTTGAAGGCGGGCTTATGGCGCACATATCAGAACCCGACTATGAATCACGCTTAGCCATATTAAAAGCAAAGGCCGAAGCTAAAAAATTCAACCCGTCCAATGAAATACTTGAATTTATAGCTTCGTACATGCAAACCAACATAAGAGAGCTGGAGGGGGCGCTCAACTCCATAATAGCCAGAGAAAGGTTCTCCGGCCGTCCCACCGCGCTGGAAGAAGTTAAAGAAATACTAAATAAAAACGCTCAGCCTAAAAAAATATTGACCGCGGCTCAAATAATAAAGGCGGTTGCCGGCTTTTATAATATTGAAGAAAAAACGTTATTTGAAAAAACTAGAAAAAAAGAGGTGGTACAGCCGCGCCAAATCGCCATGTATCTGTTGCGAGAAGATTTTAACGGATCTTATCCTTATATAGGACAAAAATTCGGAGGAAGAGATCATACCACGGCCATCCATTCTTATTTAAAAGTCGCTCAGGACATAAAAAAGGGCGGGAGGGTTGTGGAAGAAATAAAAACCATACGAGAAAATCTTTACAACACCGCTTAATTGTTAATAAGCCCTGAAAAATATATTGATAAGCTCTGAATAAAAAATTGGCTCCCGACATTTAAAAACCGTCAAACTAAAATAATTAACTTTTAAATCCCACCCTTTTAACAGCTTATAAATATAAAAAATTAAAAAAACATTTGGAAAATAAGCTTTTTATTTGAAATACACTTATTAACATCCCTAATAATAACAATAAATTTTTTAAATAATTTAATCATTACTTTATTAATTAAATATCTTATGAAAATCATCTGTATAAAAAATCAGTTGAAAGAAATACTTTTTTTAGCCGAAAAAAATGCCGGAAAAATTTTAAATATGCCGATTTTAAACGGAGTTTATCTTAAAACGGAAAAAAATTATTTAAAAGTAATATCTACTAATCTTGAAACCGGATTTGAAGGTATAATTCCTGTTAAAGTACAAAAAGAAGGGGAAGTTGTAGTTCCTGTGAAAATTTTAGCGCAACTTGTCGGATCTTCCTGTGAAGATAAAATAACGCTGGAATCGATAAAAAATAATCTAAATGTTTCAACGGAAAAAGTATCAAGTTTTATAAAAGGTTATTCGATTGAAGATTTTCCAAAAATTCCAAGTATAAAATCAATCAACAAATTTGATATTTCATCAAAAGATTTGAGCAGTGCGTTAAAATTTGTACAAAATGCGGCCTCCATTTCAATTATGAAGCCTGAAATATCCAGTGTTTTTTTTAATGTTCAAAATAAGAATTTTATTAAAATAGCAGCCACGGATTCTTTTCGTTTGGCTGAGAAAACTTTAGAATATAATATAAAGGGTACGGATTCTTTTTTAATCCCGGGAAAAAGTGCGGCTGAATTATCAAGAATTTTGGAAAATAAGGAAGAAAATATAAAAATAACTTTTGATAAAAACCAAATAGGATTTTACGGCGATAATTTTAAATTTGTATCTCGTTTAACTGAAGGAACTTTCCCAAGTTATGAATCAGTTATTCCGAAAAAATTTTCTACAGAAGTTCTGATTGCTCGCAGCAGATTAATGGACGCGTTTCGTTCAGCGAGCATATTTACCGGAAATTTAAACGAAATAAGCTTAAATATAATACCGGAAGACAATTTATTAGAAATAAGAACAAAACATAGCGATATAGGAGAACATACATCACAAATAGACGCTAAGGTTACTGGGGAAAAAATTGCTCTTAATTTTAATTATCATTATGTATTGGATGGATTACAAAATATGAATCATTCAGATGTTTTACTCCGTTTCAGCGGAGAAAACCGACCACTCTTAATGCAGGAACCCAATAATTCTCAGGGCATTTATCTTGTAATGCCGATGAAAAATGCTTAGGTTAAATTTTTGGCTGGAAAAATTTAAAGATCAAATTATTCCTTCCCAAAATTTAATAGAAAGTGAATGTTTAACCGCTATAAAATTATGCTGTAATGTAAGCGGCGGTTACAAAATTTCTTTTAGAAAGCCTGTAATTTTTATAGAAACAGGAAATGCCACGCTGCGAAATGAGATAATGATAAAAAAAGACTTAATTTTAAATCAAGTTAAGGAAAAGATTCTTAAAGATGCCCCTTCCGATATTAAATTCGTAAATGTATTATTTTAGCGAAAAAGCCGTGTTATTGGAAATTTAAAACACGTTCCAATATCCCAACATTGCCCACTTCATCGTAGGCTTTTATCGTTAAATTTATTTGTTCGGAGCGCGAACTTAATTGTGAGGGGCTGACGTTAATTTCATATGGCGCGGCTTTTTTTGAGCCGATATACTCGTTGTTTAAAAAGAAATCAACCTGTTTTATTTTATAGTGGCTGAAAATCTCGGTTTTTATATTTAAGTTTTCTGTACTCATAAATAGCGCGCTGTCCGGTTTAGTGAGTAGGATGTTCGGCACATATTCCGGCTTGTGTACGTCGTCAAAGGCTTTTGGCAGGTCTGTTTCGGTTTGTTCAACTATGTTCTGCTCGATTGCCCATTTTCGCACGGGCCATTCCCACATGCGGAATTGTGGATCTGAATTCGGGTTTGCTAGAGAAGGGCCTAGCGGGTTGTTTTTATCAAGCCAGTAGAGTATGGAATGTATTTGAGTTAAGACTTTTTCTTCCGTTAATTCCGGTGGCGTAAAATCCGTAGCCATTTTTTTGGAAACGGAGTCCGTAAGATACGCCCTTCCTCCGCGCCACTCGCCACGCAATACCGGTTTTGGCGCGGAAATTTTTTCTGGAGCAATGAAGTTTTCCGCCGGCAGATTTTCCAACACTTTTTTAAATAAATTGTTCCACATCGGCGCCACTATAAATCCTGCCACCTTTTTTTCCATCTGTGAGTTGTCGTTGTTGCCGGCCCATGCGCCAAGTGCAAAATTCGGCGTATATCCTACAATCCAGGCGTCTCGCGAATCATTGGTGGTGCCTGTTTTGGCTGCTACATCTCTCCCCGGAAAATAAAGAGGAGAGTTTTCTCCAAACGCGGGCGTACGCGCCTTGTTGTCCGAGAGCACGCTATTAATAAGTCTTGCGACTTGTGGTTCCAAAACTTTTTCTTCCTTTTTTTGGTATTCTTCCAGGGTTTTGTTGTTGGCGTCTTCCACTTTTTCTATAAAGGTCGGAGTTGCTTTTATGCCATCATTGCCAAAAACCCCATACGCTCCTACGATATCCAGGAGCCGTACTTCTCCGCCCCCTAAAACTAAAGTAAGGCCGTATCTTTCTGGATCGTTTAATGTGGTTATGCCCAGATCCTTCGCGGTTTTAAGAGTGTTAGTAAATCCGGCCAAATATAGGGCTTTTACCGCTGGAATATTTATGGATTGTGCTAGAGCTTCACGCATGGTTATGGGGCCACGGAAAATATGGTCATAATTTTCAGGATGGTAACATCCGTCTTTATATTGCGGATTATTTTTTAATTTTTCAGCGGTCTCTTTTTCTTGTGCTTCAATGTCCGGATTGCATTGCGGATTAAATTCCGTTTGCAGGTCAAATAATGCGGTATCCGGCAAATAACCTTTTTTGAAAGCTGTAGCGTAAGCAAAGGGCTTGAAGGCGGAGCCCGGCTGGCGTAGCGCCGTTGCCACGTTAAAATTACCTTCAAATTTACAGGAGATGCCCGGGACGCAATTTTCCGGCTCCGGCGGAGCGAAATAATTTTTGGATCCCGCCATAATCAATAATTTTCCGGTTTTAGGATCCACAGCCACAACGCCTGTATTGTGGGCGTTATATTTGTTTAAATTTTCTTCGGCAAATTGATTGATGGTGGCTTCAGCTTTTTTTTGCAAATCCCAGTCTAGCGTAGTGGTTACTTTAAGTCCTCCGCTTGCCACCATGTCTTCACCGTATTTATTTTCCAAATATTCCTTAACCATCATGACAAAATGCGGAGCCTTAAAAGTGCTCGCGTCGTCTTTGGTGGTAAAAATTACATTTTCCTTTTGAGCGGTTTCTTTTTCTTCTTCGGTTATGAATTTTAAGTCAGCCATTTTGCTCAAGATAAGATTTTTGCGCGCCCCAAGTTCTTTCACATGCAGACCAAAAGGAGAGTAGTAGGATGGGGCTTGCGGCAATGCGGCTAAATAGGCGGACTCGACAAGCGTAAGATCCTTGGCGCGCTTATTGAAAAAAGTTTGTGAGGCGGCTTCAATACCGTAACTGCTTGATCCGTAAGGTATCTCGTTTAGATATAATTCAAGAATTTTTTCTTTGGAATATTTTTGTTCTATTTTTACCGCCAATATAAGTTCTTTTAATTTTCGGGAAAAAGTTTTTTCCGGGGTTAAAAAGCTATTTTTTACCAATTGTTGCGTTATGGTTGATCCCCCTTGCTGTTTCGCGCCGGTTAAGATGTCGGTTAACAAGGCGCGCAATATGGAGAGCGGCGCCACTCCTCCGTGGTAATAAAAATTATCGTCCTCAATGGCAACCGTGGCATTTTTTATTTGGCGCGGCATTTCCGCGAAAGATATTACGGTACGTTTTACATCTTGGTGTACGTCATAGAGCGGAACTTTTCCGGTTTTGTCATAGATTTTAGTTGATTGTATTATTTTTCTATCTAGAAGCGTGTTAAAGTCGGGTATTTTTACACTAATCAGCAATATCCAAAGGCTAAAAATTCCGACAGCTGAAATGCCGGATATTATGGCTAGGGGAAATATTTTTTTTGCAACTGATTTCATTTAACTCTATAATTATAATACCTAATTTATATAGCATGAAAAAGGACAACGGCAAAATAAAAGAATTATTGAGTCGGAGAGTGGCGGATATCGTGGTTAGGGAAGATTTGGAAAAGAAGCTCATGTCTGGCAAGAAGCTGCGCGTTAAATTGGGCGTTGATGTGGCGCGTCCGGATATGCATTTGGGACATGCTGTAGTTCTGTGGAAGTTGCGCGAATTCCAGGACTTGGGGCATACGGTGATTTTTTTAATAGGCGACGCCACCACGCGCATAGGTGATCCTACGGGCCAAGATAAAACCAGACCCCTTTTGACGGAAGAGCAGATTAATAAAAACGCGGAAACCTATATAGATCAGGCCGGTAAAATTTTGGATATTGAGAAGACCGAAATACACCGTAATTCGGAGTGGTTTGACGAGATGTCCGCGTTTGATTTTATAAAGCTTCTTACCATGGTTACGCATTCTCAATTGATAGCGAGAGAGGCCTTTCAGGAAAGGATTAAGGCCGGAAAGGAAATATTTATGCATGAAATGATTTACCCGATAATGCAGGGATACGATTCGGTTGTGTTGAGGGCGGATGTCGCGCTGCATGCCGATCAGCTTTTTAACGAACACTTTGGCCGGATGTACCAGGAAAAATTCGGGCAGGAGCCTCAGACGATTATGACGGTGCCCATGCTGATTGGTTTGGATGGAAAACACAAGATGTCCAAATCTTTGGGAAATTATATAGGCATTACTGAAAGCCCGAAGAGTATGTATGGAAAAATAATGTCTTTGCCGGACGAATTACTAATTGATTATTTTAATTTGTGTACTTTTGTTGATGCGGCCGAAATTTTTAAGATGGGCGAATTAATAAAAAGCCGCAAATTAAATCCGCGCGACGCAAAAATGCGCTTGGCGCGCGAGATTGTTTCCGTTTATCATAATGCCAAAGACGCCGATGCGGCGGAGGAAAGTTTTAAAAATATTTTTCAAAAAGGCGTTTTGCCAGAAGAAATTCCATCATTGATTTTGCAGTTGCCGGGCAAATTGTCCGATATTTTGTTGGGTGCCGAGTTGGTTTCATCGCGTTCCGAATTTCGGAGGCTTATTAATTCTGGAGGTATAGATTTTAATGGCGTACCCGTAAAAGACTCTCACTACATTATTAGCGCGCCAGGCACGGCGCGTGTGGGAAAATTAAAGTTTTTAAAAATAGAATTTAAAAACCAATAATAAAATCCCCCGCTCAAGGCGGGGGATTTTATTGCTAACTACGCCTCTTCACCGTCTTCTGTTGAGAGCCCCTCTTCTTTGAATTCTTCCGGATTTCCCACTTCTTCCATGTCGTCAATATTTTCCTCGTCGTCCGTATTTAGAACGAAATCTTTTGAAATCAGATCCATATATATTTGATTGATTAATTATTGCGACCTTTCCCGCTCCTGCGCGGGAAATATACGAAATACCGCGATATTTATTATATTTGTAACAAAATTAATATTTTTGTAAAGGCCTTGTAAATTTTTTGTGGATAACTTGTGGGCAACGACCATATATTGATAATTATAGCCCTATTTTATGGTAGGCAAAAGCAGTTAAGGCTATGGCTAGGGCGTCTGTCGTGTCGTCATATTTGGGCATCTCTTTTAGTTTAAGCAGCATTTTAACCATGGTTTGCACTTGTTTTTTGTCGGCTTTGCCGTAGCCGCACACGGCAGTTTTTACTTCCAAGGGCGTAAATTCCATGAGCGGTATTTTGTTTTGCGTTGCGAGATAAATAATTATGCCGCGCGCCTCCGCCACTTTGAGCGCGGTCTTTTGGTTTTTAGTGAAATAAATCTTTTCTAGGGCGACGATATCGGGCTTTTTTTCAAAAATAATTTTTTCAACGTCTGTTCCTATGGAGAGCAGTCGTTGTTCATACTCGGTGTCGCTGTAGGTTTCCAGGCATCCCATGCATTCTACGGCGTAATTATTGCCATCGCGTGAAATAACGGAATAACCTAAGCGTCCGAAGCCGGGATCAATGCCGAGAATTTTAATGAGATCGGCCATTATTCGGCGTTTGAATAAATTTCTTGTATGTCGTCATGATTATCCAGTTCTTCCATCAACTTGTCAAAAGTTTCCGCGTCTTTTTTATTTAATGCCAGAGGTGTTTTGGGGCGCCAGCCGTTATTTATTTTTTCAAACGCCCAAGTAACCGATCCGGTTTCGGCTAGCTTGGCGTCATGTCCGGATAAAATATGTTTTATTTCCGCCACCGTTCTATTTTTGTTGTCTGTCACGGCTTCAATAATTATAGCTACTCCGCTGGGACCATAAGCTTCGTATCTCGCGGATTCCAGCGCCGCGCCTTCTGATTTCCCACCGCCCTTTTTGATGGCGCGTTCAATATTATCAGATGGCATGTTTACGGCTTTGGCTTTTTCTACGGCGGTGCGGAGATCCGGATTGGTATTAAGGTCTCCTCCCTTACGCGCGGCCAGTTGTATGATTTTTGCTAATTTTCCGAAAACCTGACCCCTTTTGACGTCCGTAAGGGCTTTTTTATTTTTAATTTGTGACCATTTGCTGTGTCCCGACATATTTATAGAATATAAAAATTATTTATTCGTTTAAATGAAAGCTGTCCGCGCCTTGTTTGTTTTTTCGGGCATATTCTAGAATGGCGTCTTTGGCGCGATTTACATTGGGTATGTTTTTGGCTATAAATTGTTTTTCTCCTGCTGTTTGTACTATTATATTTCCGAATTTTAATATAGTCGCGAAGAAATTGGGTATTTCCACGGTCACATCTTGTACTCGGGACAGCATAAATTCTGAAATTTCACGATTGAAAAGTCCGTGTTGTTCCATGCTTATAACCCGCTCGTTGGTCACTATCCACATATCCAAATAGTAATCAACCCACAAGACGAAACTTACGAGCAAGATGATTAAAATATATAAGGATAACAGAAAGTCGGCGAGTATTATGTAATTTTCCGGCACATATGCCAATGAGATTTGCGTCAATATCACGGCTGTTAAAAGCATTATTATGATAACCGTCATTTTGCTGCCGATGACAAACCAATGGCGGTGCACGGCTAATATTATTTGTTCTCCCGGCCGGGTTTTAAACATGAAAAATTTGATCCCACGGCACCATGAAAAAAAGCGCCGTGGATATTATTATAAATATCGCGATAATTGCCAAAAACGTATTGGTTATCCAGTTGCGGCTGTCGTTTGGCAGCATGTATTCTTTTAAATGCCAAAGAACGACCGCGATAAATACCACATACGCCAAAATAAACAGGGAATATATTATTAAGGGGATGATCATATTAAGTGGTTTTGATCTTGGCGTGGAGGGTTTTTCCCTAAATGTTCAAACGCGCCCGCTGTTGCCGTTCTTCCTCTCGGGGTTCGTTCTATGAATCCCAGTTGTAGAAGGTATGGCTCATATACTTCTTCAATAGTGTCAGGATCTTCGGATACAGCCGCAGCTATGGTTTTTATTCCTACCGGTCCGCCGTTAAATTTGCTTATAATGGTGTCTAATATCCGGCGATCGTGGCTTTCCAGGCCTAAACGATCAATTTTTAACATTTCCAGAGCCTCCTCCGTTTCATTAATGGTTATAACCGCCGCTCTTTTAACTTGCGCGTAATCTCTGACCCGTTTTAACAGCCGGTTGGCTACGCGCGGCGTTTGTCTAGAGCGTTCGGCTATAATGGTTGCCGCGTCATCATTTATTTTTATGCGGAGAATTTGCGAGGAACGAAGAATTATTTTTTTTATTTCATCATTGCTGTAAAATTCCAAACGGAAACTGCCTCCGGAAAATCTGGATCGCAATGGTGACGACAGGAGAGACACGCGAGTAGTCGCGCCTATCAAGGTAAATGCCGGAAGTTCCAATTGTATGGAACGGGCCGAAGGTCCTTTGCCTAACACGACATCCAGGGTTCTGTTCTCCATGGCCGGATAAAGCACTTCTTCTATGAGTTTGTTCAGTCTGTGTATTTCGTCTATAAACAAAATGTCTCCATTGGAGAGGTTGGTAAGTATGGATGCTAAGTCTCCCACCCGCTCAATGGCCGGACCCGAAGTAATTTTTATGGGTGCGCCAATTTCGTGCGATATGAGGTAGGCGAGCGTGGTTTTGCCGAGTCCGGGCGGGCCGTAAAAAAGAAGATGTTCCACGCATTCGCCGCGCTCTTTCGCCGCCTGGATCAGTATGTTTAAATTTTGTTTTACGGCGTTTTGTCCTATGTATTCATCCCAGCGTCTGGGGCGCAAAGTAAGGTCAAGGTTTTTATCTTCTCCTTGCGAGCTGGGTTCCGTAACAGATGACGGTGGAGGGGTTGACATATTTTTGATTTGGATATATAATGCTATTAAATTTATATGTGAGAGAAGCACTTTTAAGTCTCTGGGCGATACCACCGCAAGGTGGCAGGACTTTCTTTGAAGGGCAATCTGGCCCTCCATATCTTATGGCAGAACGCTGGATTACTCCTTTGGGAAAGCTCTAAGCTATTGGTCAACTCAATTAGTATATTGCCTGGAGACTTAAAGGTACTATTCTCCTAAAACCCGCTGCATTTCTTCAATGCTGGTTATTCCTTCCAGGATTTTTAATGCTGCATCCTGCTCCATGGTTATCATGTTTTGGCGTTTGGCCAATTTCCTGTACTCGGATTCAGAAGGATTTTTTAGGATGAGGCGCTGCGCCTCATTATCTATGCTGAAAGCCTCATACACCCCGATTCTTCCTTTATATCCGGTATTATTGCAGGCATCGCATCTTTCTGCTTTCCAAAGTTCAATTTTATCCAAGGAGGGTTTTTTAATCGTTTCCGGAAGTTCGGCCAAAGTTCTTTTTAGAAATTCTATTTCTTCGGCGGAAGCCCCCACTTTCTTTTTACATTGTTTGCATAAAACTCTCAATAGCCGTTGTGCTATGGATATGCTTACCGCCGGACCGATAATATTAGGTGTGGCTCCCAGATCAATCAATCTTGGCACGGTGCCAAAAGCATTATTGGTGTGGAGGGTGGAAAAAACGAGGTGCCCCGTAAGCGCGGCATTCAACGCCGTTTTGGCCGTCGCTAAATCTCTGATTTCACCAACCAGTATGACGTCTGGATCTTGTCGCATGATGGCTCGCAAGGCGTCCGCAAAATCATAACCCCTACTCGGATCTATTTGTGATTGGCTGATGCCCGCTATATGGTATTCCACGGGGTTTTCTATAGTAATAATTTTAATCTCCGGAGAAAGGATTTTTTTTATGAAGGCGTAAAGTGTGGTAGTTTTTCCCGATCCGGTGGGCCCAGTGGTTAAAATCATGCCGTTGGGCTTATTTATTGCTTTTTCTACGATTCTACTTATGCTGTCGTGTATTCCTAAATTTTCAAATGAAATACCGATGGCTTTGGGGTGAAGCACTCTTAGCACTATGGATTCTCCATAGGATCCGGGAAGGCTGGAGGCGCGCACTTCCACGTCCGTGTCTTCTATGCGTATGGTAAATCGTCCGTCCTGCGGGCGGTCGGCGATATTTAGTTTCATTTCTCCTATAAGTTTGATGCGGGACAAGAGCAATTTGTAAACATTGTTGGGAAAATTTATCACATCATTTAGCACTCCGTCCAAGCGAAATCTTAATTTGGTTTCGTTTTCTTGGGGCTCAATATGAATATCGGACGCCTCTAGAGCGTATGCTCCTGCCAAAATTGCTTCCACCATGCTGGACGCCGTGCGCAGTTGCCGTGCGGCGATAATCGGAGTCAGCAATTCTTTAAAATTATTTATATTGGTTATTTTGGCAATGTATTCCGCCAAATGTTCTTTGGAAATGCTTATGAGCCCGGCCGCAATTTCTTCAAATTCCGGCACTTCGCTGTAGCGGCTCCATGCCCTATCCAAACTCATTTCGGAAACCATAAAAATGGTGGGTTCGTACGTTTCTTTTTTTAGGCGGTCTATGCTTTGTTTGGTTTGGGGGAATTCCGGATTTCGTACGGCAACGCTTATTTTTTTACCAACTTTTTGAAAGATTGCTATTTCTCCTTCGCGCGCTTCTTTTTCCGTTAAGATTTTTAGAGCATCCAGCTCTATATTTATTCTGGAAAGATCCAGGTAGGTAAGTTTATATTTTTGAGATAATATTTGAGTGAGGTCTTCAGCCTCCTTTTTTTTAATGCTTTCTAGTCGCTCTTTCTGATTTTGTTCTTTAAACTCCGCCATTCTTTCATGTTAGCCTAAAGGATTGCTTGAAGCAATTGGCGGAGTTTTTTCTCCGCTTCAGTGAAACTGTTGTAGTCAGGCAATGACAGCATGTTGTTTTTCGGGCTTCTATTCAGTTTGGTGGAAATCGCGGATAAGGTTTTTTCTTGTTCGGAGAACAGCAATCCTTTTACTAAGCTGTTTTCTTTCCAAAGGAATAAATGGCAGTTTTGTCCTGGGGAGATTTTTAAGAAAGATTTAAATAGCGCGATAAACAGGTTTTGTGATGGGGATGTGCGCGTTTTTTCAAAATCCTGTTCGGTCAAAAATGTCCAAGCGGCGCCGGCATTTTCATCCACATGCGTTCGGGCGAGCGCCCTTCCCAGGAGTTGTCTGTCGGGGGCTTCCGCAAATTGTATTTTTTTTATTTTGTCGCGGTCGGCTCCGTATTCAAGCAGTTGGCTGGCAAGATTCAGGGCGTCTTTGGACGTCCGCTCCAAAAAGTTATTAGTTTCCAGGACCAGGCAGGCGAAAAGGAGGGTGGCCACGTTTTTATTTCGGAATATTTTTTCGTCCAAAGCCGTTATGATTTCTGAAATTTTTTCGGTCAAAAGCCTGCCTTGCGATGAAATCATGGCTATAAATTCTTCGGCGGGCAAGTCATGCCGTTCTTTAAGGCGAGTTAGATCGTTTTCATCGGAAAATAGACAGAACGCCGATTCAATTTTCGGAGAGGCATTCTCTATAATTATTTCTTTGGGATTAATTTTGCCGTCAGCCGGAGTGATTAAAAAGTTAAAAGATTCGTCATTTTCTTCATAACTTACTTCGGTGATTTTGTTTTTTTTCGGAATTTTTATTTTAAGAATTTGTGGCGAGATTTTTTTTAGTGGCATTTCCCGCGCAAGTATTCCTTCCCATTTTATTAAAAGTCCGCCAGTGTCGCCGTCATCCGTAATATTTTTGCCGGCCAGGAGCAGTCCGGTTTTAAGCGCTTCTTTTGCTAAATATCTGGCTTCTTGCGGATCAATTCCCGCGAACACGCCGATTTCTTTTTTAGCAAGCAGGGTTTGTATTTTTTGCAGCACCTCTTTGTTCATCATTTTGATATATAACACCGATTGCTAAAAACCTCAACTTTGCTTTCTCCGGTGTGGTATAGGTGATACCATGATGCTATGGAATCCATAAGTATCGTTACCCATAGCGCGAAAGAAACTAGAAAATTAGGGATGCTTTTGGCCGGAGAATGTTTTAAAATGAAGCGGAACGAGCACGCCCTGGTAATCGCCCTGGAAGGAGATTTGGGCGGCGGCAAGACTACTTTCATGCAGGGATTTGCCCGTGGTTTGGGGGTTAAAGAAAAAATTACTAGTCCCACCTTCGTTTTGCTTAAAATTTTTAAGCTGACGCGGAAAAATTTCAGGCATTTGGCGCATATTGACGCTTATCGCTTGAAATCCGCGCGCGAATTGAGGCTTTTGGGATGGAATGAGCTTTTCTTCGATTCGTCTAATATAATAGTAGTGGAGTGGGCCGATAAGGTGGGCTCGCTGATGCCGACAGACTGTTTGCGGATTATTTTTGATTACCGTGATAAAAATGAAAGGAAAATAAATGTCAGCCAAGGCAAACACAAAAAATAAAAATGCCAAGCGCGTGTTGGTGCTTTTGGACGCGCATGCCATTCTGCACCGCGCTTTTCACGCATTGCCGTCTTTTACTTCTCCGCAGGGGGCGCCCACGGGAGCGCTCTATGGTTTTTCTTCCATGCTTATTAAAATTATTCGGGAATTAAAACCTGATTTTATAGCCGCATGTTATGATTTACCCCAGCCAACTTTCCGACATGCGGTTTACGAGGCCTACAAAGGAAAGAGACCCAAAATGGATGAGGGCTTGGCTTTGCAAATAAACAAATCCAGAGATATTTTGAAGGCTTTTCATATTCCGGTTTATGACGCGCCCGGGTTTGAGGCGGATGATATTATAGGCACTATTGTTTCTAAATCAAAAAAAGAAAAAAATCTTAAGGTAATTATCGCTTCAGGCGACATGGATACGCTGCAATTGGTATCGGGAAGCTCTGTTACGGTTTACACTCTCAAAAAGGGCGTGCAAGATACGATTGTTTATGATGAGGTGGGAGTCAAAGAGCGTTTTGGTTTTGCTCCGGCATTATTGCCGGATTTCAAGGGACTTAAAGGAGACCCTTCGGATAATATTATTGGTGTTCCGGGGATAGGCGATAAGAGTGCGACAGAGCTTATTTTAAAATTCGGTTCTTTGGAAAATATTTATAAAATTTTGAAAAAAGATCGCGCGAAATTTTTAAATTCGGGGATAAAACAGCGTATTGTCGCGCTTTTGGAAGAATATAAGGAGGACGCGTTGTTTAGCAAAGAATTGGCCACCATCCGCCTGGACGCGCCGGTGGCATTCAATGTCAAGGATGCGGAGTGGGGTAAAGAGTACGATCGCGCCAACGCGGAAAAATTATTCAGGGAATTGGGGTTTGCTAGTTTGCTTACGCGTTTGCCGGGGATTACGGAAGAGGTAAAAAATTTTTATTTTCCGGCAGATGTTAAAAAAGCCAAAAAGCTTTCAGTGGCTTTTTGGCTTTTGGATTCACGGCATATAAGCGCGCCCGCGGAAGATATTGTTAAGGCGGTGAATGCTAAAAATATGGAGGAGGCAGAGACGGCGCTTGATGGTAAATTGGCCGAAGAAGGACTTTTGGATTTTTTCAAAAACACCGAAGTGCCTTTAATGGGCATATTGGATGAAATGGAGCGGCGGGGCATTTTAATAGACCGGAAAATTTTGACGCGTTTTTCCAAAAAATATGAAAAAGAAATGGATGGCCTGGAAAAGCGGATTTGCCAATTGGCGGACGTCAAGTTTAATGTGGGCTCTCCCAAACAGCTGTCGGAAATTTTATACGATAAATTAAAAATTTCCACCAAGGGAATAAAAAAAACCGGCGGCGGGGCGCGCTCCACGAGTTCTCCCGAATTAAAAAAACTTTTATCCGCGCATCTCATTATTGAGCCGGTACTGAAGTATCGGGAATTGGCCAAATTAAAATCAACTTATTTGGATACTTTACCGGAATTGGCCGATAAAGATTCGCGCATTCATACCACCTACAACCAAGCTGGGACGGTAACGGGTAGATTTTCTTCGCAAAATCCTAATTTGCAGAACATCCCCATTAAATCGGAAACTGGTAGGGAAATTCGCAGAGCATTCATAGTTCCTTCCGGATGGAAAATGCTTTCCGCGGATTATTCGCAGATTGAACTTCGCATTGCGGCCGTCTTATCCGACGATCAAATTATGAAAAAGGCTTTTTTGGAAGGCAAAGACATTCATGCCGCCACGGCTTCGGCGGTTTTTAATGTCACGGAAGCAGAAGTTACCAAAGAAATGCGCCGGCGCGCCAAGATCATCAATTTTGGTATTTTATATGGTATGGGCGCGAGGTCGCTTGCGGAAAACTTGGGAGTTGCGCTGGACGAAGCTAAAAAATATCTAGAAGAATATTTTGAAGATTTCTCGGGAGTCAAAAAATACATAGATGAAACGAAAGATGCGGCAAAAAGTGCGGGCTTTGTTAAAACTTTGTTTGGCCGCAAGCGTTATTTTCCAGAATTGCGAGTCTTGCCGGAATATCTCCACCATGAATTTTTGCGCATGGCGGTGAATGCTCCGATCCAGGGCACGGCCGCGGATATTATGAAAATAGCCATGGTGCGGGTGCATCGCGCACTGCAGAAAGATCCGGAAATGGCGCAAAACACGCGCATGATTTTGCAAATCCATGACGAACTTATTTTTGAAATTAAGGATGAATGGGTGACTAAAGCCGCTCAGATTATCAGGCGAGAGATGGAGGGTGCGTATAAAAATGACATTCCGCTTACGGTAGACATCAATGCGGGCGCTAATTGGGCGGATATGAAAAAAGTATGATTTATTTTCTTTACGGAGAAGACACATATAGAAGCCGCCGGAATTTAGAAGAAATTGTGCGCGGATTTTTAGATAAAGGAAATGCTGCGCATCAATTTTTTCGCATGACCACGGATGATTTTGATCCGGATTTTTTCGTAGAACTGGCGCGAAGCTCATCCATGTTTGGCGGAAAATATTTAATTTCCGTAGAAAGGACATTGTCGGATTCAGGCATAAGAAAAATCATTTTGGATAATTTGGAAAGCGTCAGAGATTCGGAAAATATTTTTATTTTTTGGGAAGAAGATACGGATAAGGAAACGGCTGATAAAATTTTGCTTTACGCGAAAAAGACGCAAGAATTTTCGCCGCTTTCGGGCATTAAATTGAAAAATTGGATTCGTTCCGAAGCCGCAAAACTTAAGCTGAACATTTTGGAGACGAATTTATCGCGCATCGCTTCCGAGTGCAATTCTGATTTATGGGCCGTAAGTCAAGCGTTGGAAGCGCTGTCTCTAGGACGCGTTTCGGATAAAAAAGATAAATTATTTTCGGATAATGCGGGTCCCATGTTTGATTTGGCGGACGCGGTTGCGTCGCGAAATCGCAAACAAGCCATAAACCTTTTTGAAAAATATAAAAATAACGGAGTGCCAGCCGAGGAGATGTTGTGGCGTATTTTATGGCAGGTCAAGACTTTGCTTACCGTAAAAAAATTGGCAGATCAATCTCCTACGGACATAAAAAAGATGACCGGATTGCATGAATATGTAATAAAAAAAGCTTTAAATGGCGGCACGCGTTTCGGGATGGAGGAGTTAGATTCGCTTTTGCGGCAATTGCTTGACGCGCGAAATAAATCCAAGGCGTTCGCCTTGGATTTGGATTACGGAATTTTTTATTTATTGCTTAAGCTCTAGTTTTGTTTAAAAGCAGAGTCAACCTGGATTTTTTACGGTTTGCCGCGTTTTTTTCTATAATTTTTCGTTTGGTGGCCTTGTCTATGGCTTGATAGGCGGTTGGAAGAAGTTTTTCGGCTTCTTTGAATTTGTGTTCCGCGATTAAAGAGCGTACCTCCTTTACGGCGTCTTTCATGGTTATTTTCCTTTTGGCATTTCTGGCCTGCCTGCGGATGGATTGTCTTAGCGCTTTTTTGGCCGATTCTATATTTGGCATATTGATTAAGTTATATTAGTTGGAACAAAGAGTCAAGCGTAAAAATAAAGCGGTTCCGTAGAACCGCTTATCATTGGTTAATGCTGGCAGTCGCAATCTTTGCCGCACTTGCAGCATTTGTCGCATTTGCCAAAATACGGGGACGCATTTGGGTCTTTATTTTCCGAGGCTAAAAAGGTCACTAGTTTGGGCAAATAAAGCCATGTTCCCCCCATATTAATTTTTCCATGCT
The DNA here is from genome assembly GCA_038065295.1 of Patescibacteria group bacterium. Classification (GTDB taxonomy): domain Bacteria; phylum Patescibacteriota; class Minisyncoccia; order JACROR01; family JACROR01; genus JACROR01. The sequence continues at coordinate 30,594 of JBBTRG010000018.1, forward strand.
TTGCACATATTGTGGGCTTCCACACGCCTTCTTCTTGCATGGTTGTTCTTTTTCCGTCCATGGCGTCCTCCTTAATTAAGGTACATTGTTGCGTTTATCTATTTAATACACTATTTCGCTTGACAAGTCAATGGTGTGGTATAATGAAATCAAACATGATAGGCACGCTTAGAGGAAAAATCATTTTTTACGGGGAAAAACACGTTATTTTGGACGTGGCCGGAGTGGGTTATAAAGTATATGCTCTGCCTTTTACCATTCAAGCGATTGCGGCCAAACAAGGCAAAAAAGACGAAGCGGCGATATTTTGGACGCACCTTTATGTGCGTGAGAACGCGCTGGATCTTTACGGATTTGCGGAAAGGGCGGAGGTGGAATTTTTTGAGGCTCTGATTTCCATTTCCGGAATAGGCCCGAAGTCGGCGACGGGCGTTATGAGCGTGGCTCCGTTAGATACCTTAAAAATGGCTATCGCTTCCGGTGAAACCTCTTATCTTTCCAAAGTTTCCGGCATTGGTAGAAAAACCGCGGAGAAAATCATCGTAGAATTG
>JBBTRG010000019.1:0-19093 GCA_038065295.1 Patescibacteria group bacterium
TTGGACGGTTTTGAGCCGCATGAAAAAGTGATAGTGATGGCGGCGACCAATCGGCCGGATATTTTGGATCCGGCGTTGTTGCGTCCCGGAAGATTTGACCGGAGAGTCGTGGTTGATTTGCCCGATTTGAACGGTCGGGAAGAGATTTTGAAAATCCACGCGCGGAAAAAACCGTTGGCAAAAGATGTCAATTGGCATGTAATCGCCGAGCATACTCCCGGGCTTTCGGGAGCCGATTTGCAGAATATAGTGAACGAGGCGGCGATTTTGGCGGCGCGGGAAAACCGCAAAGAAGTGACCCAGCGGGATGTTTTGAATTCCATAGAAAAAGTTCTATTGGGGCCGGAAAGGAAAAGCCACATACTTTCCAAAAAAGAAAAGAAAATTTCCGCGTATCACGAGGCGGGGCATGCGTTAGTCGCGACCGTTTTGCCTCATGCCGATCCGGTACACAAGGTTTCCATTGTTTCGCGGGGGCGCGCTGCCGGATATACTATGAAGCTGCCGGCGGAAGATAGGCATTTATATTCCCGCGCGCATTTTTTGGCGGAGCTCGCGGTGTCGCTCGGCGGTTATGCTTCGGAGAAAGAGGTTTTTGGCGAAATTACGACTGGCGCTTCGGATGATTTACGGAGAGCGTCTGATATGGCGCGCGCTTTAGTGACAAAATACGGCATGTCCGAAAAAATTGGACCCGTGGCTTTTAGCGGAGACGATGAATTGGTATTTTTAGGCAAGGAAATTGGGCATGCTAAAAATTATTCCGAAGAAGTTGCCGCTTTGATTGATAGCGAAGTGAGTCGCTTGATGCAGGACGCTTTTAAGACGGCCACGAAAAAAATAAAAGAACACAAAAAAGCGCTGGATGCGATTGCCAATTATCTTATTGAAAAAGAAACCATAGAGCGTGAAAACTTTGACAGTTTGGTTGCCTCCGTCGGTTTGAAATTCAAAAAAGAGCAAATATAAATAAATGTAGGGGCATGTAATTTCCGCCCAAGGTGGAGAGAGCATCGAGCCTATACAAACAAACGAGGATGTTGAAAATAAATGTGGGCGCATAGCTCAACGGCAGAGCATCGAGCTTATACCTCGGTGGTTCCAGGTTCGAATCCTGGTGCGCCCATCATTTATAAAAAGCCGTACGCTTCGAGCGGACGGCTTTTTATGTTGACTTATGCGCCTTGTATTCTATCATTTAAAGTAAACCGTTTTTTAACATTTTATTTCGCTGAAATGCCATAGGAGGTGCGTAATGCAAGAAATTATTGACAATGCCCGAGAAGCCATAAAAAATTTTTCTGCGTTGATAGCCACAGGCAAGGGCAATATAGGAAAAAGGCGCGTACAAAAATTGATGGCAGAATTGAATAAATTTTTGGAAGCCATGGAAGACAAGCTCTCGGAATCAGATAAGATAACCACGGAACGCGAGCAAATTATCAGTCAGTTGTTTGAAGATTTGGCTAAAGCGAATGACGCATTAGGCGTGGCCAACGGCAAGGTGGAAGAAAAAATCGGCATTATAGAAAAATTATATAAAGAAATACTGCATCTAAGGGCGCTTATAGAGCCACCACTCGGTTACGGATATTTTGTCCGTTTGTCGCCGGAAGTTGTGCGCGGAGTAGAACCTATTTTTGGAGAACCCGAACCCGTGAAGGTGGATATTTACGATCCGCAAGGCAGATTGATTACGGTTAACCTGGATTTTTCCATAAACGTTTCCATATTGCGGGTTGGACAGCGTTTGCGAATTTCTCCACAGGGTAATGTAATAGCCGCCCTTAACGAGTTCTCAAATTTGGGAGTTACCGCCATTGTCGTCGATGTTTTAGGCGAATTGGTCTTGGTGAATTCTGCCATGGATGAACAGCGTCTTTTGCAGGTTGCGGCCAATGTGGACGCCACCCAAATTAAGTCGGGTTCCAAAGTGCTTTACGATCCGGTTATGAATATGATTGTTGCCATACTCCCCAAAGAAGAAAAAAGCAGCTTGCAAATGGAAGAAGTCAAAGCCATAACTTACGGAAGCATTGGCGGTTTGCAAGATCAGATAAAGGAATTTGAGGAAAACATAATTTTCCCGCGCGTCTATTCTGCAATTTTTCAAAAATATCAGACCAAGCTGCCCAAAGGCGCCGCTTTTTACGGACCTCCGGGATGCGGCAAAACGCTTTTGGCGAGAATCGCGGCTTATCGCATTAAGCAAGGCGGCCAAAAAGTGGTCATTTTCATAGGCAGCGGCCCTGAGTTTCTTGTGAAATGGGTGGGTGATTCCGAACAAAAGGTTCGCGAACCGGCCGAATATGCCAAGGCTCATCCTGACACCGTAGTTTTGTACATGGTGGATGAAATTGACGCAGTGTGTCGCACCAGGGGATCCAGCGGACACGCCGGAGTGAACGATTCTATTGTTACGCAGTTTAATACTTTGCTTGACGGTTTTGTGGAAATACCGAATTTGATTTTTGTAGGTATAACCAATCGGTTGGATTTACTGGATAGTTCGCTTTTGCGTCCTGGGCGCATGGATCTTCAGTTGAAGATTCCCCGGCCGAACCGTGTGGGCGCCAAAGAAATTTTGAAAATTTATTTGCAGCCTACTCTGCCTTTCCACGCAAAATATTCCAACGTGTCGGAGTATCCCAATTTGGGCAGTTCCGAGGCCATCGTGGATTATTTGGTTGAAAAAACATTGGATCACATCTACGGAGAAACCGGACCGGATGACGAAAAACGCCGCAAAATCGCGACCATTGAATTTTTGGAAACCGAAATGCGGCAGACGCTTTATATGGGCGATTTGGTTTCCGGAGCCGTATTGGAAAGTGTGGCCAATCGCGCCAAGCTCACTGCCGCGTTAGCGGAGAAGAACGGAGAGGCTGGCGGCGTACGCTTGAAATATTTGCATGACGCGGTAGATAAAGTGTTTCGTGCCGTGCGCGACCAGATAAGCAAGAGCGGTCCGGAAGAGTGGGCTAGAATGGCTGACCTTCCGCTGGACAAGCCGTTTAGGGTTATAACCGAAGAAGATGATGCCATCCCTAATGGCGGTTTTAACAGTATGGCGTAAGCGTTGACTTAACGTTGGCAAACCCTCATCATATGATGAGGGTTTTTTTGATCTTTAAAATAAAAATATTCGGACTAAAAATTAAATAGGAGGCACTATGGTTTTAGCTAGTATTTTCGGAACGGAACATGAATACGGTATTTTTGTGCCTAGCGCGGAAAATTCCATGGAAGCTTATTTGGCATCAAGGAGTACGTCGTACGATATTGTGCGCTTGGGAGCGGAATTGATCGGCGGGTCGGATAGGTCGGACGATTTACCAGTTTCCATGCCATCGCTTTTACGGGAATACGGTTTAGATGCCAGCGCTCCCATTTGCGCCAGAGATGTTGCGGACGCGTTGCGTTATATAGGCGGTAGCGGATACATGCTTTGGAACGGGGCGAGGTTTTATGTTGATGCGGGCCATCCGGAATATTCTACTCCGGAATGCAGTACCGCTTACGAGCTTTTAATCGCTGAAAAAGCGGGAGAAAGAATCGTGGAAGCGGCTGGGAAAAAAGCTGAAGATTTGACGGGAAATAGAATCTATCTTCACAAAGATAATTCCGATCGCCACGGTCACAGTTATGCCGCGCATGAAAATTATTTGGTGACGCCCCGATTGTTTGATTTGTTGGTGCGCGCCGGAGAATCCGGTGTTTTTAATGCCTGGATAAATTTTCTCGTGACTCGGCAAATTTGGGCTGGAGCGGGAAAGGTAGGCTCTGATTTTGACGGCGGGATAATTTTTCAATTGTCCCAGCGAGCGGAGTTTTTTTCCGAAATCAGGGCGAGAAACACCATGGAAGATAGGGGGATCATCAATACTCGAGATAATTCTTACGCCAATGATCTGTCGTATAAACGTCTGCATGTAATTTTGGGCGATGCCAATATGTGCGATGTGGCGATTTTTTTGAAAGTTGGCGTAACCGCGTTGTTTCTCAAAATGTTGGAAGACGATTTTTTCGTTGAGCGCAAAACTTTTTTGACGGAGCCGTTGCGTTCTCCGCTGGGAGTACTTCACGGCGTATCATGTGACACGGAAATGCGTAAAAAATTTTTGTTGCGTAATGGAAAGCGCATCGGAGCGCTGGAGGCGCAGGAAGAGGTGCTGCGGCTGATCAAAGAATACGGCGGGCAGAATCTTTCTTTATTGAGTGATGCGGAGAGAAAAGTCACGGAGTATTTTGAGGAAACCATGCTTCGCTTGAGGCGTGATCCGTCTTTGCTTTACGGATGGATGGATCATATTACCAAGCGTGAGATTATCGCGCGGCAGCTTAAGCGTTTGGGTAAAGGTTGGGATGATCCATTGGCGGTGCGTTTGGATTTTCTCTATCACGACATCAATCGTTCCGCCGGACTTTTTCATAAGCTCTATGACGCGGGACAGATTGTGCAAATAGCGAAAGAGTCCGATGTAAAAATGGCTATGGCGAATCCTCCCGAAACCACGCGAGCGTGGCTCCGCAGTCAGGTTCTGAAAAAATTCCGTGGCTCTTACGGGCGTTGGAATTTTATTAATGTGAAGACATTGAACGATTGGCAACGGCTGGCGTTGGACAATCCTTTTGCGGGCAATCGGCAAGTATGCGAACAGCTTCTTAAAAAATCGCGCACGGCGGAAGATTTTCTTAAGTCGTGGAAGGAGGGCGAGTGAAGAGAATTTATTCAATTGAAAATGAATACGGCAGTATAGCCGTAAAGTTCGCTGACGGAAGTTATCATTCTGATATCTCCGAAGGAACCCAGTGGAAAAGAGACATGCTGGCTAACATAATAAGTCCTAAATGGTTGATGGAAGGGAGTCATTTGAATTTTGAATTTATGAAAAATGGCGGCAGAGTTTATCTGGATCTGGGGCATATTGAATATGCCGCGCCTGAATGTACCACTCCGGAAGACGCGGTAGCGGCGGAATTAGCCGGGGGCGAATTGCTTGCAGAAAATTTGATTGATAAAAATTTTCGCCTGATCTTGATAAAAGACAATATTGCTCTGAAGAAATTTGAGGTTTCCGACAGGGATTACGGCAATACCGGGGATTATTCCGCGCTGCTTGCTTCCTATGTTTATGACGCGGAGCAGAAATTAGCCACTTGTGGTTGCCATGAAAATTATTCGGTTGATTTGGATAGAGTCGCCAAACTTACGCGGTCACCCTTGCTTCAAAAAGACGAAACTCGTTTCCAGTCGGTGCACGCGGATTATTTAGCCAATAAATTGTCAACGTTTCTGATTACCAGGCAGATTTTTGCCGGAGCCGGAACTTTTTATTTTGGCCGGCCCGCAATCTCGGTGCGTAATTTGTTCATTGATGAATTGCACGGCAATATCACCACCACGCACAAGTCTATTGTTAATACCAAAAATGAGCCGCATGGCACAGTTTCTCGGTTACACTTGATTCTCGGTGACGGTAATATGGCGGAGGTCGCGTCTTTTCTGAAGTTGGGGACAACTGGGTTGGTGCTCAGGCTTTTGGAAGACAACAAAATAGATTTGTCCATGGAATTGGAAAATGTTGCCGACGCGGTGGCTCTGACAAAGGAAATCGCGTTTGATCGCAATTGTTCCGCTCGGCTGCTCAAAATGAAAAATGGCGATCTTCTAACCGCTTGCGAGTTGCAAAGAAAGTTTTTGGATCTCGCAGCAAGTCATTATCCCAAAGAAAGTGATTCCGAAGAAATTCGCCGCTCCACGGAAAAAGTGTTGGAATGGTGGGATTATGTTTTGGGGAGGCTGGAGAGCGGCGCAATAAAAGATTTGGTTGGCGTGCTTGATTGGCCGACTAAATTTTATCTTGGAGAATCTCTTTTAAAAAGATATGGGATTGCCATGTCAGATTTGCCGAAGGCGATTTTGCAGCATGAAAAACGCGTTGAAGTGGCGGATCGGCTGCGGTTGTTGGAGCAGAGATATCATGAATTGTCGGAAAACGGGCTATACGCGCGTTTGAAAGCAAAAGGCGGCGTGACGCGGATTATTGATCCCGCCAGGATAGCTTATTTCAAAAGTTGTCCTCCGCGGGAAACGCGGGCTTACGGAAGGGGCGAGCTGCTTAAATTTGTGGAATCTAAACATCCGGAGTTTTCCATTAGAACCATTAATTGGGGCGAGATAACTTTGGTTAGAAATGACGCGGACGGAGTTGTGTTGGACGTGTTCCATTTGGTAATGGATGATCCGTTTGTGCCTTTGACCTTGCAAATGGAGAATTTTTTGGTTAAAAATGGTTGGAGAAGGGAGTGACGAAGATGTTTGACAATTTGATATCTACTACGATAGTTGCCACTGTGTATGACGCAGGCACGATTATTGCCGCCGATAAGCAGGGCACCATGATGCCCACGATGGATAAATTGCCTTATGAGGTTACTAAAATAGTTCAGTTGTCTGGTTTTACTATGGCCGGAGTTGCTGGACTGCCAAAGATGCTTGAAGTGTTGGGCGAAGTAAGGCGTGTGTTTGAGAGTTGGGAAAAGCTGTACGGACGGGAGGTTTCTCCTGACGGACAGTTTAATTTTTTGAAGCAAGCACCGCTTATTTTGCCTATAGGTAAAGAGGGAGTGGCGAGCAGCATTTTAATGGCCGCTTTTGCTCATGATACCGGGAAAGGGAGAGTGTTTTCTTTCGCTCCGTCATTTGCCATGGAAGTTTTGAATTATGCGGCAATTGGCAGCGGTGGTGAAGCGTGTTTGAGCTCGTTGGAGTTGTGCCGGTATCGTACGGATATGAGCTTTGAAGAGGCCGTCAGGCAAGTTGCGAATGCGCTCCGTTATTCTCATGGAAAGAACGCCGGAGTGGGCGGAAAATTTCTGGGTTATCGGTTGGATGCGGGCGGGATGCGAGATATCTCCGTTTTGCTTAATTCCAGGGAGGCGTGATCATGGATAATCGTCATTTTTCCGGTAAAGAAAAAGCGCGCCGCGAGCTGGCCATTTCTCGTTTAAAAAATGCCGCTCCGGTAGCGATAGTTCCTTTCAAGGATGGTTTTGCGGTGGTAACCGCTCAATCGCCTTTTCGCAAGGTGCGTATCGTTGATGAAAAGGTTTTGTTTGCTGCCAGGGGTGAATACGAAAGCGTGAATGTCCTGCACGGCTGGCTCGTGGAAGATATTTCTCGTATCAGAAAAATGTTTTCCGGTCATGACGTATTTTTAGAGTCAGTTGTGGATAATCCGAACGGAGCGGTGGCGTATATGGCGAATTCTTTTCCTGCGGATCCGGTTGTCGCGGAGTTCACGCTGTTGTTCGCTGATCAGGGAAAATTTTACGGCTTAGTGATAAACCCGTTTGGAGAGCGGAAGTACTTAGACGGCGGCAGTGGCGCTGTCATTGGAGGCAGTTCTGAAATGGGAGTCTTGCTTGCGAATAAATTGCGCCAAAACATGCCGCCAACGGAGAAAGAAGCCATCGCGCTGGCAGCCGAAGTCTTGAGATTAAAAAGCGACCGGCATGAATTGGAGATCGGAGTTTTGTCCGGTTTTGGCGTAATGCTTATGAAAGGAGGAAAATGATGGGCGACCAAGATCGCAAAAGACGAATGCGTCCGCCTGGTGTTAAGCCGCCGAGCGAGGAAGATAAGCGTAAACGGGATAAAGAGATAGACGAGAGCATAGACGATCTTCTGAAGGGAGACGAAGATCTGGTTAAAAAACGGAAAGAGGAGGGAGGAGAATAATTGTTCTTTGTAGGATTTTATAAAAATCCCGCTATGATATGGCGGGATTTTTTTTTATTTTGTAAGATAAGGTAATGTCTTATGAATATCTTGATGTAGCTGCGGCGCGGGACCTTTCCGGACAAAACCGTTTGATTTACCGCTTTTTTGAAATGATCCCGGGATTGCTTTCGTGGGGAACTATCGCGGGAGCGATTATTTTTTCCTGGCTTTGGCCGGTTGGAATGGCGGTATTTATCATAATTTTTGACATATATTGGCTGGTTAAAACCGCGTATCTTTCGGCGCATTTGCGCGTGCATTGGAGGAGATTGCGCCATAATTTGGATGTAGATTGGAAGTTAAAATTGGAAAATTTCAAATACGGTCATATTTGGCAACTGGTGCTTTTGCCGATGTACAAAGAAGATGAGGATGTGGTGGATGAATCTTTAAATAAAATCGCGGAAAGCAAATGGCCCAAGGAGAGAATAATGGTGGCCCTGGCGATTGAAGAACGGGCGGGAGAGTGCGCGCGGACTGTGGCGGAGAAGATGAAAAAAAAATATGCCGCGCGTTTCGCCCATTTTTTAATTGTGTCGCATCCCACGGATGTGTCTGGTGAAATTTCTGGAAAGGGATCCAATATAGCTTTTGCGGCGCGAACCGTTAAAGAAAAAATTATAGATCCTGCCGGTATTCCCCATGAAGATATTCTAGTTTCCGCTTTTGATATAGATACGCAGATCTATCCGCAATATTTTTTTTGCCTTACTTACCATTTTTTGACCGCTGATAATCCGCACCGCGTGTCTTTTCAGCCCGTGCCGATTTACAACAATAATATTTGGCAGGTGCCGGCTCTCTCCCGCGTGGTTGCCACTTCGGGAACTTTTTGGCAGATGATGCAGCAGGAGAGGCCGGAGAGATTGACGACTTTTTCTTCGCACGCGCTTAGCTTCCAGGCGTTGAAAGATATCGGGTATTGGCAGAAAAATATGGTGTCCGAGGATTCGCGTATTTTTTGGAAAGCCTTTTTGCGTTTTGACGGCGATTACGGCGTGGTGCCACTTTCTTATCCGGTTTCTCTAGATGCCAACGCGGGCAGCAGTTTTTGGGCTACGGTTAAAAATGTGTACAAGCAGCAGCGCCGCTGGACCTGGGGAGTGGAAAATTTGCCGTATCTCATGTTCGGTTGTCTGAAGAATAAAAAAATGCCCGTAGGAAAAAAAATTCGCGCGTTGTTGTATCAGTTGGAGGGTTTTTGGTCCTTAACCACCAACCCTCTTTTGATTTTTATGCTGGGATGGCTGCCGCTTCTTCTGGGAGGGCAGGAGTTTAATGCCATGCTTCTGTCCTATAATTTGCCGCGCGTGACGCGTACTTTGATGGGCGTGGCCATGACCGGGCTTGTGGCGTCAGCGGTGATTTCCACGAGCTTGCTGCCTCCGCGTCCGCCGCACGCCCGTAAATGGAGTTATATTTCCATGGTGCTGCAGTGGCTTTTGATACCCGTGACTATAATATTTTTTGGATCAGTTCCCGGATTGGACGCTCAAACTCGCTTGATGTTGGGTAAATATATGGGTTTTTGGGTGACGCCCAAAGGACGGCAACCGAAAGATAATTAGTTTTGATTTTATTCAAAATGCGTATTTGGGGCGTGATGTTCTAAATGCGTTTTTAGCAGTGGATAGTTTTTGAGTTCCAAATTCTTTTGTAGAAGTATTCGTGCTTCGTTTCTCGCCGCCTCAACCATTTTTAGGTTTTGCAGAGCTTCCATTCCTATGTCGGATATTCCCCATTGTTTTTTGCCGGATAATGCTCCCGTGCCGCGGAATGTCATATCGTATTCCGCCAATTCAAAGCCGTTTTTGGCTTTGGTTAGTGCGGCAAGGCGATCCGCGGTTTTTTTGTTCTCCGATTCTGTGAATATGAAACAATAGGGTTCGTGCGTGCTTCGAACCACGCGTCCGCGCAATTGATGGAGTTGCGCCAGGCCGAATCTTTCGGCTCCTTCAATCAGCATGATGGTGGCGTTAGGCACATTAATGCCCACTTCAATCACCGAAGTCGCCACGAGAATGTTGGTTTGTCCGTCGTGAAATGCCTTCATGGATGCTTCTTTTTCAGGCGGGGTCATTTTTCCGTGGAGCATGCCGATGTTAAATTCCGGGAAAATTTCCTGCGCAAGTTTTTTGTGCTCTTCTTTCACGGCTTTCATGTTGAGCGAGAGAAGGGATCCAGCTTTTGTTTCATCGGAGTCTATTCTCGGGCATACCACATACGCTTGCCTGCCTTTGGATATTTCTTGTCGTATTTTTTCGTAGGCGAGCGGTCTTTCATGCGGCGGGACTATTTCGGTGACTATTTTTTTCCTAGCCGGAGGCATCTCATCCAGGAGCGTTAAATTCAGATCTCCGTAGATAGTTAAAGCGAGAGTTCGCGGTATGGGGGTTGCGGTCATGCTAAGCAGATGCGGCGTAATTTCTTTTTTGGCGAGGCGGGCGCGCTGTTTGACGCCGAAACGGTGTTGCTCGTCTACGATAACCAAGGCTAGATTTTTGAAACGGACTTTGTCCTGGATTAAGGCATGCGTTCCTATAAGCATCGGGGTTTCGCCTTGGAGTGTCCAGCGCAAGAGTTGGGATTTGGAAATGTGCGTGGCTTCACCAGGCCTTACTTTGGAGGGGAATTTCAGGCATTCGGAAGAGGCGATCATGCCTATTTTTATTTTTTCTCCCATGGCGGAAAATCTTTCCGTGAATTCTTTGAAATGCTGGCGGGCGAGTACTTCGGTCGGCGCCATATAGGCGACCTGGTAACCGTTTTTTATCGCCGCGTAGCTCGCGGCCGCGGCTACTATGGTCTTGCCGGAGCCCACATCGCCTTCCAGGAGGCGTGCCATAGGCGCGGGGCCACGGAGGTCGTCTAAGATGCCATTTATCGCTTTGTCTTGGGCGTGGGTCAAGCTGTACGGCAATGATTTTAGAAAATCGCTGACATCCGTGTCGGTTATGGAAAATGAGGGATTTTGGTCGCGGAGCATTTTTTCTTTCATGCGGGAGAGTTGTATTAAAAATATTTCTTCAAACGCAAATCTTTTACGCGCGGCTTTGGCATCGTTTAAATTGTGCGGCGCATGTATATATAAGAGAGAGTTGCGGAGAGGGGGTAGGCGGTATTTTTTGAGAATTTCCAAAGGTATCAGATCATGATAATCTTTGGGGTTCATTTGCGCGAGAATTTTACGAATGGCGTATTTGAGCCATCGTGAAGATAGTCCGCGAGTTTCCGGATAAACGGGGCTCAAAGTATTTTCCTGATAATTTTCTTTTTCGGCGGTGAGCGAATAATTTGGATTGGAAAAATACAGCCCGCGCTTATCTTCCTGTACCGTGCCGGAGAGGGCGGCGCTCACGCCTTTTTTCAAGGCATTAGCGACATACGGCTGATGGAACCACACCGCGCGGATTATTCCCGTACCATCGTTTAATTCAACTTCTGCGATGCGTAGCTTTTTTTTCCAGGTTTTTGCCAGTTTGGATGCCGTGATTTTTCCGTACACTTCTGCTTTTTCGCCGCGACTCAAATCCGCTATGCTTTTGGCGGGTAGCATGTTTTCGTATCGGGCGGGGAAATGCCATAAGAGATCGCGCACGGTACGGATGCCGAATTTTTCCAGCGTTTTTTCCTGTGCTGGTTTCAAGTTGAGATAAGTTTTAATATGTTCGTCCATCGGCGCGGCTTTATTTGATATTGGTGCCCTCAGTAGGAATCGAACCTACATTGCAAGCTCCGCAAGCTTGTGTCCTGTCCATTGAACGATGAGGGCAATGTGTTTTTTATAAACCCCCGCAGCCGGATTAGCAAGCCGCGTAAATCATGAGGCTGTATGATTTTAGAAGCCTACAAAACGGGAGAGCGATTCCGCGATGCTCTCCGTGTGCGGCTCTTCGGTGACGAATTTCACGAGCTGTTCGCGTATTTTGTTGGGGTCGGTATCGCCGGTAGGAACAACTATTCTCGGCATAAATAATTTTTTGGAAATTATACCGATTTCTTTTTGATGGGGCGGATTGTAATGCATCCAAAAAGACTCCAGGTCTTCGTATGGGAAAATCCGCTTGTCTATTTTCAGTCCCCGCGCGGTTAGCGCAAAATGGATTAGATTCGGCTTTCTCGCGCTAAACAGCGCCATGCTGAATACCGAAAGAAAAATAATTATGATGAAAAGGAAATTTTGCATCCATACGCCTATGACGATGAAAATCGCCGCTATAGCCGCCATGATCCAATACCATTCGTTTGATTTGACGGAGTGATTGTATTCCGGGGCTTCCCATTCTATGAGCGTGTCCGTATTTTTTTTCGCGGTTGTTTTGACTTCTATGTCTGCCATAATATTATTTTAACTCATTTGCGCCCCGATGTTAATGGCCGATACATACATTCTCGGCACATCTTTATATTATATAGAAAGTTTTGGGAATAAAAAATCCCTCGCTTTGGGCGGGGGATTTACTTTTTATTTTTTGTGCCATGCGGCTTGCGCGAATTTTATGCTGCCCACGGTAAACCAGAATATTATTGTTATGGGCCCGGTTGGGATCCTGCCCATGGTAATCAGGACGGCATACATGATGGCGGTTATAAAAGCCATTTCTCCGCATAGAAAATTAAATGAGGCGGAGAGGGGACTGCGATTGCGTTTTGACTTGAAGAGGTTGGCGGTTTATAATGCGCTTAGTTTTTTGACAACATAACTTGAAAATATAAGGAGGGCCAAATGCCTATTCAGAATAATGTGCGTTTGCCTAAGGCCGTAAAGCCGGCATTGTACGATCTTGTATTTGAGCCTGATTTGGAAAATTTTATTTTTCGGGGAATGGCGCGTATTGACGTGTTGATCGCGGAGGAAATTTCTCAAATAACGCTTCACGCGAAAGAGCTTGGCATTGATTACGCCATACTGCAAAAAGACGGCAAAGATTACGTTCCTTCATCCGTGACATTTGACGAGGGATCCGAGCGCGTTATTTTTAGTTTTGGCGAAAATATTGCGGTAGGTGACGCGAAATTGTTTATTCGGTTCCAGGGCGTCTTAAACGATCAGATGGCCGGTTTTTACCGGAGCGTTTATGAAGTGAACGGTGAAAAGCGGATTATGGCGACCACGCAGTTTGAAGACACTGCCGCGCGTCGCGCGTTTCCGTGCTGGGACGAGCCGGCGATAAAAGCCAGGTTCAAAGTCACTTTGAGGATCCCTAAGCATTTGGAAGCTATCTCCAATATGCCTGCGGTTTCGGAAAAGCCGTGTCGGGACAAGAAAATTATCCGTTTTAGCATCACCCCCCTGATGTCCACCTATCTTTTGGCGTTTACCGTCGGAGAGCTGGAATATATAGAGGCGACGACCAAGGACGGTGTTCTAGTGAGAGTATTTACCACTTCGGGCAAAAAAGAACAGGGCGAGTTTGCGCTCCAGGTGGGCGTAAAAGCGCTTGAATTCTACAATAATTATTTCGGCATTGCGTATCCGCTGCCCAAAATGGATATGGTGGCGATTCCCGATTTTGCCGCCAGAGCCATGGAGAATTGGGGCCTTATTACTTACCGCGAAACCGCGCTTTTGGTGGATCCGAAAAATGTGTCCGCCGCGCGGCAGCAGCGCGTTGCCATTGTGGTGGCGCATGAAATAGCGCATCAGTGGTTCGGCAATTTGGTCACCATGGAATGGTGGACCCAGCTGTGGTTAAACGAAGGTTTTGCCAGCTGGATGGAATATTTCGCCGTGGATCACATATTTCCGGAGTGGAAGATTTGGGAGCAGTTTATGTCAGATGCCGCGGCTCCAGCATTGGCGTTGGATGGCTTGCGAAGCACGCATCCCGTGGAGATAGAGATAAAATATCCAAGCGAGATCGGCCAAAGTTTTGACGCCATCAGTTATGAAAAAGGCGCGTGCACCATCCGCATGATACACGATTATATCGGAGCGGAAAATTTCCGCAACGGTCTTAGGTTGTATCTCGTGATGCATGCTTATGCAAATGCCGTGACCGAAGATTTGTGGGCCGCCTTGGAGGAAGTTTCCGGCAAGCCCGTGAAAAAAATCATGGATACCTGGACCAAACAGCCGGGGTATCCGTTGATTTCTTTGGAAAAAGTTTCCGGCAACAATTTTAAACTGAAACAGTCGCGTTTTCTTGCGAGTGGAGAGAAGTTGCTGCCGGAAGAGGCATCCGAATTGTGGCACATATCTTTGCCGTTTCGGAATGAAGCGAAAGAAGGCGGGCAAGTCTTGCTTTCTGATCGCGTTTCTTTTGTACGGCTGCAGGTGGATCATGGCTTTTGGTTCAAGTTGAATGCGGGGCAGATGGTGTTCGCGCGCGTTAATTACACTCCGGAACTCTGGGATCGGCTGAAAGCGGCGCTGGAAAATGGCGCACTTTCTACGATTGACCGCGCGGGTTTGGCGAATGATCTGTACGCGCTGGCGAAGTCGGGCGTTGTGCCCGCTACGCAATTATTGTCCGTGTTTGCGGCGTATAGGAACGAGCGCGAATACATAGTCTGGGATGATTTGGTGGGTAGTCTAGGAGGTATTGACGCTCTTTTGCCCGATGGCAACAGTCGCGTTTTATTTCATGCTTTTGCAAGGTCTTTGCTTTCGCGGATTGTTTGTGAAAAAGGCTGGGAAGAAGATGTTGGTGAATCGCACAGCCAAAAGCTTTTGCGTCCCATGATTTTGTCGGCCGCGGGCGTTTACGGAGATAGGGCGGTGATTGAGGAAGCAAAACGGAGATTCCGGTTTTTCTTGGAAGATTCGGAAACGCTCAATTCCAATTTGCGTTATATGGTGTATGGCTTGGTCGCGAGATATGGCGACGCCCAAACGCTTGCTATGCTGATTGATTGTTACAGAAAAGCGCCAAGTTCGGAAGAAAAAGTGCGTTTCTTGGTGGCACTTGCCTCGTTTAAGGATCCGTGTCTTTTGGAAAAAGCGTTGGAATTTGCTTTCTCCGACGAGGTGCGTTCGCAGGACCTGGATTTTTTTGTGGGCAGCATTGAAAGAAGTGGGCGAGAGCTTATGTGGCGCGAACTGCAAGCGCACTTTCCTGAATTGATGCGGCGTTATGGAGGCAAACTTTCTGGTATAATTGAAGACTCCATTAGCGGATTTGATTCTGAAGAGAAGGCGCGGGAGATTGAAGAATTTTTCCGCGCGCATCCGGTGCCTACCGCAAGCCAGGCGATAAGCCACGGTTTGGAGCGCATCCGTTCCCGAGCGGCGTGGATTGCGCGCGATTTGCCCGCGATTACCGCGTGGCTTGAGAAATGGTCTTCTGAAAACGGTTCTTTATGAAAAATTATCCCCCACTCTGCATATAGGGCGGGGGATTTTTATTTTGGCGGTCATGTGGTTTTATGTTTTTTGGAAATCAGCCCAAAGCGACATTATGCCCAAAGCTAGAAAGAGCGCCGCTTCCGGCCAATTCTGCTTTTGCATGGCCTCAATAAGTGCTATGCCAAAAAATATTATAAATACCGTAAGATTAGTAAATTTCAGCTTCATAGAATTATTAATTACGCTTCTGTAATGTCAGCATTGCGTAGGCTATTATTACACCCGAGACGAGGGACACGAAAAGAATTTGATTAATATCAAAGGGTGTCCCCAATATCCAATATCCTATCGATCCAATG
Source organism: Patescibacteria group bacterium (assembly GCA_038065295.1). GTDB lineage: Bacteria > Patescibacteriota > Minisyncoccia > JACROR01 > JACROR01 > JACROR01. Next base: position 15,434 of record JBBTRG010000019.1, read on the forward strand.
ACAAAAATAATTATAAATTCAAGAACAAAATACTGTAAGAATTTTTTCATAAATTAAGGTATTATTATTTTTTTTGGTGGCGTATATTTTCGATCAGGAATTTATAACTTGTTTGATCGCAGTTTCCAGTTCTTCGGAAACATCCGTTCCTATGCGATATACTGCCCCATTTTTCATAATTATTTCAACCGCGTCAAAACCAGAAACATTATATATCCACATCTTTGGCCATAACCATAATCTTATTCCCCAGCCATAATACCAATGATTCTTTACTTGCTTTGCCGAGACTATTTCACTAAGAGGAAATTTTTTACGAAAAATGCCGTAACCAAATTTAATCTGAAGACAATTTTTATCAATGGACGTTGTTAGTGTGGTAAACGATGCAAGAGTAAACAGAATTAAAACCATTATGGCAGTGATGAGAAAATTTGTACCGGAGTAGTACGAAGGTGGCTCAGCCCTAGCCGTAATATAAGCCCACGCGAAAAGCGCCAGCACGGCCAGTGTGACAACTATCATCAGGTAACTAATTTGAGTGTGTTTGTATGAAGTCATAAATGTATTTTACCAAATTTTGCGCCGGCACGCACAAAGCTTCTATTTTAATTTTCATAGGCAATCGGGTAGCTTACTCGCTATTACTCCTGCCTACCGGCAGGCAGGCGGGTCTGCACGATAAAAAATTATCTTGGCAGTATTCATTGTACAAAATTCGAATCTTTTTTGAAACCAATCTCGACGAGGAACGAGGCGCTCCCTCTCGGTGTTTGGTGGTCGTTTTCATAATCGCTCACACGCTTTATTGGGGTGTTTTTGGTGCGGTGAGAGTAACGGAGCGTATGCCGCCCTGATATGTCACACTTACGGTAGTGTTGGTGGAGTCTGAAGTTACTTGAGATTTTACACCCTGACCATCTACAGAGGCTGTGAAGTTCTTACCGAGTGCTGTCGGTATGGTTATCACGGCATTGCCCGTTGTCCCGTTGGAGTCAGCGACGGTGAAGGTGATTGCGCGCGTACTTTGATTGAATGTCAGAGCGGACACAGAGGATTCGGAACGCACGGAAATGGTATAGCACGTGCCACTTGACGGAACCGAATAACTGTAAGGTTTTTTCTGTTTCTTCAAAAAGAGCTCCTTCGCATTGCCGCTTAAGATATTGAGTGCGGCGTTCGGGTCCATATTGGAAAGAAGATTTCTCCAATGTCCTATAGCATCAGGCGTGGCACCCTTAACCGAATCGTCCATGTAGTTGAGCCATCTCTCCATACCATTTCCACCCCCTCCCGCATCTGAACCGAAAAGAATGCGAGAGTTCCATGTTTCAAAAAATTTCTTCCACTCTTCATTCAATCGGCCATTATCACCCTGACTCGTGAGCATCCACCAATTGGAATTAGTTTGTGGCCCTGGGTCTTGTTGCATGTTTTGGATCCCTGCTGTGTCGAAATACAAATGAGGATATCGTAAGAGGTAGTCGCCGAGCGTAGCACTATTGAGCGTCATGTTGTTGAATCCGAGATGAGCCCAGATCAGGATCGCGTCTTTGTTGTGCTCAAGCATTCTTTCAAAAGCAGCGTTCGCAACACTGTCATCAGGTACGAAGTGGAATGAGATAGGGACATGATATTGAGCTGATAGGTCTACCAACTGAAGCCAAAGCGGAGTGTCTGCCGGCACATAGACGGTCGGGGGTGGGATGAGCTTGCCGCTGTAGTACCTTAGGTTCGTTTCTCCTATGCCAGAATATTTCCCTGTCTTCAGCTGCGTCTCGGCGGAGGTGAGGAATGATTGTCCCTGTGAGAGCCAGTTGGGTGACGAATCGGGAGTATCTACGAAGGCTATAAATCTGCCGGTGTATTGAGATGCGGTATCGAGTGAAATTGAATACAGATTCGTCACGCTCACACCCGCCCTATCCATCTTTGAAATGATTTGGGATGTGCTGACCTTGGGATTTACGTGGGCATGGGAATCAAAAATATCCATATGCGCCGTGTCAGTAGGGCTAGTACATGAGATTTCGGGCGCGGATGGGTAGGGAATTTCTTTGGTCGAGGTCGGGATGTTAGTCGATGCCGGTGTTTTTGGTACCGCCTTTTGATCTGTTTGTTTTGGTTGTTCAGTCGGAGTGGGGGATGGTTTACTAGAAGATGGTTCAGGAACCACTGGGGTAGAAGACGATCCCGGAGTCGCTTGCGTCCCCGAGACAGATTTATTTTGCTCGGCTGATTGTTTGTAATACCAAACACCTCCGCCAGCTACGGCAACTATAACCGTTACGATGATTATCAAAATAAGTGGCGCAAATCCTTTTTGGTTCATAATTATATTATACGCCTAGATGATATCTATCGTGAGTGGACAAAAGATTATCTCTACATTTATCTGTGAGCTGTTCGTGCTATTTCAAAAGCTCATCACTTGCAACTCTTAACGTTTGAGCTATTTTTTTTTAATGGTCGCAAGTGTTGGATTTCATTTCCTAACTGGCGGTGTCTGTTTGAAAATATCCGAACGGAACTGGCTGGGCTCGGCGGGCGGAATTCCCCCCACACCCCCCTTCCGCCCGCCTCGCCTTGAACCGGAGCGGAAAGGAAGATTTCAAGTTTTTCTTTGGCGGCAAATTCTTTAAATCTTGTCCTTTTTCCCTTGATTGCATTTACGGCATAATGTCTGCAAATTATCAATATCATTTGTACCATTTTTTGCCACAGGTATTATATGATCAATTTCCAGTTCTATGGTTTGGTCTTTCCCTGGACTTCCGCCACATTTTTTACATGTGTAATTGTCCCTTTTTAAAACTACCCATCGAATATTTAATGGAATAGTTCTCCTCTCGTTCTTAGCGCTAGATTTTAATAATAACTGTTCTTTAGTAATTTTCCCATTATGAAATAATGAAATCTGTTCACAAGCAGATTGAACACTCCCCCAAATCCTTTTATATGGTTGCTCTGATATTTTTTTTCCATATTTTGCTAATTGTCTTTTGCCGGGAGGGAAATTTAGCTCTTTCCAGATATTTTCTAAATTTTCAATCAGCTCCTCAGGAGGATATTTTCTTTCACGCCCACCCTCAATGCCGATAATTCTAAGTGCCTTATTCCATGAACCGAATCTTTCACAAAATGTTTCAGCGCCTGCAATTTTCTTATCCCATTTATTATATTCGGTTGTAGAAAAATATTCATAGTTTTTTAATTTTGCATATACTTCTAATGACTCGATTAAATCTTTATCGAGTTTGTGTACTTTCTTGGCATTTATATCAAATTTAAAGTCGTCTTTTGTCATATTTTTATTTCAATAAATCTTCCATAGAAACGCCGAGGACTTTGGCAATTTTGGCAATCATCTGAACGCCCGGCTTCGTTACAAAATCGCCCTCAATCTTGGCGAGCGTGGAATATTTTATACCTGTCTTTTTAGCAAGGTCGTCCTGCGTTATTCCTTGCCTTGTTCTTATTCTCTTTATGTTTTCGCCAATAGTTGCCATAGTATCCAAATTTTGATAGTATAAAAGTATGCTACAATATTACCTATAAGATTATGATAACAAATTTTTTGATTTTCTTCAAGAAAAGCCCGCTTTTGGCCTTCATAAAGTTCGAGCCGACATTTTTAACAGGTTCTTTGGCAGTTTGCCT
>JBBTRG010000020.1:0-17524 GCA_038065295.1 Patescibacteria group bacterium
TTTGCGCCATCTCGGAGAGTACTTTTCGGTTCAGATTGAGCCCCGCCTTTTTCATGCCGTCTATGAATCGGCTGTAAGAGAGTCCGTGTACGCGGGTTGCGGCGCCGATTTGCGTCTGCCAGAGCGCGCGGAAATCTCGTTTTTTCTTGCGGCGATCATTGAAGGCGTGCGTTCCGGCGTGAAGCAGAGCTTCTTTGGCGAGCCGTTCTTTTGATTTGCGCCCCCACTTAAAGCCCTTGGTTTTCCGCAAGATTATTCTTCGTTTTTTGATCGCTATGGTTCCTCTTTTTACTCTTGTCATAAAAGTTTGATTTACGGATTGTTACAGATTTGGCAAATATTTTTTAAGCTCTTTTTTCCCCAAAGGGAACGCCACCCAGCCTTTTTGTCCCATTTGCGTGGAACGCGATTCTTTGGCGTTGAAATGATTTTGTCCTGCCACGCGCGCAAGCACCTTGCCGGTTCTGGTAACTTTCAGCCGTTTGGCGTATGACTTGTTGGTTTTGTAATTGGTTTTTGCCATGTTATTTTTCTTTTTCTATAAGTATGGACAAGCCTCGGGGACCCCTTTTGGGACTTTCCATGATTTTATGCTTTTCCGTTATAAGATGCAATATCCTCTGTAGGCGCTCGTTTATGAAGTTTTTATCCATGTATTTGGCGCGCCCCTTGAGCACCAGTTCTATTCGCACGCGATCGCCGTCTTTCAGGAATTCCGAGGCTTTTTGCGCCTTCAATTCCAGGTCGTGCTGGGAAGTGCCGATGTTCACTCGCAAATTACGCAATTCGCTGGTGTGCGATTTTTTTGCCGATTCGCGCGCCTTCTTTTCCTGCATGTAGAGGTATTTGCCGTATTCCATGATCCGGCACACGGGCGGCTTGGCGGTAGGGGCTATCTCTATCAGATCCAGTCCCGCTTCTTCCGCGAGGCGGATAGCTTCTTCTATGCTGACCACGCCCAGGTTTTCGCCTTCGTTGCCAACCAGCTGGACGGGCGATGCGGTTATTCTATTGTTTATTCTTGGTCTTTTTTCCAGATGCTTTATAAATTAAAGGCCCTTGCGGCCTTATGTATTTAACAAGATTAGCATACTATATCCGCATGTTCAAGTGCGCATGCGTCATATGAGTATTTGCAATTTTGCGCTTTTGTTATATAATGCAGAAAACGATTTTTTTGACAAAACATCCATAAAGAAAGGCGCTATATGTCTCATGAGACATCCAAGAAGAGATATTATTATTTTATTTCCTATGTGGTTCAGAGTAAAACCACGGCTGCGTTTCTACCTGTAAGCGTTTTTTTTCAAGAGAAGTGGTGTCAGAATATTTGGTGCAAGACATCAAGCAGATTGAGGCATTGCAATCTAATTTAGAGAAAATTTTTGCGACAAAGCCGAGTGTTTCAATCAGTCTGACCATGCTTAGTTTCAATCTTCTGCGTGTCGAGAATGTAGAATAATTCCGATAAAAAATCGCCATCCGCATTGCGGATGGCGATTTAATGTTCGTTTGGTCTTGTTATTTTTGCGTCCTGAAGGGAGCGATTTTAAAATTCACGCCGCTCCACTCTTTGAGGAGCATGGTGAATTCTCCGATAGGAGCGCTCGCTTTTATTTTTATCGGCGCGAAAGCCGCGTCGTCGCTAAACCAAATGGTCATGTCGCCTTTAACCTGAAACAGTCCGCCGGACTCCAGGAAAAATGTCGTCATCAGCGTATCGACGCTTCTATTCTTAAGCATGATCTTTTCTTTACGAATGGTTTTTATTATCAAATCGTGCTGTTTGCGGTCGTCAAACACCGGCAAGGACACTGATTCTCCGATTTTTGCCTGATTGCGCAGGACGCGGAAAGCATAAATGGCGGAAAACGCATCATTGGTATTCGGGGCTATGGGGTATTCTTGCGGTTCTCCGCCGTCTACTTTGTAAATAGCTATGCCTCTTTTATGGTCAAAAGTTATTTCCGTGTGTTTTTTGTAATTATTTTCCGTGATATGAATATCCGCGCCGTAGCTTCGCAGATTATCTATGTCAAAATAGGATAACGATGTATCTTCAACGGGATACAGCGCGCGCGCCAGTCCCGTGGATCGGGCGGCGGTGCTGATTAAAAGCACGCGGTTGCCGTCACGCGTGGTTTGCCCGTTTATTTGGATGACGGCTTCGCCGCCTATAAATCCGGACCAGGCGATTTCATAAACCAGCCTTTCGCCGGTCTGGAATGAAGCGGGCTGGCTGGTGTTGGCGGCATACGCGCTTGAGCTGCCGACCAACATAACGGCTATGCCTACAATCAGTATACGGAAAATGTTTACAAAGAAGCGTTTGGCGTTCATACTACTCTCCCGTAAATTAGGTTATTTCGCTCTGTTTTTAAAGTACTTTGCCTATACATCAAAGCATATTAAGGGGGTGGATGCAACAAAACAAAAAGTAACCCTAAAGGGTTACTTTTTGCGAAAGCGCTTATTTAACTCATTTGAAAAGCTCAAGAATGATCCTGCTTCTCCCTAGCCGCCATTTCTCTTGGCTCCAGATTAATCTTTCTGCGTATTTTTCCATTCCGCTAGAACTGGGAAATAGAGGGTATTCGTTGGGTGCGTCGCGGGTAAGCTATATATTTTCATATGCCGCAAGTACTTGGGCCGTTGCAGGCTGTTGCGTTACGGTGGTTAAAGTTCATACTTTCTATTTATATTATATCAAAATTTTTTAGTTTTTACAAATTTTGTGGCGTTGTAATTTTATTGCCGCATCCTACAAAAATATTGTCGCTCTGCTCTGTGTTTTCGTATACTTCGTTAAAAATTGTAATTAGATAGAAATCTTTATTTTTTGAGAGTTCCGAGATATTGCAAGATGACCTAGACTTTTAAAGTAGTTTATTTTCAATAAATTATATAATATTATAAGCACGCAGTGTTGATTAAATTAGTACAGAATTATGCACGATAAATTTTTGAAGGATTTATTAAAATTAATTCAGCAAGGAGCTAAAGATTATGATTTAGAATTTTATAAAAAAAATTCTAGCTTTAATCAATTCGACTTTTTGGATGCTAAAGAACAAGATTTTTACGAAGGATCATTGGCCGACCTTAATTATATTAGATTAGAAATGAGACAAATGTTGTATAGAATTTTTATCGTATCCGTTTTTATTTTGATAGAAAAAAGATTATCAGATTTTTGCAATGTTCTACAAAAGAATAAAAAACAGATATTTAGCTATAAGGATCTTGGGCGCTCAAACATTAAAGCAATGACAACTTATATTCAAAAGTTGACGGGAGAAAACTTGTTGGTTGAATTAAAAATTGCAGAACAACTTAGCATTTTTACAGCAGTTAGGAATTTAATAGTTCATAAAAATGGTTATGTCGACGAAGACACCAAAAATAAACTAAAAAAGTATTCTGAAGAAAGCCCACACTGTTTTAAGTTTAGTAAAGATGATGAAATTATTTTCGATAATGATCGATATTTAGTGGATGTAATGAATATTGGTATAGAAATAGATAAAAAAATACGAAGCAAAGAAATAAAATTAATAAATTAAAATAGCCATTTTCATTAATAAGCCAATAAAAATAGCTGAGACTGATAGTAAAAAATTAATTTAATTATTTTTTATAATTTTTTTTAATTTCACCCAAATTTTTTATGGCGTAAAGAAAACCCTCCACTTCGGTGGAGGGTTTTCTTGAATTGTGGCGCCGCATCGAAATGCGGCATCCTACAAAAATATAGTCGCTTCGCTTCTTATTTTTGTGGAGACGGCGGGAATCGAACCCGCGTGAGAAGGTTGTTTAATCTGCGGTTTACAAGCTTAGACTGATTGGAGAACTTTACGGTGTTAATCAGACAAAAACCGGAAAGGTTTACCTCTGTTGGTCATTCTGTTTAGAGACATCGCAGAATCATACCCTATAAGTTAACGCCCGTTTTCGCGTATAGGATGTCAGCGAAGCGGACGGCTCACGCTAAAATAGCGTTAAGCGTATGCAAGTTGTTTGTTTGCAATGATTTTTGGCGGCCAGTTTTAAGAGTTGTGCCGCCATGCTCTGCCTGAAGCAAAATTATCAAACCTCCTTCGAAGCCGATCATCCCCTAAATCAATCCGTCCACGAGGCGGGCTGATTTAGGGGATTATGGTTTTATATTTCCTAATGAGCCCGTAGGAAAACTTGTTTTTATGACGGGCGAGTGACGGAAATATATGAAATGCCGCGCATTTCTTATAATTTTAATGTTCGTTCTATTTTGCGTTTGGTTTCGCGCTCTTTGATGGTTTCCCGTTTGTCGGATTTCTTTTTGCCGCGCCCAACGCCGAATTCCAGCTTGATTAAATTTCCCTTAGTATACAACGAAATTGGCACCAAAGTCAAGCCTTTTTCGCCGGATTTACCTTCCAAATAGCCGATTTCTTTTTTATGCAAAAGCAGGCGACGCGGAGCGCGCGAATCGTAATCCTTGGGGGCGTTTGCTGGCTGGTAGGGTTGTATTTCCATATTGACTACAAAGGCTTCGTTGCCGCGGATAAGGACGCGGCTGCCCACCAGGCTTCCCATGCCGTTTTTCAACGCTTTGGTCTCAAAACCCCGCAATTCCAAACCGGCCTCAAATTTTTCCAGGATTTCATAATCAAAATGCGCTCGTTTGTTTTGTATCAGCGTAGGCATACTGAAATAATACTTGTTTTTTCGCGGTTATTAAAGGATTGATAATTTTGTGTTCTTGAAGTACAATGCAATAAATCGTTCGTTGAATAAAAAATAAAATAAAAAAGAAAACCAGCCATCTGAAAGGAGTAAGAAATGAAAATATTGGCTAAAGTGATTTTTTCCATGTTGGCGACTTGCATTGTCGCGTTGCCCACTACCATGTTTATGTTTTGGGCGGAACGGGGCATGCCTCATTCGCAAAGCTTTCCGGAGAATTGTTTTATTTTATACGGAAGCTTATGGTTGCTCGCCTGGTTTCAGTTGATATTCGGAGTGGCGTGGTTCTTTGTTATAATCTATATATGGTTTGTCCTATGGATGCCAAAAAAGCCGTAATAAACGGCTTTTTTTATTTGGTGGAGCAGGATAAGGGGATTTTGCACATTTTAGTGCGCTATTGACTTTTTTAGTCTAAGGTGATATACTATTTAAAAGTAAAAAACGGTTATTTAACAAAAACATTTTGGAGGTTTTATGCCTAGGAGTATTTCTAACAAGCAGCTTTTTTGGTCATTGGACATTGTGATGATTGCCCAGGAAGAGCGCCGGATGCGGATGGCATTAGTTGCCGAAAAAAGTGATTGTCGCTCGCGCGGGCAGCAGAAAGAGCTGGAGCTCCGCGAAGAAGAAGTACCGATGGAAAATCACTGGTTTGAGAACGTGATCGGGAACGATGCCGATGCTATGGAAATGGAGAGCCTTCCTAGCTTTGAGCCGCGGCATCAGATATTCCGGATGCATGGCGTAATTGTCCGGAAAGACGAAAAGATGCACGAATCTCACGGACCGCGCGGCCGCGAGAAAAAATTGCTCTGTGACCGCCGCCAAACCATACGTCACGATATTTAAAGGAGAGAAGAAAATGGACGCTTTTGAAAAATTCTCCAAGCTCTGTATGGGTGCGTGCCTGTTCCTTATCCTGCTCGCGCTTACGTTGCCTCATATCTATACGAAGTAGGGTGGTGTAAAAAATTACGCCAAAAAGGCGTTCCTTAAAACGGGACGCCTTTTCTTTTGGCAGGGTTTGCAAAATGAGGAAAACAAAACGATAATGAATCCATGACAACGCGCGATTTTTTGGAAACTGAACTCAAAAAAGTCATTTTTGCTCTTTATAAAAAGGAGATAGATTTTGAAGTCACCGCGGAGGAGAGGTTCGGGGATTATGCCGCAAACGCGGCGCTTATTTTGCGAGCGGGTAATCCCAAGGAAGTTGCCCAAAAAATCGCGGATAAATTGCGGATGTCTTCCGCATTTAATAAATATATTGAAAAAACGGAGGTGGCGGGACCGGGATTTTTGAATTTTTGGCTTTCTAGTGCGGCGCTGGAACGGGATTTTGGCATTTTGGATAGGAAATTTGCCAAAAAATCCGGAAAAATCAATCTGGAATTCATCTCCGCCAATCCGACGGGCAAACTCCACATCGGTCACGGACGGGGCGCTTTTTATGGAGACGCGCTTTCCAACGTGCTTGCCTATGCCGGACATAGCGTGGAGAGGGAATATTTTATAAACAATTCCAAAGAGTCGGCGCAGATAAAAGAGCTTGGCAAAACCGCTTTGGGCGAGGGCACGAAATATCTGACGGATTATGTGGCCGCCAAATGCGCGGCGCAAAGTGCGAAATTAAAAAAACTATCCACCAGCTGGCGGATCAAAACCCATAAATTAAAAACCGATTTGTACGGCGAAGCCGGATTTTTGTTGGCGGGGGAAATCCAGAAGGACAATAAAAAATTCATTGAGCGCGATCTGGGAATTAAATTTGGCAGATGGTATTCGGAAGAGGGCGAGCTGCGTGGCAAGAAAGTTTTTGAAAAAACTCAGGCGGCGTTCAAAAAAGAAAAATTGGTTTATGAAAAAGACGGCGCGGTGTGGCTGAAAACCGCGGAATTCGGAGATGATGAGGATCGCGTGATAGTGCGTTCCGATAAATCTTATTCATATTTTTTGTCCGATATTGCTTATCATGCGGATAAATTCAGGCGTGGGTATAAACAGGTGATTGACATCTGGGGCGCGGATCATCATGGCCATGTGAAAAGAATGGAAGCGGCAAAGCGAATGTTGGGCTGGAAAGGCGAGATGAAAATTTTGATTTCGCAGTTGGTGACATTGAAAGAAGGTGAAACCCGCAAAAAGTTTTCCAAACGCGCGGGCAACGTAATTTATTTGGCGGATTTGTTAAAGGAAGTGGGAATTGACGCGCTGCGGTGGTTTTTTTTGGACAAGGCGTTAAATACCCATATGGATTTTGATTTGGAGCTCGCCAAAAAGCAGTCGGCGGAAAATCCGGTTTATTACGTGCAATACGCGCACGCGAGAATCAGCAGTATTTTGAAAAAGGTAAAAAGAAAAAAAGGCGCTAAAAAGCAGGTTGCCATTGCCGGTTTGCGGCACCCTGCGGAACTTGCTTTGATCAAAAAATTGGTGAGATTTCCGGAAGTGGTGGAAGATACGGCCACGGATCATCAGGTGCACCGCCTGACTTCTTACGCTTACGCGCTGGCTTATGCTTTCAGCGTGTTTTATCGCGATGTGCGGGTGCTTGATTCCGGCGAGAACGAAGCGGCAAGGATATGTTTAATCGTAAAAACTCAAAAAATATTAAAAACGGTTTTGGGATTGCTTGGCGTGCGCGCACCGGATGAGATGTGATTTATAAAAGTCATAATGCGTATACGACGCTTTAATAAAGGCGTTTTTTTTATTACAATAGATTCATGTCCGAAGAGGCCAAACATGATAAAAAAGCGGCGTGGACGGAAGAAGAAGTTTTGAAATTCTGGCAAGCAAACCGCATTTTTGAAAAGACTTTGGAGCGTAGTGCTCCTAAGGGCGACTTTGTATTTTATGATGGGCCGCCTTTTGCCACGGGGCTCCCGCACTACGGGCATGTTCTGCAGGGCATTATCAAGGACGCGGTGCCGCGCTACAAGACTATGAAGGGATTCAGGGTGCCGCGCCGCTGGGGATGGGATTGCCACGGTCTGCCGATTGAAAACCTGATTGAAAAAGATTTGGGGCTCGCGCACAAAAAAGACATAGAGAAGTTCGGCATCGCGGCATTTAACACCGCTGCGGAGAAAAGCGTACTGCGTTACGCCAACGAGTGGAAAGAGATAATATCGCGCACCGGTAGGTGGGTGGATATGGAAAATTCCTACAAAACCATGGACGCCACTTACACGGAATCGGTGTGGTGGGTTTTCAAGACGCTCTATGATAAGGGGCTTATATATGAGGGGTACAAGCCGATGCATATCTGCCCGCGCTGCGAGACGACTCTCGCCAATTTTGAAGTGGCGCAGGGGTATAAGGATATAACCGATATTTCGGTTTATGTGAAGTTCAAACTGGACGCGGGGCAGAAAATTGGTGATTTTATGACGGATGAAAATACTTATGTTTTGGCGTGGACTACAACGCCGTGGACGCTCCCGGGCAATGTGGCGCTCGCGGTGAATCCGGAGATTGAGTATGCGATAACCGAAAGGGATGGTGATTATTTAATTCTAGCGCGAGCACGCTTAGGTATTCTTGATGGCGATAATGATATAAAGGTTGTGAAAAATATTTCCCAAAAGGGTAGTGATCTTGTCGGTAAAAAATATCAGCCGCTTTTTGATTATTATTCCAAAGACGAAAAATTATCGAACCGCGAGCGTGGTTGGAAAATTTATGGCGCGGATTTTGTGACGACCGAAGAGGGCACGGGCGTGGTGCATATCGCGCCCGCTTTCGGCGAGGACGATATGAATCTGGGGCAGAAAGAGCATCTGCCGTTTATTCAGCATGTGGGTATGGACGGAAAATTTAAGGAAGAAGTCGCGGATTTCGCGGGCATGCCGGTCAAGCCCAAATCTGATGATGAAAAAGAGCGGCTGTCCGCGGACATCACCGTCATTAAATATTTACAAGACCACGGTAATTTTTTTGACAAGAAAAAAATCACGCATTCGTATCCTCATTGCTGGAGATGCGATACGCCGCTTTTGAATTACGCGGCTTCTTCGTGGTTCGTGAAAGTCACTGCCATCAAAGACGGCGCGCGGGGGCTTTTGGATAACAACCAAAAAATAAACTGGGTGCCGGAACACATCAAAAATGGCCGTTTTGGCAAGTGGCTGGAGGGCGCGCGTGACTGGGCGATCTCCCGCAGCCGTTTTTGGGGAGCGCCATTGCCCATCTGGCGGTGCGGCAAATGCGGCATAATTGAGGCGGTCGGATCTCTTGATGAATTAAAGAAGCGCGAAGTGCGTTCCGAAAATAAATATTTTGTCATGCGGCACGGCGAGGCGGAGAGCAATGCCCGCAATGAGATAAATTCGCGTATAGAAAACAACCATTATGTGTTAACCGAGCTCGGGCGTTCGGAGGCGCGGGCGTCGGCGGCGGAGTTGGCCTCCGAGAAAATTGACATCATATTTTCTTCGGATTTCCGCCGTACCCGGGAAACCGCGGAGATCGCGGCCGAGGCGTGCGGTATAGACAAAGGCGATATTATCTTTGACGAGCGCTTGCGGGAAATTAACCTCGGCCTGTTTGAGGGTAAAAAATCCGAGGAATACCACGCGTATTTTTCTTCGCTTGCGGAAAAATTCTACAAAAATCCTCCGGAGGGAGAAAATTTGACGGAGCTAAAAAATCGTATGGCCGGATTTTTGTATGACATAGATCAAAAGTATCACGACAAAAATATTTTGATTGTAGGCCATGAGTATCCGATCTGGATGCTTTTTGCCGGAGCGGGCGGCATGAGCGCTGACGAGGCGGTAAGTATAAAATCCGGCAAGCCGGATTTTATACGGCACGCCGAAGTGCTGCCGCTTGATTTCGCGCCCTTGCCGCACAACTCGGATTTTGAATTGAATTTCCATCGTCCATACATAGACGAGGTTTTTCTGAAGTGCGTCTGCGGAGGCGAGATGGAGCGGATACCCGAAGTTTTTGACTGCTGGTTTGAGTCCGGATCGATGCCCTACGGCCAGTGGCATTATCCTTTTGAAAATAAAGATGATTTTGAGAAAAATTTTCCGGCGGAATTCATAGCCGAGGCGGTGGACCAGACGCGCGGATGGTTTTACAACCTTTTGGTACTGTCCACGGCGCTTTTCGGAAAATCGGCTTTCAAAAATGTTATAGCCAGTGGGATTATTCTTGCGGAAGACGGGCAGAAGATGTCCAAACGCCTCAAAAATTATCCCGATCCGTTGGAGGTGATCGGCAAATACGGCGCCGATTCGCTGCGTTTGTATCTTTTGTCGTCTCCCGTAGTGCGCGCCGAAAGTTTGAATCTTTCCGAGAAAGGAGTGGACGAAATGCATAAAAAAATAATTTTGCGCCTCACTAATGTTTATAATTTTTATGAAATGTACGCGCCGGAGGATGGCGGAGAATCGTCAATGCCGCAGTCTTCCAATATATTGGACAAGTGGATTGTGGCGAGACTGAAAGAGGCTGCTTCAGAAATTTCTGCCGGCATGGAGGCGTACGAATTGGATCTGGCGGTGCGTCCCGTGAGTGAATTCGTAGACGATCTATCCACGTGGTATCTGCGTAGATCACGCGAGCGTTTCAAGGCGGAAGATGAAGATAGAGAGACCGCGATTGCCACGACGCGTTACGTATTGCTTGAATTAGCGAAAATAGCCGCTCCGTTTACACCTTTTCTGTCTGAGAAAATTTATCAATTGCTCTCGGGTGGCAAGGAGAGTGTTCATCTAGAAAATTATCCGGAGTTGCCGCCGCCAGACGAAATGGATTTGGCGGTTATAAAATCCATGCGAGAGATACGCCGATTGGCTTCTTTAGGGATGGAGGCGCGCGCTAAGGCGGGTATCAAGGTGCGCCAGCCGTTAGCTATGCTAAAAATAAAAACTGACAACGAAAAATTAAAAACGAATGGAGAGTTGACCCAGATCTTAAAAGACGAACTTAACATCAAAGAAATTATTTTTGGCGCCGAGATAGAAGAAGAGGTTGAGTTTGATGTGAATATTACGCCTGGGTTGCGAGAAGAGGGCATGATGCGCGAATTGGTGCGGAAAATTCAAGACATGAGGAAAAATTTGCATTTGTTGCCGCAGGACAAGATGAGTTTGGCATTTGTCGCGGAAGGCGAGACACGTTCTCTTTTGGAAAAATATAAAAATAATTTGCTGGTTGCCGTTTCAGCGCGGGAGATAAGCTTGGAAGGAGTTCCCGGAGATTTTTTCAAAGAAGAATTCGCGCTGGACCATGGCGCGGTTACCATCGGAATCAAAAAATAATTCATGGCGGCGATTCATAAAACCGAAGGGATAGTTTTATCGCATTACGACATCGGCGAGGCGGATAAATTTATCAATATATTCACAAAAGATTTCGGCAAGATAAGCCTGGTGGCTAAGAGCGTGCGCACCGCGCAGTCCAAATTGAAAGGGCATATCAATACCGGTTCGCTGGTACGGCTTATGTTTACGGGCGGGATGAAGAATGCGCGTCTTACGGATATTGAAGAGCATTCTAATTTTTTAGCCGGCGCGCCGGATTATGCCGCTCGGTATGCGATGTCTTCCGCGTTGCGCCTAGTGGACAGGATGGTGCAGGGGAGTGAGCAAGATGACGGAGCGTGGAATTTACTTTGCGGTTTTATGGATTTTTTGCGAAAAGGCGGAACGCTCTCCGCGGCAGTTGCAACGGAAAAAGTTTTCGGTGTCCGTTTGCTCGCCCATTTGGGATATATAGACGGTGCGCAGCAACCCGAATTGGCGAAAGTTGTGGATTATGGCGGATGGAATAATGTTTGCGTTCAGGCGGCCAGCGCGTCTCAAATTTCCAAATTGTTGGATGACGGCATTTATGCCAGCGGCTTATAGATGTATAATAGAGGGTATGGCGGATGGTTTGGAAAAATTAAAAAAAAGGCTTTACGGCCAAAGCAAAGATCTTAAGCGGCGATTTGCCAAAGACACGTTAGAAGAGCTAAAGGCATATAAGAAAGAAGATGGGGAGACTCTTTCGGCGTGGAAGGGCGCTGTCGCGCCCGTATCGGAAAAAATGTCGCAAATGACCAAATTAATCGTAGGGCTTTCTATATTTGTGGGAGTGGTATTTTTTGCCGCGCTGGGCTACTTATTCGGATGGTTCGGCGGTGCGTCTTCGGATAATTTGAATTTTAGCGTATTGGGACCGCAGAGCGTCAATGGAGGTGACAAGGCATCATGGCATATTGTTATACAGAACAAAAATGACATAGCGTTGGAAAGCGTGGAAGTAACTTTTAATTATCCGGAAAATTCCCGTCCGATGAATCAGAAGGGCGGTATGATATCTCCCTTGACCGAGAAGCGTTATTTGGGCCATGTTTCGGCCGGTGAATATGTGGAAGAAGTTTTTGAAGCTACGGTTTTTGGCGAACAGGGAAGCGTTGGAGGGGCAGACGCGGTTTTAGAGTATCGCGCGCAGGGATCTAATGCCATTCTTGCCAAAAACGCGCCCTATTCTTTTAAATTGGTTACTTCGCCTATCGGTGTTTCTCTCAATATCCCCGAGCAGAGCAATATCGGGCAAGAGATTACGTTAAACATAACTTACAATTCCAATTCGGCTGAAATTATACAGGGGCTTACTTTGGAGGCATTATATCCTACGGGATTTTCATTTATATCTGCCGAGCCCGCGCCGTCTTTCTCCAACAATACTTGGCAAGTAAAAGATCTTGCTTCGCAAGAGCAGAGGACTATACGCGTTACGGGCAAAATAGAAGGAGACGATATGGAAAGTAAGCTGTTCAAATTGTCTGTCGGTTCTATGGATAAAAGTGGCAATCTAGTGGTTTACGGGGCGGGAGTGACCACAACTACTTTAAGAAAGCCATTTTTGGATTTGTCCGCGACTATTAATAACAAGGATGAATATATCGCCAAAGTGGGAGATCGTCTATCGGTCAATATTCATTGGAAAAATAATTTGCCGGTTGCCGTCAAAAATGCGGTTTTGGAGGTCGGTCTGGAAGGTGGCGGCTGGGATAATAAAACCGTTTATGCGGGTAGGGGATTTTACAGGGGAGGCGACAATACTTTGGTTTGGAATTCCTCTTCCAATTCAACCTTTGCTTATTTGGGCGCGGGACAGGAAGGGGATTTGTCGTTTAGTTTGGATATTTTGAAAAATTTGCCGGTTAAGCAAGCTAATGACGTTAATTTCGCGATTCGTTTCAATGCTCATATGTATGCGGGAGAGCGGCCGCAGGGATTTGACGGTGTGGATATAGACGGGCGGCTTTCCAAAGAAATAAAAATTTCTTCCAGTCTGCAATTGTCCAGCCAGGGCTATTTTTATTCCGCGCTTATTCCCAATGACGGGCCGTTGCCTCCGAAAGTCGGGCAAAAAACCACTTATACCGTAGTGTGGTCGCTTGCCAATTGGTCTAATGATTTGAAAAATGTTAAAGTTTATGCTTCCCTGCCTTCCTATATGGGATGGCTGGGTCATTCTCTGCCGTCTGATGAAAAGATTGATTTTGACGAAACTGGCGGTAAGGTGGTGTGGGATGTAGGAGAACTTAGGGCGGGAACCGGTATTTTGCGTCCGGCGCGCGAGATTGCTTTTCAGTTGGGATTGATGCCGTCTCTTTCGCAAGTCGGGGGAATGCCGGTACTTATATCCGATGCCATAGCTGAAGGAGACGATACTTTTACGAGCGTCGTGGTGCGTGACGCCAAAGGAGCGCTTACTACGCAGCTTTTCTCGGATACGCAAATTAAGTCCGATCAATATCAGGTTCAAAACAGCCAATAATTTTTGGCGCGCAAACAGTTTATGGACAACAAAATGGAAAAAATAATATCGTTGGCGAAGCGGCGTGGATTTATTTATCCGGGTTCGGAAATTTATGGAGGTTTGGCCGGCACTTGGGATTACGGGCCGCTGGGTGTGGCGTTGAAAAATAATATCCGCAATTTGTGGTGGAAGCGATTCGTGGAAGATCGCGAAGACATGTACGGAGTGGACGCGGCGATTCTTATGAATCAAAAAGTTTGGCAGGCAACCGGCCATGCTTCCGGATTTTCCGATTCGCTGGTGGAGTGCGCTGGATGTAAAAAGCGTTTCCGCGCGGATCAATTGGACGATCGCTCCAAATGTCCCGAATGTGGCGGGAAATTGGGAGAAGAGCGCCAGTTTAATATGATGTTTACGACGCATGTGGGGGCCACAGAGGACGAAAGTTCGGTTTCTTACCTTCGTCCGGAAACGGCGCAGGGTATGTTCGTTAATTATAAAAATATCATTGATTCTTTTCATCCTAAATTGCCTTTCGGCATGGCGCAGGTGGGGAAGGCTTTCCGCAATGAAATTGCGCCGCGCGATTTTACTTTCCGCGCGCGCGAGTTTGAGCAAATGGAAATTGAATATCTAGTCGCGCCGAAAGATTGGGAAAAAACTTTTGAGCATTTCCGCGGCGAAATGCATGCTTTCATAAAAGACGCGGGGATAGGCGCCGAGCGCGTGCATGAATTGGAAGTGCCGGATGGCGATCGTGCGTTTTATTCCAAACGCACTATAGATTTTGAATATGATTTTCCTTTCGGCAGAAAAGAGCTTTATGGGTTGGCGTATCGCACCGATTACGACCTGTCGCGTCACGCAGAATACAGCAAGGCGAAGCTGGATTATCTGGATGAGGCGAAGAAGGAAAGATTTGTGCCGCATGTGATTGAGCCGTCTTTCGGCCTTGATCGTACGGTGCTTGCCGTTCTCTGTGACGCTTATGCGGAGGATGAAATGAACGGGGAGAAGCGCGGGTTTATGAAATTGAATTTTTCGGTTGCCCCCGTTACCGTTGCGGTGTTCCCACTGCTTAAAAATAAGCCGGAATTGGCGGACAGGGCGCGCGAGATTTATAAGGTTTTAAAGAAGGAGATTCCAAATATCATGTGGGACGATAATGGTAATATAGGCAAGCGATATAGACGGCAGGATGAGATCGGAACGCCTTATTGCGTAACCGTTGATTTTGACACGTTGACGGATGGCACGGTCACGGTGCGCGACCGCGACAGCGGCAAACAGGAGAGAATCGCCGCCACAGAACTTATAAAATATTTTCAAAAATAAATCATGGATTACGAATTGAAAAAATTCAATAATGGTTTGCGCGCGATGGTGGCTCCCATGAAAAGCACCGAAGCGGCGACGGTTTTGGTTTTGGTAAACACCGGTTCGGTTTATGAGGAAAAGAGAATAAGCGGCGTGTCGCATTTTTTGGAGCATTTGTTTTTTAAAGGCACCAAGCGCCGTCCTACGGCGGGAGAAGTGAATCGGGCATTGGACAGTTTGGGTGCGGAACACAATGCTTTCACTTCCCAGGAAGTCACCGGATTTTGGGTGAAAAGCGCGGCCAAGCATATCGGAAAATCCATAGATATCGTTTCCGATATTTTGATAAATCCGCTTTTTCCAGCGGGAGAAATAGACAAAGAGCGTGGCGTTATATTGCAGGAACTTAATATGTACCAGGACATGCCTCAGCGCAATGTGATGGATGTTTTTGACGAATTGATGTACGGAGATCAGCCCGCGGGGTGGGATGTGGGCGGAACGCCTGAAACGGTCTCGGGCATTACCCGGCCTGATATTTTGCAGTATAAGAATTCACATTATTTGGCCTCTAACGCGTTGGTCGTGGTCGCGGGCAATATAAATTCGGGCGACATATTTTCCAAAATTAACAAAGCTTTTGCAAATATGCCGCGTGGCAAAGCGCCTAAAATGAAACCGGTTAAATTCCGCCAGTTAGAGCCGCGCGTAAAAATAAAATACAAAGAATCCGACCAGACGCATTTGGTGTTGGGGATGCCGGCTTATAATATTTTTGACGAAAGGAAATATGCCATGTCGCTTTTGGGTGTCATATTGGGGGGCAATATGTCGTCCCGTCTTTTTATGGAGATAAGGGAAAAGTTGGGCCTTACATATTACATCAGAGCCCAGGCGCATAGCAGCACTTATGGAGGGGAATTTTTCGCCAATGCCGGAGTGCCGCACAAAGATTTGGAGAGAGCGGTTAAAAAAATGGCGGCGATTTTCAGCCAGGCGCACAAAAGCGGAGTTTCCGAACGGGAACTGCGCTTTGCCAAGGAGTATCTTCGTGGTACAATGGCTTTGTCTTTTGAGTCGTCCGATGAGGTCGCAACATTTTACGGAGAGCAGGCGATGTTCCAGAAAGAAATCTTGTCTCCGGACGCCATATTGGACAAAATGGAGCGAATTTCCAAAGATGAAATTAAGGCCGTGGCGGCGGACATTTTGAATCCGCGCCGTCTGAATCTGGCGGTTATCGGACCGCATAAAAAGTTAAATATTTTCTAAACCAGTTATGTTTGACCAGGGAAAAGGCGAAAAACAGATCATAGAAATTACTACTGGCACGATCGCGCGCGCCATACTTTTGGTGGTTCTCGTGTTATTTTTGTATCGGATAAGGAATGTCGTGGCGATTATTTTAGTTTCGGTGGTCATTGCTTCCGCGCTGGAACAATTGTCTCGCTGGTTTGTGCGCAATCGCGTGCCGCGGGTACTCGGCATCATAGCGGTTTATTTGATAGCTTTTTTGATTTTAAGTTCCCTGTTTTATATAATCGTTCCTCCCTTGTTCGCCGAAATGTCAGATTTCGCGGTTCAGTTGCCAGCTTATTTGAAAGCGAATATTTCCAATCCGTATGTGGCGCAATTTTTGCCGGAGATGCCTTCTTCAACCTTGGATTATGTGGGAGAAACCATTGTCAATTTTAAATCTTCTTTTGAGAACGCGGCCGGAGGCTTTTTTGGCGCGATTTCTTATGTTTTTGGCGGGGCGCTGTCGCTTATTTTGATTATAGTAATATCATTTTATCTGGCGGTGCAAGAGCGCGGCATTGAAGATTTTTTGCATATTATAACGCCTCCGAAGTACGAAGTTTATTTGCTGGATTTATGGTCGCGCTCACGCAATAAAATAGGAAAATGGCTGCAGGGCCAGATTTTGTTGGGGGTTTTGGTGGGAGTTTTGGTATTTTTGGGGCTAACTATTTTGCAGGTGCAATATGCGCTTTCTTTGGCAATGCTTTCTGCCGTGTTTGAGTTGATTCCCATGTTCGGTCCGGTTTTGGCGGCTATTCCGGCCATTGCCATAGCTTTTATACAGAAGCCAGTTTTGGGGTTGATAGTGCTTGGATTTTATATAATAGTCCAACAATTTGAAAACCATTTGATTTATCCTTTGGTGGTAAAAAAGACCATAGGCGTTAATCCGATAATGGTTGTTTTGTCTTTATTGATAGGCAGCGAGATTGCGGGATTTTTCGGATTTATTTTGGCTGTACCAGTGGCGGCCATTTTGGTGGAGATCGCCACGGATATTACCAGGCACAAACAATTAATTGCCGGCGTAGATGAGTAAAAATTTTTATATTACTACGGCCATTGCTTACGTAAACGCGCCTCCGCACATTGGTTTTGCCAAGGAGGTGGTCATAGCCGATGCCATAGCCCGCTATAACAAGCTTCTTGGTAAAGAAGTTTATTTTTTAACGGGCACGGATGAGCATGGCGCGAAAATCGCGCGTGCCGCGGGAAAAGAGGGCGTGCCGATCCGCGATTTTGTTGATAAAAACTCTTTAAAAGTGCGCGACTTGCTGCGTATTTTAAATATTTCCAATAATGATTTTATCCGTACTTCGGATGAGGCGAGGCATTGGCCGGCGGCCAGCGCGCTTTGGAAGCGTTTGGTGGAGAACGGAGATATTTACAAAAAATCTTACCATGGGTT
>JBBTRG010000020.1:17534-28196 GCA_038065295.1 Patescibacteria group bacterium
CATGGGTTGTATTGCGTGGGGCACGAAGCTTTTATTACGGAAAAAGACTTGACTGATGGAAAGTGCGCGGATCACGGACAGGCGCCGGAAGTCATAGAAGAGGAAAATTATTTTTTTAAGCTTTCCCGATATACGGAAAAAATCAGGCACGCCATTGAATCGGGCGAAATGGAGATAGTGCCTGTGGCGCGCAAGAATGAAATTTTAGCTTTGCTTCGCGAAGGCTTGGAGGATGTAAGTTTTTCTCGTCCGGCTAAAGATATTTCATGGGGTATTTCGGTTCCCGGAGACCCGGAGCAGACCATGTATGTATGGTGTGACGCGCTGACTAATTATATTTCGGCGTTGGGATATGGCAGTGGGCATGATGACTTGTTTCAGAATTTTTGGCCGGCAGACATCCATATTATCGGTAAGGATATTTTGCGGTTTCATGCCGCGATTTGGCCGGCGATGCTTTTATCCGCCGGTTTGCCGCTGCCCAAGAAAATTGCGGCGCATGGATTTGTAACTTCCGGTTGGCAGAAAATGTCTAAAACATTAGGCAATGTCGTGGATCCGTTTGCGATGATTGAAAAATACGGAGCGGATACGGTGCGATATTATCTTTTACGCGAGATTTCCACTTTTGAGGACGGAGATTTTATGGAAGAAAAATTGCGGGTCGCGTATAATGCCAATTTGGCGAACGGATTGGGCAATTTGGTGAGCCGTGTCGGCAAGATGATAAAATTATATTCCAATGGAGTGATTTCGCGGCCGGATAATGATTTGATCAACTCCGTTCCTTTAAAGAAAAACATCGGTCTTCAGCCGGATGGCGCGAAAGATGGAGGTTTTGAAACTGAATATTTTAGCGTGGATTATACGATAGAAAAATTTATTTTGCCGGAATACGAACGCGCCATGAACGAATTGAATTTGCAGAAAGCGGGAGATGCCGTATGGCGGCTGGTGGGTGAGCTGGATCATTATGTGCAGGATTATGAGCCGTTTAAATTGGTGAAAGTTGATCGGGAGAAAACCGCAACGGTGTTGTGGAATTTGGCTTGCGGATTATCGCACGCGGCGCGGATGCTTTTGCCGTTTATGCCGGAGACCGCCGGGAAAATTTTGGATATTTTCGGAGTGCCGCCCGATATGCCGCTGGAAAAAATAAAAACTTTTGCCGTCAAAGAACACGCGGGACTTTTTCCGCGGCTGGAAAAAATGGGAGAAAATAGCATCAAATCATAACGGCTATAATAAAAAAGAAAATTTGTCCGGAATTTTTTGAACTCGTAGCGCCAGGATAGAATATTTGTATGAATTTATCGCTTAAATTAATAGATGCCCATGCTCATCTCAATTTTGCCGCTTTTGACGCGGACAGGGAGGAAGTTTTAAAGAGGGCGCTTGAGGCGGGAGTCGGATGCATTAATATCGGAACGCAAAAAGTGACTTCTAAAAAAGCGGTGGAGATCGCGGAACGGAATGATGGCATGTTTGCCGCCGTAGGGATGCACCCAATTCACGCGGGGGAGCATTTTCATGATGCCGATGAGGTTGCCGAAGAGGAAGAAGAGTCGGGTGTTTTTGATGCAGATTTTTACAAAAGTTTGGCGCGGCATGACAAGGTGGTTGCCATAGGCGAGTGCGGGTTGGATTATTTCCATGTTAAAAAGGAAGAGGATAAAATAAAGCAGCAGGATATTTTCAGGCGGCAGATCGAACTTTCTTTGGAAATTAAAAAGCCGCTCATCATACACTGCCGCGATGCCCATGAAGATTTGTTGAACATTTTGCGGGATTATCCAGGAGTTAAGGCGGATATGCATTTTTTCGGCGGAGCTGGAAGCTGGGAAAATGTTTCCAAATATCTTGACCTGGGATTTTATTTGTCTTTTACCGGAGTAGTAACTTTTGCCAAATACGCGCATCACGATGATATTCGGCTGCTTCCTTTGGAACGGATTTTGATAGAAACCGATTCTCCTTACGCGGCGCCGGAACCGTATCGCGGCAAAAGAAACGAGCCGCGTTATGTGATTGAGGTCGCCAAAAAGATCGCGGAATTGCGCGGCGTCCCTTTTGAAAAAATGTGTGAAATTTTTGCGCAAAATTTCAAAAACCTTTTTCATATAAATATATGATACTTTCCTCGCATGTTGTTATCGCCGCGGCGGCGTCAGCGCCGCTTCTCGCGCATCCCCTTACCGCGCCTAAAGCGGCGGCCATTTTGGCGGTGTCCGTATTAAGTCATTACGCGGTGGACGCCATTCCGCACTGGGACTATAATTTATCTTCAGTCGTAAAAATAGACGACAGCCGCGGCGCGGGCGGTAGGCAATTTTTGCCGCGACGGAGGTTATTTTTTGAGGACCTGGGCAAGGCGGCATTGGACGGGCTGCTCGGCTTGGCGGTTACTTTTTTGATGCTTAACTTGTCTTGGAATTGGTCTGATATCGCGCTGCTTTTATGGATTGCCTTCTCTGCGGTTCTGCCGGATGTGGCGAGTATGTTTTATATAATTTTCCCGCATGCCCCGTTTTCCTGGTTTCATAAGGCGCATATCGTGCATACGTCGTACCGTTGGCGGTACAGCTGGGTGTCGGGCGCGCTATCGCAAGTTGCGACGGTCACCGTGATGGTTTGGGCGTTGAATTCTTTGTTTCGCTTTTGGTAAAAAAATTTTAGAATAGAACTATTGTTATGGCCTCTTATAATCATAAAAAAATAGAGAAAAAATGGCGTGAAGCGTGGCAGAAAAGCGGCGTTTACAAAACTTCAGACGCGCTGAAAGGCTCTAAAAGTTATGTTTTGGATATGTTCCCGTATCCGTCTGGAGAAGGCCTTCATGTGGGGCACCCCAAGGGATATTTCGCGAGCGATATTTATTCACGCTTTAAGCGGATGAATGGTTATGCGGTTTTGCGTCCCATGGGCTGGGATGCTTTCGGGCTTCCCGCGGAAAATTTTGCCATTAAAAATAAGATCCATCCGCGCGTAGCGGTGGAGAAAAACATCAAACGTTTCAAGGAGCAGCTGTCGCTTTTGGGATTCAATTATGATTGGGAACGGGAAATTAATACCACGGATCCGGAATATTACCGATGGACGCAATGGATATTTTTGAAATTATTTGAAAAAGGGCTGGCTTATGAATCACATGAACCGATAAATTGGTGCCCGTCCTGCAAGACCGGGCTTGCTAATGAGGATCTGGAGGACGGCAAATGTGAGAGATGCGGCAGCGTGGTGGAAAAGCGGCCATTGAGGCAGTGGGTATTGCGGATTACGGATTATGCCGAACGCTTATTGGAAGACTTGGACGGATTGAATTGGCCGGAATCCATTAAAGAATCGCAACGCAATTGGATCGGCCGTTCCGAGGGAGCGGAAATTGATTTTAAAATTAAGGAAACCGATTTAAAAATAAAAGTTTTTACCACGAGAGCGGATACGCTTTTCGGCGCGACTTATGTGGCGTTATCACCGGAACACGAATTGCTGGAAGAATTGAAGCCGGAAATTAAAAATTGGAAAGAAGTTGAAAAATATATAGAAGAATCAAAAAATAAAACGGAAATAGAGCGCACTGCCGAAAACAAGGAAAAAACCGGCGTGGAATTGCGAGGCGTAAAAGCGATCAATCCCGCAAATGGAGAGGAATTGCCCGTGTTTATAGCCGATTATGTTTTGGCGCATTACGGGACAGGAGCGACTATGGCGGTGCCGGCACACGACGAGCGCGATTGGGCTTTTGCCAAAAAATTCAAATTGCCGGTTAAACAGGTGATTTGCCAGTTTTATCCTGACCCCAAATGTCCGGTTTTGGATGAGGCGTATATTGGAGATGGGAAATTAGTGGGTTCTGGAAAATTTAACGGCATGGAAGCGGAAAAAGCCAAACGCGCAGTTACGGAGTTTGTGGGTGGTAAAATTACCGTTAAATACAAATTGCGCGACTGGGTATTTTCGCGGCAAAGATATTGGGGCGAGCCGATCCCGCTCATTCACTGCGATAATTGCGGTGTGGTGGCAGTGCCGGAGAGCTATTTGCCGGTAAAACTCCCAGAAGTTAAAAGTTACGAACCTACGGGAACGGGTGAGTCTCCGCTTGCCGGTATTGCCGAATGGGTAAATGTGAAATGTCCCAAGTGCGGAGGAGAGGGTAAGAGGGAAACCAACACCATGCCCCAGTGGGCGGGTTCCAGCTGGTATTATTTACGTTATATTGATCCTAAAAATAATAAGGCGTTGGTGGACAAGAAAAAAGAAAAATATTGGTCGCCGGTTGATGTTTATGTGGGTGGCGCGGAGCACGCCACGCGCCATTTGATTTACGCGCGTTTTTGGCACAAATTTTTGTATGATTTGGGCGTCGTGAATTACAAAGAGCCTTTTTTACGGTTACAAAATGTGGGGTTGATTACCGCTAAAGATGGCAAGAAAATGAGCAAGCGTTATGGCAATGTGGTTAATCCCGATGACATTGTGGAGGCTTACGGCGCGGATACTTTGCGCGTGTACGAGATGTTTATGGGGCCGTTTGACCAAACCGTGGCGTGGAGTTCGGAGAGCATCATCGGCGCGCGAAGATTTTTGGAAAAGGCGTGGAGGTTGCAGGACAAACTAATTGGCGCGGACTCCGGCGAAAATACGAAAAAATTATTGCACAAGACCATCCAAAAAGTTTCCTCGGATATTGATGGTTTCAGGTTCAATACTGCCATATCGCAGCTTATGATTTTGACCAACTCCATGGATGAACAAAAAGAATTATCCCGCGAAGTTTATGGATTATTTATAAAAATATTGGCGCCATTCGCGCCGCATATGTCCGAAGAATTGTGGGAGCAACTGGGAAATA
This sequence comes from Patescibacteria group bacterium, assembly GCA_038065295.1. Classification (GTDB taxonomy): domain Bacteria; phylum Patescibacteriota; class Minisyncoccia; order JACROR01; family JACROR01; genus JACROR01. The sequence goes on from JBBTRG010000020.1 coordinate 22,387, forward strand.
AAACTTCCATACATTTGGAAAAATGGCCGGAACACGATCCGAAATTAATAAAAGAGGAAGTTTACGAGTTGGTTATTCAAATAAACGGCAAGGTGCGCAATAAGGCGGAGGTCGCCACTGATTTGAGCGAAGAGGATTTGCACGAGTTTGCCTTAAAACAGTCACGCGTTCGGGAACTTTTGGCAGGTCAAAGTCCTAAAAAAGTTATTGTGGTTCGTGGCAGATTGGTGAACATAGTTATTTAATTGTTGACACATTAAGTATTAAACAACGGCCTAGTAAAGCCGTTGTTTTGATTTTTCCACAGCTTTGCAGAAATTTCTTTGACAAAATATTAGAGACGCCCTATCTTTAGATTATAGGATTAATTGACTTATTTTATGCCTCCGGAGATACAATCTATTTTTAAATCCATAGGGTTGGACGAAAAAGAATCCGCGGTTTACGCGGCCATGCTTCCTTTAGGGTCGGCCGCCATACGGACTATCGCGGAACGGACCGGCATCAATCGCGGCACGGTACATGATATTTTGAACAGTTTGAGCGGTAAGGGTTTGGTATCTTCCGAAAAGTACGGATTGAAAAGACGCTTTCTGGTGGAATCTCCGGAAAAAGTGCTGGATGTCGTGCGAAACGCCGAGCAGAACCTGGTTTCTCAGAAAAAGAAAATTGAACGGGCGATGCCCACCTTGATGTCTTTTTACGCCAAACAGGGAGGCAGGCCATCGGTGGAATATTTTGACGATGATAGTGGGATTAAAAAAATTTTAGATGATGTTTTGGCGACCTCGGAAGTGTTGCCCGAAAAAATATATTATGTTTATTCTTCCCGTTCCGTCCGCGATTATCTTTATCGCTTGTTTCCCGAATTCACCAAAGAAAAAATTAAAAAAGGGATTGAGACGCGGGTAATCGCCTTGGGAGAGGGAGGTGACCCCATAAATATCAAATTAGCCGAAAGAAAGTGGTTGCCCCAAGACGCGCCTTCTTATGTCTTGGTTTACGGCCCGAAGGTGGCGCTCATTTCCGTGGCGGAAGACAATAAACCGTTCGGGGTTATCATACGAGATAATAAAATTTCGGAAACCCAGCGTATTTTATTCAAACAATTATGGCAGCTGTTAAAATAATATGTGCGGAATAGTCGGCTACATAGGCAAAAAAAACGCGATTAAGATGGCATTGGAAGGCATCAAGCGGTTGGAATACCGTGGTTATGATTCCTCAGGTATAGTCGGGCTTCATGGAGATTTGTCTCATCCGTTTTTGAAAAAATCCGTAGGCAAAATAGCTTCTTTGGAGGGCAAATTAAGCTCTATTCCCAACGCGTCTTGCGCCATCGCGCATACCCGATGGGCGACTCACGGCGAGCCCACCGTGGCTAACGCGCATCCGCATAGTTGCTGCAATAAGCGGATTTTCGTGGTGCATAACGGTATTATTGAAAATCACGAATTTTTGAAAGGCGTATTGTCGCGCGAAGGGCATAAATTCGTTTCTGCCACGGATACGGAAGTACTCGCGCATTTGATAGAGAGAGGCTTAGGCTTGGGCGGTTTGGAAGACGCGGTGCGCGAAGCCTTGCGCCATGTGACGGGCACATTCGGTATTGCCGTAATAGACGCTCAAAATCCCAATGTATTGGTAGCGGCGCGGCGGGGATCTCCGCTCTTGGTTGGCGTGGGAAACGGAGAATATTTCGTGGCGTCTGACGCGGCCGCGGTGGTGAGCCATACCAAAAATGTAATTTATTTGAATGACAATGAGATGGTGGTGCTGACTCCGGACGGTTTTGATATTTTGGATTTTTCCAAAAAGAAATTGAACAAAACCATTGATACCATCGACTGGGACATAGAAGAGTCGCAAAAAGGGGGATTCGAACATTTTATGCAGAAAGAAATTTTTGAAGCGCCGCAAGTCGTTAAAAATACCATAGGCGGCAGGATAATTTATAAGGACGGCGACGTGAAGTTGGGCGGCTTGGAGCCGGTGGAAGAGCGCCTCTATAATATAAACCGGTTCGTGATAGTTGCTTGCGGAACTTCTTATTATGCGGCGCTGATCGGCAAATATCTTTTTGAAGAATACGCGCGTGTGCCCGTGGAAGTCGAACATGCTTCGGAGTTTCGTTATCATTCTTTGCCTTTGGATAAAAACACCGCCGTTATCGCTATTTCCCAATCCGGAGAAACCGCAGACACCTTGGAGGCCATCAAGGAAGCCAAAAGAAAAGGCCTTTTGACTTTGGGTGTCGTCAATGTTGTTGGATCAACCATAGCGCGCGAGGTACACGCCGGAGTTTATAATCACGCGGGACCGGAAATTGCCGTAGCTTCCACCAAAGCTTTCATATCGCAGTTGGTGGTGCTCACGCTCATGGCGGTTTATATAGGGCGCATGAGACTTTTGACCGCCGACCAGGCAAAGGTCATATTGGCGGACATGTTGTCTTTGCCCGACAAGATGAATAAGATTTTGAAACAAGACGCTAAAATAAAAGCCATTGCCAAGCGTTATAAAAATTTTCCCAATTTTTTGTATTTGGGCAGAAAATATAGCTGGCCCGTGGCATTGGAAGGCGCTTTGAAATTGAAAGAAATATCTTATGTGCATGCCGAGGGCTATCCGGCGGGCGAAATGAAGCATGGGCCCATCGCGGTGATTGATAAAAATTTTCCTTCGGTGGTAATTGCCATGCGGGACAGCGTTTATGATAAAACTTTGTCCAATATGCAAGAGATCAAGGCGCGTCGCGGCAAGATCATAGCCGTATGCGAAGTTGGAGATAAAGAAATGGGCAATCACGCTGACGAAGTGATTTTGGTGCCCAAAGTGGCGGAATCGATTTCGCCCATACTTACGGTAATTCCTCTCCAATTGTTCGCGTACCACATGGCGGTATCGCGCGGAGCGGATGTGGACAAGCCCAGAAATTTGGCAAAATCCGTAACGGTGGAATGAGCGTGGTGGCAACATTCGCGAATCTATGCTAATAAGTAAATTGAATATCCCGTTAGAGATTACATTATGTATATGTTATTCAAAGTAGGAAAGATAAGAAGTGGTATACGGGCTACACGCGGGATTTACGGAAGCGTTTTAAGGAACATGACACAAACCAAGTTTATTCAACCAAAAGCAGGGGTCTGGTTAAGTTGATTTATTATGAAGCCTGCTTAATTGAGCAAGATGCAAGGTCGCGAGAAAAATATTTAAAAACTGGTATGGGCAAGCGCTATCTTAAAAATAGATTAAAACGCTTCCTATCTCTAACGGGATGAAAGCCGTTATTTTGGCGGCGGGAGAAGGCATCAGAATGCTGCCGTTAACCCGCGACACTCCTAAGCCGCTTCTAAAAGTTTGTGGTAAAACTTTAATTGAGCATGCGATTGACGCGCTCCCTCCGGAAGTGGATGAGCTTATTTTGGTTGTCGGATATTTGGGAGATAAAATTCAGGATTTTTTGGGCAATAATTTTCAGGGTAAGAAAATAAATTACATTCGGCAGAAAGAGAAATTGGGCACGGCGCACGCGCTGGCTCTTTGCCGGAGTTTTTTGGGCGAGGATAAATTTATGATGCTTTATGCTGACGATATACACGGCAAAGAAGGGCTTTGCCGCCTGGCTTCGCGCGATCTTGCCATTTCCATCAAAGAAGTGGAAGATCCGCGGCCTTTTGGCGTAGTGACGATGGATGAAGCGCATAAAATTATAGACATTGAGGAAAAACCAGAAAATCCCAAATCCCATATGGTTTCTACGGGGCCTATGGTTTTGGACGGGAGAATTTTTGAATATGAGGCGGAAAAAAGCAAAAGCGGGGAGTATTATTTAACGAGTGCCATCAGCAAAATGATAAAAGATCATGCGTTTTTCGGAGAAATTTCTTCGGAATGGATCCCCGTGGGGTGCCCGGAAGATTTGGTTCGGGCTGAGAAAATTTTGTCGGAAAAATTTTATTGATGGAGCGCATTCTGGCAAAAAATAACGAAGAAGATGTGGCGAGCCGCGTCGCGGCTTTTTTGAAACAAGGGCATGTCGTAGCGGCGCCCACGGACACGGTGTACGGCTTGGTGGCCGATGCCAGAAGCGATGTGGCGATAGAGAGAGTTTTTGTCATCAAGGGGCGTGGATTGGAAAAATCTTTGCCGATTTTTGTTTCATCGTTTGAGATGCTGGATGATGTAGCGTTTGTTAAAGATTCTAATGTTAAAGAATTTTTGCACAAATGCTGGCCCGGCAAAGTAACTTGCGTTTTGCCGTCCCGCGGCTGGATGCCGATTAGCGTGCGAAACCGCGGGTTGACCATTGGGGTTCGCATGCCGGATTATCCTTTAATTTTAAAAATCATGGAAAAATTAGGCGGGCCCGTTACCGGAACTTCGGCTAATTTATCCGGCAGAAATTCACTGTCGCGCGCGGAAGGGGTGGAGGCGGAATTTAAGCATGTGCCGTTTAAGCCGGATTTGCTGATAGACGGGGGAGAGTTGCCGGAAAGCCAGCCTTCCACCGTGCTTGATTGCACGGTCTGGCCGCCTAAGATTTTGCGGCGGGGCGCCGTGAGTGAAGAGGAAATTTTTCATTATACGGGTTATAATTGATTAAGCGGTATTCCACCATGGACTTAGGTTTATTTCATTATTTAAATAGTTTCGCGGGCAGATCCGAATGGCTGGACGCGATTTTTATTTTTTTCGCGAGTTATCTAGAGTATTGGCTGGTGGGCGGGCTTTTAGCATCCGTGATTGCTTATCGCTGGCAAAACGGTTTCAGAATATTGACGGATGCACTGCTCGCGGCTTTATTCTCCCGACTTATCCTGACTGAAATTATCCGGTTTTTTTACGCAAAACCGCGGCCTTTTGAGGTTACGGATGTTTATCGGCTGATTGACCACAGTTCCGGCGGAGCTTTTCCTTCGGGGCATGCGGCGTTTTTCTTTGCGCTGGCCATGGCGATATTTTTGTATAATCGCGTTTGGGGCGGCGTATTTTTTGTTGGAGCGGTTTTAATTTCCGTATCCCGGGTGGTCGGTGGAATTCATTGGCCGTCCGATATTTTGGGTGGGGCGGTGGTGGGCATATTTTCTGGCGTTTTAATTTTTTATTTAATGAAACACTATCGAGTTTGATTCTGGTTAATACTTTTTTGGTTTTTATATTTCTATAAAATGTCCCCTCAGTAGGAATCGAACCTACATCGTCTCCTTCGGAGGGAGATATCCTATCCATTGAACGATGAGGGGGAGGAGGATTGCCGGATGATAAAGTTCGTACCAAACAAATGCCGGAGAAGGGAGTTGATTCCGCTTACAGGGCGGAATCCCGCGGAGCGATAACATCGCTCCGTTCAACTCCCATACAATTATAAAGTTCGTTCCGAACTAATGCCGGAGAAGGGAGTTGAACCCTTAATCCCTCACGGGAACACGATTTTGAGTCGTGCGCGTATGCCAATTCCGCCACTCCGGCATTTTTTTATAATAAGCTTTTTAAATACTCTTTGCCAATTCCTGATTTTAAATACCTTTCTCTTTGTCGAGCATGAATCCTGGTAGGGAAAGTTTCAGTTAATAAAATCTTGAAAGGTGCAAAAGATCGTGTGGTTTTCTCTTTTTTATTATTATGCTGTCCTACTCTCCTTGCCAGATTATTGGTTAAGCCGACATAAATATATTTACGGGCCATACTTTTTATAGCATATACATAAAACATATATTTTGTTCGTGCGCGCCTGCCTGCCGGCAGGCAGGTATGCCAATTCCGCCACTCCGGCATTTTTTTATAATAAGCTTTTTAAATACTCT
>JBBTRG010000020.1:28296-39302 GCA_038065295.1 Patescibacteria group bacterium
TTCGTGCGCGCCTGCCTGCCGGCAGGCAGGTATGCCAATTCCGCCACTCCGGCATAAATTTTCCCCTTGCCAACTAGTATACTTTTTTGTTAGATTTTAGACAATGGACGATAACAACCCATCTCTCAATAAGAATTTTAGCATTTTTTGGGTGGAGACCGAAAAAGTGAAGCCTAATCCTTTTCAGCCAAGGCGCGAATTTGACGAAAACAGATTGAAAGAGCTCTCCGAATCCATCCGCCAATATGGCGTTTTGCAGCCGCTGGTGGTGGTGCGTTGCGAGCATGAAGTGTCGACCGGAACAGTGGTTGATTATGAACTTATCGCGGGCGAACGGCGTCTCCGCGCTTCCAAATTAGCTGGTCTTTTGCAAGTACCCGTGATTATCCGGGAAGAGCCGGCGGAGCAAGTGAAGTTGGAATTGGCGCTGGTGGAAAATGTGCAGAGAGAAGATTTGGGCCCTATTGAGCGCGCCATCGCTTTCAGGCAAATGGCGGATATGTTCGGAATGAAACAGCGGGAAATTGCCGTGAAAATCGGCAAAAGTCGCGAATTCGTGGCAAACACCATGCGGCTTCTTGTTTTGCCGGAGGAAATCAAACAGGCCCTGGTTGACGGTTCCATAAACGAGGGACATACGCGCCCGCTGTTGATGCTTTCCGATAAGCCTGAAGCGCAGAAAATACTTTTTAAAGACATAGTTTATAAAAAATTGTCGGTACGTGACGCGGAGAAGGCGGCGAGGCGCATTGCTTATGAGCGCGCGCGGAAGCTGGATGATTTACCCGATCAGAACACGCGTGTGCTGGAGGAAAAATTGGCGCATGTTTTGGGAACGCGTGTGGCGATTGAGCGGCGCGGCTTGGGCGGAGTGATTTCCATTTCGTTTTTTTCCGACGAGGAATTGCGGGATATTTTAGAGAAGGTCGCGAAAGATCGTTTGGAGAATAACGTGAATTTACCATCAGAAACTGAAGCTGTGTCTTTGGAAAATGTTTCAAAAGAAGTTGCGCCGGGCGGCAATGATTTGCCATTCGCGGATCCGCGCATAGCCGATGTTGCCGTGCAGGTGGCGTCCGTGTCTGATGAAATTTTGGAAAACTTAATGACAGACAAAAAACCCGGCGGTAATGTTTTATCCGATGTGGAAAAAGACGCGATAGACAGATTTACCCTTTAGACAATCTATCGCGCGTTAGTGGTGCGGTTTTAAATTTATATTTTCAATCCCCGGCAGTTTTTTTAGCCGGGTTTTTATTTTTTCCGTTTGCTCCTCGTTTTTAGGCGTGAATATGATGCTCACGGTAGGGTAGTCCGTTCCCGCGGTTTCGCTTTTTATGGATTCTATATTGATGCGGAACCCCGCGAATACCGCGCTGATGTCTTTGATAAGCCCTACGCGGTTAGCGGCGGTAATGACGAGTTCTGTTTTTTGTTGCGCGTTTTGAGGGCGCAGTAAAAGTGATTTCTTTTTTAATGCGTAACGAATGCGGTTTTTGGCGAGTGAGGTTTTCGCGACTTCCAGCCATTCTTGGGATGGTTTTTTGTTTTTTTGGATGAGCATTTCCACCACATCGCCGGACTTGAGATTATGGGAGAGCGGCACCATGCGTCCGTTTACTTTGCACCCGGATGACTGGTCGCCTATTTCGGAATGAATATGATAAGCAAAATCGATCGGTGTCGCGTCTTCCGGCAGGTCAATCACATCGCCTTTGGGTGTTAGCGCGAATATGCGATCTTTGAAGAAATCAATTTTGAGCGATTCCAAAAATTCCTGGCTTGACTGCTTGCCTTTTTTAAAATCTTTTTGCCATTCTTGGAGCTGGCGTACCCACGCGAATTTTTGCGATTGGGCCGGAGAATTTTCACTTTTTTTGCCAGTCATTTCATAGGCCCAGTGTGCCGCGATGCCGAAATCCGCGTCCCGGTGCATTTCCGGAGTTCTGATTTGGAATTCCGTTATTTTGCCGTTCTCGCAAAATACCGTGGTGTGCAGGCTTTGATAGCCGTTCGGTTTAGGCAGGGCTATGTAGTCTTTGATTCTCCCTGGCAATGGCCGCCAGAGCGTGTGTATGACGCCCAGTGTCGCGTAGCAGGCCTCTACATCTTTTACTATAATCCGCATGGCGGCGAGATCTTTGATGCGTCCCCAGTCCATGCCTTTTTTGGAGAGTTTTTTCCAGATGCTGTAATAATGTTTAGCACGCCAGGAAATCTCCAGCGGGCGCACTCCTTCTTTGTTCAGTCCTTTCTTCAAAACGGGCAGTATGGTTTGCAGATATTTTTCGCGCTCTGGAATTTTTTCTTTAACCTCTTGGGTAATCCATTTGTATTCTTCGGGATAAACATATTTGAAGGCCAGATCCTCCAATTGTGATTTTACATTCCACATACCGAGGCGGTCGGCGAGCGGAGCATAGATTTCCAGGGTTTCTAAAGCGATGCGTTTTTGTTTTTCTTCTTTGGGATGGTATTCAAGCGTTTCCATGTTGTCCATGCGGTCCATCAGTTTGATAATGACCACTCTTATGTCTTCGGCGAGCGCCAAAAACATTTTGCGCATGGATTCCACCTGCCGCTCCACGCCCTGATATTTTATTTTTTTGACTTTGGTCAGGCCGTTTACCAAGAGAGCGACTTCCGGACCGAATTTTTTGCGTATGGTTTTGAGCGGCGCCCTGTCGTCTTCCACCGTATCGTGAAGAAGGGCGGCGGCTATGCCCGCGGCGTTTAAATGCAGAGCCGCTACTTTCAAGGAGACATTAATGGTGTGATTAATGTAGGGTTCGCCGGAAAACCGGTTTTGGTTTTCATGGGCTTTATGCGCGAATAAAAAGGCTTGCTTGATCAAGTCCCGGCCGTCTTTAGGGACGCCGCAGATGTCTAATTGTTTTACATATTCTTCCCAGCTCATTTTTTACCCTCTTTGAATTTGCAGTTTTTATTTGAACATTTTATGCCGCTTTTTAGTTCAACCAATGGCGATCCGCATTCCAGGCATAATTTTCCCGTGGGTCGCTGCCATGTGGCAAAGTCGCATTTGGGATAATTGGAACAGCCGTAGAAAAGGCGTCTTTTTTTGGTCCTTCGTTCTATCACATCGCCGTCGCCGCATTTGGGGCATTTGATATTGAGCGATACCGGGGGCAATGCTTTGGTGAATTTGCATTCCGGGAAAGCGGAGCATGCCATGAATCGTCCAAAGCGTCCGTAGCGTATTATAAGGGGCGCTCCGCATTTGTCGCATTTTTCATCCGTAGGTTCGGTAAGATTTTGTTTGGCTACGGTTTCGTATTTTTCTTTGAGATGCAGGGCGAACGGCTCGTAAAATTCTTTTAAAGTCGGCCGCCATTCTTTTTCTCCGGACGCAACCTGATCCAGGTTTTCTTCCATTTTTGCCGTGAAATCTATGTCCACTATCTGGGGGAAATGTTCCATTAAAAGATTATTTACTTTTTCTCCCATTTCGGTGGGTAGAAAACTTTTTGCTTCGTTTTTAGTCACATAACCCCTATCCTGGATAGTGGAGATAATCGGAGCGTATGTGGAGGGGCGGCCTATGCCGAATTTTTCCAAAGTTTTTACGAGCGACGCTTCGGTGTAGCGCGGAGGCGGTTCGGTTTCATGCGGGGAACTTTCAATTTTTTCCGCCGCCAGCCGGTCATTTTCTTTAAGATCAGGCAACAGCGTATCTTCGGTTTTTATGGGATAAACTTTTATGTATCCGTCAAAAAGCATGATTTGCCCGGAAGAGCGGAAGCCGTATTTGCGCGTTGTAGAAGAGTTTGAGGCGTCAATCATGGCCGTGGTGCCGTCAAAAACTGCGGGCGCCATTTGCGACGCGATGAATCTTTGCCAGATAATTTCGTAAAGCACATATTGGTCGCGGCTCAATTCGGTTTTGATGGATTTGGGAGGAATGTTCGGATGGGTGGGACGAATAGCCTCATGTGCTTCTTGCGCGGTTTTGGATTTGGTTTTGAATACGCGGGGCGAGGGCAGGGAGTATTTTTCTCCCAGTTCGTTTTTTATGAATTCCGAAGCGGCGGCGAGCGCTTCGCCCGCGATATTTACGGAATCCGTTCGCATATAAGTTATGAGACCGATTTGCCCTTTATTTTTTAATTCCAGACCTTCGTACAATTGCTGGGCGATCATCATGGTTTTTTTGGCGGAGAAATGCAGACGCGACCATGCTTCCTGTTGTAGGGAGCTTGTGGTAAATGGAGGCTTGGGGGTTTTTTCTACGCGTTTTTTCTCAATGGATGTCACTTGCCAGTTAGCTGTATTTAAGTCGGTCATTATTTTTTTTGTTTCATTTTCGTCCAAGAGCCCCGGTTTTTCTATGGAGTTGCCGTCTATCGTGGTCATTTGCGCTGGAAATGCCGCTTCTGTTTTGGTGGAGGACGATTTTTTTAGCAGCGCGTTTATTTGCCAGTATTTTTGCGGTAGGAAAGCTTTTATTTCTTTTTCCCGTTCCACTATGATGCGGAGTGCCACGCTTTGCACGCGTCCGGCGGATAATCCGCGCATCAGTTTTTTCCAGAGAAAGGGAGACAGTTTGTACCCCACCAGGCGATCTAAAACGCGGCGAGCTTGCTGCGCGTCCACCATATTGATATCCAGGCTCCGCGGTGAGTTGATGGCTTTTTCTATGGCTTGTTTGGTTATTTCGTGGAAAACTATGCGTTCTATTTTGAGGGGAGTTTTTTTGGCGGTGCTTTCTTTCTTTTTCTTTTTGGCGCTTGTGCCGTCCACATCCAATGCTTGTAGCAAATGCCAGGCAATAGCTTCGCCCTCGCGGTCTTCATCGGTCGCGAGTATTAAAGTATCCACCTTTTTTAATTCGCTTTTCAGGTCTTTGATTATTTTGGCGGATTTTTTGGGAATGACATATTGTGGTTCAAAATTATTTTCCAAATCGATGCCCAGGCGGTATGCCGGAAGATCACGGACATGGCCATAACTTGATTTTACGATGAAATCTTTCCCCAAAAATCTGGTTATGGTTTTGGCTTTGGTCGGTGACTCAACTATTACTAATTTCATATATTCCTCCATTATTTTTAATAGCACCTTTTAATTCAAGTAGCGACAACTTTTGATTCAGGGTGTCTGCCGGTAATTGCGTTAAGTTAAGTATTTCATCTTTGCTTTGAGGCGAACTTAAGCATTGCATTATAACATTTTCTATTTTATCCAACTTGTCAAGCGGGGCTTTGGCATTCGGAGTTGTAATGCCCAGCAGTTCCAATACGTCGTCCGCGTTTCTGATTATAGCCGCTCCCAGCTTGATTAACTTGTTGGTTCCCTGTGAATTAAGGGAAGTTATTTCTCCGGGTAGGGCGGCTACTTCGCGGTTGTATTCCAGCGCGAGATAGGCGGTAATTAAGGCTCCGCTTTTTTCCGGAGCTTCAACCACCAGGGTGACATTGGATAGTCCGGCAATTATGCGATTTCGTTGCGGAAAAGTCCATCTTTCAGGCGGAAGATCGGGAGAAAATTCCGATATTATGGCGCCGCCCTGTTTTATTATTTTTTCCGCTAGCGGCCGGTTGGTTGCCGGATAAATCATATTTATGCCCGATCCTAAGACGGCTACGGTGTTGCCGTTCGCTTCCAGGGCGCCGCGATGCGCTTCCGCGTCAATGCCCAGGGCAAGCCCACTTACTACGGTTATGCCGGAGGATGCCAATTCACGCCCCAGCGCGCGCGCCGCCTGGAGGCCGTAAGAGGTGGCTTTCCGGGTGCCTACGATGGCCACTGCGGGTTTATTCCAGGCGCGGAAATTACCGAGCAGGGAAAGCGTTTCAGGCGGATTGGGAATTTCCCGAAGAAGCGCCGGATAGTCTTTGTCGGCGAGCGTTACGGTTTGATATTTTTCTTTGGGTTGGTTTGTCACTTATTATTTAGATTATAGGCAAAAGGCAGCCATTGCAATGTTTTGCCAAATGTGATATATTTATGCGAAGTCACGGAATATAACGGTTTGGATAATTTAGCACTTTAAAAACGACAGAAGGGAGTATTGATGAATGATCCCAGTAAAGATCTTCGCAAACCCAGAATCGCGGTTTTAATGGATTTTGATAATTTGACGATTCCAGTAAAAGAGCGCGGCATGTCCATCAGGTGGGACGTGTTGGTTTCCGCATTTTTAAATCACGGGCACATATCGCACTTTCTGGTTTTTATGCCGTATCATTGCATGCCCGGGAGTATGTCGGAGATAAAAGAAATTTTGCGGGCGATTCCGTACGCTATGCCGGTTTTGACGACCGAGGGCATGCGCGATGAGAGCGTTACGGACGAGCATATCTATAGCGTTGCCGCGTCATTTTTGTTCGACCCGGAAACGGCTCCTGATGTTTTGGTTATCGGAAGCGGAGATCATTATTTTGCGCCTTTGGCCGATATGTACGAAGCCAACGGCAAAAAAGTCATCGTGGTTTCTTCCATGAGGCAGAATACTTTCAGGGGATTGCTTACGAAGTTGCAGGCAGGCGGTTTCCGCGAAAGCCTTTTGCTGATGAAAGATGACGCGCTGGATCATGCCTCTCCCTGGGTGTATAAGAACGGCATTCAACAGATAATGGAAGATGAAATTCGTTTATTGTCGCGCATGATTATGCACGAAGACGGCACTTTTTCAGAACTAAACAAGAATTCTTATTTTCAGTTGGCCAAGATGGCTTACGAACTTGCCGCTGATAAGAAGAATTTTAGTTTCAGGGATTTTACCGAGGATCTTCGCAATACCCATAAAGGTGTGTGCGGTCTGAAAGAAAGTTATCACGACAAGGATGAGGCGTACGGTTTGATTTTGCAGATGCTCGCCGGTTCTTATATAGAAGGCGGACAATCTTCGGCTTTATCGGTCAAGCATAATGCCGGATATACCTGGTTTGAGTTTGTGCCCGGAAGCGATTTCGGGAAAAACTTGGAAAAGTTAACAAATAAACAATAACAATTATCCCCCACCTACTTTGTAGGTGGGGGATAAAAATTTGCCCCCCGTTGCGTTTTGCAACGGGGGCTTTCAATTCAAACTCTTTTGAGCGTGTCTTTTACGATGCGCTCAATTTCCGAGAAGGTGAGCTTGGTTGCCGGAATGCCGGGATGGGTGAGAGAACCGTTGAGTATCATATCCATCCGAGGATCATAATACCAACATTCCGCTCCCTTGGGGCCGTCCTGTTCGCCTAAAGCGACATCAGAGGACGGCTCAACACCGTTTGCAATCTGCTCGGCGCGCCGCAGCAGTATTGCCACATCGCGCAAGGTGAACAGATCGCCTCGTCCGCGCCATTTCGGTTTTTGGGTGCGTTGTTTGCTCCGCGAGATTTGCACATGGCCGGTTTCGGGGTTGCGCTTAATCACAACCCCCGCTCCTTTGTAGAAGCCGTATTTGGCAATCAGCCGATGGCCGGATTCCATGATCACCACTTTAAGCTCCACTCCTCCGATCCGCATCATTTCTTCCCGCGCGTTTTTTTCATACTGCTCTTTGGCGAGTATATGAAATTCCGCTTGGCGCGTGATCTCGGCTTTCACCACTTCGTGAATCCACTCGGCGGTGTCTTTGGATGTTCTTCGCAAAAGAAGCGCTGCGCAGTCTACCAGGTCAAAATCCTGGATTTGGCCGCCTTGTCTTTTTTGAAGATATACCAGCAAGCGTCCGGAGACTTTTTCCCTGTGTTCGCCGTATTTTGCGGATTGCTTTTCGGCTTCTTCGCGGAGTAGGCGTATGGCGTTCGCGCACGATTCTCCGAATTTTGGCGACAAATGTGTCTGCGTCAGACATTCGCGAAACAGCGCTTCATTTATTTCCGCGTTGATCACCAAATTGACGATCTCTCTTACTTTGTTCGGATTTTCCGGATAAAGATCGTGAAGCGCTGTGGTGATGTCGTCTAAATCCAGTGGTTCGCCGCCCTTGCTGTCGCGTCGCAGAGCGAATTTAAGCAATCGGCGGAGCTCCGGAGCTTTTTCCTCTCCGAGCCGCTTTGCCATGAGTGTCGCGGCGCATTCTTCTTTGCCGTGATCGTCCAATGCCCCGCGTCCTATGCCAAGGAATGCCACACCTTCTTTTTCAATTTGCTCTAAGGCGAACATGCCGGACTCGGTCATCAAAAACGGTTTTAAGCCGTCTTTTATCAAGATGACATTAATGGGCTGTCCGGAATTTTCGTAAATTTCCTCTATCCTGATGCCTAAAAGTTCTTCAAAATGAGGCCTCCAGTGCGTAGCAATAGCGTTAATAGCGTTGTAAGGCATCGCTGCCTCCTTTCAGAAAATAGGGTTTGAGGTTGTTAAGTTACTGTTCTAAATTATCTTAAATAATACCATAATACAAAAAAATTGTCAAATAAAATCCCCCCACCTATTAAGTAGGTGGGGGGATAGGGAATCGTTTTATTCTGATTCCTTTTCGGCTTCAGGCACGGTTTCGCCGGTCGCCATTTCGGGCGCGGAGGCTCTTTCTTCCATCGGCGTCATACCGGGGAGGAGAATGCCCTCATAGCGGGCCTGCCGCTGGAGCGGAACCTTGATCACGGGAAGGAAGTTCTGACAGAACTGCTCCCACGAAAGCGCCCGTTTGTAGGCGACTTCGGGGATGAGCTTGCCGGCTTCTCCCATGGCTTCCACGATCTGCGCGCGGCCGTCCGCGTTTTTGCGCACGAGGAACGCTCCGAATACGGTGCGTTCGTTCCGCTTGTCGTAGAACTTGTCCACCGGCACATAGAAGGTGCCTCTTTCCCCCTCATTCGCCATGGTGAGCGTGATGTCGGCTTTGGCCGCAAGCGCCTCGCGGTGCTTTTCGGCTTCGGCTTTGCGCGCTTCACGGTACTTCCTTTGGGCCTCCAGGTGTTCCTGATCCGCCTGGATCAGTTTCTTGATGAGGCCGGGGTAGCTGTCCGTGTTCTGTACGGAGAATTCACGGAAGCATCCGTGCTTGGAAAGAAGCGATTCTACGCGCTCAGAGGTCGGTTCGGTGGCCGTGGCGGTAGTGCCGTTGCTTTCAATAACGAAAGCGCCTACTTCATACCGTCCGTCGCGGTCGCGCACCACGATGATCATGGATCCTACCTTGCCCGCCACAAGTTCTCCATGGGAGATTTTGTCATTGCGGTTGAAAAGACGCTGTTTGGCTTCCTTTTCTTTGGCGAGGCGGTCCTGGAAAGCGGCTTTTTCGGCGGCTTTCTTTTCGTGGTAGATCCGGTGGACTTCGGTGGAGATCATACGGTTGACGCGGCCGAGGTTTTCGGCTTCGTCAAAGAAGATCTCCCTCATCTCTTCGCCTGTCTTGGTGATGAAGCGAAGTGAGGATTTGGAGTCCTCGGTTTGCACCAATGCGCCGACCTTTTTGGCCTCCGTGGCGAGCTTCATGATAGCCGGCCATTCCACGTTTCCGCCCCTTACCTCTTCGAGCGTATGGAGAAAGTCGAGCTTCTCCTTGGTGCCGATCTTGGCGGTTTTGCCTACGTTCTGGATGGTTCTGCCGCCCTGGGACAGCTTGCTCATCTCTTCTTCCAGCCTATCAATGATGACGATGACATCATCGTTCTCATCCAGATCTTTGAGACAGCGTGCCTCATTGATGGCTTTGTCCGCCTTTTCGGACAATTCTTTGTATCTCCTCTTTTCAGCCACGTCCTGTTCGTGTTTTTCGGTGAACATTTTCAGCTGTTCGGTGAGTGTCTCTACCGTGGTTAAGGTCTTGGAGACCTTGGGCGCGGCGGCCGGTTTTTTTTGTTCAGCAACTTTTTTGAGCACCTTTTCAGCACCCATGTCTTTGATATCGCCTAATCCTAAACCTTTTGCCATTGTCGTATCCTCTGAATTGCGGTTAAGAAAATTTTGCCATACGCGCAAATGTTGCGCTCATGACGTCAAAAGTTGCCCAAAAGAACCGGTCAATTCCTCCTTTCGTAAATATGCAGTTTAAAATTAAAGAACTCTACTTTGGCCATATATTACACTATCATTCTACAAAAGTCAATACTTTGCTTGCCAGTATAGCATATAGCTGTATAATAATAAGACTATGAATATGAAAGATTTGAAAAATTTTTCTTTCGGTAAAAATATACTGGTCGCGGTTTTGATTTTTTTGATTTTGGCGACGGCATATTCTTTATTTGCGGGAGAATTTGAAAAAACTCCAGAAATTTCTTTTTCCGATTTGGTGGCGAAGATTCAGGCGGGCGAAGTGGAAAAAATTGCCATTCAGGGAAGTGATTTGAACGTTTCGCTTAAAGGCGGCGGTCAGGCAACCGCCAAAAAAGAAAGCGAGGCGGCATTTTCGGAAATTTTGCTTAATTACGGAGTGGCTCGCGAAAAAATCGCGTCTTTGAACATTGAAATTCAAGAACCGTCCGGATTTTGGTTTTGGATGGGGACGATTTTGCCTTTTGCTTTGCCTTTCGTCTTGATCGTTCTTTTTTTCTGGATGGCTGCGCGACAAGTTTCTCGCGCCAATGTCCAGGCTTTTACTTTCGGTCAGTCCAAAGCGCGGATGGTGATGCCAGATGACGGCAAAGACCGCGTGAGTTTCAAAGATGTGGCGGGAGTTAAAGAAGCCAAAGAAGAACTGATGGAGATAGTTGATTTTTTAAAAAATCCCAAGAAGTTTTTGGATATCGGAGCGCGCATTCCCAAGGGCGTGCTTTTGATGGGGCCGCCCGGATCGGGCAAAACGCTTTTGGCGAGGGCAGTGGCGGGTGAGGCGCGCGTGCCATTCCTTCATATTTCCGGATCGGAATTTGTGGAAATGTTCGTGGGCGTGGGAGCGTCCCGCGTCAGGGATACTTTCAGTTTGGCGAAAAAATCCGCGCCGTCTATTATTTTTATTGATGAATTGGACGCCATTGGCCGGCATCGCGGAGCGGGTTTGGGCGGCGGACATGACGAGCGGGAGCAGACCTTAAACCAGATTTTGGTGGAGTTGGACGGTTTTGAGCCGCATGAAAAAGTGATAGTGATGGCGGCGACCAATCGGC